>CAZIDP010000045.1:0-38305 GCA_964537975.1 uncultured Nitrospirales bacterium | reverse complement strand
TGCTGAAGGCTGGAAAGGACGCCTATCTGTTCTCTCCAATCCAGTCTGAACAGGAGCGGTATGTAGAAGCAGAACTTGACAAGGCCATGCTTCGGGACATCGCGGAGGGAAACTTATAAGCCCGGCGCGACGGAGAGAAGTTGTTGAGAAACTTCAATGCAATTACAGCGTATCTGAGCGTCGGGCTTGTCATGTTGCACATCAACATCGTAGTACGCAGCGGTATGTGCTTCAGGAGCGTCCCGAAGATGAATTATTGGTGTGTGCTATCCATGAGTTGGTAAAGTCCCATCCACGACGGGGTTGCCGTTATATCACGAATTGCCTACGACGAGACGGATGGCGTGTGAACCACAAACGTGTGCATCGGCTTTGGAAGTTGGAAGGATTTCGTGTTCCGGTAAAACGGCATAAAAAACGTGCAATTGGTGACAAAGCCAATGCATGTGACAAGCGTGCAGCCATGGAACGCAACGATGTGTGGGCTTGGGATTTTATTCATGATCGCACAGTGAAAGGACGCCTGTTGAAGTTTCTGGTAATCGTGGATGAATATATCCGTGAATGCCAATGTTTGAAAACGGCTCATTCTTTTACCTCAGACGATGTGCTTGACGTGTTGGCTTCATTGATGCCCGAGCAGGGAATTCAGCGATATATTCGTTCCGATAATGGTTCTGAATACATAGCGAGTAACCTGCGCCAGTGGCTTGGAAAGATGGATGTGGAAACTCTTTTTTATTGCGCCAGGTTCTCCTTGGCAAAATGGATACGCAGAATCATTTAATAGTAGAGTACGGGACGAATTTTTGGAGATGCATTATTTTCAAAGTCTCGCGGAAGCACAACAACTGGCGTTAGCCTGGAAGGAGTACTATAACAATCACCGTCCTCATTTATCATTAAACAACAAGACACCCCGAGAATTTGCTGCTCTTTGCCTGGCTGGCAGTTCCACCTCGCTACGCTCGGCTACACAACCAGCCAGGCAAAGAGCCCCCGAGTATGAATTACAACCCCAGGAACCTTCATATGAATTGGTACTAAAACCGGGGGCTTAACAGTCAAGCCCGGATGATCCCGGATGATTGGACGCATCCCCCCATGCCAGCCAAACCCCGGGCCAAGGCCTGCGAAGCACAGTGGGAACAGTATAAACTCGCACGCAAAACGCATACCCTCAGTGCAGTCGGCGCCGAACAATTCTAGCATTTGCGTGAAGCATTTGATTCACAAGGCGCGGCGGAACGCCCGCTTTGCATGGTAGTCGATGGTTTGTACACCAATAGTACTGTATTGCGGGAATTGCCAGAAAACACCACATTGATTGGGCGCATCCGGGGAGATGCCAAGCTGTATCATCTACCTGAAGCCCAGCCAGATAAAGGGCGACATCGCGTGTATGGCACACAGGCACCTACCCCCAAGGCCCTTTTGTTGTGTGAGCAAACGCCCTTTGAAACGGTAAAAGCAATGTGGGGCGGAGAAGAACAGGTATTGCGGGTGAAAAAACTCGCACCATTACGGTGGCGACCCGCGGGCGAAGCGCATCAGTTACAGTTGGTCTGTATCGCGCCCACACGATATCGACTGAGTAAAAACAGTACGCTCCTGTATCGTCAACCGGCCTAACTCATTTGCAGCGATCCCAACATGCTCATCGAACAAGTCGTTCAGTTCTATTTGTGGCGATGGGATATCGAAGTAAATCACCTGGACGAGAAAACCACCTTGGGGGTAGGAGATGCCCAGGTACGCACGGAAAAGGCGGTTCAGGAGGTAACTGGTCTAGCTGTTGCCGCATATGCCATGCTGCTGGTCGCTGCCTGCCAATGCCAGAAAAACAACGTCGACTTCGAGCATCTGCCCAAGGCCAAATGGCAAAAAAGAATTACCCTGTGACCAACAATCATAAACCTTATCCGAAACTTTCGCTATGAAGTTTGGGGCCAGGGAATGCATTTCTCCGGCTTCATAAACTACGCCCTGCCCAACACGAAGCCGGAGAAATACTGCTTACCCAAAAATTTCCCAATATTCTACGCGGATAGACACGCATAATCGGGCCAAACACCAGGCTCAAGGTACTTGAGAGGCACCTCGTTGTCGGGATTATGAACGGTCAGTGGAACGAAATACATGAAGAACGGTTTGCTCTTCTTTCCATGGCGCTCAATGAAGTCAACGACATAACCCCCTTCCATCTCAGTCAAATAGGAACCGTTCACACCGATATAGGATGATCCGCCGCCGAAATACGCTTTGCCTTCCACCCGAGGCGGATGCATACCGGCTTCCATGAAGCCTCTGTCAAGGCAGCCCTGATCCCAGCGGCCAATGTCCCATTTCTCCGTACCCACGAAACCTGTGAAATAACCAGCATCGCGCATGGTTTCCGCCATGGTCGGCTTGTCATCGGGGATGGGCACGCCTCGGGACAAGTCATACTTTCCAAAGCGTTGCGTGTACATGCCCATCATCAGGCCGCAGCGGCTTGGGGAGCAGGGCGTGTTGATGGTGTACGCATTGCTTAGCTTGACGCCATCTCGTGCGAGCGAGTCGATGTTCGGCGTAGCCGGATCGGGGCAGCCGAAGGCGCCAACGTCGCCCAGGGCCAGATCGTCAACGTAGATGACAATGACTTTCGGACGCTTCTTTCGGGGGGAATCACTACGTGCGTCTGGTGATTATTGGATTTCCTTTGCCCATTACTCGAAGTTGCCAGCGGGGAGGGACTATAACGTTACTCCCCGCTGGCGCATGCCCCAGTGCATACACCGGTTGTCACTCGCGTCGTGACTACTCGCCTTGTTCCATCTCCTGTATCAGCCACTTGGCAAATCCGAGATAGGAATCAGGATTCGATTCCGGGCCAACAGGCCTGGTATTGCCACAGCCATGAGGGAATGCATTCAAATAGTAGTACATGTTCTCATGGTGCTTGGGCAGGCCTCTTTTCCAGAAAGATTTCAGCCATTCCCTTTCAAGGTTTTCGGTATAGTCATCGCAACCCTTGTACCGGTAGGGGCCGTAGTAGAAGATGTAGTCCAACCCTTGTTCCAGCACCCATTTGGCGCCCCGGGCGATTTCCTCGGGATTCGATATTTCATTGCCCAGCGGCCAATAGCGGTTGAATTGGTGCGATTCGATGCAAATGCCATCCATCGTCTTGATGGTTTCCTTGGCTTTGGGATCGTCCAGGAAAACGGCCGGGTGGACAACCATTTGGATCAGCTTATAGTTGTCGTGCTTCAGCAGGCCAAGGGCATGGGCATCCTTGAAGACTTTGCGCGTATCATCTACATCCCGCTGATGAAGGATTCTGGGGTCACCATCAATCGGGCCTTTATCGCCGCCTTTTATGTATAGCCATTCTTCGCGGCAGATGATAATGTGCTTTACCTCATTGCCCTTCTTCTCGTAATTCTGAATTGTCTTAACCAGCGTGTTGGTTTCCGGGTTAGGATCCACCCAAACCTGGCCACCCATTCCGATGTAATACTCAAAGAAGCGATTCTTGGTGCGGAAAACGCCGTCGTAGCCCTTTACCGCATCCATGTGCATGGCCGTGTAGTCGTCCGCTTTCAGGTCATCATCATAGTTGCCTATGCCGGGCTTCCAGTTGGCAACCCTATCCCCTCCAGTCATTTCATGCGCTTTGTCGCGCGGGTATGGCCTGATGCCTACCTTGGAACGGATTGTCTGCGCATGGCACGCTGTGCTTGCTAGAAGCAAGACCAAGGTCAACACCATGAATCCCACAAGATTGTTCATTTTCTCACCTTTCACTTTCTTCGATTTGTTGAACTAATGGCTCCACGAGCCAACGATATGTATGTTGAACACCCGTAGCATGACCCTGTTCCTGCACAGCGTGCCACCTCAAGTCATGACTAGGTCAATTCCACTCAAGGTTCTGTCTACGGCGCTTCGTACTTGTAGGGCGGTTCCGTGTAGCCATACTGCTTCTTGGCGTCTATCAGAAGCTGCTGCATTCTCACTAGCTCCTGCGCATTCAACAGATCCTTCCTCATACCCTTCATCAGATCCTTCATCTGCTCCTGATCCGGCCCCTTCAACAGATCCTTCAACCGCTCCTGCTCCTTACAATGATGCTTTGGGTCGGAGGATGAGCCAAAATCTTCGTTTCTATAACTTGGCTTGGGGCTCAAATCTGATTAAGGTCAACGGTAGTTCCCGTCTCCGGTAATGTTTATATTCAAGGTGTGTTCCTCTTGATCGGTAGTATTTGGAGTTATGAATTAACGTCGTCATGTGATGTTTCCTCCCCAGGAAAATTCTTAAAATAAATCTATTATCTTGTCAGTTTTATAGTTTATATTTTTGTGATATTGTACTGTTATTAAAATCTTGCATCATTGAGCGCTTTGTGTTGCCGAGTTGGTCCGTGAGGCTTTTTTATAAGACCCGCTCAGTCTCGCTCAAGGCTATATCTAGATCCTCACAAATTTATGAACTTGTAGTAGGCCGGAATAGATGTCGGTGAATACCCTCCTTTAGGTTGATGTGTCTTGGTTACAAGTAGCGGTTAGCCTATCTTGTATACCGCTTTTGCATGAAAAGATCGGCTCATCCGGAATAAGCGTACATTTAACACAGATGAGACCATCAGGCATACCTTAGTTTTTTACAGAATCAACAGATAAGGAGATGCTGTATGACCTCAAGTGAACTGTATCATGGATTTGGATTGGAATGCTACAGAATGCGTGTCTCACATATTAAAAAGGGTACGATGATCCTCGAAATCGTCTCAATGCGACCACCCAGATACCTAAAATACAACCGTTGCGATGCGGTATACCGGGGACAGGTTATCCGAGACTTTTCAGGCTTTTACATCAGTTCAGATAGAGATCATTTGTATGCGTATCAAACGGAGTTGGGTGTAGTTCATGTGCATACGTGCACCAGGTGAAGGTTGACTTTAGCGCTCCCAGCTTTTATTGCTGAGTATCTGAAGCATATACAGCCCAGGTAGAACATTGTGTTTTACGTTGCACCATATTGCGTTACATTGTACTATCCTGCACCACAATTCAATTTATGCTACTAATGTATTTAACATGAATATTGCTTGTCATGGCGTCTCCAAGATGATACACTACTGGACATTAAGCTCAGCACAACTTCGTAGATATCTTTATTGTGTATAAGCCCGTTGTGCTTTGAACAACTCTCGCTGAGCTAGATTCAGGAGTTTCTTAAAATGGAAAAAAAGACATAAGCTCAATGTCACTATCAAGGGTATTAGCGTAAAGAAGCTGGCAGTGTCCAGAGGTGTAGAAGTTTTAGTTGTGTTCAATTGTAGGGACATAATTAACCAGGAGCAGCACATGCTCAAACGATATGAAATCACGAACCGTGTCTGGTATAACAGGTTGGTCCTAGGTTATTGTAAAATCGGTAATATTATCGATGAGCGCCGGAACCTTGAGGATCAACTCAGAATGGGTATCGGAAAGTCTGTGCTCATAACCTACCTGGATAAGGGTAATGGTTACAGCAGCATTTTTTTCGAGTCGGAAGGTGTTGACGATGATTACAAGTCGATGTCAGTAGACGCTGTTCTGCAGAGCGTATTGACCAAGGAGCCATTGTATAGTGAAGACGATTTTATAGATGATGACCAAACCTTGAGCGAAGAAGAGATATTGAAATTAATGAACCTGTAAAATAATATTACTGTTCTACTGTAGATTATCATGCTACTCCCCTTGGCAAGCCGACATGTCAAGGGGAGCTTTTTATAAGAGCTCCCCCCAATGAACCTTATGATATTTGGACTATGTGAAGCCGAAAAACACATAGTCAACTATTTATAATAAGAGATTGTAAAAGTTCGGGTGAATAATCTTATTGGAAACCAAAGATACTTTGCTTTGGCATTTTCCGACCATCCTCAAACTGTGCGATGTTATTGCGACGGAGCGTTCTGCATAAATGCATCATTTGTTAATTGCTTCGCAATAAGGTCGCTTCAATCTATAATCACACCTTGTTTTTCCGTATGGCAACGACATATACACAAGGCATGTAAAATAATGCGACTAGCATTTCCATGCAGAGTCCACCGATAGCCGCTATTGCCATGGGCTGGAGCATGTCACTCCCTTCTTCCAGGTTCAAAGCCAGTGGCAGGAAGCCGGCCATGGTAGTGAAGGTGGTCATAAGGCGAGGACGTAACCGAATTCGGGCAGCATCGCGCACCGCCTGGAAGGGGCTTTTGTCATCGCGCAACCGGATTTCTTCGGCAAACATGATTAAGAGAACCCCATCGTTCACTGTGGCTGCAATTACCACGAGTATGCCGATAATTACAGTAGCGCCAAAGGGCAGGCCGGTAAGCCAGAGCATAAAGACCACGCCAGCCAGGCTCAGGGGAACACCAGAGAGTATTAATCCAGGAAATTTCCAGCTATTGAACTGCACAGCAAGCACGATGAAGGCGAAAAAGATCGCGAAGAAGAGTACACCCACGACGGCACTGCGCATATCTTCCATTAACTCGGCCTGACCGCCAAAGGAGATGTCATAGCCCAATGGTAAGTCCAGTTCGTTCAAGCGTGCTTCAAGAATCGATCTGGTTTGTGCGACACTGGTGTCGGTGGTGTCGGCCTGGACGATTACTTGCTTTATCTGGTCTTCACGTACGATCTCGACAGGACCGACAGCCTGCAGCACGTTGGCTACATCGCGTACTCTCAGGAAAGCACCATCGATGGTACTGAGTGGTAGATTTTCAACATCAAGCCGCGAATATATGGTTGTTTCGGGCACCAGTACACGGATGTCATAATAATTTCCGTCATCCAGATAGCGCGTTGGTACCACCCCAGAGATCAGACTACGCAAGCCGTCAGCTACTTCTGCCACGCTGATGCCCAGTTCAGCTGCTTTCGCTCGATCAACATCAACTTGGTACTCCGGTTTGCTGAAGTCCAGAGATACATAAACATTGGTGAAGATGTTTAGTTCTTCCATAATCTGCGTACTATGTTCAGCCAGTTCGAAGAGGGTTTCTGTGCTCTGGCCACGTATCATCACCTGGATGTCGGACTGACTCAATCCGCGGATACCACGTATGCGTTGCTGTTGCACCATGATATTAGCACCGGGAATGTCAATCTGGTTAGCTTTGGGACGAAGTTGGGCTACATAAGCACTGGTGCTAATGTTGCGCTCGGCTCGAGGAATTAGTTGGATGTCTACCTGGCCTTCATTGGCGATCTCGAAGGTGTTTAAACCGCGCACAACGCCGCCAGTCAAGGAAAAGCAACTCGCTATATTGGGATCGTCCTCAACCAAAGCTTCAATTTGTTGTAAAACCTGGTTCGTAGCGCCTACAGAAGTCCCCGCAGGCATGCGCACCTTGACAGAGAGGCGACCATCATCAATGGGAGGAAGAAACTCGCCGCCCAGTTGCCCCATCAGCAAGAATGCAACAATGAGTATCACGCCGAAGCCTGGCAAGATTGCCCAGCGGAAGCGTAATAGCATAGACAGTAGTGTGTCATATTTTTTGGAGAAGTTCTGAAAAAAGCGGTCAAAGCGGGAAGAGGATTGCTTTCCCTTCTTTATGCTGAAAAGTGTCGCACTGAACATGGGGACCAGCGTAACAGCCAAAGTAAGGCTGATCACCACAATACCGGCCATTACCAAGATTAATTCGCGAAATAGCAGGCTGGTTAGCCCCTGGATAAACAAAAAAGGCATGAACAAGGCGAGGAAGGTAAGCGTCGATGCCAAAATAGCGGAGCCCACTTCGCTGGTACCGATGATAGCATTTTCAGTTGGATCAATTTCCGGTTTTTCATAGAGGCGGCGTGTAATACTTTCCAGCACCACAATAGCATTGTCCAGTACAATGCCGATGGCTACCACCAAACCACCCAAGGAAAAGACGTTGAGTGAGAATCCGGCAACACGCATCAGCCCAAAGTTAAACAAGATAGTCAATGGCAGGGCTAACAACAATACGATAACCTGTCTGATGCTACCTAGAAACAGATAAACAACCAGAATTAGTAGTATGGAAGCTTGTAAGGCCGCATTGCGTACGCCATTGATTGCGCTACCAACATATAGTGCTTGGTTTTCAATGACGCTGAAACGTATATCAGCCGGAACTTGCGCCCTTAGTTCTTCCAGGCGTTTTTGTACAGCGTTGGCCACCTGTACGGTGTTTGCGTCGGCCTGCTTCATGACATAAATATTAACACAGTCATCTTTATCCAGCCGGGTAATGACTCGGGCTTCTTCATGGGAATCTTCTACAGTGGCGATATCGCTGAGGTAAACCTTTGCCTCACCATCTCGGGCCACGACGATTTGCCTAATCTCGTCCAAATTTTTGAATTCCCCTGTCGTGCGGGTGATGATCTCATGACGGCTTGTTGTTACACGACCGGCAAACTGGTCTACATTTTCATCCGCGATACTTTTCAGTATCCGGTCTAGAGGAAGTTTAAGTTTTTCCAGCGCTTCGGAATCCAGCAATATTCGAATTTCGCGTTCCAAGCCGCCCACGATGTTGGTTCCTGCTACCCCGGGAACAGCTACCAGTTGATCACGCAGCCAGCTTTCGCTCCAGTCACGCAGCTCAACCAAATCCCATTGATGGCTGCTGACGGCCAATTGCATCACCGGAAGTTGGGAGGGGTCTGCCTTGAATATCACCGGTTCTTCAATATCTGTGGGTAAATGTCGCCTGGCGCGAGACACTGCGGCAATAGCGTCCTGGTAAGCTATGTCAACATTGGCACCATATTCAAAATTGACGTCGAGATTGTACATACCCTCAATGGCAGATGACTCAAGAGAGTCCAAACGGTCTACCGTAGCCATCTCTCGCTCCAGTACCTCGGCAATATTCTTTTCGATTTCCTCTGGTGTTGCCCCGCGCCACCATATGGTCACCTTGACCATGGGATAAGCGATGTTGGGCAGGTAATCTACAGGCAGGCCCCAGAGGCCATAGAGGCCCAGAACGCTCAAGGCAAGGACAATGGCACTGGTAGCCAGACGTCTTTGGACGGCGTATTGTGTTATTTTCATGACTGGCTGCCTTCGGTCATGGTAGTCCTATCACTATTTCTAACACCACCTCCTAAATCTTGTTGTCTGCTTTTGTCGTTGTTCAGAACTCGTACTGCCGTCCCTGCTTCGAGTTGCTCATTGCCTGCTACAACCACATTATCACCTGGCGCCAACCCCTCCAGCACCTGTGTCTGCTGTCCATCTTCAATACCGGTGTGTATAGTGCGTGAAATGGCCATGCCGTCTTCGATGACATAGACCATCTTGTCACCTGCTGAGGTGATGAGTATGGCCTCCGCAGGAATTAGCAGTGTGTTGTTGGCGCGGGCCATTTCAAGCTGGACTCGTGCAAACATGTTAGGCGCAATGTTAGCTGGGTCAATGATCTCTGCCTCAACTGTGCGTGTCCGGGTAGTGGGATTCAACTCAGGGTAAATCCGAGAGATTTCGGCGTGGAATTCTTGGTCAGATAAGGCATCAAGTTTTACCAATAGTGGCATTCCTTTACGCACCAGGGCAGACTGGGCTTCTGCCACTACAAAGCGTACTGCTAATGAATCCAGATCAACCAGTTCCAGCAGAGGTGTTCTGGGGGCGGCCATGTCACCCAACCGAACATAGGCTTTCGTTACGGTCGCAGAGAAAGGCGCATAAATAATGCACTCATCAAAACGTGCCTGTGCCATCGCTAGACGGGCAGATGTTTCTTGTACCGAGGCCTCCAGTACCGCGATAGAAGTTCTTGTGGGGCCACGCTCCAAAATTTCCAGCGAACGTCGTGCAGAATCCAAACGAGCTTGGGCTGAAACATACCGCACGCGACTCTTATCATATTCATCTCCGGGTAAAGCACCAGCTTCGACCAGTAGCTCAATCCGTCCCATATCCATAATTTCATAATTGGCATTCTGCTGAGCTTCCAACACGCTCTGGCGTGCTTTCTCAACCTCTTCTTGACGTGCACCTGCCCGCAGGTCTGCTAATCGTGCATTCGCAACGGCCAAGGCGGCTTCGGCGGCTTCAACTTCAGATTGATACATCTTCCGATTGATCTCGATCAGCTTTTCTCCATCTTCGACCTGATCACCTTCGCGCCAGGGAAAGAAGGCTATGGGGCCCTCCACAGTAGCGCTGATTTCCACACGTTCGGTCGAGACGACTTCAGCGGTCAGTTGTAGCGTTTGTACGATGGTGTCACTTTTCACAGGCACCACAGTGACCAATGGTAGTCGGCGTTGTCCACCACCCCCAGCAGCCTGATCTGTATCTCCACCACATCCAAATAAAAACAGCAAGCTGCTCATCGTCAATACTAAAGTAATGCAACATCCACGTTGATATTTACCAAAAACCAAACTGCTCTTCATTTAAGACTATCTCCCCGCGCAAGTCGAAGTTGTGCTATGGATGTATGTAAATCTGCTAAGGCACGGTAATAACTGGTCTGCGTTTCCAATAACGCTGACTGGGCGTCCAATATATCTACAATCGTCCCCTTGCCCTGTTCGTATTTAAGGAATTCGATACGCAGACTTTCTTCTGCTTCCCGTATGCTTTTTCGGGTGACCAGCAATCGTTGATGGGCAGAATCCAGGTTGAGCAATGCTGTCTCCACCTCCAGACGAACTAGCAGTTCAAGCTTGCGCAAGCGTTGCTGTTCTGCTTGAAGTCTGTACTGCTCTTTGGTGATTTGCGCACGGATGCGCCCTCCTTCAAAGATGGGAATGTTAACGCTTAGCCCTACACTGCCAACTTCACGAAAGCTGTCCGCTGACTGGATGTCTGGTTGCGACAGCCGAAAATTTGCATTTCCACTGGGACTAAAAGTGGAGTTTAGTGAAGCACCGCCTGAGAGCGGCGTGGTTGTAGCCAGAGAGAGGCTTCCTGGATTCCCCGGTGTCCAGGACAGAGCCCTGGATGCCTGAGATATCGCTTCACCGGAACCACCTATGGACCAACGCCCGCCATACATGATCTCGAACATCAGGTTTGGTTCCCGTTGCCCACGGGCCATATCAACACGCCGTGCCTGGGCATCCAGAGAAGCTAAGGCTGCCGACAGATCATCCCGTTGGCGGTATGCCATGTCAAGTTCTTCATCTAGTACAGCAACAAACTGTATTTCTTCCAGTACATCCACTAACTGAAGCGCGCTTAGTGTCGGAACTTCAATGCCCAGTTGATTGGCCAGTACGCGATAAGTGATTGCCAGGGTATTTTCTTCTTGCAGCAACTGTTGGCTGATGTTGGCCAGTCGCACTTCCGTACGCAAGGCGTCCACCGGCGCTACCTTTTGGGCTTCCACCAATAACTTGGTTCGTGTCAAGTGCTCTGACAAGGTCTCTTGGGCAAAACGCGTAGATGCAATTACGTGCTGTTGTGACAAGATGCTGTAGTAAAGGCTGGTGATATTAAAGACAAGTTCTTTCTTCGTCCGGGCCAGGTTGTGTTCCGCTGCCTCGGCCATTAATTGCATTGCCTTGAATTCATTTACGATCCGCCCACCCGCATAGAGCGGTAATCGGAGGATGACGTCAGATGAAACGATGTCCTTGGTGTAATAAATGGCTTGTCCACTACTTGTTGGCATACCAAGCCTTTGCTCTTCAATGTGGTGGGCATAATTGCCAGTGAGTTGAATGTTCGGCAGGCGTTGTGAACGACTAATCCTTATATCTGCTTGCGCTGCCTTATGATCAGCATCCATCGCCAAGATATCAGGGTTATTTACCAAGGCCAAGGCAATACAGTCTTCCAGATGCAAGTAGTCCAGCAGGGCATCTGTTGCTGGGGAACGTGTCACTTCTATGGAATCTTGGATTACTGGCGGCTTTCGATCAAGGTGTATTTTTGGGGATTCACCATACGACAAGGTGGGTGACAGAGTAGTACAACTGCTGTGCAGCAAAGTACTTCCCATCAACAACAACAACAGTCCCCCATAGGTCATCAATTTATACTTCATGTTAACTCATAGTTCCTGCAAACGCGATTTTTTCGCTTGCATTATTTTCTGCCTATTCACTTGTTGTACCCTGCCCGAAAATGCTGAACATACGCCCGGGTCCCGCACATACGTTGTTTTCCAGCATCATTTCAAAGAGTTGTGCTTCCTGCTTGTTCGTAAGTACCTTTTTCTCTGCTAACAGATGCGAAATCACCACTTCCTGCATGTTTGCCTGATGATTACGTATCACTTCTTTCTTCTTTTCAATTGCGTCCAGGTCAGGGTTGTCCATAAAGATGATGCCAATCATCTCACGCCGGTGTACTTCCATCACCTCGCAGAATTGTGCTATTTCTTGTTGCAACATAATCAGCTTAGGTTCTAATATTCGCCATTGTTCATCACTCACGTTAAGTGCGCGATGTAATGGACACCATATGCCTTCGTTACTACTGCGACTGCTTACTGAACGAAGTTGTTCTCCGACAAACCGATATGACCAGCCTCCGATAAATGCGATATTGAGTATTAAGGAAAGAACTATGAGCATCGGCATGAAATATTTCCAATATATTCTGCTCATCTTTGATTCCTTTGCACTTGCGGTGTCACCAGATTTAAGTAGCTTGAAGCCAATGATGCATCTGGTATGTCACCCAGCACACTAAATGCATAAAGATTGTTTATGGACGGACTGGAATTCATGGTGTCACTCAAATCATGTGTTGCTGTACTCATTCCCATGAATGTGCCGAGTCCCAGGACCATCATCATCATCAGGACAGCTGTACTACGCATTGTTACGGTTGCCATCTGCCACCATAAAATAGGGTGCCATATGACCTCTGCTGAATCCCATTGTTTCATACGTGCTTGGAGCATAACGCTACGTTTAAGGCTCTCCGGCACTCTCGGTGTCTCAATAGATTTCAGCACAGCAGCAGCGATTGGGTCGAGCTCGGCCAGTAACGCACGGCATCCCATACACTGCTGTAGATGATGGCGTAGCATCGTACGCCTATTCGAGGTTAGTTCACCTTGGACATAGGCTAACAATTGCTTGCGAATTTCATTACAGTGCATCTTCATTGCTCCTATAAACGGATGAGAAAGTAATATCCCCCTCATCTCAGTTAATTAATTTTAATCTTCCTCCAAAAGAGATTGGAGTAGTGGCTTCAGGTGTTTGCGTGCACGGGCCAGCATACGCTCAATGCTCTTGGGACTGGATTGAAACATTTCTGCTATAGCGATGTTACTGAATCCTTCGAAATAACGCAGAACCACCACCAGACGATGTTTTTCTGAGAGTTGCTCTAGGGCATTCTGGATATGTTGGTTGTGTTCCTGATGGACAACAGCTTCAGATTGTGAATAACCTGATGCCAAGACAGGAGGTAGATTATCAGTGGCGATTGGTCGTTTCTTCCGAGTGAAATCTATGCAACGTCGGGTTAGTATACGATAGAAGTATGTGCGGAAGGATGCTGTAGGTTTATAGCGCTCTGCGGCATCCAGAATGCGTAAAAAACTATCGGAGACTAGGTCTTCTGCTTCTGCAGCATCGCCAGTAAAGCGATACGCTACCGACCAAGCTGCAGATTGATAACGCAGAAAAAGCTGCTCGAAGGCATCAAGGTTCCCTTGAGCTACAGCTTGCATCAATTCTTCATCGCTGACTGCTTCCTCCGGCAAGTTGATAATTCCTTCTTTGGTAAGATTAATTAATATGTTACCACGTCATACAAATCAAAGTAAGAAAGTAATCACTACCCAGTTTCATATTGATTAGCCATGGAACGCAGCCCCTATAAAATATGTCATTATCAATGATAGAATCTCCACAGAAAAGGAGATTCTTTAATGAAGAAAAATACGTTATGCTGCAGAATACAAAGGACTGTCCTTTGCAGCAATCGGCTGTTAGAAGCAATGGAAGTAACTTCACCCCCATTTCTACGATTCTTTCCCAGCCTCCAAAAATCCCCATATCTGCTCTGGTTTATCAGCACTACTTTCTTCTTCTTTCACCAATCCCACTATGTATTTGTTGATATTTCCATCATCGGTATCCACCAGGCGAAGCTGCACTTTCTTACCCATACATTGATTGAGTAGGGATTCCAGTTCTTCACTCTTCTGCAACTTCAGTCCCATGTTCATCAATTCGCTATATAGATGTTTGGCAGCACCTTCGGAAGTCAGATGGAATATCTTGTACTTACACAAGTCCTTGTACTCCGGATTGTCCACATCGAAATACCCTCTCTGCCAATGAAGTTGAGACAGTGCCCTCCAATAAATTAGTGTAGAGGGCATGGAGCGACATGACATGATTAATCTCAGAAATAAGCGCGGGGTGTCAGCGCGCAAAGAATCGGATTTGGTGCCACACTCCCAACGTGAAGCGGAGCATGGTAAAGCAGAGAGGCTCGGAAATACGGTACCGGATGGGCCATCTCCACGAAGGACGGTGATACCGGACCCGGAGGTACCGGCTGTTCCCAAGCACCGTCAATTCCCAGCGGCTTACAAGGCCCGCATTGTCGAGGAGGCAGGTGCCTGTACTGAACCAGGCGCAATCGGCGCACTGCTTCAGCGGGAAGGTCTGTATTCGTCTCAGTTGTCAAATTGGCGCGAACTGTATCGCACGGGGGTGCTTCTGGCACTCCGCGATGACAAGCGCGGCCGCAAACCTACGAGGTATCCATTGGAAGATGAGAACTAAAACTGCGCAAGCAGAATGAACGTCTCGCGGACCGTCTCGCACGGGCGGAGATGATCATCGAGATCCAAAAAAAAGTGGCTACGATGCTGGTGTTTCCCCTGAACAGCGTCTAGAACGAATCCATGAATTTGGACTGGTTCCATGAACAAGGCGTAATAAGCCTTGATGATCGGTATGCATCGCTTAGACGATAGAAGAAACCACCGTGGTACCGTGCAGGTATGCCCGGTGGTGTGAGAAGGGGAGAGGGGTAACCTCTCCCCCTACTCGATTTTCGATTTTCTAATCGAATATGTGTAAGCCCTTCTTGCCTACCCCTAAAATCGAATCATGATTGAGAGGTATGCATTCCAGATAATATTGAAATCTTATCATTAGTATGGTATAAAGGGACTGTATTGGCGTATATCAATAAGAAGATATGTCCGAAGGAAAATCATTTATGCGCATTCACAAGCTTTACTCCGTTTCCGCTGAACCAAGATAATCTCTGCTACCATATTGATGGCTTTCTGGGATTGCTGATGGTTAGCACAACGCCGATTTTTAAGACATCAGAGGTGGTACATGCGTTGGATGTGGATGATGAAATCGACTTTCTGGAATTGTGTCATGTCTTGGGTGATTTGATTCACACTTCACAACCAGTTTCGCGGAAAGCAGGGAATACCACGTCATCAACGTCAACATGGCTGATGATGGGAAACCAAGCAATACCGTCATGGCGGTGCATTTGGTATGCTTTTTTTTGGTTTGCTAGGGGCTTGCCGGTCGTATGGCTATAGGAGGACCTCAATGCAAGGATATAGTCGGCTTGTAGTAAATTTTGTATGCGGGGCCAGCGTGTTTTGCCTGATGCTTCTCATCGGGGGATGCTCTGGAGGAAAGGTTCTATCGGAAGAAGAAATTGAACAGATGGCTGACATATCGGAACGTATTGATATCTGTGTCCAGCGTCTAGAGAAGCTTTTTCAGTACAGCGAACACCTTGTTAATTGCGAATCTCAATTGCGCCAGATGGATGCCACTCTCCAACGCTTAGTCGGAAATCTATCTCCTATACAGCCGCATGATGAAGCTGTAAAACAAATAATCAATATCTCCAAGGAAATAGCGTTACTAAAGGACATCCCCATTAACAATAACACGGTTAACCAACTGTCAAATACCTTTGAGGGTGTTTTGTCAGGTATGCCCCCCTTAGCGCAAGAGAGTATGCTGCAGGAACTCACAGCTATTCAATGGGCACTAAATGCGTTGAGCACTCAAGAGGAAGTTGAACAAGAGGCTGGACTGTCAATCAGTATATTGCTTACTCTACAAGATCTTCTGGAAGTAAGACCAATGAATTCTCCAGATTGGTTGGTGGATCGTCTTCAAGTAAAGCTCAACAGCGGAACAAAGGCGTGGATAACCGATCTTGTGGCGAAAGGTACCAAGAGCCTGGAACAGATTTTAGATATTGAAGCAGCCCTAGCCAGTCTGGAAATCGAAAAAGACGATCGGAATCAACTCCTTGTTCTGCTTCTAAATCTCAAAACTGAGGCTATGCAGCAAATGCAGAATCCTATTCTGAAGCAGTCTGCTGCTCAGGATGTGTACGATTCTGCAGTTGCCCTGCGAGAGGTACTTGCGAGTCAACCAGAGAACAGTGACACGACAATTTTCGCAGTAGAAGTAGTGATCGGAAAGTGCGAAGACGTAATCGTAGAAACAGTTCACTTGAGACAGAAAGAGGAAGCGCGAAAGAAACGAGAATACCAAGGGTGGGTATTGAAACAACTGGATGATTTCAGTCGTGATTCCTTCACATCTGCGCTAAAGGATATTCAATCAACCTTCAGCTCATTTGAAAACGCAGAGACTCAGCAGCATTGGCGATTAGTTGAGGAGTATCCGGCATTTAAGTCAGCATTGGAAGAGATTGCCGGTCAGACCCTTAGGGCTGGAAATACACTTTCACCGGAAATACAAAGGGCAATCTATGGACAAGTTTGGGGAAGAGTTGTATGGAAGCATGATAGAGAACTTGCGCGTATCGTTACTCGTGAAGCAATGGTAAAGTACCTGCTTCCGGTTGAGGACCGATATCTTGAACCGGTCATAGGCCGACTCTTCGGCAAAGTGTATAATGAAGCACTTACTCAGTTGGAGGGAACAGATGATTATCTCTATGTGGCCAAGCGAACAGTCGATGTTGAGAAGATACTGCCAGCGGATCTATAAGTTGACTAAAGAATTGTGATGGAACTTCACCCCATAAAGGAATTGAACCACAGAATTGCAAGCGGTGGCGATCTTGTGTTTCCGCGTTTCATGGGTATGCTTAAAGAGATGGCTGAAACAAGCATAGAATTGCGCAACGGGGTAATACTCTTGGGACATTCACCAGACATTGCCCCCGATGCTTATTGTCATACATTGTACCCTCCTCTCCCAGAGGACGTAGTTTCTAGCACACTGTCCAACTTCATGCCGCTTCCTAATGAGCTTCAAGTTTTGTATCGGATTATGAACGGAGCTACGCTCTTTTGGGGGGAGATTGAGATCTGGGGTATTAGAACACAAGCTGAAAAATTCTCTTTACCAGCTTTTGACATTGTCGAAGAGGTTTCAACCGTTTTGTGCCTTGAGAATTTTCCATTCGCTAGCAACAATTGCGGAGATACAGTATGGCTTGATTTTGCTTCGCATTCGGTCAGGATAGACCCACGTGATGTTGGCCTTCCTTCGGTAAACCTACCTTCCATTGACGAATGGCTCGTTTTTTCTAAGGATGTTGCTGATGACCAGACTTAACATTAACGTTCTCGTTATCCTTTTCGTCGCTGCCTACCTCATACATTCTTGGGTAGCAGCTCAAGAAACTGCAACCAGAACAACAATACAAATTAGATATTCTGATGCTGTTTCTCTTAACAGAGTACGCCAGTCGGCGGTTTCCAATGCCTGGAAACAAGAGCGGATTTTGGTTCAGGAAACCGGAAGGGGTACGAGACTATGGACTATTAAAGAAATACAAGAACTACTAGCGACCGGAAAAGTCAAAGGCATAGAAGGTCATCACATTAATGACGCTAGTACCCATCCTCAGCTTGCTGGAGATCCGAACAACATCAAGTTTGTGAAGGGTAAGCAAGGCCACCTCAATGAGCATAGGGGAAACTTCCGGAATACTACCCATGGTCGCTTTATTTCTAGGCAAAGGATGCTCCAAAACTACCATTGGAGCGTTTCAAATCAAAATTTACTTATAGGAGGATCACAGCTCTTCGGTGGAGTTGTGCTGATACGGAAATACCTGCCAGAGACACTTACCACTTCAGAGGTATACCTGCGCGGTGGACAACAAGATAGTCGTTTACTTTGGGAGGCGATCGATTCATCTCTTTTTGTCGGCTCAGGAGTAGCCTTCTCCATTTCAGGGTCAGCTCGCATTGCCGCATACGCTATAGGCAAGGCTGGTATTTCCCAGATGCACTTTGTACTGGGTCCCCTGAGAATGACATCCCGCATTGCGGGTCCAGCCGCAGTACTCCTTCTCGTCACAGAAAGTGGAGTCTATACATACCGCTGGAAGCAAGGTTACCTTTCGACCCCCACATTCGTCAAACGAATGGGTGTAGCCTCTTCCGCAGTAGGTGGTGCTATTTTAGGAGGTAAAGCCGGTGCAAGCATTGGCAATACAATTGTGCCAATTTACGGAGGGATCGCTGGAGGTGCCATTGGCACATTTGGTGGCGGAATTGGGGGCGCTATAGTGGCAACGAGTTTTATCGAAAACCATTACGCGGGAATTGACGAAGCACAGCAAGATGAATTTCTTGACCACCTCTATTCATTCTACGGCCAAAAGCGTAAACACACTTCCATGATTTCCAGATGAGAAAATTCCTAAAGTCTTGAACTACCTCTATAACCTGTGCCATATATAATGAGGAGTCTACCCCGTGGACAATCCCATGAGTTTCTCTCATTACATAAAAGCTCAAGGTTTTGGACTTGAGACTTTTCATAAAGTACCTACATGAACTGCATGCCTAAACCGAACGTCTCACCATATTGGAAAGTGTGATCACAGACGGATATGCATCGATGTGTGCGTACAACCTGGAGCAGTTGCAAAAGCGAGGTGTGAAGACATTGACCATACTGTTCGGTGAGTCACGAGTTATAACTGATTGGGATGTGTTGTGCGATGTCGTGCAATTGGATGAGGTCATCGTATAGGAGATCATCATGAAAGTTCATGTGACTATTGCGCTGTTCAAGGGTTTGCTGGATGAAGTACATGTCTATCAATCAGTAAAATCAGCGCAGAATATGGAGACAGTATGGTTGGAGAAGATGGGTATCCGTGATGAGATGTCAAGAGATGCATAGTTCGGTGAGGGTACAGAGTTCCATATTGTTGAGACAGAGCTGAATAGATAAAAGCATTTGATATAACAAATTGATTGAATATGAGAGGTCTTCATCGTGGAGATCTCCCTTTGCTATGTAACGCAATCGAAGGATAACAAATAGATGATACTGAAACAATTGGGTAGTTACGGATGAAAAGAAGCAAATGTGAATCTGTTTATGTCATCTTTGTTGATGGAGTGCTTCAGTATTGCTTGTTGTGATTAAGACTGAGCTATCTCAAAACCCATATACTAACAAGAAAGTTCACACGGCTATAATGATCAACTAAGTGATTAGTGAAAACACAAGCCAGGTGATGAAGGCCTTGCCATGTATATTGTCCGATCTCCAGAACGAGTAGAAAAGAATATCCGTTCGGAGAGAAAAATCAGCACGTAACCATTACTCAGGCGGATAACCAGTATTTCAGGATGGATACCATCAGTACCTCTGGCGGACATGTAATGTTCTTTTACACATAACGATTGCCATGACTTAATACGGGAGCAGCACGAAGCGCGGTTTACTCAGCCTTCGTCGAAAGGTTTGTTGGAGGACTCTCCTTCTCTTGTCTTGAGCACTGCAAACTTGTTATCCAAAAATCGATCAAATGGAATGCCTATGGAAGATGCACCGATAATCCAGCCTATTAATGTACCAGCATGACCAAATTTGCTTCCTAGGATGGCCAAAGGAACGCCGAGAACACAATGACCAAGAACCACAAGAGGCCAATAGAACCAACGGTGCGTAGCTATAAGTTTTGTGTGGCATGAGGGACAGTCCATTCTGCCAAAAGGAGCTTTGATATATCGTTTCCACGTCAACGTGAATTCACAATTGCATTGCGGGCATTTCATATTTTCTCTTGTTCAATGTTAACCATAACAATCAACTGATACCGAACGCACAGTGCGCAGGTTCAGGTATGAGTCCATAGATTTGTTCGTATCCTATTTAAATTTCCAAATGCTAACCATGATCGTGATAAACCCCAAGATGTCAAAGAGAGTGCCAAGGTAGCTAGGTAGTCTGTTGTAGCTTGTTAACTTGAATCCAAGAGAAACCTTAGTTTGCAGGGGATGGTTTATCCATTCTCCTATCCCAATGAAGATGAACCCTAGAGCTACACATTGGACGAGGTTATTGCTGACATTCTTAAGTTCCACGGATAGGGCAAGGACGAGCACGCAGGCCCCAAGCACGAGGGGGACTTTGTACCACTTGTCAATTATAAGATTCCGTAACGGGTTTGTCATGATTTCCTATGCGATAAATTATTATACAGCTTGGATAAACCGGTTAATGTAGACGGTAATTTTCCGTATAATAAGTTGCCGTTCTACTTTCCTGTAGTTCTAACTATCCCGATAGCAATTGGCGCATTTGGCTGTGGTATACACTGTGTAGCTCCCTAATAAACGCGTTGTATTGCTTATGCCTCCGCCTCTGCTGGTAGACCGCGTTACGATGTCTACCAACCCCGCAAGCAAGCAGTATAAGCAGATGATTTATGGTTTTTCAAATTCTGTTCTATTGTTCTGTCCTATCGTATCAACTTGACGTCCTCTGTCCCGGTTCAACTCCTTTGGAGTGGTTCCTGTCTTATGAAATTTCCGTGTTCACTCAACCAAACTATAGGAGAACGAAATCATGATTCTTAATCGATTAGGTATTTTCGGTTGGCCAGAGTGGGATGAGAATCTGTTGTTGGCATCTTTGTTGACTGGAGACCCATTGCTGCTGATTGGTAATCATGGTTGTGCAAAAACGCATGTGGTACAGAAGCTGGGCAAGCATTGGGCAGAAAGTGTCTTACGTATGACGCATCGAAATGTTTGTTCGAAGATATCCTGGGGTATCCGAATATCGAGAAGTTGAAGCAGGGCATTGTGGAGTATATCCCATCACCCGTGACTATCTGGGACAAAGAACTGGTGTTTATAGATGAGTTGAACCGTGCCATTCTAGTACTGCAATCGAAACAGGTCGAAGCGGATGTTCTAACCATTATCTACTTTCAGGAAGTACAACCCATACACACAACCGCCGACCTGCAAAGTATCCATTCCGAGATACCCCAGGAAGTGAGCAGTTATCGTATCCGGGATATCCCTACCATTGGTTGGACCGGGAATGAGTTGAAGAATCTGTTGCGCAGTTACGATATCAGCACGACTGGTAATAAGAGCGACTTGTTGAAACGTCTGGCAATGTATACTGCGGAGGAATACCAGACAAAAAAATCAGAGCTGGACATGTACTTTGCAAAGCACCGGTACATCCAAATTCGAGAACAACCCAGGAGATGTGAAGAGTACAATATCTGGGAACAGAAGGATGCATTGCAGAACCTGTTGTTGGTCATGTATGTGATGCGACATCTTCGCGGCGATACCATCCTGGACCCATCACATGAAAATACCAGCACCACCTCCAAGCAACTTTCCCTGGCCCTGGTTTCGAAAAAAGTTCAACTCGAAGGAGCATTCATCCCAGTCATGTAATCATCAACTCACAAAGCAGCTCATCAGAATATGGTGGGTTGTTTTTTTGTGGGGGAAATCACATGCTTTATACTGCTATTTTCTAAAAACTACATTGCTGATTAACAAAGTTAAAATTATCTTACATTTAAGAAATATCTATGCAAATAAGTCATTAGTTAACTTATAATAATTCTATAGTTTATAAAATATACATCAAATAAAATATTATCACATATGATAAACATGTTCTTCTTGTGTGCATATCAAAAAATACATTTTATATATATCTTTTAATAGTTATTACTAGATATGCCACTCTATACTTGCTAAAGTACAACGGAGTGTATTGGTGTAAATTCATTTAGTACTTTAATTGTATTGGTATGAGACTTGCTAAGCAAACTAACTTAATTAATAATTGTATTAACTGAAACATTGTATGATCAACAACAAAAGTCTAAAAATACCACTACCTTATAAGATTTTGAGTGATTCGCACAATAAAATCCATAGAGGGGATCCAATCGATCGATATTCTTGAAATTTTAAAATGTGTTTTAATGGATTCTATAAAAAATAGAATTCATTAGTGGGTAAACTTGGTACAAATAACAAAAGGGTTAAACGATGAAAATTATAGTATCAAATAAAATTAAGTGTTTTGCTATTCTCATTGCAGTACTGTGTATGCCGATTTCGACGTACGCAGATTTGATTTATACATTTGATAATGACACAGAAGGTTGGGTAAATATGAGTGTAATGACAAATGTAAATCTCATTGCTGATGGAGGTTCACTCGTTCAAACATTTTATCCACAAACCGGTGAATATTTCGATCCTTATATTGGTGTTTTACCTAGTGAATTACATGGAAGTGAGTATCGATATTTTGTCGCATCCATATTGGTAGAAGGGGCGCCAGAAAGTTTATTTTATGGGTCAGTATATTTTGTCAAGAACATGAATGATTGGGCAGATTATATTTGGTTCAACTTTAAACTTCAAAATGGTGATAATATAATATTGATTGACTTGATGACTGAACCTATGAGATATGGCCAAGTAGAGGTAATGTCAGGTCATATTGATATTTTTCGTTTAGACTTGCCAGAGAGTGGTGGAGCAAGTGGGTATCCAAATGATCCATTGGGATTCTCTGATTATCCAACCACATTTAACGACTGGGAAGACACAATTTTCCGAATTGATTACGTGGGTTTGACCAACAATCCGAATTATCATGATCCCATCACCGATCCCATCCCAGAACCCGCTACCCTTACATTACTTGGACTGGGTGTGGCGGGTATGGCGTATCGTAAATTTCGTAAAAGCGCTTAATCCAATGCCACATTGTTAGTTTTAAATCTTTACCAGTGTGGTCTTGGAGTAGCATCTGAGACCACTTAATTTTTTTGGAACATACCCCACCAAATGAATTCAATAAAGGAGATATTTCACTTCACATAAAGATATGGTGGCGATTTGTCCCAGGGGACCATTCACGGTCATTAATAATTTGCTTTTTCAAAACAGCTCATCAGATTTGGTGGATTGCTATTTTTCAATTTAATTGGCATACCCTTAATATGTTTGCATAAGTTACATTATCGATAAAAATAATAATATTTTAAAAGAATAAAGAAAATAAATATTAATCATAAAAGAACAAACTTTATTGTTTAGTTTTGTAAAAATGATGTAATTCATAAATACAATATTTTGATTACACCAAATACACGAAACTAAATTATCATGTACACTATATTATGTATTGACTGCTTTATAATCATAAATAAAACTTTTGGCATGAAATTTGCCTTTATCTATTGGGGGTTTAAGATTATCTAAACTGAAATGTTGTATGATCAACAAAAAAATTAAAGTGTAACAACCTAATAATATTTGATTGATTAACGCAATATACAGCAATAGGGGGTGATCTCGAAATTCATAAAATATAGAATGGTTCAAAATTTCAGTGTATTATGTAAATAATTCAAAAATCTTAGTAATTATGTAACCACAAGGATTGTAAGATGAAATCAATTTCAAAAATTTTTTTATTCGTTTTGTTAACTTTTTGTTTTGCTATACCAAGTTGGAGTGCTCCAATGGAGTTGGTATATTATGGTCTCCTACGATATTCTGAATATCACTATGGTGATTATGTTGAAGACTATGATAGATTATATGAGCATAATGGAATAACAGAGGGAATGGCCCATGTGACATTTTCACTTGATTTGACCGAAAATGTGAGGGATGGATATTCCAATTGGTCAGGTACCATTCAGTCTATGAGCATCCTCTTTGACGATGGCACAGTGCATTACGAAAATCTTATTGACTGGGTTACCGATCCCGTTTTATGGGATTCTCATGGAACACCATACCAAAATTATCGTAACTATATCAGCATCAATGATAAGCGACCGATAGATGGTGAAATTGAGGGGCAATATAACCCAAACCAACCTTACTTTATAGGTAGAATAGCTGCCGAATATAGAGTGATCAATGGTAACACACTCAAACATTTTGAAGTAATGCTCAACTTATATGCAGATACATTTGAATCTAGCAAACCGCAACACTATACATATAATAATTATAATTACAATTATGTAGAAGCATTTTTCAGGGGAATATTTTTTGGTGGCGAAATTGTATACTTTGGAGAACCACTTTCCGATCCCATCACCGATCCTATCCCAGAACCCGCCACATTAACACTCCTTGGTCTTGGCATGGCAGGAATGGCGTACCGAAAATTGCGTAAATGAACTTAAAGAATTTAAGCTAAGATGGTCCGTTTTAATAATTTTCCTGCGTGGTCTTGGAGTCGCAACCGAGACCACAATTTTATTAGTATACAAGGCATAGCCCTGTTCTTTAGAGGTACAAGTCCTCTGCAAGCCCAAATAGATGGAATTGCCAAGCGAAGACAACAGCACTGTCGGGTAAAGTCTGGTGACGATTGGCCGGTGCTCCCTCGGCACACGAAACCATGAATTTGGATTAGTTCCATGAACAAGGCGTCATAGCCTTGAAGAACGGTATGTATCGCTTAAACGATAGAAGAAACCGCCGTGGTAACGAGCAGGTATGCCCTGTGGTATTGAGAGGGGGAGTGGTGTAACCCCTCCCCCTACTTGATTAAAGAAAAAAGTGAAAAGAACAGCACCAATAACACTTAATCTGAGGCGAAAACCACACGAAAACCGCCGAAGTTGCCATGGCTGACTGGATTCTCGGAGCGACCCGCAGCTCGACAGTAATCACGATCGTAGTCAGCTCCCCCCCCACGAAGCAGCCGCCAAGTATCCCGTGGGCTGTCCACCCAAGCGCTTCCATCAATGGGTGCGCCATGGTAATTGTCGTGCCAGTCGTCCTCACACCATTCTTTCACATTACCTGCCATATCATGTAAACCCCAAGCATTGGGTAGCTTTAATCCTACATCATGTGTACTATGTGATGAATTATTAAAGAACCAGGCGTAATCTTCTAGCTCAGTATAATCTGGATCGTCGCCCCAGTAAAAGCGCGTCGTGGTACCTGCACGATAGGCATACTCCCATTCCGCTTCGCTGGGTAAACGAAAGTTATAACCGGGATGTGTTGCATTGAGTTGTTCCAGATAGCCCCCTGAGCCTCGGATATCATCCCAGGAAACTATCTCCACGGGACGGTTCTCACCTTTGTTGAAACGTGCTGGATTGTTCCCCATGATTACTAGCCACTGTGCCTGTGTAATCTCGTACTTTGACATCCAGAAGCCACTGGTAAAGGTGACTTCATGCTGAGGTCCTTCATTATCAGAACGATCCTGTTCATCTTCAGGGCTACCCATCATAAAGCTGCCCGGTGGTATCCAGACCATTTCCAAAGGCACATCTCCAGGAAGCATGAAGATTTGTGTATCACCAGCAGACCTTTGACTTGTTTTGCTTGTATCATCACCTGGTGTTGCTTTGTGCATTACAGACTGTGAACAACCTGATGTCAGCATTACCAAAGCTAACAAAATGATACTCGTGAAGAAGATTGGATACGATAAGTGTTTCATAGTATGTTCCCCCTGGATTTGTGATTAACACTACATCAGCTCAAGCACTGCAATGCATCATAGCTGTTTCCATAGCACAAATCAAGTGTTCCAATTGCATCACAATAATCTACACAAAAAAACCGGTCACAGCCGGTTTTCTGGGCAGCTTTGCCATTCTGCTATCGACCCACTATGTGGCAGGTTGCACCTCCACCTGCACCGTATACCCCAGATCAGAGAACAACCCTTTCACCATACGAACCACATTCTGCTCTGCTGTGGCCAGTATGCCCGACTTCAACGCAGCTTCCCGTGTCTGTTCCAGGGCTTGCCGCTGTATATCCTGATGCAGCAGTGAAGAGTCCGGAGCGAGGAACAACGAGCGTCGTACATCATAGATACGGGATTGCTCCACATCCAGCTTGAAGTCCAAAAGCTGCACCACAAGCAATTGGATATGCAGGGTGTTGTGCTGAATTTTGATGTCCCCTGGCGAAAGCATCTTCAGATTAACACCAGGTTGAATCTCTTTTTGGTTGCATAAATGATTAGCAAAGCTCATTCGGGACAGCATCGACATCCCAATGACAATACCGAACAGTACTATCTTGATCATATGATAATTCTTCTGAATAATTGTTTTCCTTTTAGTATTTATATAGAACTATAATGTATTAAATGCTGGTTTGGTTTAGAAGATTCTGGAACGATCATTCGGATAATGGTCCGGGCAGAATACGAATTCGTAGCAAGTAAAAAAATCTTGACATGGTATGAAAAGTGTGCTACGTTAATGTAAGTAAAATACTATTACGTCCCGACAAGTGGTGCTAAGTCCCACCTAAATATATAGGGGAATTGTAATCATGTTTAAGGGGTATGACGAAAACATCGTTGCACACCGCATGTGCATATCCCCCACCTTCGGCTACACCGGCCATCGCCTCGACCGCGAACTCAACCACTACTACGCCAAGTATCGCTACTACAACCCCACGACGATGCGCTGGCTCTCCCGCGACCCACTGGGTATGGTGGATGGTCCGAATGTCTATGCGTATGTGAGTGGAAGTGTGGTGAATGCGGTGGACCCGGATGGACAAGCAATAATTGCAATTGCAGCTGGAGTTTTTGTTGCAGGCTCACTTGTAGCTAATTCAATCCAGTCTGCTATTAATAGCAGACGGTGCTTAAAATGCCTCAATGATGCAGCTGAACTAGCACGTAAAGCTCGAGAGAAATTTGAAGGTTCGCCTCATTGTTATTTTGAGTGGTTTCGCAATGCTAAACCAGGAACAGAATGTACTGATATTTGCAACATAGCAGGAATCAAGGTTGTAAATACATTTGCTGATACGATACGACCAAGCCCAAGTATTACAAACTTAAATAATGTTACAGTGCCCACTAGATGACATATTTGCAATATCGAAATGAGTATAGCAAGAATAAACAAATGTTTTAATTAATAGTTTTATGGTGATGAAGAATATCGCAATATAAATCACAGGTAGCATTTTAGGGGTAGTTTATGTCTTATGCCACTACTTTACATAATATAGTTCAACATAAAAAATATCTTTTATTACTTATTTTCTTATCGCTTTTTCGCATTACCTACTATTGGATAGACCCTTATGAACGCGGAATTGATAATATTCTTTATCCCCTTGTCATGGCAGCTCTTCTATTTGGAATAGTTTATGAAAAAATAAATTACCCAAAATTAACCTATTTAGTATTAGGTGTTGCAGGTGTAATTAGCGATAATGTGCATGGAAATCCAGTTATTGAACTATGGATGGCTGCAGAGTTGGGCGGAATTGAAATGATACACAGATTATTGCAGGATGATGACTTTATTATTAAATGTACAGAAACACTATTTATACTAGGTTGGTGGGTATTACTTTTACTGGTTGGATTACTATTGTTACGCAAATGCGAAGAAAGTTCTATATCTGTCTTTTAGATTAAACTTCGTCATATTAAGTCAGCTAGTCTCCGCTACTAACTCAGCATACTTGGTACGATGTTTATTTTAAGATATCCGGGAGTAATCTTGAGGTTTGGCGTGGACCCAAAGGTGGTACGCTGTCGCATGTTTTATCTGTGAGCAATATTGCGTCGGTTCTGACCACAGATCTGCTTCGGTTTGAGGTTGCGCCTAACACGCAATACAGTTATGATGATCTCATAGTGTATTCGGATGAATTACGTAGTACGACCACGTTCACGCACAACGACGCGAATGAGCAGACGGCAATGACGGTAGACGGTACGACGACAAACTTTGCCTATGACGCCTGGGGGCGGCTGACTTCCCGGACACGGGGCAGTCTCGCCGCATCGATGACGTATCGGTACGGGGATCGTCTGCATGAGGTGACCTCTAATTTCCCGGGCGAAGCGGCAGCGGTGGAGTACAATTACGATGGCATGGGCCTGCGTAGGGCTGCCCTGGTGAACGGCACGGACCTTACCTGGTGGCGCTGGAACGGGATGTCGGTGTATTCGGAGCACGAAGTAAGCGCCAGTACGCCGTGGGACATTGCAGGTGGCGACACGATCAAGACGCATTTTCCCGGGCTGGGCTATGCCGAACCGGGTGGTGGTTACCCCATGATGACTTTCAAGTTTTACACCACCGATCACCTCGGAAGTGTGCGTGGTATATGGGATGGTGAATGGGGTTCGACGGTGAACAACCTCGCGACGTATGACTACACGCCCTATGGCGATATCCTGCAGCAAAGCGGCCTGCCCCTGGATGTCGGTTTCACCGGCCACCACTGGGACAATCATATCCAGCAGTACTTCGCCCCCTTCCGCTTTTACAACCCCACTACCCTCCGCTGGAACATGCGTGACCCACTGGGCTTCATCGACGGCCCGAATGTGTATGCCTATGTGGGAGGGAATCCGGTGATGCGGATTGATCCGGATGGGTTATTTTGGGATTCTGCTGTAATTAATTTCTTGGCTGATATTGGCGATTGCCTTGGTGGCAACCCCACGAAATATGTTCCTCCAGGTTCGGTTACATTACCACCATATGTTGCGCATAAAACTGTTTTAAGACCGCTTTATACTGTAAGAAAAACTGCTGAAGAAATACGTCCAAACGCCGATCCATGGGCTCTAAAAGTCAGGAGAGATAATATTAATTGGAATAAGAATAATCCGACTAAGAGGAGGACTCCACCAATCTATGCTAAACTCAAAAAATATAAAGTACTTAAGCCATTAGCATGGGGAACAAAACAGGTCGGAAGAGTCAGCCCTATACTAGTTATTGCTGATGGTGCTTATCATTGGAGTCGGATTGCGCGGTGTGTATAGACGTGAAATAATAGATTCAGAATCGAGAAGTATTCTTGCTTCAGAGATGATGAAATACATTGAGGGCGAAACGTCGCATGATGCATTTCTTGACGTTGCGGATGAAATAGATACTAAATGCTCTGATGAAACTATGCATGATAATTTGGTATACAAGACTTGGTTTTATTTAGTATTTTTAGTGAACAGTTGTGAAGAATATTCAATAGATGGAAAATTTGAAGGTGATGATCGTTTAGACAATAAGCTTATTGAATTATTTAAACAATTGGAAGCATGTATAAAAACAGACATGCTTGATGTTCCTAAAGATTTGGATAAGAAGATAAGCGCAGTTATAGGTTTAAATAAATATCGCAGAGAAGAACGATTAAAAATAATTATTAGTATTGGCTCTCTTTTATGTTTAATATCACACGTCATCACATGGGTAGTTTTCTATTTTGTTGAAAAATAGCAACTTAATACCTTCAATACGCCCTTGGATCAGTTGGAAACAGCCTTTGCGAAAAAACGCATTGATGAGGCAACGTACAGCGCATGCATTGCGATACTGTCAGAACACACAACTGAATGAGAAATTTTAATCTATACTCTATTTCATCCAATAATATACTCAATTCCCCCCAAGACCAAAATGACAGGTCCCGATTATTTATACGGCATGACTCACTGGGCACTGCTTGTTCTTATTGGCTTCTGCGGATGCAATAACGAATCCAATCTGATTACGCCTGACGATGTATATAAGGCGGTATTTGAGCAGTACCCACAAAGCTGGTATCCAATTCCCTTTCCCCTTACCGGTCCGGCAGATAATCGATTCACTGCTTTCGATGTGGCCATTCTGGAATTTATGCTGGAAAACAAAATACCTGGTGCTTCAGTAGTGGTATACGATGGCGAGCACATGTATCAAAAAGCCTTTGGCTGGTCCGATGTGGAATCAGCCGTTCCAGTACACCCAGATAGCGTGTTTCGCACGGCAAGCATTTCCAAAACGATTACCGCCGCAGGGATTCTGCATCTGCACCGGGAACACAAGCTTGAATTTGAGGACAAGGCAGTACCGCTGTTGCAGAATGCCAATATACTTACAGACGCAGTCGCAGACAGTAAGCTTCTTGATATAACCCTCCGCGATCTGTTGCTGCATCAGGGAGGATGGGACGAGGATGAGCACTATGACCCGATGTTGCGCGAAACCACACGCCGGGCAATAGTGTTGTACGCATTGGAGCACCCACCTGCACCATCCGATATCCTGCGCTATGCCATGAGACAACCATTGCGATATTTCCCAGGCAGCAGGTTCTCCTACAGCAATATGGGGTATGTGCTGCTGGGGCGTGTGATTGAATCCACATCCAATCAGACTTACGAAACATACATTCAGGATACTCTACTCATTCCGAATTCACTCAATTCAATACAATTGGGAGCAACTTGCGCAGAAAATGCCCTGCCATCCGAAGTGATGTACTATGAGCTCTCCAGTGAAAACACCCTGTCTTCCGTGCTTCAGCCCGATCTCGAAGTGTTGCTTCCGTATGGTGCATTTTCACTGGAAGTATTGGATGCCGCCGCGGGTTGGACAGCCCCCGCGTCAGAATTGGCATTGTTTGCCCATATATTTTACCAGGAATTTGCCACTGTCCTGACGAACGAGGCGCACTGGGTGGATGTAAACGACCAGGGATTGCACTATGGATTGGGGCTGTTCCGGAGTCAAGCATCAGACCACACATACTATTGGCATTCCGGCAGTATGTCCGGAACATTGTCCCTGATTTGCATAACACAAAGTGGCCAAACCGCCGTCGTATTGATGAATGCCCGACCGGAAAAATGGCAAGGCAGTGACAGAATACTCCTGGAAACTTTGTTAGCATGTGATTTGTTTTAGCATTGATAGTTGAATTTTTTTCCCATTTTGCATCTGCCAGCAAGCATCAGAATTACTGAACGATACGAAAATATGCTTATAAGCAGTTGTGTCAGAGATTCATCATCAGCTCCGCCGTTATGGTTTTCTCCTCTTCATTTATCAAAAATAAATGCTACTGGTCGATGCTTAGGAAGCCCGAATAATTTTTCCGTATAATTTGCGATGACAAGTTCATATATTCTGTCGTCACAAAATTGAATACGAATCCAATCGACACCACTACCCAAAATTGGAGGCGATGATTCTATCCGAGAGAGTTCAACGATTGGGTGAGACATAGAATTCAAGAACAAATCTACATTAGCATCTCTCCGTATAGTTTCATCAAACCACTTTTCTTTGTATGTATCTTGATTTGTGTTTTCATAGGTAGCATCCAATATCATCTGGACAACATGAAGCTCGGCTACCAATCTATCACGCTCTATGAGAAAGGTTCTAGCCCAAATCGCCAAAAAAACAACAAGGATCAATGTGGTTAATAATAGACACGATAGTAGAATGAACAAGATGCGATACAGTGGTTTAGTTTGATGCCCTGATTTGTCCATGGTTTGATCCTCATAAACTTGATTTAAAAAAAAAGTTTACTACGCATTATAATGTTATGTAGGTGAAGTGCTTCGACAGTAATGACGACAAGCAGCATCGGGATATACGGCAGGATTATCACTTGCTGTTCTTGAGCATTCCCTGCCAATCCTGATGGATTCTACATCTTCCCACTCAAAGTCTTCCTTATGCTCATTAACCCATCCCATGCTGGACCAGCAAAGTACGCCTTTATCCACTACCAACCTACAGCTGCCCTAGCGCCAGGCATACTGCGCGGTGAGACTGCCCTGTGTCCGGGAGGTCATCCGCCCCCAGGCGCCGTAGGTAAAGTTTGTTGTATTCATACACTGTTGGACAAGCAGGACTGCCCGGATTGTCTTCCGGCGCGATGGCAGTAAGCTGCTGATCAGTTAATTTTACTTTTTCAATTGAGATTTAACCTGTATAATTCCCACAATAATAATAGCTATAAAAGTTATCCCAGTGGCAATAAACATAGAATAAACTTCGTCAGTATTAAATATTAGGTGAATATCAAAAAATAGTACAGAAGCCCAGACAATTAATAATATTACATTTAAAGCAGTTATAATATAAATTTTAGGGAGGCCAAAGAATCCCGAATCTTTGTAATATTCAGAAAATTTCCATAATCCAGAATTAATGGCAAATCTTATGCTCAAAATTATACCAACAGATCCAATAAGAATAAGCCCCCATGAATATAAGCTTTCGATTAGCGAGTCTTCTGAGAGTAAAAAATACAAACCTGAAAAAAAGATTGTACTCATAAATGCAAAGCCGATACTAATCAGTATGATCTTTATATATTCTTTTTGTGACTTCATGGTTAATATTTACCTTTACAATTTTTATATTTTTTAAAAATACCGTTTAAGCGTTTTAAACTAATTGACATCAATTCTATTTCAGCGTCTCCTATACTGAAAGTTACACGATTTTTCAACCGCTAGAATACATAGCAGCAATACCTGAAATGCAACCTACTTGTATGGTTTCTGCTTTATCAGGTGCTTCTATTAAACTTTTATTGATCTTATTTTGCATGCCTGATGTTTACAATCACAATCAGATTTCAATCCATCCAAGTCAACCGCATTCACCACATTCCCTCTTACATACGCATAGACATTCGGGCCATCGACCATATCCGAGATGAACGCGGGAGTGGGGGGCTAGTACCGGAAGCTGCCATAGCGCCAGGCATACTGCGCGGTGAGACTGCCCTATGTCCGGGAAGTCATCCGCCCCCAGGCGTCGCAGGTAAAGTTTGTCGTCGTAGCATCTACCGTCACAGTGGTCTGTTCATTCGCGTTGTTGTTTGAGCTTGCCGATACAACATATCTAATATACTCAAATATCCTATTTTAGATGAAAATCAACACAAAACAATATACAGTAGCAATCAAAGAGCCTGAAAAAATCAGTATTAAAGATATTTTATCCCAAGTAAAAGTTTTATTATACTCTCTTTGATAATATGCCGAGTAAAATGATCTGGGAAAAAATATAACTATAAATAAAAAAACCAGACCAAATATAAAACTTGCTATAATTAATATATTATTATTGATATTCGATATGCTGTAATGCATATCTAAAGGCAATATCATAAATTGATTTATAAGAGATATTCTCAGTACAGACTGAATGTAATTTTTTAATATAAAAAAAGATATACATTCAGCCACAACCATGACTATATAGAACAGGCAAATAAAAATTAATACCATTTTAGATTACCATTGTATAGATAGTAATTTTTTAACAAACTTATTATGTAATTAATAATCTATACATGAGTATTATTTTAAATTATCATTTCTGACTTGATTATACCAGCGACACGACACATTAATTCAGATTTGCGCTGGCAATAACTACCAGGACGAGGACAAGTATTTTTGTAAATTCTTCGGCATTCGCGAAATTCGGTACTTTGCACAGCGCATATCAAGAATAGGTACATGCAACCATAAAGAACTGTAATCGATGCGATACAAGCCAAAAAGCATTGAACAGGAAAGACAGTTGCACTACCTGTTATGTTTTCCAGACTTTGGCCACTTGCTCCAATGCAACCCAGACATGCAGCAATTGCCATTCTACAAGGAGCTGTATATAAGCCTGGATTATCCATATAACTTACAGGATTACCCCGGATATACGCATACGCATACGCATTCGGGCCATCGACTATACCCACAGGGTCGGGAGAGAGCCAGCGCAGGATGCTAGAGTTGTAGTAGCGGAATTTGGCGTGGTCGTGGTTGAGTTCGTGGTCGAGACGATGACCCGTGTAGTCGAAGGAAGGAGATTTGTACAAGTGTATGCTGTATTCAGTAGTGTGTGCAGCATACCCCTTGAACATGATTCCAACTCCCCTATGTGTATGGATGAGGTTTACCACCACTTCACGGGACGTAATAGTATTTTACCATTCATAAAAGTAGCACACTTTTCATACCATGTCAAACTTTTATATTGTTTTAAATTCTAATCTTGTTCATACAATTATTCGCGGAATTGTTGCTATATCTACAAGTCAAATCTACCTTTTCGTTCATTATAAAATTCAAGCACATATCAGACAGATATTCGGGGCAAAGTTGTATATAAGGGAGTACCGTTCAATGCAGCAATGATAGGTTTTGCATTATTCAATAAGTCCGGTATGTCCCCGGCCCTGGGCGGAACTTATAGGGTGTAGGGAATAATCGTTTTCGCTGGGTTTATTCAGCATCGGGTCAACACCTATCAAGCCATCTTCCTCCGCTGTGGGCAGGCTGGGAGTGCTGTTGCTGGGGTTGTCTTCACAGAACCATACATTACGGGCAAAGGCAAATGTTTCGACAGCAGTATGTGGACCAATATTGACTCCTCCATGTGCCCATTCACTCGATCTGAATACGACAATGTTGTCAGAAAACACACCGTTTCTGCAGGGCACAAACCCATCCGCCTGGTTTTCCTGTAAAATCCTCAATGCCCATCGACCAGGATGATATAGTGTATTGTTTCGAACCACTGCGCCATCCACGCCTACAAAGGCTACTGGAGATTGTGTCCGGATGAATAAATTCCCTTCCACCAGAATGTCTTTGGCCTCAAAGCCTTGTGGTTCTGGCCGAAACACCGCTAATGATGTACTTCCACCAATGTTGATGCCACGCGCTGTACCTTCAATGTAATTGTGACGTATGTGTATGTCTCGAGTACCACCTTTGGTTTGAATTCCGGCAGCATGTACATCAGGACGGTGACGGAATTTGGAGTTTTCAATCAAACCTCGTTTACACCCCACCATGTCAACACCTTGTCCCGCGTCTCCCCAAAATTCAATGGTGCAATCATCCAGAACGAAATCCTGAACTCCCGAAAGCTTGATCCCGTCTCGATTGCCTTCAGGTCCTACCTGTGATACCATAACCCGACGCAAAACAATATGATGTGATGGGGTATCAAAAGTTCCGCCATCGTCGATATTCAGACCGTTTCCGGTTGTTTCGGTGAAGTGTATATCCTCTATCACAACATGCGAGATGCTGGAAAAATGTATCCCATTGGTTCCCCCACGGAAAATCGGCGGGTTGTTCGGGTTCATACCTTTAATGTGTATTGGGCGATCTGGTGCGCCATGAATCGCTTCAATATACAGTCCACCGTTATACTCCCCTTGCTCAATACCAATAACAGCGCCTGGGGTAGCTTTCCGTACCGCTTCTAAAAGAGCACTCTCAGAAGATACCACCTGAACTTCGTCAGCGACTGCGGTATACACCATCATTGTGATGCATATTATAATGAATAACCTTGCTCGCATGGTGATATATATCCCTTTGTAGTTTCTTTACTTTATATCGTCCATATAGAATGACCAGAGACCTCTGCGAGCGTATCGCTAATGGTCACAAGATCACAAGTTTATAAAATATTCCGGTCAGATAATTTATTTAATGCTGAGCCATCAATGTAAGATGTCAGTTGTGCATAGCTGTGTTGTTTCTATACCTTTTGGGACGGATGAGAGCCAGTAAGTAGTGCTCATGTTGTACCGAAATCGCAGCTGATACAATATGTTGCGGTCTCATGAATAAATCTTAGTGCAATACATGTTTGCGATTCAAAGTGCCTGCCTTTACAATGAAGTGTGAGCACCAGATAAAAGGCTGTATCCAGAAATAGCTCAAGTGAAATAAGGAAATTTTCATGTGATGATTATTAAATTCATTGGTATATATAGGAAGAACACCATGGAGAGGATGACCGAGTGCAAAGTTGTGCCAAGAAAATTCGAATGGATGCGCAAATGACATCCTGGGAATCATATTCAGATGAGGAATTGATGCAATTCCTGCAAGAGGGACAAAATGATGCCTTGGCAACCTTGGTGAAACGCTATCAAAATGACCTGTACTATTTTTGTCTTCATTATATGCGTAATGTTGAGTTGGCAAAAGAAGCGACGCAAGATACCTATTTGCGAATCTTCAGGGCACGTGCGCGCTTTGATGCCACCAAAAACTACAAGACCTGGATGTTGTGTATTGCGCGGAATGTGTGCCTGACAGCGCTGACGCGGAAACACCACACCACACAAATCGATGCATTGGAAGACATGGTAGCAGCGCATGACAATGGCAATGAGTCATTTCATGCTTCGACAGCAGGACCAGATGATGCGTTGATGACTGTAGAACGTCATGGTGCTTTGATGGCAGCATTGGATATGCTGCCACCGGATTCGCGGGAAATTATTGTACTACGTTATTTTGAACGCATGTCTGCCAGAGAAATCGCTGAAATTGTGGATTGCTCCGAGGGTGCCATTCGTACCCGGCTTCACCGAATTCTTAAGCAACTGCGGGAAAAATGCATGCCATTTCGGGAAAACGTGTGAACAACAAATGTAAAACATATCAAGAGCAAATACCAGCGTCACTTGAGGGGTATCTGACGCCGGAATTGCAGGCCAATCTGGAATCACACCTGAAAGACTGTGATGCTTGCCAACAAGAGCTGATGTCATACCAGGCTTTGACACAAATGCTCTATTCTGTTGGTGATGCTATCCGTTCGACTTACAGTGTTGATGAAGACATTGTATCTCTGGATACCTTATTGAAAGAAATACAAGATCAAGAAGTCGATGCTCAAGAAACGTACAGTCCAATTGAGGATGTTACTGAATGGCGTTCACTGAAGGTTCATGAGCAGGCACTGTATGAATTAGGTGATGAAATCCGTGCTAAAACCCCAGACATTGATCTCTGTGACGACATCATGGCGATGGTGGCACTGGAATCTTCAATAAGCACTGGCAGCCCCGATCCGCTTGAAGACGCCTTGTACGCACTGGGAGATCAGTTCAGACACAATACACCAAAAATTGATATCCTTCCTCAGGTGATGGCTGCCTTGAAAACTGCTATTGAAAATGATGAAGAGGGATTGCTTCATAGCGCATCTGATAAAGTTGAAAAGCTGAGCCAACCGATGTCTCACACATCAACCGTAGTAAATTTGGCTGAATACAGAAAACGGCAGGCAACTTCCAAGCCCAACAGACTTGGTCGTAAAGTATCTGCCACCTTTGTATCGTGGGGCCTTGTCGCAGCAATGATAATGCTGATTTCAGTGGCCGGTTATCAGATAGCTTTTTATCACAGTCAAGATTTGTCTGGCAACCAGATAGCCATGAATGGTGGAGAAGGAACAGGCAAGTACGACCAGACCATACAATCGATAACTGACAAGGAAGCCGTGTCTATCAATAATGGTCGTGACGACAATATTGATGCGATGCGGAACCTGATAAGCAACCTTCTTCCGGGAGCTGATGATACCACAACCGAACGTCCCGCCCGACAGGTACTTCGAGAAATATCACTGAAGGATGCCTTGGATGCACGCCAGAAAGCTGGCAAGCAGGATGGCGAAGCAATCAACACGCTACGTCAATGGGCGGGACTATCCTCAATGGAAGCGAGCAGACTTTTAGAAGACGGTGAACTTGATATTGACGCGCTCATTGGTGCCGGTCTGTTCCTGACGCCGGAAGAAGCCATTGCACTGCTCAGAGACGCGGTAGAAAATGATCCAGATAATCCATTCTTGCGTTATGCGCTGGCCAGAAACTTGAGCCTGGTTGATGGTGGTTTGGCAGATTCTCTGCTGCAAATGGAAGCTTGGAGTGGATTGGATGGAGAAAATGCCTTGCCGCATTATTATAATGCCCTGGCCCATTTTTCTCTGGGAGATTCACAGGCTGCACTTGCTTCATTGCACGCAGCGGAAGGAATGAGCGGTGCTTCGGCCTATGCACTGGATGCCGCACGTTATACCGAACAAATACTGGTTGCCGGGGGAATGAACCCGGAAACAGCCCGGTTTCTGGCGGCAACCACCGCCGGGTCCGGCCAGTATTCCGATTTGACAGCATTAAGCCAGGAACTGTTGAACTATGGTTCATATTATGAATCAATCGGTGATTACGAAACAGCCAAAGAAATTTATCAATCTTTGAATAATCTGGGTAACCAGGTAGCAGATGGCGCGATAGTGGCCAATGAACGTCTTGCTGGCATGGACATCCAGTTTCAGAGTATCAATGCCTTTGAAGGGCTGCAAGACATATTTCAAGACCCGGCAAATATAAGAATTCTGGAACAAACCTTTAATTCGTTTGTACAAACCTTGAGTGTGTTTACACAGTACATGGAAGACTATAACCAGTTGTTGTCCGTTGCCG
>CAZIDP010000044.1:0-38585 GCA_964537975.1 uncultured Nitrospirales bacterium | reverse complement strand
CCCGGGGTGGCGGCTCGTTGGCCTTACCCCGCGCTACGGTGATGTAATCCCTTCGCGATAGGGAACAAGCAATGGAATGTACAGCACACCACGCTCTTTTGATTACACACCGTTAACATCATATCAACCATAACCGTCATATCCACCCCTCCGTCATACCCACCCCTTCGTCATACCCACGAAGGTGGGTATCCAGCGGAGCGAGGAAGGAGCCGAGGGCACAGCTTTGGCTTGCATTTTATTGGGCCTGAAGGTGGGTTTGATTGTTAGGAATGTATGTAGTTTTGTGCTAGTATTATGCCTTTCTGGGTTCCCGCCTGCGCGGGAATGACGGGACGGGTCTACTCGCGGGTGGTTATTGCCTGATCGAAGGTGAGTATCGCTGCTGGCATGCATTCCGATGTTCGGTGTTGTGGGATGTCCAGGTATCATGTTAATATTCAAACAATTTTCGAGTATCATGCAGGGTACCAATCATGATTACTCGTTGTATGAAAACCTTTATTTTGAGCCTGTTAAAATGCTTTTAAACTGGTGTGGGGCTACGTGTTTATTCTGTTTTCCCTTGTAAATAAGTTGATTTGGGAGTTATGCCATGCCATGGGCTGATCTTGTTCCCCAAAATACGCAGATATGGCTGGTTGCCGGTATTATTTTAATGCTTATTTACGGGTTGGCCAAGAATCTGGCTTCATCCGACGTACTGGTTTTGGGCGGCGCCGTATTGATGGCTCTGCTTGGTATTATTACTCCAACTCAGTTGTTCAGTGGTTTTGCAAACCAGGGTATGATGACAGTTGCCGCCTTGTATGTAGTTGCGGCAGCGCTACGGGAAACAGGCGCGTTGGATAGTATCGGACGCCGTTTCCTGGGCAAGGCACGCAGTGAAAAATCAGTGTTCCTGCGTCTGGCAGCGTCAGTACCCCTGTTGTCTGCATTCCTGAACAACACCCCCATTGTGGCCATGTTCATTCCTATCATGACAAGCTGGGGTAAGGCAAATCATGTATCGGTAGCTCGTCTTTTGATGCCCTTGTCGTTTTTAACTATCCTGGGAGGCACCTGCACTTTAATTGGCACCAGCACCAACTTACTGGTGAGCGGATTAATGGTGCAAGCAGGACTGGAACCCATGGGGCTTTTTGAATTAACTTGGGTTGGGCTTCCATATGCTATTGCAGGCACCTTGTATTTGTACTTCATCGGGCGTAAGCTGTTGCCGAACAAGCCGGATTTACTGGAACAATTAGGAGACAAATGCAGAGAATATCTGGTGAATTTACGTATAACCGCTGGATGCCCCCTGATTCATCAGGAGGTTGAAGAAGCCGGTTTGCGTCGCTTACCCGGACTTTTCCTTGTCGAGATTCTACGCGGTGACGAAATGATCACCCCTGTGCCTCCGGACCAACGGTTGCATGAAAATGATGTACTCACCTTCACGGGTGTTGTGGATACCCTGGTTGACCTGGAACGCATCCCTGGACTGGTACCTGAAGGAGACCAGGGGCATGAACGTATTATGGAGACTCGACGTGATCGGCAGTTACACGAAGCCGTAATCTCAAATACATCACCTCTGATAGGCAAGACCATTCGAGATGCAGATTTCCGCGCCAAATACAATGCGGCGATTATCGCGGTACACCGTGGCGCTACACGATTGCAAGGGCGTGTAGGGGATATCGAACTGCAAAGTGGCGACACATTGCTATTGCAGGCAGGCCCACACTTTGGACGCGCACACCGCAATAATCCACATTTTTTTCTGGTCAGTTTGGTAGAAGACTCACGCCCATTGCGGCATGACAAAGCAATTCTCTCCATAGGTTTGCTTGGCTTGTTAATTGTGTTGATGGCGACAGGTGTAATGCCGATTGTAATGGCAGCATTTCTGGTTGCGGGACTCATGATTGTTACCCGTTGTATCTCTGCAAGCATAGCTCGCCAAAGCATGGACTGGCAGACACTCATCACCATCGCCGCGGCATTTGGCCTCAGTGAAGGCCTCACTTCCTCCGGCTTTGTAGCGATAATTGCTGGATTTGTCGTTGGCGCTTCGGAAGTCTGGGGACCTTATGCCATCCTGGCATCCGTTTATGTCATGACCTCCTTCTTTACGGAACTGGTAACCAACAACGCCGCGGCAGCCATCATGTTTCCCTTTGCAGTGTCCATGGCAATGTCCATCGACTCAGACCCCCGCCCCTTTGTCATGGCAGTGACCCTGGCAGCATCCGCCAGCTTCATATCGCCATTGGGCTACCAGACAAACCTCATGGTATATGGCCCGGGCGGATATGAATACCGTGATTTCGTTCGGGTGGGACTGCCACTGAACCTGATCTTGCTTACCATTGCCGTGCTATTGATTCCCCTGGTGTGGCCATTTGTTACATAATGTGCTTTAGCAGCGTGTGAGATAAATTTTGCAACCTGTGGACAAGCGTGAGAGAACACCTATCGTAATCACCGCGCTTGCTTCACCGCCGCCTGTTCCTATCGCAGAGCAAATACAACACCGTAGCGCGGGGTAAGGCCAACGGCCGCCACCCCGGGTTAGTAGCACTTCCCCAACACCGCACCCCGGAGGGCGTGCCAGCAAGAGATACCCCGTCCGTCATCCGCAGATTACGCCGATCAACGCAGATTATTAAAATGAACTCGATCAATAAATGTACGTGACAATTGGTCGCACTCCGCGTTTTTACTGATTACCTGCCTATTTCTAGCAAATAGCCACCTACGCATAACCCCCTTTCCCGTCATTCCCGCGAAGGCGGGAACCCAGTAAGACATAATACTAGCACATGATTATAATCATTCCTAACAACCAAACCCTCCTGCGAGAACAATAATATGCAAGCCAAAGCTGTGCAATCGTCTCCATCATCACCCCTCTGGATACCCACCTGCGTGGGTATGACGGTATGGGGTATAAACCTAGTATGAATCGTTATTCTGGTCACGCATTGCTCTCCACTGGGTACCCGCCTGCGCGGGTATGACGGTGTGGGTGGGAATGACGGTTGGGTGATATAAGTCCCACACCTGTTCCCTATCGCGGAGCGATTACATCACCGTAGCGCGGGGTAAGGCCAACGGCCGCCACCCCGGGTAAGTAGCCACCCCCAACACCGCACCCCGGAGGGCGTGCCAGCAGAAATACCCCGACCGTCATCCGCAGATTACGCCGATCAACGCAGATTATTAAAATGAAATCGATGAGTAGAAGTATGTGATCACCACATCGGCGCCGTGATGGCTACGCACATTGCCGCTACCCGCCTATTTCTACCAAATACCCACCCACGCATAGCCCCCTTCCCGTCATTCCCGCGAAGGCGGGAACCCAGTAACACATAATACTAGCACATGATTATAATCATTCCTAACAACCAAACCCTCCTGCGAGAACAATAATATGCAAGCCAAAGCTGTGCAATCGTCTCCATCATCACCCCTCTGGATACCCACCTGCGTGGGTATGACGGTATGGGGTATAAACCTAGTATGAATCGTTATTCTGGTCACGCATTGCTCTCCACTGGGTACCCGCCTGCGCGGGTATGACGGTGTGGGTGGGAATGACGGTTGGGTGATATAAGTCCCACACCTGTTCCCTATCGCGGAGCGATTACATCACCGTAGCGCGGGGTAAGGCCACAGGCCGCCACCCCGGGAACATCGATACCCCAAACACCGCACCCCGAAGGGCGTGCCAGCAAGTGACAATCCCCGCTCACACTTCACACCTGGTCACGCTGCCAATGACATATCGACTCTACGAGATGTTCTATATCATGCCGAGCAGGTTCGATAGTCACAGCAAAACCATATTCTTCAATCGCCTTCGTAGTTACCGGCCCAATGGAAGCAACAACAGTGTTTTCCATCAGAAAACGTTTTGTTGAAACATCAAGCATTTCCATGAAAAAGCGTCCAGCAGAAGCATTGGTAAACAGCAGAACATGGGGAAAAAATTGTAATAATTGCCGACAATACCCGGAATGGTCCTGAGTTGAACGTGTTTTGTATGCGATAACTTCCGTGACGATGGCACCGGAGTCTCTCAGTGCCTGCCCCAGATTGCTCTGGGCAATGTCCGCACGAGGCAGGAGTATGTGCTTCGCTTGAATTCCTTCCGGCTTGCCCATCATATGCACCAGCTTTTCGGACTGGTAGCCAGCAATGCCAGCATCTGGACGGATACCATGCGCACGTACTACCTCATCTGTAGCCTGCCCAAGCACCGCGATACGGATACCCGCAAGCGATCGGACATCCAGATTGCGCAGCTCGAGGTTGCGGAACAGCATGTGTGCAGCGTTCACACTGGTAAGCAAAATCCAATTGAATTGCCCCAGGTTGTCCCACACCGTCCCATTGTCTTTGGTGTCATGGATCGAATCATTTCCTGTATTTAATGACGACAATACTTCCTGCCTGGCCACTTCATCAGGTACTTTCGTGTCCCCAGGTAGAATCTCCAGACTGGGCAATTCCAATACCGCGGCCCCCAACTCACGTAAACGATTTTCCAATGCCCCCTTACGCTGCCGGGTATGCGTAACCACAATACGTAAGCCAAACAACGGCCGCCTCTCAAACCAGTTAATCGAACCACGTAACGAAACGACTTCTCCGACTACTACCATAGCAGGCGAGCTTATACTGGTGTCATTTACAGCCGTTTCTATATTATCCAAAGTAGATGTTATGGTTCGCTGTCGAGCAAATGTCCCCCACTCTATCACAGCAACAGGCGTATCCCCATCTCGCCCTTGTTGCCTCAGTAACGCGACAATTTTCGGTAAAGTTTTCAATCCCATATAGAAGCACAATGTACCTGTTTTCGGCCAGTCACAATCTGTTTCAATTACATTGCGTGATTCCTTGTCCAGGGTTCCTGCAAGATGCCCGGTAATGAACGTAACACTGGTGGCAATGTTGCGGTGGGTGACCGGGATTCCGGCATATGCCGGGGCAGCGATTCCTGCTGTGATACCGGGGATAACCTCAAAAGGAATTCCCCGCTCTGCCAGTGCCAGTGCTTCTTCTCCACCCCGTCCAAACACAAAGGGATCGCCCCCTTTCAACCTGACCACACAGGCATGGATTTCCGCCTGTTCACACAGAATCCGGTTGATATCCTCTTGTGACATACTGTGTAAACAGTTTTTTTTGCCAACATAAATCTGCTCGGCGTGTGCGGCATACTCGAGGATGACCGGGTGAACCAATTCATCATATATCACCACATTGGCCTGTTCTAGACAAGCTTTTCCCCGTAGCGTCAGTAGGCCAGGGTCTCCCGGACCAGCGCCCACCAGATAAACTGTAGCAAATGGCTTTTTATCAAACATTGTCAATTGAGTGTTCATTTTTCGTATTTTAATTGGTATTGCCTTATGCAGAATAATATTTTCTACATGTTGTATGTGAAGAACGAAACCACCCAGGATTCGGCAAAGTCAATGTTATGTATAGTTAACCACACACTACATTGCTATTAATCCTTCAAATAATTCATTATTATGCAGAGTTGTACAACTCATTATAGACAAAAGGCCCGGATAAAAGTGATACTATAACGCTCTCTTCTTCCGTAGTACCCAAAAAGCCAATACAGGATAGACTCAATGTACATGCCCAAGAACAAACTTCATCAATTCTCTTGTCCTCTTTTTAAAACAATTTTACTTACCACCCTATTGGCTTCAACCTGGATGGGGCTTGCCACAGCACAAGGTGGCCCCGGTCCGGCAAATGTAGCAATCACTGAAATACAGACCGGAATGCTTGCCCCGACCGTTGCTTATCAAGGCACCATATATTTTAAAGAAGTTTCACAACTGGCAACCGAAGTTGATGGTCAAGTGAAAGAAGTGTTGTTTGAACAAGGCGATCGCGTGGCCAAGGGCATACCTATGGTACGGCTGGATGGTGAAATCCTCAGCAAAAACCTTGAATCTGCCAAGGCTTCCCTACGGCAGCGTCAGACACAATTCAACCAGGAACAAGTCCGTCTTGAACGTGCACGGGAACTTCTGGCTGATGAAGTTACCACACCTCAGGAATATGATGATATCCGGTTCAACCTGGAAGCCCTGGATCATGCCATATCGGTTGCCAGGGCAGAAACTGAACGGCTAGCCCTGGAATTGGATCGTAAAGTAATTCGCGCTCCTTTTGATGGGGTGGTGGTGGAACGACAGACTGAGCCCGGAGAGTGGAAATCTAAAGGGGAAACCATCGCCGTTTTTGCACTGGATATGGTGCATGATGTAATGGTAAACATACCAGAAAGTCAACTTAACTGGGTTCAACCAGGTGAGTTGGTGAATGTTACGCTCAATGACAGGGCTATACCAGGGGAAATCATCGGCATCATGCCCCGAGGTGATGTGATCTCCCGTACTTTTCCAGTGAAAATCCGCGTCATGAATGAAACGGGACTGTTAGAAGGCATGTCAACGACGGTACAATTGCCCTCGGGACTAATGCAAGAAGCACTCCTGGTACCCCGTGATGCTGTCATGCTTCGCGATGGCCGCTCAGTTGTGTTCACGGTCAATGATAATACAACCGCCACACTGCACCAGATTGAAATTCTGGGGTATTCAGGACGGGATGTTGGTGTTCATGCAAATGGCCTGCAAGCTGGTATGTCTGTCATTATCAAGGGCCATGAAAGACTCCGGCCTGGGCAGGAAGTCACAATAATCGATTAACCTGTTCATTCGTTATAAGCTCAACTAGCTTGCAATAATATATCACGATTTTAGGAATATTGCTATCTCATGGATATTATCCGATTCTCTATCAACAACCCGGTAACTGTGATTGTCGGAGTCATTCTGGTGGTGCTGTTTGGCGTCTTATCGCTTCAAAACATGCCGGTTCAGCTCAGCCCCAATGTGGAAGAACCGGTCATCACAGTAACCACGGTCTGGCCCGGTTCAACTCCATACGAAATTGAGCGTGACATTATTGAAGAACAGGAAAAAGTACTCAAAGGTATACCTGGCTTGTACGAAATGGAAAGTACCGCGTCGAACAACCGGGGACAGATAACTTTACGCTTCAACATCGGAATCGATATCGACAGTGCATTGCTGCGGGTATCAAACAAGTTGGACCAAGTACCCACGTATCCAGAGCGAGTAGACCGGCCAATCATCAATGCGTCAGGAGCAGAAAGCTCCCCGGTCATGTGGATTATGCTGCGTACCAAAGAAGGCAATCAGCGGAATGTATACACCTACCTGACCTATCTGGAAAACGAAATACGCCAGTATTTCGACCGTGTGCCCGGTGTTTCTGATTTGTTCATGGGTGGCGGCATCATGCGTGAAATGCATGTAACGGTAGACCCACAGCGTCTGGCAAACCATGGATTGACTATCGATCAGGTTATAAATGCATTGCGAGTTGAAAATGCCAATGTCGCAGCAGGTAACCTGGATGTCGGTCGTCACAGTTATCGGGTACGTACCCTTGCTGAGTACCGTGACGCATATGACATCAAAGATGTTGTCATTCTCACAGATGGTGAACGGAATGTCCGGATAGGTGATGTGGCCAGCGTTGAACTGGGTTATGAGCGTCATAATACGCCCGTTTTGAGCCGTGGTGAACCTGGTATCAATATCGGTATCCGGCCGGAGCCCAATGCCAATGTACTGGAACTGACTGATAGTATCGAAGCCATTGTAATTGAACTGAACGAAACGATACTCGCCGCCGAAGGACTCCATCTTGAAATTGTAAATGAGCAACGTCCCTACATTCGTGGTTCTATTTCTCTGCTCCAGCAAAACATTGCCATCGGTGGTACTATGGCGATGATCGTGCTGCTGGTCTTTCTACGCAAACTATTTCCTACCTTGGTCGTGGGCGCAGCCATCCCCATCAGTATCATCGGCACGTTCATCTTCATGAACGCGGCCGGTTCCAGCCTGAATATCGTGAGCCTGGCAGGCATTGCATTTGCCGTGGGGATGCTTGTGGACAATGCTATCGTAGTATTAGAAAACATTGATCGACATCACAACATGGGCAAGTCTCCTACAAAGGCGGCTTATGAAGGCACCAAGGAGGTCTGGGGTGCCGTATTGGCATCATCTCTCACCACCGTTGCCGTATTCCTGCCCGTAGTTTTTCTTGAAGATGAAGCGGGACAACTCTTCAGAGATATCGCCATTGCCGTATCCGGTGCCGTTATCTTGAGCCTTATCGTTTCCATGACGGTGATACCGATGTTCTCCAACAAACTCTTCGTCATGTGGGACCGAAAGCTGGCCCGGAAGCAACAGAAAAACGGCGATGCCCAGAAATCAGGTAATACACCAAAGAAGAAACGACGCAGCCCTGTCGCCTTTATCGGCGGCATACTCACCAACATATTTATGGGAGCCGTAAATGGTGTGCTGTACAGCACAACCACACGCATAGTCACAATATTGCTTATCGCCGGAGGAACCGCACTGGGTGCCTATGCTCTATTCCCCAAAATGGAATACCTGCCACAGGGAAACCGGGACCTGATCATCAACATTATGATACCACCTCCCGGATTATCTTACCAGGAACGGGAGGAAATCGGAAACAAGATTTTCGATTTCTTCCGGCCCTATTACGAAGCTGAACATAACGGATTCCCACGCATTCGGCACATATTTTACATCGGGCGTGATAGCAGTATGATACTGGGTGTTATCTGCGATGATCAGGAACGCACCCGTGAACTGATCCCCCTGTGCCGTGAAGCAATCGCGCAGCTCCCGGGCATCACCGGCATCAGCAGCCAAGCCGGTATATTTCAACAACGATTGGGCCGGGGACGTACCATCACAGTCGATATCAGTGGTGGAGACATCTACGGCATGGTAGACATCACGACCAACATGATGGGCCGTATCCGGGAACTCATCGACGATGTGCAATTACGCCCGGTGCCCTCGCTGGACATGCTGTATCCAGAGGCCAATTTTGTACCGGACCGTGAGCGGCTGCGGGCTGTTGGATTGTCCGCGCAACAATTTGGCGTGGCCCTTGATGTACTGATGGATGGCCGGGATATCGGCGATTTTAAGCAAGAAGGAGAAAAGAAGATTGATCTCGTGGTGCGAGCATCCAATTCCCTGATCGACTCACCGGAAGTTCTGGCTGATGCATTGATAGCCACACCGCTGGGTGGTACCGTACCCGTTTCCGCTTTGGCACGCCTCGACAAAACCACCGGTTTAACCCAGATTCGTCACCTGGAACGTGATCGCACCATTTCGCTGGATATTTCACCTCCAGAGCACGTCACGATTCAGGAAGCCATGGAAGCCATCAACAACATCGTATTACCAGAGATGCGTGCTGAAGGTCTGCTGGACGATGTCCGTGTCGGTATGAGTGGAACAGCTGATAAACTTACCGAAACACGCAATGCCCTGCAATGGAATTTTGTGGTTGCAGCATTCATCAGCTATCTGCTGATGGCAGCATTGCTCGGAAATTTTATCTACCCCTTCATCATCATGTTTACCGTACCCTTGGCCGGAGCCGGTGGGGTTATGGGGCTAAAGCTTGTAAGTACATTCATCGCCCCACAGCAAATGGACATTCTCACCATGCTGGGATTCATCATACTGATAGGTATCGTGGTGAACAACGCTATATTGATTGTGTATCAGTCCCTGAACAACATTCGCTACAACCATATGGAACACAAAGCAGCAATACTTGAATCAGTGCGCACACGCCTGCGCCCCATCTATATGAGCGCGTGTACCAGTCTCTTCGGCATGATGCCCCTCGTGCTGTGGCCTGGTCCGGGTTCCGAGCTGTACCGCGGTCTCGGCAGCGTCGTTCTTGGCGGACTCGCCCTTTCTACCCTGCTCACCGTATTCCTGATCCCGTCCCTCCTGATGTTCGTCATCGGCTGGGAAAAGATACCCGAGAAAAAGCGTCAGAAATCCACAGATACCGCAACACCAACAACAGCGGAAGCCAGCACCTGAGGTTGTCGTAAGGAAATAGAAGACACGAAGACTGCGAGAAACCGAAATGCGCGCAACTGATGCGCTTTTCCGGATTAGAAGAGTGAGAATCTAAACGATCTAAATACAGGTGCCATAATATTCAGAAACCTGCGAGAATCAAGCCCTGGAATCACACACAATATAACCAATTGCGAGCTTCAGCCTTGGTCCTGAGCAATTTGGCTTTCTTTTCGGTTTCTCGATTACTATAAGCAGAAAAGTCTATTAAGGCATGTTCTTGAAATGGTATCGGGTCTGAGATTACGGGAAGATGCAGGACATTACATTCAGCCATGCTTACAGCCATGATCCCACAGGACTGACATTTCAATTCACTTGTATAATGCTCCCAGGCATCAATTGGAGATATCTGATCGCCATCATACACAGATAATTTCTTTTCATCTTTTGGGGTTGGTCGAAACGCTTGAGATGACAGACGACCGCCTTGGACGAAGTTTGGGTGTATCTGACGCAACAACAAGGTAGTATTGTTCATGCTGTGACACCCTTTCGCTTGTCAATCTCAAATGCAATCCATTTCCAGCTATCCAATTCTTTCAGGTCAAGTTTTTTTACTTGCTCGTGTCCAGTTGTAATCTCCAGCGCATGCCATTCTCCCTGTAGTTCTGCGAAGTCAACCTCCAGGGTAATCTCCCATCCACCTGCAGACCATTCGGCTTGTACGCCCCCCTCGGCTGTTGGATACATATAGGGAAGTGGCAATTCATCCGGGTAATTTGATTGAAAAGCTTCGGCTAGCCAGTCCAGTTTTTTATGATCAGGCGCGAAACCTTTACCATCTAACCAACCATTCTTTAAAGATTTAAATTCATCCAGGCGGGCACCAGGATCCAAATCATCTAGCATGGCAACATAATCCAACATGTACAGCCCCAATAACTTTTCGTTACGATTAAATCGACCAACACCACGAATCAAAATTTTCTGGTTCTCGCGAAATCCATTGAAGGCAGCCAATAGAGAATCCAAATGTTGTTGCGCAAAATCAACATTTATCCGTGGACCTGAAATCGTCTGAAATTCAATTGACATTTTTTCCTGATCCATTTCAGGAACCGTTCCGCGCAATGTAACTTCTTCTGTTAACTCCAGAATTTTGTTAGATCTCAACAGGATTTTTCTTCGCGTTGCCTTAGTTAAACGCGCAGGTTTGGCCACATCTCGCGGGTTTAATACAAGTGCTTCCTCTTCTCGGAGGTCGCGCCCCAATTGATCAAAATAGCCCAAAAGATTCTCGGGCAACACATCCAGGTTCTCTGATTGCGTATCTGATTGGTCATCGGCAGATGTTACGGTTGCGAAGATGGCGTCGCGACCTGATTCGTAATACTTCAGGTAACTGCCTTCATCTGGTATAAGCGGAGTTTTGGTCATTAGTGTAATCATAATGACAAGAATCGTGCTTCCCTCACGGATTTCTGAAAGCTGTAGCGAAACCCCCTCAGTAAAACCACGTGGAACACGCTGTCGATCAGTATGGGCATTCAGGTATTTCCATTTTGCAGCTTCAATGACAATATCTTCAAGGACTGCCAGATTCTTCAACATCTCGAATGGTATGGTATGCGTCTGGAAACGTTTGCCCTCAAGGCAAGGGGTAATAAAATTGTTTACAATATACATAGCATTACCTCCTTGCACGGGTCGAGAACAACTAAATACGGTAACTTTACATATGCTATCATTACTGGTAATGTACACAAATCTGAAAAAACACAAATAAAGTAACACAAAAATAATGGTGGAGTCACGCATTGTCAGATGTGCGAAAGAACTACGCCATTCAAAATTCTACACCAAGCTTATTGTTTTGTAAAATTTTGTATGCGAGATCAACAATTGACTTAATCCGGCTTCTAATGAAACGCAATACCGAAATCAATTGGATGACCATGTAGTGTATAGGCTGTTAAGAATTTCTAGCACAAGAAGGCAGCAGATAAAATGGTAATTGCCTGTTGTTTGTCGTCTGCAGGATTTTTACAGTACTAATATATTCTTTTATATTTAATTATATAAGTACACATATCCTTCACATTTTTTAAATATATCTGATCTCGGTTATTCTCATGGAAATATAGCTATTGCCAGACATGAATATCAAATTTAATAAAAATTTACGCTGAGAAAAATTTGTATTAATCTCATTTATGCGACCTATCTATAGGTACCCCCGTGCCAGGCGGACCCAGCACCTATAAAATCACCCTTTTATACCTGATCATTCCACAACAGGCATGGCACGGCTGCCCAGTTCTCTGTCCAGCATATACATCGCGCCGGGTGCGCCATCTATCAACTTGAGCCGCTGTAAAATATCATTTACTACTGCTTCTTCTTCCACCTGCTCTGTGACAAACCATTCCAACATGGCATGGGTAGCATGATCATTTTCTTTTACTGCCATTGTCGACAAGCTGTTTATACTGTCCGAGATAAACTGTTCTGCGGCCAATGCAGCTTCAAATGCAGCTATTGTAGAATCAAATTCATTTTTTGGGGCCTCAATTGTCGAATACGTAACACGCGCTCCTCTGTTATTCAGGTAATCAACAATTTTCCGCGCATGGATTAACTCTTCATCAGATTGAGAACGCATCCAGTGTGCAAAACCTTTTAAATTTTCACTCTCAAAATAGTTGGCCATGGCTGCGTATTGATAAGCAGAGAATATTTCTTTATTGATCTGTGCCAAAAGTGCTTTGTGCATTGTATCGCTAAGCATGGTGTAGCTCCTATGGTCTTTATAAAGTTGTGTCGTCACGACGCTTTTTAACTATATGCATTACTAACTGGATAAATATCAAGACATTCCACAGTGCATTTATTGTTGCTTGGTGCCTGTTATTATCACTGGTACTGTTAACAAGGACGCCTGCAATACCTTGTTACCAAGTCGCGTTGCAGAATATACATTTCCAATATCTCGTATTTTGATAACAGTTCCTGTTTTGGCAGTATTCCATTTATATGTATTTCATTAATGTTCCAGGTACCGAAAAATCGAAAGATTGGGTAAGAAAATATTACTGCAAAACCAGGAAGCCACGGGCAGCTTTTCGGGTCTGGCCTATAAGTCGAGGACTTACACTGACTCGGGTGATACCACAAGCCAGAATCTTTTGCAGGTAGGTCTGTTGGCTTCCCAACTCACCACATAAGGAAAGTGGCTTGCCAAATTTATTAGCGGCATCTGCCATGTTTTGCAATAATTGCCAAAAAACAGGTTGGTCAGGATTGTAATCTTCAGCAACCAGATCATTATTTCGGTCTACCGCAAAGAGGTACTGAATCAAATCATTAGAACCAATGCTGCCAAAATCTGCCTCGCGCATAATATCATGCGCAGCCAGGCACGCTGCCGGTACCTCAAACATAACACCATGATTAAGGTTATAACCGCTGATGTCTTCTAGATTCTGTAAAAACAGCGCTTTCAACAATACAAATTGGTCATTGTTGGAAATCATGGGGTATACGACATTAATAGTACCATATGCTGAAGCACGTGCAATTGCCCGCGATTGTGCGCGCAACAAATCAGTCCGTTTTAACAACAATCTACTACCACGAAATCCCAGACAAGGGTTTTCCTCCTTTGGTATGTCCAGAAATTGCGCTGATTTGTCACTTCCAAAATCGACCAGCCGAATGTACACCGGCTTACCATCCATAGCCTGTACTACTGATACATAGCGTTGATATTGTTCTTCATCTGTTAACAATCGACCAGCCGTTAAAAATTCAAACTCTGTGCGATAAAGACCAACACCCTCCCCTTTCATACTTTGCACGCGATCTATTTCTTGCGAAATACTGATATTTGCCATGACTTCAAGTCCATCAAGCGGTTCTTCCACTTCAGAAACTGAAATGTTGAACATTCCTTTACTGCAATACAGACTGATAGTTGACTCGGTTGGCCAGTGTATAACTTCACCAGTAGTTCCGTTTACCAGTACCTCATCACCAGGTTGTATAAGATGATGTATATTCTTGATTCCTGAAACTGCCGGTATTCCCAAAGCACGTGCAAGAATTGCGGTATGTGAAGCAGGCCCACCACGCTCTGTGATAAACCCGACTGTCCGTTCTGTGTTCAACGAAACGGTTTCACTCGGATAAAGCTCTTCTGCGACTACAACCAGCAAATCTTCCTCACTGTTCGGAGAAATCTGCTTACGATGATGGTTTTCTGGCTCATCCTTACGCATTACAGAAAACAGGCGCTGCCTTATTTCACTTATGTCTGAAAATCGTTCCTTAATATAGGAATCATTAACTTTGGCCAGCAATGATTCATAAAAATCCAATGCCTTGCCAAAAGCCATTTCAGCATTTAAGCGTTTATTTTCGATTATTTCATATGATTGTTGGAGTAATACAATATCTTCAAGCATCATTTTCTGAGCAACAAAGATATTGGCCTGGGCTACACCAATTCTCTCCGAAACTTCCTCGATGATTGCATCCAGTTGCTTGCTGGCTGCTACAACTGCATTCTGAAGTCGCTTTTTTTCATCATCAATTAACTCATCAGGTACATTGTAATGGGGTATAGACTTCGTTTTGTCGCTGGACAGCATCATGGCTCTTGCAACCACAATACCCTCGCTCAAGGGCAACCCTTGAAATCGTTTTTCTCTTTCAGCTTTCATCAGTCCCATAATTGCCATACCACCTTTTAAAACATGATTAACATATCTATATTTTGTTCGCCAAATTATATGATATTGTTATTATAACGCAGTCACGATACCACATAGCAGCTCGCAGTCACCAATCTGTATTACTTATCCAAGAACTCGGTATAACATGATAATTCAATCCATAAATAATTGTAATTTAATCTGATATACTTATCATAACATGAGCACATACAAGACATGTTCATCTGGAATTCGGGCAATCAAATTAAAATGCAACACCTGCAGGTAAAACGGACTGAAAACTGCTTTTAATTCAACAATACAAGCCGATGCTTGATGCCATGTGACTTCATTCAGCACTGAACATTGATTATTTGCGATACAAACAATAATAAAGTCAACCTATTATGGTATTATGTCGTAGAGATGTGTGATAATATGCATGAACTTGAGTATTGCTGCCTGTATAGAGCAGAAAACTTAGTTAAAACCTTCCGGGCTACCATGCCCAAATCCTCACTGTGGGGGCGACATGGTTTCGACGGGGGTGAAAGATGCGTGGGTTGCGTGCCGAGGACCCCGGTGGCCTCGTAAAAAACCGGGAAAACAAACAAATGCGAACGAACAAGAATTCGCTCTCGCCGCTTAATTAATTGCGGCGCGTCCTGACCATGATTACCTGCTAATGGCTCAGGACGACGACTAGCGGGTCTCGCGCCGATACGGCTGATGGAACGTACGGCAGAGTAGGTTTCCACCTAGCGGCTTTAGATAGCGTGCCTGACGCGATCTTCTAGTGGCGAATCAAATAAAAGAAAGGCTATGCACGTAGATACACACGTGGACGCACTTCCGGACGCGGGTTCGATTCCCGCCGCCTCCACCATTTTCAGGAATGCAACGACGCTCTCTCGGGCAACCGACCCGAGTAGGGCGTTTTGCTTTTCGGCCCTTTATGGACGCCTGTTCGATATGAACCATGCAGGCCATCAACGAACGCGACCTTGGCTGAGGCGAAAAATTCTTGTGTATCAACGACTCCTCTGCAGCCCACCACCAACAAGACCAAATCCATCCCTGCGTCCACTGAATACGCTTTTTAGGCAGCAGGAACGAACTGCGGCAACAGGCTCACGATGCGACGCTTATAAGCTGCGATAGAACATCTTGTTGCTTTTCCGCCGATACCCCGCGCGCTTTCATTGCTCGCTTCAGCAGACTCAGATCGCAGCTGTTCTTAGTCATCCAGTCAATGATGGGTTCATACTTCTGCACCCGATTGCGACTGAGTTCCGTGGCCAATCTGAGTTCAATCCGGACAGTAGGCAAGAGGTGCGTACCTGCCTCTAGGTTAACATAATGAGTCCACGGCCCTGATCCTGATACCTCAATGCAGTCAGACTCGGCGGATACTTCCACCGTACTCGCCTCAATGCAGACTCCCCCAACATCATAGCGACACCAGTATTGACCCATCTCTCGAGGTGGCGGTGACCACTGCAGGTATGTCGGCAAAACCAAGCAGTCGTGACTGGACAATGCATCAGCAAACGAATCAACGTGTTGCCGATCTCGCATTAGGAAGTCAACATCTCCTACAGGGAGTTTACAGCCAAGAAGCAGGGGGGCAGCGGTCCCAACCAACCTGTAGTCACCGTATTCGAGGACTGCCTGAAGCCTTGGCAGAATCTCGGCAAGAACCTCAAGCAATGCGTGTCTGTCGATAGTTCGTTCAAATTCCATTTCGAATGGTTCCTTGTGGTTTTGTGGCCGACCGTTCCTGCCCTCCCGACAGTCTAACGATCCATCCAATGTGTAACAAGTGAAGGCCCGCGGGGTATCGCATCACGCTTTGAATCGTACCGGAAGGTCATTGAATGAATCAATCCAAAACCATTGGAAGGTGCGGAAACCTATACGTAAAGAGAAGGTTGATTTATCAGAATCAACCGTGATTTTCGCCGAACAAAGACCATCCCTTTTTCAGGTCGTGAACGACGGATTTTGACAGAATAACGATCTTGAGGGTCTGGATTTCTCCAACCGACGTGGTCTGTTTTTTTGGACAATCCATTCGATGAAAAGGTGTGAAAGGCAGAGAGGAAATACAAGTTCAGCGTTATGTATACAACGCGAGGAGTATTCTCCGTTTTTCTCCGCGAAAAGGAAATCCGATTTAATTTCACTTCCTTTTCGAAAATGGAATGGAAAATTTTCCGAATTGAAACGCATTTATCTTCAAGGCAATTCGCGATTTCCGAGGCCGGTGAACGATTTCGTTTTCAAAAGCACCGCCTCCACCATTTTATTTTTGACAATCCAATCCTGTTGCCGAGTCCGTGAAAACGGTATGGACATGACCGGATGGCTCGACTACTTCATCACCGGCCTCGAAACCCAGATGGTTGAAATCAAAGAACGCGGCGAACAAGTAATCCGACGGGATGTGTTGGTTCAAAAATACAACTTGAACGATCGGCAAAGTAAAGCTCTTGGGTTCCTGCTCCAAAACGCCAAACTCACTATCCAGGACTTTGAAGGTATCTGCCGTGGTGTAAATCGACGGAGCCTGCAGCGTGACATCAAGGACCTACTGAATAAAGTATTGGTTATCAGTCAAGGTGCAACCCATCTTCAGGAATACAAGCTTGCCTGAATGTTTGCGACAACTTCGCGACACGGTTTGCGACAGGTTTACGACAACATTTGCGACACCAGCCCATTCAGACATGGACAGTAATACATAACACCGGGTATTCGAGCGGGAATCGAACCTGCATCCATTCTCTTTTTTGGGAAAAGTAGAGAATTAAATTTCACCCACCGCTCGGTCATCTGAAGGGGTTGGATGTTGCGCTAGGTGTTGAATTAGCTTATTTTTTGGATGTTTTGCGGCTTGGGTGATGAATTGGGCACAATAGCCGGGGGCTTAACAAGCTAATCAACCTTCACTAATTTCATGATTTGTCAGGAATTTAGCAAAAAAATGGCATTTTGAAAAAGCCTGCTCCTTATTCTTAGAAGCAGGCTCGTAACACATAACTTTCAGTTTGCTATCTTTGTTATTCACTAATTATTTCAAGGCAATTTATGACCTATATTTATGGTTGATGCTTATTGCCACACAGGTCAGAAAATCAACCCCAACCACCAGCAAGATGCATCCAATGTGGCACCATAATAACTGCGTAGGCATTGGGGTCCATTTGGCTTGCAGTTGGTGCCCAGACCGGATAACCTTCATTCAGACGTACCCAACTCACATGACCATCCATATACAGTACATTACTACCACCTGGCACGTGGTTAAAACGCAATGTAGCCTGGTCCATTCCACCGCCAGTGCCTGTATATACGGCATGTTGGAAGCTGGAATTTCCCCATGCATCAAACATCACTGCAAATTCGGATTGCGCGGATGCTGCTGCACCAGGGTTGTTGATGTCCGTGATGAAGAAACGTTCAACACCTTCACGCATACGCGGGTAGGAAGTAGGCAACGCGGTTCCATCATCATCAAGCCCGGTTGCAGCATGGTGCGTTGTACCACTACCCCAGATTTGCTCCAGTACGCTGGAAGACAAGTCTTCACCCGCCCAATACCGCACTACATTGTTCCATTCCGTTGGACAATTTCTATCAGAAAGCGCCGGTTGACCATAATTCGCCAATGCGCCCTGTACGCGATGTCGCAACCCCACAGATTGTATTACATGCAACAATTGCGACATGGTGCGGGTAGGATAGCCAATGTACAGATAAGAAGTGGGATGCGATAAAATGGTAGCTCGGCACGCTTGTGTTATCGCATCATCTCCTATAATATTCTGAATTTGTTCATTAATATTTTCTTCGATACCTACACCAAAACCTTGAAGCCCACCACCAGAATCACGAGAATCCGAAGGACAAATCGCAATACTCGCATCATTCCAATAATCAGGATACAATGCTTCGCCAGCAAATCCCATCAAGGTGTGGGCATTGTTCATCTGCCAGTTTTGCTGTGACGGAAAATAATCTTTGTTTTCTCCGGAATACATTTTGAAAACGATTCCGAACTGTTTGAGGTTGTTTGCGCATGAGGCTCGGCGCGCAGCTTCGCGGGCACGCGCCAAGGCGGGGAGAAGAATAGCTGCTAATATACCGATTATTGCTATAACAACCAATAGCTCGATTAAGGTAAAACCTTTTGCATGACGTGACATGATTCCAAGCTCCTTTGTGCAGAAAAATCTGCATTTTCAATACACTCTGTTGCCAAAATAGTCGCTACGTATTTAATATCAATGGGTTAGCCGCCCATTTTTTGTTCCTCCTTTTTCAGATTGTTATAAATTTACCGCCAAACATTCATTCATTCTGTATCGCTCAACTGACAATATATAGCATATTGTTGTTAATAATAATATTCCATATTTTGATAAATGTCAATAGCATACAGATAATTCACATTTACAGGAAGGGTAACAGGAAGGGATCGTTAAGATCGTCCAGACATTTGCGCGCTAACGGCAGGAGCCACTATACATTTCGCAACGCTTTGAACGCATGAAAGGAGAAACAACCGTCCGGCTAGATTGAGTTTGGTGACGAAATTAGAGAGGACTTTGCCGTACTCCAGCAAATCGGATTGGTTGACATGATGTTGAGAACTAATAGCGACATCAAAAAAATGCAAGTTCAGCGTGATACAACCCACCGACTTCAAGGCCATGCTGTTTACAATTACTTGGAATGCAAATGCCGTAATAACCCGAAATACTCAAAATGTAGTGAAGACTTTTGAACACCGAACCAATAAAATCAACCACTTACAAAAATAACTGCGGAAGCTGGGCTAGATTGTTTAATCAGATTGATTCCATGAAACAATAGGTGTATCCTGAAAACTGGCAAAGCATAAAACAGGTAGTCAATTAATATGCACAATCCACGAATCATTGGTTCACTACTGATAACATGTATCGTATGCACTGGGTGCGAAATCAACGAGATTGAAGCATTAAAAAAAGCTGCGGACGCAGGTGACGTCAGTGCCATGCACTCCTTGGGAGTCTGTTATTATCATGGCAGAGGTGTCCCGAAAAACTACCCGGAAGCAGCCAATTGGTTTTTTAATGCATCCAAAGAAGGCTGCGCAAAATCCCAATTCAATTTCGGAGTTATGTACGCAGAAGGACATGGTGTGCGTCGTGACACTTCAGAAGCCGCTTTATGGTACAGAAAGTCTGCCGAACAAGGCCACGCTGAAGCACAGCATAATCTGGGCATATGCTATCATGTCGGGTTGGGTGTCCCAAAAGACAACATACTCGCATACAAATGGCTGGTGCTTGCGAAAGGCAATGGCATTGATGTGACAGAAATCCTGGCTATTCTGGAGGAAGAAATGTTGTCTGAGGAAATTGACGAAGCACAAAGACATGCAGAATCCTGGTTGTCCGATTTCTCCTCGCAGTAACATAGAAGTCAGTAATTTCGTCAGCACCGAACCGTAATCACAACGTGGCCAGGAAAATATATTTCATCTTTATTAATACATCTTGTTGTAAATGATGGGATACTTTTCAGGTTTTTGACTTGCTGATTCTGATATAACAGCAACTCCAACTGAATACAAGTCTACAATATAGTCAAACCGCTCATCATTACGTAATTCTTCCCAAGCCAATTTCATACCCTTGCTCCAACGTATGTCATCGAAGACAAAAACAGCGTTTTTGCTTGCATACTTATAGATTTGATTGAAATATGCTAGTGTTGGTTTGTATTGATGATGACCATCAATAAAAGCCAAATCTACAGGCTGTTGCATCGCTTGTAAAGTATCTTCCAGGGTATCTGTGAAAAAGCCTTCAACATAATCAATGTTAGTAAAGTTCAATTTCTCATGAATTTTTCTCGCATGAGATTGACGGTATAGGGAGGCATCCAGGGTGGTCAAATGGCTCTTATTGGCCGATTCTTGTAATGCCAATGCAATATAGGAGGAGGAAATCCCGACGTTTGTACCAAGTTCAATGACGTTGACAGGATTTAAATTTTTAGTTAAAAAGTACAGAAAAAGAGCGGCTTTATAATCTTTACTGGCCTCACACGCACGTTTTATTGATACACCTATATCATGCTCCACCGCATTCCCGAGCGTATCATCAACAAGAGTACTAGTGTCTTGTAATAATCTGACCCGCTCAGCCTCAATGGCTTCAATAATTTTATGTTTTGGTTTAGAACTATATTGATTTAATTCTGTTATCGCTGAATAAATTTTCTCGCCATGAATACGCGTAGATTTTTTTAGGTGTTTCAGAGAATTGTTGTCACAGATACCTAAAGTAGCCAAGAAAAGTTTTTTGGTTATAGGACCCAAGTAGGGAATTTTACTAATATTCATATACGTGTTTGCTTTCTGTTCTACTTAGCAGAAATCATCAAAATGGCATAAATAGCGACACAAAACCATTACACACAAAACACTACAATAAGGCAATATGAGATAGAAATATTTTTATCTTTAGCCTATATTGTATTAAAATGGTTTATGTTACAACATATTCTGGAAAGTTTAGCATAATCTCTGGGGTAAAGCGCAAAAATTCATTTTGCCGAGATTGATACCATTGAGTCTAGCGTAGCAGTGGCGCAAAAACTGGCACGACATGCCGATCCAAAGCTGATTATGGGTATTTATACACATCTGGGCATGGACGATCTCGCGGGCGCGGGCGAGGGACTTCCGGAGCGTGGCTGGATTCCGAAGGCGTTTCAGCTGCGGTGAATGCGGACACTCCCAAAGGTGATTCGGGGGAAAGTCCAGAGACTACGAAAGGCGGTCTATTTTTGCCACTATATTTGCCACTCGGTGACGGCTCAAACTGTTAAAAAACGGTAAGGTCTGGCTATGGCAAAGGGGTATATGACCGCACAACTTCCATCTCGGAAGCACTTGAAAATAAAGGGCTTAGGAATGGTGAACGGGGCGGGGATCGAACCCGCGACCACCGGATTAAAAGTCCGATGCTCTACCGACTGAGCTACCCGTTCACAAGGTGAGAAATTTGCATGAAGCAGAATTTTGAGTGTTTAACAGACAAGAGATGCCTGCATATCGGCTAAAGCGATGCAAAGTGTAACGCACTCAGAGGTTCACAGTCAATTTTTTATTGATATAATTCTTTCCATACCACTTTATATGTTGAATTCCTTTTTTGACTGACTGGTTTTATAAAATCGTTGCTTGTGGTAAGCGAAGCATTTTTGCTATGATACGAAGCTTGTTATGCCGTTCCGAGTCCGGAACGGTTTTCATTGTTTATAACTAGATTTTAATGAAAGAGAGGTGAATTGTCTTGAGAACTTACGAAGCGCTGTATATCATTACGCCAGAGATGGATGATGATGCAGTCCAAACGGTAGCCGGGGAGGTTGATAACCTCATCACTGCAAACGGTGGTGCTATCGTGCGCTCGGAGATCTGGGGCAGACGCAAACTTGCCTATGAAGTGAAAAAACATTCAGAAGGCAACTATGTGTTGATTCGGTTTGAAGCAGAGCCTGACTTTGTTGCTAAGCTAGAAAGCTTTTACAAATTGTCGGACGCCATCATCCGTTACCTGGTAACCCAATTTGACGCACGTACCCTGAAATTGGAAGCGGAACAAATCCGCCGACGTGAAGAAGAAATAAAAGCGGGTGCACACCGCGGTCATGACGATGATGACGGTGATGACGATGACGACGATGATGATGATCGCAGACGACGCGGTCGTGGTCGCCGTTATAATGATGACGACGATGATTATGACCGGGATGATGACTAGATAGCATTGCACTTTAGACTTGAAAATGTGCAAGATTAAGCTTCAGTTAAACTTAATGCTTTTCTGATGCTTTGATGAGAATGGAGTATATTATGGCTGATCTACGCGTACCGGATTTGAATGTGGTCTATATTGCGGGGCGCTTAACACGTGACCCGGAGTTGAAATATACGACAACCAATCGTGCCTATTGCAGGTTTGGTATCGCCAATACAAGCTATTTTCGGGGCAAGGACGGAGAGCGCAAGGACAACACAGTCTTTGTAAACTGTTCTTGTTGGGACCGTCAAGCAGAATGGGTTGGCGAACGACTGAAAAAAGGACGTCCAGTACTTGTAGAAGGCAGCTTGCGCAGCTATGATATGGAAGACCGTAACACCGGGCAAAAAAATACACGCCTGGAATTGAACGCACGTCGCATAACTCCATTGGATTGGGACGAGCAAGGTCCTGGCGGTGGTAGTGCTGGTAGCTATGGTGCCACACCAGGCGCAGCAGCCTATGGTGCTTCCAGTGGTCAAAACGCAAATTATCAACCTGGCGGTGGTGGTTCAAATACGCAGGGAAATCGTCCTGCACAGTCCCAAGGGAGTGTTGATCATTATCAAGACAACCAGGGCTATGATGAACCAATCCCGGAAGATGATATTCCATTTTAATTGTAACAATTAGCAACAATAAAGTAAGGATTAGAATATAAATGGCAAAGGTTTCGGCGAAAGCCAAGGCGAAAATCCGTGTAAAACGGACCAAACGCAAAAAGAAAAAGCCGTTACGCCAGAAGGTTAGTCGCCTGACAGTGGAACGGGTAGTTTATATCGACTACAAAGATACCGCCATGCTCAAGCATTATATAACAGAGCGCGGCAAAATAATACCGAGGCGTATTACGGGTGCATCAGCCAAGCATCAGCGCATGCTGACACATGCTATCAAGCTGGCGCGCCAAATTGCGCTGCTGCCTTTTACAGCGGAGTAGCATGTCGCCCTGCAATGGGAAATGACAGCCAGACATGCCACGTTTTACGATTCTCTGTATAGTATTGTTTGTGTTGGGTTTGCTTTTTACTCTTATGGGGATGGCAATTCCGGCATTGGCTTTATTTCCAGCCCCAGTCGCAATATACTGGGTGCTGGGATCATACAGAAAAAGTTTGTGGCTGATTGCGGTGGCTGCATTAATTGCTGTTTTTGTCAGCGTTGCATTTGGATTGTCTCCAACAGTATGGTTGACATTTGGTGCCGCAGCAGCTTTAGGAATTCCCATGGCGATGGTCATTACGCACCGTATGCAATTCGGCAAGGCAGTATTAGTTGTTGCTTTGGTTGGTACATTTTGGGTGATTGCCGTCATGCTTCTGAATTGGGAAGCATCACGGGAGTCGACTGAGATTTTTATCGCCTCCAGTGTGGCACAAATTGAAGACTCCGCGAATGAAAATAGAACAAGCATGGAGCAAGCTACAGCGGATTACTTTCACTGGTTGAATGATAACTGGGAATATCTGGTTTTCGGGATAGTGTTTGGATTCGTTTTTGTAGCGTCAGCTTTGGCTATGGCTGTTATTACTTCGTGGTTACGTTTCAAGGTTCCTGAACGAATTTTTATATTCGGGACATTGAAAGACTGCCGTCCACCTGAATCGATGGTGTGGTTGGCAATTGTATTGGCGTTGTTATGGATGGTTGATCAGTGGTGGTGGCACTCTGTGCCGTTGCGAATGATTACCTGGAACGCGGCAATCGGCCTGACTATGGTCTACCTGTTCAATGGGTTTTCCATCTTGCTGAATGCATTGCACCAGTTTCAAGTACCACCACTGGTGTATGGTTTTATTATAATGTCGGTGTTGATTCTTGGGAGTACCTTGGGGCTACACCCGGTGTTTCTGGGATTTGGATTCTTCGATACCTGGTTTAAGTTCAGAAAACGGTTTCGAATACTGGCCAAAGCCCAGAAAAAACAGAAAAAACAGTAATATCTCTAATAATGAGTAAACAATAATGGGATGTCCCAATTGAAAGGGACGTCCGGCAAGGAGGATGTCGATGCAAGTCATCCTGTGTGAAGACGTAGATAACCTTGGTGAGATGGGTCAAATTGTTCAGGTTAAGGACGGTTATGCCCGGAATTATCTCATTCCTCGAAAAATTGCGGTGACAGCCAATTCCGGTAGCGCGCGTCAGCTGGAGCATCATATGCGAATCATCAAGGTTCGTGAAGAAAAGCGCCGTGCTGAACAACAAAAGGTGGCTAAAGTCATAGAAAAACTGACTGTGGACATTAAAGTCCGCGCAGGAGAAGGTGACCGGATTTTTGGTTCTGTCACCACGGGACACATAGCTGATCAATTGGCTGTACTTGGTCATGAAATCAGTCGCAAATCAATTTTACTGGAAGAACCAATCAAGTCCCTGGGTATTTTTATGGTTCCGGTAAAACTGCCTGGTGGTGTTGAAGCAAAAGTCAAAGTATGGGTAACGGCAATCAAAGAAGAATCTTCTGCCGAATCCGATGACAGCAACGCGTAAAAATCGTACGGACAAATCTAACCGTACAACCGGCGCGCAAAACAGTACAGTATACGATCGCACTCCGCCTCAGAGTCTTGAGGCGGAGCGTTCTGTATTGGGAGCCATGCTGATCAACTCCGAGGCCGTAGGTACAGCGATGGAAATATTGCGTGAAAAGCCAGAAGAGGTTTTTTATGCTGAAGCCCACCAATGTATATATGGAGCCATGGTGTCTTTGTTTCGGGAAAATACTCCGGTGGATGTCATCACATTGGGACGACGTCTGAGTCAGGATGAGACGCTCGAAAAAGCTGGCGGTGCAATATACATATCTGAATTGATCAGTAGCGTGCCGACTTCTGCCAATGTTGAATACTATGCTCGCATCGTACTGGAAACCGCACTGCTTCGTCATGTCATCACTACATGCACCCAAGTAGTGTCTGAAGCATACATGGCAGATTGCGATGTTGTTGAACTGCTTGATCGAGCAGAAGCCAATATTTTTTCTATAACTGAACAACGCCAACTCAACCCTATTCACCAGGTAGGTGATCTGGTACATGATGGTGTCCTTCGTATAGAAAAGCAAATTACCTCCCAAACCGGTATTACAGGTATACCGACTGGATTCACCAAACTTGACGAAATGCTTTCAGGGCTTCAACCTTCCGACATGCTCGTTCTTGCTGCGCGGCCTTCAGTAGGAAAAACAGCATTCAGCCTGAATATTGCCTCCAACATTGCCAATCGCCAAAACAAAGGGGTAATACTTTTCAGCTTGGAAATGTCCAAGGAACAATTGGTTCAGCGGTTACTTTGCATGGAAGGACGAGTAGATTCTACCCGGCTTCGTACCGGTTTCCTGGCCCGTAATGAATTTCCGAAAGTTCAACAAGCGGCAGAAGTACTCCGTAATGCGCCATTGTTCATAGACGATACCCCGAATATCAGTGTGATGGAAATGCGCTCCAAGGCCAGACGTCATGCTGCCAAACACCCGTGTGACCTTATAATTGTTGACTATCTTCAACTGATGACTGGCGGTGGTGGCAGGTCAGAAAATCGTCAGGTAGAAATAGCGGACATTTCTCGATCTATAAAAGGTCTTGCACGTGAGTTGAAAGTTCCGGTTATAGCATTGTCACAACTCAGTCGTGAAGCAGAAAAAGATGATTCCGGAATGCCCAAACTTTCCCACTTGCGTGAGTCCGGAGCAATTGAACAGGATGCCGATGTTGTCATGATGCTGGCACGTTTGCCTGCCCATGAATCCGAAGGCAGAAGCAACGTCATTCGCTTGAATGTCGCCAAACAACGTAATGGCCCAACCGGTATGCTCGAACTGCTTTTTGAGCAAAACATTCAATTGTTCAGAAACCTGACTGATGGCACACCGGAACCGCCCCCCTACGAGAGCTTCGATCAAGATGCACCTCTCGAACCTGCACCGGTGAACCAATCTCCAGATTATATGGAAGATTACGAAGAAGAAGACGACACACCGTTTTAGAAAATGAGCAAAAATATCCGCATTACTGGCATTAACTTGCTACCACCCTGCAAATGATGCGAAGATTTCATATAACTTGTATCCATACTTGAGCTGGAAGGGAAAAGGTTTAATGGAAACGCATTTTACATGGCTGGACGGGTTGGTACTACTGGTATATTTCATTGGCACATTGGGAATTGGTGTATATTTTTATTCGCGAACACGGTCAACTGAAGGTTTTACTGCTGCGAGTCGTTCCTTACCAGGTTGGGTTTGCGGGTTATCTATATTTGCCACATATCTCAGCAGTATAAGTTTTCTTGCATTACCCGGAAATGCGTACGGCGGTAACTGGAATGCATTTGTATTCAGCTTGTCACTCCCCATTGCAGCTGTGGTTGCTGTCCGCTGGTTTTTGCCGTACTACCGTGCAGGTATCGAAGTCTCTGCTTACGCACGACTTGAAACTCGCTTTGGCCCCTGGGCACGAATCTACGCCGGTGTATGTTATCTCCTGACCCAACTGGCACGCATGGCCACAGTCATGTACTTAATGGCGCTACCCGTGAGTGTCCTAACTGGCATTGATATACGCATAATTATTTTGGTAACCGGTGTAACAGTCATGCTGTATACCTTTTTGGGCGGTATCACCGCAGTCATTTGGGCCGATGCACTTCAAGCAATAATACTAATGGGCGGTGCATTGGTCTGTTTGTTGGTCATGCTCGCAGGAATGCCCGAAGGCCCTCTACAAGTTTTTGAAATTGCCCAGGCAAACGACAAATTTTCCTTGGGAAGCTTTGGTCCATCTCTGATGGAGCGAACTTTCTGGGTGGTCTTAGTATACGGACTTGCGATTAATTTGCAGAATTTCGGCGTCGATCAAAACTATGTACAACGCTATATCGCATCTCGTTCTGACAGGGAAGCACGAAAAAGTGTATGGATTGGTGCTTTGTTGTATGTCCCGGTTTCCGCGCTATTTTTCTTCATTGGCACAACTTTATTCGCGTTTTATCAAGTGAATCCCGGTGATATTGACGAAGTACGCATGACAGCCGCAGCACAGGAATTGCTCGCTGATGGAATTATGAAAAACGATCCGGAATACCAGACATTATTGACACAAACCGCAGAGACGTTGACGGATACCGAAATTGGAGACAAGGTATTTCCTCATTTTATCGGGAAGCGTCTTCCAATTGGTATCACGGGGTTGTTGATTGCCGCCGTATTTGCTGCCGGAATGAGTACCGTCTCAACGTCATTGAATTCATCTGCAACTTTGCTTATGCTCGACTGGTATCGACGTATGTTTAACCCCGACGCTTCAGAAAAAACACGCATGCGTGTATTGTATACCGCCACACTTGTCTGGGGAACCATCGCAACTCTAATTGGCTTATTACTTGTCCGGTATACCAACAGTGCACTGGATATGTGGTGGACGCTTTCTGGAATTTTCAGTGGTGGCATGAGTGGTCTATTCATTCTGGGCATGGTATCGAGAAAAACGGGTAATGTTGAAGCCATAGTTGGGGTGTTGTTGGGTTTTACCATTATCACCTGGATGACTGTATCGCCAATGTTAAACGATTCCTGGGCCTGGTTTCGCTCACCGTTTCATGCTTACATGATCCCCGTATTTGGTACACTCATTATATTACTCACGGGGCTTTTGCTAACGCGATTCCGGCAAAACAATATTGATTCTGAAAAAATATCTTAACTTGTTAATATCATACATAAACCCGAAATAAAGGTGAATATTTTGACTGCATCTGTTTTATCAAAACCACTGAAAGGTATCATCCCACCTCTGCTGACACCGCTGTCTGGCCGGGATACCCTGGATGTGACCGGACTGACACGCCTGATTGAGCATGTGCTGGCTGGGGGAGTACATGGGCTATTCATTTTGGGTACTACAGGCGAAGCCCAAAGTCTGAGTTATCGATTACGGCGTGAAATGATTGACAGGGTGTGCGAGCAAGTCAACAAACGTGTTCCCGTGCTTGTCGGCGTGACCGATACCTCATTTGTCGAGTCTGTCGAAATGGCAGCCTATGCAGCAAGTCAAAATGCCGATGGCGTTGTATTGGCTCCCCCCTATTACCTTCCTGCCGGCCAACCTGAATTGGTCGAATATATCGAGCATATTGTGCCGGAATTGGCATTGCCTGTGTATTTATATAACATGCCCAGCCTGACCAAGGTGCAATTAGAACTGGAAACCCTGATGCAGGTCAGCCACTTGAAAGGGATTGCCGGTGTGAAGGACAGTTCCGGAGACCCTGCCTATGCGGAAAAGGTCATTGAGCTTATAAAACAGGTTCCGCATTGGACATTGCTGGTAGGACCGGAACATCTGACATCAACCGTAGTTCAGCTTGGTGGGCATGGTGGCATCAATGGTGGCGCCAATGTCTGGCCCGAACTCTTTGTCGACATGTATCATGCTTCACTTCAGGGTGATATAGAAAAAATCGAATTGCTACAGAAGAAGATCGAAGCGTTCGGGGCCTTGTATACAATTGGCCATCACTCCTCAGCCATCATCAAAGGGTTGAAATGTGCCCTGTCCTGCCTCGGCATCTGCGATGATTTCATGGCCGAACCATTTCACCGGTTCCACGCGCCTGAACGTAGTCAAGTCGAATCAATACTGCGCAAGTTATCATTATTGCCAAAATGATTCTTATTTTCCTCTCGTATAACAGCACCGTAAATAGAGAAACGCCACAACATGGGACAATGTCGCGGCGCCACTCAAAGGAGGAAATAATATAGAACTGAATCATGGTTATAAGATGGGACTACATGATTCAATTTACTTTCCGTCGTGTAGGGACATACACATATGACGAAATTATGGATAGACTTCGATGCTAAAGGATTTTTTTATAAAAACCTCTACGCTAACCATTGATTAAAGTATCGGCATTTTCTAGCGTTACTTAACTGTATGAAGTTAAACTCAATTTCATAATCACACTTGCAAACATGTATTGTTAACATACGATAACGCTTGCTACAATGCACAGGCCAGGCATCTTCTTACGACAGGATAATGGGAAAAAGTTTATATGCGAACATTGATATTCGGATCAAATGGGCAATTGGGGCGTGACCTCACATTGATTTTTAAGGAACAGGGTGAAACCTTGGGGTATGATCTTCCAGAAGTGGATATCACCGACGAAGTTGCATTGCATTCTCATATAACAGAATTTGCTCCAAATGTTGTGATAAATGCTGCTGCTTACACCAACGTTGACCAGGCAGAAGATGACTTAGAAAATGCATTTCGAGTGAATGAGATTGGGGCGCGCAATCTGGCAGAAATAGCTGCCGCCCGCAAAATTCCCGTGGTATTTTACAGCACAGATTATGTGTTTAATGGTTCCTCAAAGCGGCCATATACACCTGAAGATACACCAGAGCCGCTAGGAGTCTATGGTAAATCAAAGTATGCCGGTGAAGTAGCTACACAGTTTAACAATCCATTTCATTTCATATTGCGTACTGCATGGTTGTATGGCCCAGGGGGCAACAACTTTGTAGAAAAAATCATTCGTGCTGCAGAAAGCCGTCCCACTTTACGGGTCGTGGACGACGAGATTGGTTCACCTACCCATACGTTCGATTTGGCACAGGCAACACTGGATTTTGTTCGCACAAAAGCATATGGTACCTATCATGTCGTTAACAGTGGGCAATGCTCCCGGTATGAATTTGCAAAAGCGATATTAAGTGAAGCAGGTATTTCTACACCGATAGAACCTTGTAAGGCGACTGAATTCCCGACTATCGCGCCTCGTCCGGTATTTTCTGTCCTGGATAATTCTACAACAAATATGGTTATTCAAAAGCCCATGCAAAGCTGGCAACAAGCTTTACATCATTACATGCAAAGAAGGAACAACAATTAATGAAACGTATCCTGGTTACCGGCGGTGCCGGATTTATCGGCTCGGCATTTGTTCGTTATCAATTACGAAATTACCCCGAGGTACACATTGTCAATTATGACAAGTTGACTTATGCAGGAAACCTCGACAATGTACGTGATGTGGATACTGAACGACATACTTTTGTTCAAGGTGACATCGCTGATGCTGAAACCTTGCGAAAAGCACTTGCAGGCTGCGATGCCATTGTAAATTTTGCAGCAGAATCCCATGTAGACAGGAGTATCCAAGGAGCTTCTGAATTTTTGGATACGAATGTGCGGGGTGTGTACAACATTGCCGAATGCAGCAAGGAACTGGGATTGAATCGTGTATTACTGGTTTCTACCGATGAGGTGTACGGCAGTATTTCCAGTGGGTCATTTTTTGAAGCTGACCGATTGAATCCGAGAAATCCTTACAGTGCAGCCAAAGCCGGTGGTGAACTCATTGGTATGTCCTATTACCACACATTCAACCTGCCAGTGATTATTACTCGGGGTTCAAATACGTATGGGCCATACCAATACCCGGAAAAAGTGCTTCCGTTGTTTGTCACGAATGCCATAGACAATGAGCCACTGCCTTTATACAAAGGTGGCGAAAACAATGTACGGGATTGGCTGTATGTTGATGATCATTGTTCTGGTATAGATACCGCTCTCCGCAAAGGTGTACCTGGTGAAATATACAACATCGCTGGCGGCAATGAACGTGAAAATATTGTTTTAACCAGAAAAATACTGGGGTTAACCGGGCGTGATGAATCATTGATTCGCTTGGTTCCAGACCGCCCCGGACATGACAGACGCTATTCGATCAATGCAGACAAACTCAAATCTTTGGGTTGGGTTCCGTCTATGAGCTGGGAGTCCGGAGTAGAAGATACAGTAGCCTGGTATAAAGAGAATGAATGGTGGTGGCGCAAAATAAAGTCTGGTGAGTTTCGTGAATATTATGAACGTCAATATGGAAAAAGTCTGGCTTCCGGGAAATAAAGTTGGATTGAAATATAACTGATTTAATTCAAACACACTTCACAAACTGATATGTACATATCTGTAGAATAAACTGAACCTGATTTGCACGAGATGGCATTACACAACGACTTTAAAATTACAACATCGAGAACGTGGCCATTGGTAGCGCTCGCGATAAATGATTCCGTTGATCTGGACATGCTTCCATTTTGGATATCGTCCGGGGTTGACTTGCTTGAATTGCGTGTAGACCAGTACACAGAAAAAAACCTGGGAGCAGTTCAGACCCATGTAATTGACTGCGCTCAATTGGCTCCGTGTCTATTGACACTTCGCGCTGCCTGGGAAGGTGGTCAATGGCACTTATCTGAAGATGAGCGACTGGTATGGTACCTTACCCTTATGGAAAACATGGTCGCAATAGATGTAGAACTGTCCACGGATCATACCATTCGCAATGAAATCATCAATACAGCGCACAAGAAGAACAAACAGGTTATTTTGTCGTACCACAATTTTGAAACTACACCAGAGCCAGAAACCATGCATCAAAAAGCTAAGGACGCTTGGGATGCAGGTGCCGATGTATTTAAGATTGCTGCCACTTGTAACGACTATACTGATTTACACAAACTGGCCAAATTAACTTTAGACTATGCCGATCAGAATATTGTTGTAATTGGAATGGGTAAAATCGCTACTATCAGCAGGATATGCTTTCCCGCGCTTGGCTCCAAAATCACCTATACCTTTCTGGGACAACCGACAGCACCGGGACAGTTGAACTGTGAAGCAACTTTAGAGTATCTTTCAACTTTCTATCCAGATCGTATAAAATTTATTAAAAAGGACAACGAGATGGCTTGTTAAATATTAAGCTGAGATACTGAGATTCTTTTCAGCGTCAAGTAGTAAAATTCAATTAATTATACTTGGGAATGTATAGTTATTAAGGGGGAAAAAAATGCAGCATGCCATGATCATTCAATCCAATGGCTCAGGAAAAGAAGATTTGGAAAATTACCTTCGCAAGGGATGGACCATAGTCAGCATCACAGCCAACAATGGGCCCAGCTATAATGACTTTCTGATTGTTCTGGAGGACCATCAAAACGCTGAAGATTGATGTTAATTCTAATAAGGACATATCGGTATTAGATAATTATTTAATATTGTACAACATAAAAGCTGTATATATTCTGCTTTTGAGCCTATAAATTCAGTTTTTTTCTATTTTTGTCTAAATTATGTATAATGATTCTCAGCTTTGGACATCTCCAAAGTTGAATGCTACTGTTATGCCTGTTCACTTCACAAAAACCCCTGTATTACAATCAGGTGAAGTATGCATAAAAAGTGGCAAGTCTGAAAATGTCCCTTATTTGATAATCAGGACAAGAAGGAGCGAAAAAAAGAATGAATCCGAAAATTGTTGCCGTCGCTGGTGCCACAGGTGTGGTTGGCCGACAAATGCTCAAGGTGCTTGAAGACCGCGATTACCCCATCAAATCACTCAAACTACTGGCTTCTGCCCGCTCGAAGGGTAAGACCCTCACATTCAAAGGTGAGCAAGTCACAGTAGAAGAGCTGACAGAAAACTCGTTTAAAGGGGTAGACGTAGCCTTATTCAGTGCAGGCGGCGGAACAAGTAAACACTTTGCACCATTTGCAGCCAAGGACGGTTGCGTGGTGGTTGACAATTCGAGTGCCTGGCGCATGGACCCTGAGGTTCCGCTGGTAGTACCAGAAGTGAATGCTCATGCAATCAAGGATCACAAGGGCATAATCGCCAACCCGAACTGCTCCACCATACAGATGGTGGTAGTGCTGAAACCATTGCATGATGCGGCCACAATCAAACGTGTCGTCGTAGCAACATACCAGGCAGTCTCTGGCGCTGGCAGTGCCGCATTGGATGAAATGTATGCCCAGGTACGTGCCATGCTTGAAGGCAATGAGCCTCAATGCAGTGAATTTCCCTACCCCATTGCTTTCAATGTATTGCCGCAAATACCCGGTAAAAATGCATTCACCGACAACGGATATACATCAGAAGAAATGAAAATGGTCAATGAGACCAAGAAAATTCTGGGTGACGACACCGTACGTGTGACAGCAACCACGGTGCGTGTACCAGTTCACACGGGACACAGTGAATCTGTGAATGTGGAAACCACTAAAAAACTTAGTGCGCAACAAGCCCGCGAAATACTGTCAAAAGCACCTGGTGTAGTTGTTCAGGATGATCCATCAAACCAGATTTACCCACACGCGCTTGCGTGTGCTGGCAAGTTCGACACCTATGTGGGTCGTATCAGAGAAGATGTCTCACACCCCAGTGCACTTGAAATGTGGATTGTGTCTGACAATCTCCTCAAAGGAGCAGCGCTAAACGCTGTACAAATTGCTGAACTGCTGTAGTTATTTATCCGGGTAAAAGTCATTTACTAAATGACATACCCAGCATGTGACGTTTATTATGGTCGAGGAATTTATGGATTCTTCGGCCATTTTTTTAGGTTCTGGTCTGATTTCTTATAAGTACCTGTGTTGTAAACAGCAAAAAATAAATTTTCGTTATTGATTACAGGTTCAGTTGATAAAGACAGCCTGTCTTTAAATGAATGCACAGCATATACTGTGAATTGTTACAACGAGACATGATACCATATATCAATAAAAGTTAAACCGAGGATAAAACTCTATGATACGCTGTAAAATTTTCCGTGCTTTTCTATTTTTTATAATACCAATTTGCGGAATGATTGTCTTATTGCCTGGGTGCGGCGAAATCGCCAACAAGGATCGGATTGTAATTGCCAGAATTGAAGGCGAGAATATTACACGCGGCGATCTTTTTAAAGTTATTCGCGAAATGGATGACACAGAGCGCCCCCATATTCGAAGCCAACGCGATTTTATGCGCGTTTTAAATCAGTATATTGATGACAAGATAAAGCTGCCGCTGGGTAAAGAAATGGCAGAACAAGGTATTATTTCCTTCCCACGTGAATTAGCCCGTGAAGAATTTTTTCGCCAAAGCGGCGATGAGGCACAGCAGCACAGAACCATCTGGGAATTGGAACTACCTGAGACTGGTGAAGCCACGCCATTAATGGAAGTTTATAATTTGACACCAGCTACTGTGCGTGCAGCCAAAGAAATAATCGAACAGGAAACTGATCGTATCATGGAAAAGCTACTTGGAGAACAAGCGGTTATGCATTTGGCTGTCACCGCTTATCATGAAGGCAGTATCGTCTTGAATGAAGAAGACCTGGAACGAGAATACCGATTTCAAGGCGATAAATTGATGCAGTTCGAAAAGTTGGTATTTCGTGCCATACGCTTCCCATCTACAGCCCCAGGAGCACTTGAAGAAGCTGGCAGGGTACGAAGACAACTGGATGAAAGCGATAATTTTGAAGAGCTTTTTGAGGCTTACTTCAGAAGGAACCGCGCCTTTGTTATTGAGTCAGAAATTGAAAACAATCCCTCTATTCAACGCTTTCGAGGCTTCTGGCAAGCTGCGTCTGGTGCAGAAACCGGAGATATCATTGGCCCTATTTATATGCCGCAATCACGGCAGGAACGTATTGATGAGACCGGTCAGTCCACTATGCAGGAAGTTCCTGATTATTACATGGTATTGAAAGTAATTGAGCATGAACCAGAACAGCTGATGAGCATCGAAGAAGCCATGCCATTAATTGCACCGCAACTCCTAATGGCAGAGCAAATGCGCAGGCTTCGAGAGCAACACAATGTAGAGATTTTTGAAGACCGATTACCCGATCCCGGTGCCTACTACGATTACCTGGAGCAGCCTTTGGCTTAACAGTTTTCGCATAACAGTGTTATAGAGTAAAATGTTCATGTTTTTGCGTAAGTAGATCGGTGCCAGTCAGACATCTTCGGGAATATAACGGCCCGGCATGAGAATGTTGTCAGGGTCCAGGGCTTGCTTAATACGATGTGCTGTTTGCCAAAAGGTGTCATTTGATTTTACCAGGTGCTTCATCCCGCCCAACCCGACACGGTAGGGATAATAACCATGTGCAACCAGTTGCTGCATCGCTTTTTCATAACATAATCTTGCTGCATCTGATTCTCCCGGTACATTTTTGTCAAAACTCAGATTGATAATGGCAACCATGGAACGTTCATTTAACATGGTGTAAGTAACCAGGCAATCGAAACCATAACCATGTAAAATTGGTGTTAAAAGCTTCAAAATACTGCCTGCGTCTTCACCTCGTATGGGCAAAACGGGTGATAACCAGATCAATCCACAACCGACATCCAGTGGATCGGGCAATGGAATACCAGACGCAATTTCAGGGATCGGTGTACGTACACGCCAAAACGCACCCCGCAACGGCATCAAGGTTGGAATCCCCTTTAGTAATTCATAATTTGGCACTCCGACATCAAGTTGACGTCGCCAGTGCATACCAATCCCAAACCGATTTATCAAATGAACTGCTTTTTTGCGCCAATGGAGACTCCGATCATTGAGAAACATTACTTTGCCGATTCCACGTACTGCATGTTGAAGGTGCTTTCCCGCAGCGTTAACTTGTGGTAGCGTACCTGTTAATGAACCTGAAACATTCCAGGCGCCCAAAGCATGCGCATTGCGCAATTCTCGCCGTACCGCTTCAGGCATGGGCGTTTTGTGATTGCATCGTTCCCAAGGATACTGCATAGTACTGCTGATAACACGCAGATCATTTCCGATGTGTACAGCACTATTCAGAATACCGTTCATCCGTAATGGACGAAGCGCGTCAACCAAAGCTTCTAATTTATTATCATCAGGACACCGAATAAAAAAGAACCGAAAAGCTTCAGGAACAGGCATTAACCAGAGGCTCATAGAAGTTACAATCCCCAGATTGGATTGTGAAAAGAGTCCATCCAGCATTGGTCCGATACCATACGGATATACACATTCAGCACGCGCATTGCCAAAATGTCCGAAACCGGTTTTCAACAACGCTCCATCGGCCATTACTACTTCCATCCCACAAGTAGAGCGCACATGGTCGCCATACGCGGTATGACCAAATCCCCTGTCCAGCGCGTTCCCAAGTACCGAGGCATCCGGACCGGCTCCAGTACAATCAACCTGATAGCCTGGTGCTTTTTCTTGAACCGCACTGACTAATTGGCCCTGGGTTACCCCCGGTTCAATCACGACATAACCCAGCTCAGGATTAATTTCATGTATTCTGCTCATTCTGGACATATCTATCAATGCCATATCTGACACAGGTGCACATGCGTCTGAGTAACCCCAGTTTTTACCTTGAGAAACAGGATAAACTGATATTTTGAATTTTCTCGCAATGTGCACAATCGTTTGTACTTCACTGGTTGATTCAGGACGTAACACAGCACAGGGCCGAGTTGTATAAGGTGTCGTACTCCGGGAATAACGGAACAACGAAGTTTCATCCCAAACAACCCGTTCTGCTTCCAATACGTCGGTCCATGCCATTATGGCCTCTTCAACTTCCCTGGACTGCTGTATGTTCATAATAACTTTCCTGTATGATTAATATGATGCCAAAATAACCAATTAGCAGTTTATATGTCGTTTTGTATACAATAAGCGGTATTAACAATTAGCTTGACAACAGTATAGGGTGGTCAGGTGATTACACAAAGCAAGATATGCTTCATGATATACCTCATGTTTCATGCAAGCAAATACACAAGAAACGATAAGTTTTAATACAAAACTATGTATCAATTGAAACATCAGCTTCAAGCACTGCGTGAACGTCTTGCACAGGAAGAAGAAACCTTGCAAAGGGTGACGGATTTATTGAATAAAGCAGATGCACGCAGGTTGAACGAGCCAAAAGACCAGCGGAAATGGAATGAAATACTGACCAACCTGGAACACTCCCTGGACTTGGCAAAAGCACGTATAAGTCAAACGAAACAAGAAATTGGCTTATTAATCCGCCAGATCGAAAAGGAGACCTCAAGCACATTTGATGACGATGACAAGTTTTGGGAATCATCCACTGTAGAATCTCCACTAAAAGATTTTAAAGCTGTATCCAATGAAGCAGCACAAAGAATTATTGATTTACCCATTGATGAAATAAGCCGGTTAACTTTGGACCAAGTAGACCAGATGCATAAGCAAATCAGTGCAGAAAATGCCGCAGCTTCTGAATCTCCCAAGCACAAAAACAAACCCACAGTATTCCTACCTCCCGAAGATGAAGTATATGATGATGAATATGACGAGCAGGTGACGCCAAAAGAAAGTCAATCGCAGATTGTACTCCGAAATGCAATCGCCAAGATACAAGCCCATCGAATCGACAGCATGACAGCCGAAGAAATTCAACTCACAATTACGTGTTACAACAAATTTGTCAAAATCAAGAACCCCAGTCCGCGTGATGAGCGTCTGCGAAGAATAATTGGTGCTGCAATAAAAATTCTTAAACGCAAAATGGATGGCCCACGCTGATATAGCCGCTTACTTCTGCTATAATTTTTATAAATCTTTTCTAGAACACCAAAATCTATTTGTTTTTTATCCAGAGGGTAGGATTGTGTCATTTTATAAAAGCTCGTACTCATTTAACCATGCTGGTACCATCTTAAACTTCACCGAATCGTCTGTGGGTTCATTGCCTTATGTTTTCTGTCCGGCTGATATCAGTAATGCCATAACATCCAGTGCTGCCGCACCCTTATTTCAACTTGCAGTTGCCGGAAAACCACATGGTGTCGCGCCTTACGCTGTTACCGGACTTGCACTCGCTTCAGACGAGATGATTGCTGAACCTCCTCAATCAGATGAGAACTCCTTGCTGCTACGATATACACATGAGGAATTGCAGCTTGCCGTAACAGTACAGCTTGAAATGATTCCAGGAACACCGGTATACAGGGTATATACCTCGGTAACCAATACCGGAAATATGCCACAAACTCTTACCCACCTCTCTTCCTTGCATTTTACAGGAATCGCAGCTGCTGGAATCCGTACTTGGGATGATCCGTCTAAGGTGCGGTTACATTACTGTAACAATACTTGGGAAGGTGAAGGACAATGGCGCAATGCAAGTCTGGAAGATT
>CAZIDP010000043.1:0-39011 GCA_964537975.1 uncultured Nitrospirales bacterium | reverse complement strand
TTGTTTGTGTGGTTCTGTTTATCGGGGTGTCTGGGGGTTTTTGGAAATATGTTAAATGGCTGCCCGGGCTTGTGTTGTACATGCCTTTTGAGCCTGAAAGTCAGCGACTCTGGCTGCTGACGGCACCTGTTGAAAATGAAGAGTCTGGGGCAACCGGTGTAATACATATAGTTTATATCAACGGCCAAGAGGTGATTTCGGCAACTTCATTACACTTACCCTTTTCCCCCATACAAGGAAGTGTGGCCCTATACCGAGGAAATCTTTATCTGGGAGCTGCTTCAATCAAGTCTGGTAACACGACCATACATTTTGGTTATGTTGCTACCGTTGATGGGGCTAGAGGTTCATTCACCTGGAATGAATTACCCTTGTGGGACGAACATTCACAAGAGTTGTATGCACTCGATGTGATAGATAATCATCTGTATTTGCTCGCGGCCAATAATGGAGAGCAAGCCACTTCGCTTTCATTCTTTTTGTGGGATACCCTTACTGGTTGGCAAACATTGCAAGCACCTGGAATGACGGAGCAACCGATTACCTTCCTTCCTTTCGGGACAAATCATGGATTACTTGTTGCGAAGACTGGGCCTTGGTGGTTGTATCATCGTATAACCAGAACCTGGGTAGCAATGGAAGAAAATTATACGTATAAACACCTGCAGACCTGTTCTGCTACTTCTGATGGATTTCTTTTTTTACATGGAGATGAATCCGGTTATCAAAGCTCGGTAATGATTCCGGTGACCCGTCGCGGCAGTTTGAACTGGTTGGATTATGGTGCGATAGTACTTTATTTCTCCGTATTGGTGGGTATGGGTATTTTCTTTTCTCGAAGAGAGGTGAATACAACCGCTTTTTTTCTGGGCAACCGGCGTGTTCCCTGGTGGGCCGTGGGACTCAGCATATTCGGCACTGCTTTAAGTCCAATCACCTATCTCTCCATTCCTGCGCGCGCCTTTGCCGCTGACTGGGTATTTCTCCTGGCCTATGCGGGGATTGTACTCATGGGGCCCATTGTAGTTTTTTTCTACTTGCCCCATTTTCGACGTATTCCAATTTCAACGGCTTATGAATACCTGGAGTTACGCTTCAACTGGGCAACACGACTATATGGCAGTATCTGCTTCATGCTATATCAAGGAGTTCGGGTGAGCTTCATGCTCTTTCTCCCTGCCATAACCCTTTCAGCGGTAACAGGACTGGATATTTATCTATGTATTGGCGCAATGGGAATACTTGCTACGTTGTATACGGTGATGGGCGGCATTGAGGCTGTTATCTGGACGGATGTACTGCAAACCATTGTTTTGAGTACGGGCCTTTTTCTGGCCTTGATCATAGTAGTAATGCGTGTGGACGGTGGACTGCCTGTGTTGTTTTCTACAGCACAGGATGCCGATAAATTTCACATGATCAATTTGGGATGGGGTGCTACCACCGCAACATTATGGGTTGTACTGATAGGAAACCTGTTCAGCAGCTTTTATCCTCAGACTGCCGACCAGACCATTGTCCAACGATACCTGACCACCGCGACAGAAAAAGAAGCTGCTCGTGCTGTCTGGTTGAATGCGCTTATGCATATTCCGTTGCCAATTCTGTTTTTCGGGCTGGGTACAGCATTGTGGGTATATTTTAAGGGTCATCCGGAGAATCTGGACCCTACATTGCAAAACGATGCTGTGCTGCCATTATTTATTATCGCTGAATTCCCCTTGGGTTTGCGTGGGATCATAATTGCCGGAATTTTTGCTGCTGCCATGTCTTCGCTTGACAGTAGTGTTAACAGCGTTGCGAGTGTGTTAATCAACGATTACTATCGACGATGGTTTCCTGATATCACCGAACGACGTGCCTTGATTGCTGCCAGAATAATCAGCCTGTTGTTTGGGATATTCGGAACGATAGCAGCCATGTATGTGGCCCGCTTGAACGCTTTGTCTCTCTGGGACCCGTTTCTGGAATTCCTGGGGCTGGTCGGTAGTGGTCTTGCCGGGGTGGTTGCATTGGGCGTATTTACGAAACGCGCCAATGGTGCCGGTGCGCTTACCGGAGCGATTGCAAGTGCATTGGTATTATTATGGGTACGTCAAACCAGCATACACTTTTTTCTGTATGCAGCCATAGGTTTCATCACCGCATTTATTATCGGATGGTCAGCAAGCTTTTTCTTTACAGACAATACCAAAATCCAACAAGACGAGTCATGATGATACTGGCGAATTTCTATTCATGCGTGTACGGCAAGATATCCCCCATACAAGTAGCCACTGATCGTGCAGCCTGTATCCAATGGTGGTCTAAAGGAACCAGACGTTTCTTTCCAGCAACTTCCTCTAATGGAACCGCTATATAATCCAATCCCCGTTTGGCAACCATGACACCAAATTCACCTTGAAGCGCCAAGGTTGCAGCTTTCACCCCATATTTTGTTGAAAGCAAACGGTCTGTTGGTGTTGGGATGCCTCCACGTTGCAGATGCCCCAGCGAAGTTATCCGAGTTTCCAAACCGGTAACGTCTTCGATGTGCTCTGCCAATATGGCGCTTAACGGTTCTTTGGTATGATCAATAACAGCGTTTTTGCTTTTTTTATTTTTCTTCTTTTTCTTCTTGCTTTTACTTGAATCCCCAGAATCTTCTTCGTCCTCATCTGGCGTATCTGCTTCCCCCTGGCTACGGGCACCTTCCGCAACAGCTACAATGCTGAACATCTTCCCCAGGCGCATCCGGGAAACAAGCGACTCAGCAACAATATCTAATGAATACTTAATTTCGGGAATCAAGATAACATCGGCCCCACCGGCGATCCCAGCTCCCAAAGCCAGCCAGCCGGAATTGTTGCCCATAATATCAACAACCATAACCCGATGGTGGCTTGAAGCTGTGGTATGCAGGCGGTCTATGGCCTCCGTGGCAATGGCCATACCCGTGTCAAATCCAAAACAAATATCTGTACCCCAGACATCGTTGTCGATAGTTTTCGGAACGGTTATGATATTCAGATCACCTTCACGCATTAACCGATGTGCGTTTTTTTGTGTACCGCCTCCCCCCAGACAGATGAGACAATCCAGTTCAAGGGCGTGATAATTGGCGATTGCCTCAGCTGTCATGTCACGTGTTGTTCCATCAGGCAGGGGCATACGATGGGGCTTATCTCTACTAGTCCGGAGAATGGTACCTCCGACAGTAAGCAAACCACTGGTTTGCATCCCTTCCAGTACAATAAATTTTTTCTCAATAAGTCCGCGAAACCCTTCCAAAATACCAAAAACCTGAACACCTTCAGGTTCCAGACTCTTGGTAATAGCGCGGATAACAGCGTTAAGTCCCGGACAATCTCCACCGGAGGTAAGAATCCCAACACGCTTAATTTTATTATTTGCCATTGACATCTTCACCTCCACAAAACGATAAATTAATGTTTACAGGCACAAAAACTATAAAACGAGTACAATGTAACTGGACGCATTCAGCATCTATGTGACGCTTTCGGAATTATATTATATGCCTATTTTGAAGTTGAGTCCTGAATTGCCTGGCCACCTTTCTCAACATCCTTACCCATGCCCCGTATCGTGTTACAACCCAGAGTACTACCCAAAATAATCATCACGAAAGAAATCAGCATACAAATTTTTATAAACTTCATTTGGTCACTCCTTTTTTAATAAAACGTTAAAACATATGGTCATTCACAGGGATAACAACAATATTATCTTTTATATACCATATCGATTCAATAAAATGCGAGATAAAATCACAGAATTCATTGTACAATGCAGATATATCAACATTGTAAACCATCCAATATGCCGATTATTGTTTGTAGCTTTATTTACGTACTTGGCGAGATGGCAAGTGGGGGAAAACACCACCTGCAACGGTACGAACATCATCTACTGTAACAAAAGCTTCTGGGGCATATTTTTGCAGAATGGCAGTTACAACAGGCAAATTCTTGCGTTTAAAAATAGTCATGACAATACGTACCCCACCTTGGGTACCTTTCGCATTTACAGTGGTTACACCAAAATGCGCTTGGCGAAGTTTGTCCAATAAAATGTGGGGATTCTTTCGGGTATAGACCGACATTGAAAGATACCCCATAGCTATACGCTCCTCCAGCGTCAGTCCAAGATAGTTACCAAACGCAAAACCTCCAGCATAAGCCATGACATTAATCCAGGAATCCAGGTTCTGCATGATTTGGCCAATTGCCAATATCCAGATGATGACTTCAAAAAAAGCAGCCAAACAAGCCAAGAGTTTCATGCCACGTGAAACAAACACGATACGCAAGGTGCCAATTGTCACATCGGCCACACGTGATATAAAAATCAATACTGGAAAAACCCAGATCGCATTGTTATTGAAGAAATCGACCAAAAACGTCATATTTGTCTCAATGGCACCAGATAGAAATGTCAATGGTTACATTTGTTTTTTATCTTTCCATGGGAGATTGAAAGAATTGACTGAAAGCAGGTCTTAACTTAATCGCAGCTACGGTCTAAAACTGAAAGAATTTCTTTCACAGCCTGATCAAGTCCGATAAAAATAGCCCGTGAAATGATGGCATGCCCGATGTTGACTTCGTGCAAACCAGATATGCGCGCAACGGGTTCCAGATTATGAACAGTCAGCCCATGGCCAGCATTCAAGACCAAACCGGCTTCGAGAACATAGCGTCCACAGTCTTGCAGGCGTTTTAGCGCTGCACCTACCGCAACATCACCTCTCGCGTTGGCATAGGGGCCTGTGTGTAATTCCACGCAATCAGCGCCTATTTCGCAGGAAGCATCAACCTGATTGGGTTCCGGATCGATGAACATACTCACCTGTATGCCTTGCGCGTGCATACCAGCCACCACTTCCCGCAGATGTGCGACATCGGATGCAACGTCCAGTCCACCTTCTGTGGTGACTTCTTCACGTTTTTCTGGCACCAGACAAACCTGATGTGGTTTGAGGCGGTGTGCAACTGCAATAATCTCATCGACCGCAGCCATTTCAAAATTCAGCCGTACTTCCAATAATTCCGCGAGCAGTTCAATATCTTGATCCTGCACATGCCGACGGTCTTGGCGCAGGTGTGCTGTGATTTGATGTGCGCCAGCCATTTCGCATAGTTTTGCGGCTTCCAACACATCCGGATCATCGCCTTTGCGAGCTTCACGCAAGGTGGCCACGTGGTCAATATTGACCCCAAGTTCTATCATGCCACTTTCCTTCCCGTCAACCAGGTTTATTCAAGCTCAAGTGTGTTTTACAGTACAATTTATATCAAGAAATTATGCACACCAATATATAGTTTTACAACGTAATGCGTCCAACGTTGAACCAGAACTGCTACTACAACTTTACCATCATTCAGCCAGGTCTTGCACACGTGTTGCCAAATACTCTGACATATTTTTTGCAACTCGTGGGTCGGTGTGCTGTACCATTACGCGCACGATGGGTTCTGTGCCAGAGGGACGTATCACCACGTAGCCCTTCCCCCCCATTTCCTCTTCCGCCTCCAACTTTATCTGGTCCAGGATTTCTTGTGAAGGTTTTTTGCGGCCATTCAAGGGGATTTTGGAATGATGTTCTGGCATTTCCTGATAAACATGGGCCAGATTGGCCAAATCCTGTTCTTTACGCACCATAATTGCCAGTATTTGTAAGGCAGCAATAACAGCATCGCCTGTCGTATTGTGATCCAGCAATACAATATGCCCTGATGATTCACCACCGACAGTCAGGCCATTCTCACGCATGGCTTCAACAACATAACGATCACCTACTTTGGAGCGTACTACCTTGCCGTCGTAAGGTGCAATAGCACGTTCCAGACCTGCATTTGCCATGATGGTTGTAGCCAGGCCCCGATTTGGTAACACACCTTGTTCCAGTTGGTCTACTGCAAGCATTGCCAACAATGCATTGCCATCCAGCAACCGACCATTGGCATCTGCCATAACAATACGATCGCCATCACCATCGAATGCAATACCTAAATCGGCCCGTTCGCGGATAACAGTCGCCCGCATTTCCTCGGGGTGGACAGAACCAATATGCTCATTAATATTCAAACCATTGGGCTTATTGCCAATCGGAATAACTTCGGCTCCCAGTTCAGATAATGTATCCGGACCAACTTTATAAGTAGCACCATTCGAGCAATCGACAACAATCTTCAGGCCGTCCAGGCGCATCCCCCGCGGAAAAGATGCTTTTACAAACTCAATATAACGACCGACTGCATCATCAATACGCCGTACAGTACCGATTTTTTCGGCGGTAGGACGTAAATTGTCCACAGCACCCGTTTTTATCATGCGTTCAATTTCGTCTTCGGTTTCATCCGGTGTTTTATAGCCGTCTCGCCCAAATATCTTTATACCATTATCAGGATATGGGTTATGCGACGCAGAAATCATGATTGCACCATCACACCGCAGACTTCTCATAATGTAGGAGACACCTGGTGTTGGCAATGGCCCGGTGAGTAATACGTTTATCCCTACAGAACAAAGCCCGGCAGTCAACGCGTTTTCCAGCATATAACAGGAACGCCGGGTATCTTTACCAATCAAAATGGTATGTCGTTGCGCACCATTTTTAAATATAGCACCGGCAGCACGGCCTACCTGCAAGGCCATTTCTGCTGTCATGGGGTGTATATTCGCGACTCCGCGAATTCCGTCTGTACCAAAAAGTCTGTCCGGCATATTTATTTTTTCCTTCTTCGGATGATGGCATCACTAACAGCAGCAACCTTTGACATGCTTTTAACATCATGCACACGGACTGCGTCTGCCCCTTGCGCTATAGCCAGGGCGACTGTAGCCGCAGTACCTTCCATGCGCTCATTTACCGGTGCATTACCCAATAGCTTGCCGATAGTAACTTTATTAGATGTGCCTATCAAGAGCGGTAAGCCCAATTGTTTGAATTCACCCAGGCGTTGCATTATTTCCAGATTATGATCAACAGATTTTCCAAAACCAAAGCCGGGGTCCAGCCAGATATTGGATTCGTGGATTCCTTGGCGCATAAGTGAATCCACACGTTCAACAAAAAAACTTTTAATGTCATCTACAACATTATCATACCGTGGCATTTGCTGCATGGTCTTGGGCATGCCTTGCATGTGCATAACAACACAGGCACATCCACTAGCAGCCACGATACCGGGCATTTCCGGATCAAAGCGCAATCCCGAAATATCGTTAATCATGGCGGCACCCAATTCCAGGGCACATTCTGCTGTTGAGGCACGGTACGTATCCACAGAAATCGGCACTTCACACTGTTGCAATAAGGCTTCCAGCACAGGCAAAACTCTGCTGCATTCTTCTTCAGCGCTAACTGGTTCCGCGCCTGGTCGCGAAGACTCGCCCCCAATGTCCAATATGTCGGCACCGGCTGCAACCAACTTGTCCGCATGCAGGACGGCTTGTTCTATATTACACCATTTACCACCATCATAAAATGAATCCGGTGTAACATTCAGGATACCCATAACCAAGGTTTTATCATTGCGTGCAACGATAGACTGGTTCATCATTTTCTTATTCAACAAAAGCCCTCATCGCATGAACAGTGGTATTAAAGTATAAATATCTTCATTATGATGTTAAAATGCCCAAGGGGCTACGACAGCATAATGTATATATGCTTCCCCTTGGGCAATACTAATAAATCAGTTGGAACTCGGTTTCTCGTCCTCATAATGTATATCATGACCTGCATCGGGCTTGTCTGATTCGGAGGAAGCTTCCAACACCGTTTGTTGCTTGGAAATCGACTCCGTTTCTTGCGAACCGGAAGCGTTAGCCACTTCATGACTTAATGGGCCAAGTTCTTCCTTATGTGCTGGCAACAGGTGATCACCACCATATTCGCGGATAATATCGTCTATCTCTTTGGCTTCAAGGGTTTCTTTTTCATATAACGCTTCTGACATAGCATTAAGAACAACGCGATGTTCACTCAGTAACTCGACGGCATCTTTATAGGCATCTTCCAGAATACGATGCACTTCCTGGTCTACATCGGAAGCGGTCTTGTCACTATAATCGCGTGTTTTTGAAAAATCTCGGCCAACAAATACTTCATCATTGTGTCCGAAGGAGATGGGACCGAGCGCACTCATACCCCATTCACAAACCATGGAATGGGCAATTTTCGTGGCATGTTGTAAATCGCCGGCGCAACCGCTGGTATATTCATTGTATACAATTTCCTCAGCAGCGCGCCCACCCATACTCATACGGATAGTTGCAAGGCAATAATTTTTTGAGACATTGTACCGGTCTTCTTTGGGCAGAAAACTGGTGAGTCCCAAAGCTGGGCCCCGTGGAATAATGGTGGCTTTGTGAACCGGGTCCGCATCTGGCAGCAATCGCCCAACCAACGCATGGCCAGCTTCATGGTATGCTGTACGCTTTTTTTCTTCCGGATTCAAGATCATGCTCATTCGGGCTGGCCCCATCAGCACCCGGTCCTTCGCGTCTTCAAAGTCAATCATGGTTACACTCTCTTGAACGCGGCGGGCTGCTAGCAGAGCGGCTTCATTAACCATGTTGCCCAAATCTGCCCCGGAAAAACCTGGAGTACCACGAGCCAATTTTTCTGTTTCCACATCAGGTGCAATAGGCACTTTCTGATTGCGGATATGAATATCCAGGATGGCCTGACGGCCTTTCATATCTGGATTGCCAACGACAACCTGCCGATCGAAACGGCCAGGTCGCAACAATGCTTTGTCTAAAACATCAGGTCTGTTGGTTGCTGCCATTAAAATAACGCCGTCGTTGGTGTTGAATCCGTCCATCTCTACCAACAGCTGGTTCAGCGTTTGCTCGCGTTCATCATGTCCACCACCCAGTCCGGCGCCACGCTGACGGCCAACAGCATCAATTTCGTCAATAAAAATGATACAAGGCGCATGCTTTTGACCTTGCTGAAACAAATCGCGCACACGGCTGGCACCCACACCGACAAACATCTCCACGAAATCAGAACCGCTGATACTGAAAAACGGAACGCTGGCTTCGCCTGCTACTGCACGTGCCAGCAATGTTTTACCGGAGCCTGGAGGGCCAACCAACAACACACCACGGGGAATTTTACCACCAAGAATGGTGAATTTCTTCGGGTCTTTGAGGAATTCGATGATTTCCTGAAGTTCTTCTTTGGCTTCATCCACCCCAGCCACATCGGTAAACATGGCGGTCTTTTCACTCTGATTTGCCATTCGTGCCCGGCTTTTACCAAAGGACATAGCTTTATTGCTGCCACCTTGCATTTGCCGGAACATAAAGAACCAGAACAGACCTATAATCAGTAACAATGGAACGATATTGAAAAATACTGACCAGACCCTACTCTGTTCCTGGTATTTAAAAGTTATTCCTTGCGCAGTCAGCTCTTCTTCCCAACGGAATTCGGGCGTGCTGAATTCAATAGAACTATGGTCCTTAAAGGGTTCCTTGAAATTCGCCTTAACCGTCATCATTTTATCGCTGGTAATTGAGATGGTCACAGGGCTGTCGACATTCCCTGCCATCAATTGATCAACAAAGTCGCGTTGATGCAAGTCTTCTTTTTGTTTTCCGATCCCGGAAAAATTCGACAACACCAACACCACGAATATCAGGAGCACTATCCACAGTGACACCTGCTTCATGACACCATTCATAAGTAGTCTTTTTACCTCTTTGTATCGTACCCAGAATTAATTCCAGATGCATTGCTATTATTTTTGGGAATCATATCATACAGGGCTCTTTGGAACAATTTTAACCCCCACTTTGTTGCCCACAACCAGATATTTTTGTAAACTCTACCAAGGCCTTTGTGCTCTTGAACAGTTTAGAAGTCAACCTGCCAAGTAATCTAAATCATGTATGTAATGTATAGTATAATCTTTCTTTATAAATATATCATTTTTGAATAACATCTGAAAGTAACCATGTGTGCTGACACCACCCTCCCCCCTGACTCCAGTAAAGAATTGACGCCTAGAGCCAAATCAGTACTAAAAATAATGTTCTTAACACTATTTCTGGATTTGGCAGGTTTCTCTATCATATTTCCGCTGTTTCCAAGCATGTTGACCCATTATCAAGCAACTGAGAGTGCTGATTCGCTGTTCATGATGCTTCATGACAGTCTTGTTCGCCTCTCTGAGTTTGCTGGTGTACCGGATGTACACTGGGGGGTACTGGTCTTGTTCGGAGGAGCGCTAGGCTCAATTTATTCGTTACTTCAATTTGTCTGTGCCCCCATTCTGGGCGCATTCTCTGACCGATATGGCCGAAAACCCATTCTTGTATTGTCCTTATTCGGGTTGGCAATTTCCTACCTGTTGTGGGTTTTAGCAGGGACTTTTACCATATTACTGTTGGCGCGATTTCTAGGTGGCATCATGAGCGCCAACATATCGACAGCTTCGGCAGTCGTTGCCGATGTCACAAATAAACAGACGCGATCAAAGGGGATGGCCATCATCGGCATTGCTTTTGGTCTGGGTTTTATCGTAGGTCCGGCATTGGGCGGTCTTACTTCACTGATTAATCTCACACAATATTGGCCAGAAGCGGTAGCCTACGGAATCAATCCTTTCAGCCTTGCTGCCGGAGTGGCATTGTTGCTGACGACAATCAATCTTGCGTGGGTGTTGTGGTGTTTTCCAGAAACCCATCAGCCCGGATCTCCTACGGAAAACACAGTTCGTCCGATTAATCCTTTGACTTTATTCCAAGCGCCCAAGTTTCCGGGTGTACGTCGCACGAATCTGGTGAACTTCCTGTTTTTATTGGTATTTTCCGGTATGGAATTCACGCTGACTTTTCTGGCCGTTGAAAGGCTAGGTTACACTCCGAAAGAAAATGCGTTGATGTTTTTGTTTGTGGGTGTTGTATTGGCAATAATGCAAGGCAGTTATGTTCAACGTAAATCTGGAATTATTGGTCCACGCAATATGGCACGGCATGGCTTGATATGTCTGATTCCCGGGTTGTTATTGCTGGGCTGTGCCGGGTATCTGCAAAACGCGTTGATATTGTACTCCGGTCTGTTGCTACTTGCGGTGGGTGCTGCCCAGGTTATTCCATGTCTCTCCGCCTTGGTGAGCATTTATACCCCAGATGAATCACAAGGCCGCACATTGGGTATCTTCCGCTCTTTGGGTGCATTGTCGCGTGCATTTGGTCCCATATTCGCCTGTATCTTATACTGGCGATTGGGGGCTTCGATGGCGTATTTTATCGGTGCCTGTTTTATTCTGATTCCATTGCTGATGGTACGCGGGCTTCCTGACTCCGAAGCCACATCATCGCAGAAGATATTGAAGACAGGACCGACGTGATTCGCATGACACCTGCACGTATCATGTTGACAGCGTATACAGTATATCTATCTACCTCAGCGCCCCAGGTTGATCAGCGTTTCAAGCATAGTGTCTGCAACAGAAATAACCCGGGCAGAGGCTTCAAATGCACGTTGAAACAGGAGCAGATTCGTTACTTCTTCATCTAGGCTGACGCCTGATACTTCCTGTATGCGACGGGAGAAATCATCAACAAATGCTTGTTCAACCTGTAATAACTGGGCATTTGAGCGCGCATTAATACCTACACGCACAATAATGGACTGATAATAATCATCCAGTGATTGTGTGTTGTCGTCTATTATAGCCTTGCTACGAAGTGCAGCCATGGCTTGCGCAGCATCATTCAGCCCGGTTTCTGTGGGGTCCAATCCAAAACGAGAACTCAACAAGGTTGGATCGTTGAGCAAGTGCTGGCTGACCTTCATGGTTAATGCGCTGTCCCCAGTAAAAAGTACATTCACTCCCAATGCGGTAAGCAGATTCGCGTCATCATTGGCAAAACTGTATTGAACCCCGGCACCAGGGTCTATCGTGAGCGTTCCATCCCCGTTAACCGTTGCAGTCAGATTGGCTGATGCATTAATGGCTGCGGCAATATCATCCAGTGTAGTTTGGCCTCCCGGAGGCCCGCTTGCAACCACTGGAATGGTCAGAGTTTCAATCACATTGCCTGATGTATCAAAAACCAGCACATCGAAAGTGCCGTCACTGACCTCAAATGTTAATCCTGAATCGTTCAGAGGGACAGTGGGGTCTGTCACAGCGTAAGCCGATGTCAGGGAAATATCGATTTCTTTGAGACCACGCCCTTGAGATTGAATGGCGTTGATCGAGCTCATCAGTCCCAGGGCAAGTTCATCGACACGGTCCATGAGGCTTTGCAGCTCACCATCACGCATATTGAACAAACCACCCAGCTCACCAGACCCAACAGCCAGCAAGGTACCGTCATCTGCGAACTCTACACGTAAAAAATCTGGTCTGGTTGGATTAATGGTGTCATCGTTAACAACCTGAAGCTGCCGCATTCGATTTCCTGCAATGAATTGCGTGCCCCCCATCAACACATCTACCTGGCCATCATCGCGTTCAATGGCTGAAATGGGTACCAATTTTGCCAATTTGTCGAGTAACAAGTCCCGATCATCTCGCAGATCATTTGCGGAACGGCCACCTGCCTCGCTTCTGCGAATAATATCGTTCAGCGCGACAATCTGCATGCCAATATCGTTTATTTCGGGTACGGTGTTGCGAATTTCTTCATTCGCATTGGTCTGCATGGCTCGAATACGACGTGCTACCTCGTTCAAACTGGCTGCAACAGCCTCGGATTCAGTTAACAACGAGACACGTGCTGGCAGGGCTTCTACATTGTTCGCAAAATCACTCAGGGCATCCCAGAAATCAGCGATACGTTGGGAAAAGGCATTTTCACCTGGTTCTTGAAATATATCTTCTATCCGGGAGTAATAAATCGCACTTATTTCCGCGGCGCCAAGCCCATGAACTTGTTGACGGTACACAGTATCCAAAAAGGCTTCTCGCTGTCGATCTATTCCAGCTATCATGGGGCCCCGCCCGAGAGCGCCATAGGACATCAAGTTAGGCAGACGGGTGGTTAGATCAACACGCTGCCTGGAATAGCCTTCCTTGTTGATATTGGCGATATTGTGTCCGGTTACATCCAATTGCACCTGGGCCACCTGGGTGCCCGCTTTACCTAAATATAATGCACTGAACAAAGTACCCACGAAATATATCCTCGTTGTTGAGGTGGAATTGACATTTATAAAAATTAAGTAGCAAGGTTCATTCCACATTATCGACTTCATTTATCATAGCTTTAGGCTAAGGCTGTTTAAGGCCTATAAAACGCTGAGCAGCAGGACAATGATTGCCTCACAATAAAAATAGTATGAAAAAATTGCCGGGTATTGGCATGTACTGCCACCTGCCCAGCAGAAGAACGTATGAATCTTGTCAGCAAAGGCTAAAGCATCAATAGATAATGCCGATAAATAAGACATGGTAATACGAATGGAATGTTGGGACATCCAATAAAGGAGATGTGCCATGATACAAATGAACCCGATACAAGAAGCAAAAGATACGCAAGACATACGCAGCGATAAACTGCGTACCGCACAGGACGTTGCTACTAAGTCTGAAGCACAAAAAGATGGTGTTCAATTCAGCAATAAAGCACTGGAGTTAGCGAATCTGACCCAAATGCTCAGCGAACAAAACAAGAACTCTGAAATCCGTCAGGAACGCGTGGAAGCGGCCAGACAACAGATATTGGAGGGCAGTTATCGCCTTGAGCAAACCGTACTCGCACTCGCTGGACGTATCAGCAGCTATGTAGAATAGCTGAAAGATCATGTGCTTGCCTGAACAATAATAAAATCATTGACCACAGCATTTCTTAGGTGCTGTGGTTTTTTTATTCATGATGTATCTGCATCAATCAATGTAACACCGGAAAAGCGAATTCCGATACAAACCACCTCCCATAATATACTTCGTATTTTCCTTCGTCCAGATAAAACTGTGTGTCATTTCTCCCTTGACCAAGCAAAAATACACGATTATCTTGAGTTGTTGTCAAAGCATGGAAACCAACCCAGCCACGTCCAATTTCACCACACCACGCCACCTCTCCATCAGCAGTAAAACGGACAGCAAAGTAAGACATACCTCCACCAGGAAATATACGCTCTGTTGAACTACCAACACCAAGTCTCACAGGATTATCATAACTTGCTCCGACCATGGTGACCTCTCCTGCTTGCGATACATGGAGTACATAGGAGCCGTCACTGGCAGGCTCGAATGCTGATATGCCCCTGAGCCACTTGACTTGGCCTTCTTTGCTGATACGAAGCAGAAAGTGCGCTCTGACACTCATTAGATATTCATTGTAAAGATCAATAATCCTCCGAAAGGTTATGACATGTTCCTCATCAGAACCAATTACCCTGATCTCTCGTTGGCATACACCATGTAATATTAAGTCCCCATTTCCCAATTCATAGATATGTTGAAGCAAAAAATACTTAGGACTAACGAGCTTACCCACCGGTTCATCCGTTCCCGTAAAATGATGCAAGTCCATCAACTCCTCATACTCCTTTTTGTATGATTTTTGGGGGTAATAGGGCCATGGTTCTCTCGACCAGTAATCTGCTAAGAGTTCTGCCTCTTCAACTACTTGCGCGTCCAATGTACTCAAGTATTCCCTGGCAGCCCACTCACTGGAAAAGGTTTTGACTGTACACGCCATTTTTTCACAACGCTTGTCCTTGTCCACACGTAATACTAGAAACAGCAGCAGTATGCCAATCGAAATAATGGGCAGACCAATGAAGATAGCCAGTTACCTGTCAGTTATTTTCTTGGTCAAACCATTTCTCCCTGGATGCAGTTAGAGACTTATATGGGAATAAAGAATTTGGAGCATTATTAAATTCATAGTTCTTCAATTAATTACAATACATCAATTTTTTGTTGACCAAAAATATACTGTGTTTGTAGCATTATCTACCATGATCCAAAAATCTACCCTGGCAACATTTTTATAGCACCGATAATAACTATAATTTTTATTGCCCTTGTTTATATCTTCAGGCCACCAATCAATATTATTGCTCCTTGGAAATATCACCTTTTCTTTCTCTATTGGTTCACAAAATTTTAATATATATTGTAATTCATTATGATCAAAAGAAAACTTTAACCATTGCCTATTTGAATCCAGATCATGTCTTTCAAAAATATTATATGCAGATTCAGGCAACAAACTTGGAATCCACATATCGGCAATCGGTTCCTGTGGTGAAATTGCACCTAATTTTTTTGCAGCATCATAATCCTCATAATAACTATCAATTATATAATTGTAGTTTAAATAATCACAAAACACCATGCAGACACCAACACAAATGATCAGGAACACAATAATGAATTTCATTACTATTACCTTAATACTAGCGCAATTTCACCCGTGAGGGTTTCTACAAGTGGAACAGTTTATAACCCGTCACCATGAGGCACAGTGAGACCAAAACAAGAAGTGTAATTGCAATTTTTTTCGAAAACATTTTTGGTCCAAATACTGTTATAAAAACCTTTTTAAATAACCATAATCATTTCAAAAGTCTTCAAACTATCCTACAAAAATGTATGCTTGCTCAATATGCTAACTTGGTTGTCAGTGTAAGCATATGGATTGGTTCGACGGCTGATACAGACGCTATAGCCTGCGCTGACATAGATGTATATCTTTTTGTGCCACATACAGCAACTACTTTTTATGGCAGGGCCTCGGTGCATATGCAATAGCTCCTGTGTAGAAAGGTACAATGGCATGTACAGTACAAGCATGTAATTATTTCATAGAATTATGGTGAAGGCAACTTTTCGTTTTCTATGCATCGGTGGACTGATTGCTGTTGATTACCAAACAGGTATCGGATCATCATATAGAACTCACCAAACTTACCGGAACTGTTCTTTTCCAGGTAATTTTCTACAAACAGTTTTAATTCGTCTGCGCTGAGTGAGGCATCAAGAAATGGCTCAATGGCGCTTGCGCGCAAATTGTTCAATTTGGGAATTCCCAGACCAAGTCGCTCAATGGTTTCCTGCGCTGCCAGGTCTTGATTTTGTGCCGGTTTAATTCTTCCATCGGCATTGAAGGCAAAACGTGTTTCACAGGTTGGGTCCAGTGGTGAGATCAGTAATTCTTCGTCATACCATTGCCCCTTCAGATTTCCACAGTGTCGTGGCGCGCCTTTGTCCAGCAATTTCTGACAGGAGCACAGCAAATTGGTGTAGTCCAGCGGGTCGGTGGCAGGGTCCGACTGGGGACGCAAATGTTCGATGTGCGAATTTTTGTTGGTCAGTCTGCGTTCGCAGTAACAACAGATGTAGCCTTGCTCAGCCAGTAACGCGTCTTTTACCTCTTGTTTGAGATCGCCCACCAGCGAGCCATAATGTAGTTGTTTATTGTCTTTGTGGTGTAACTTCCAATTGATGAATGCTTGTGGTTCAGGTTTCTTTCTGATGTGCTTCATTTACCCAGCAGTTCCTTACGTCGTATCAATATCTCTGCTTTGAGTAAGTCACCGTCTTCTCCAATCAAGTTCTTGAGCATTTCAAGCACCCGTTGCGCTTCTTCCAACTTACCCTGGTCTATCAGGTCGTATAATCGGGCCAAAGCGACACTCACCTGACCGGGCCGGGTACTTTCCAACCCCATCAAATCTTCCAGAATTCGGTCAACATTCTTGCCGTAGGACTCCACCGGTTTGTCCACCAGAATGCCTGTTTCGGTTTCGGTGAGTAAGAACATGCTTTCCGGTTTTACATGGGTAATCACATGTGGGGAATGGGTAGTAATAAGAAACTGACAATTGGGAAAAACTTCGCGCAGGCCCGGGACAACCATATGCTGCCATTTGGGATGAAGATGCAGGTCTATTTCGTCTATGAGCACAATCCCTTCACCTTGCAAAGGATTTTTGCGAGCAGGATTGGCAATAGACAAGCGTCGCGCAAGATCACCAGCCAGTGCCATCAGGCACTGCTCCCCATCCGACAACTGGCTTACTTTAATCGGCCTGCCATATTTCATTACTTCCAGCCGCACAGGGTTTTGGTACATGGTCAGATTTCCAAAACCCGGTAACAATTGCGACAAAGCGCTGCGCACAGCAGCAAGCTGCGGGTCCAAAGCGGTGTCCGGTCTTTCGCCTGAATTTTCCGTATCGGTCGAATTTAGTTTTGTCCATTCCTGTTCTTCACGCTGTTGGTACCAGGCAAAAAAGGATTGGAAATTGGCGCCACTGCTCAAAGAATCCGCATAGGCATCCAGCAGTTGCTGTTGTTTCGGTTTGTACGGCTTGAGGGGTACTTCCACCACAGAGCGGTTTACGGGATAATATACCAGCAACGGCACGTTGACTTGTTTATCGGGGGTCTGAATCAGCTTCTGGAGCGAATATGCCAACGATTCGAGGTTTTGTAAATCGGTAAGGTCCTGCTTATTGTCTACCGTATCGCGATTGGAATGTATACCCCACGCGTATTCAATGCCGTTGTACGCCAAGAAGATTTCCAGCGTCACACTGCCCTGATCATTGCTGATATCATCATCCTGGATGGAGGCGCCAGGTCCAATCTCGTTACTGATATTTTCAAGCAGCCAGGAAAGCAAAATGGAAACTGCATCCAGGATAGTGGATTTACCGGAACCATTAACTCCCACAAAAACATTCAACTTGTCATGTAAATAGAGAGACAAATCACCCGAGCCGCGGAAATGGGATAAGCGCAGCCTCTTGATATTCATGTAATGCCCCCCTTCAATTGCTGGTAGTAGAAATCATGCTGAATTATGTGTGTCGTAGGATATTGTAACGCGACGCTTGCGGACAAGTCGAAATGCCCCGACAATTTTTGCCACAAGTATTTTCCACATAGGTGTATACATAATCCAGCATGTATTTCTACACAACCAACATACAACCGAAGCTCTGGGGAGCATGCTCCAATAAAACAGGCTTAAAACTCCTTATGCCGTGCGTCTCCTGGCACCAACAATAACAGCCGTGGAGAAGCAGACAATAATTAATCCCAGCACTATCAACATTCCTATATTGTCAGATACGATTTGCCGTACCATTTCCATGGTTGCTTTTTCCGGCTCCAGCCGTATTCCTTCTACACTTTCACGCACCTGGCCTACACGTACATTTTCTATCTTCGCGTGATAGGCTTCATTTAATTCAGGTGAAAGCATTTCCCCGATAAACTCCATCAACTTCATGTTGTTGCAGACAAACCCGGTGCATCCGGCATCATGGTCTTCAACCAACTGCGCGTGCAAATTGGCCAGGGTTTCGATCTGCTCCGGATCAGCATCCCACATTTCCTTTCGTATCGTTTCCAGCATGACCGCAGTCATTTCCTGAAGGGCGTAGGGGTTTACATCGCGAAAGAATTCTTCAATCCCCATATCATATTTATCATCAATGTAGACCTCATACAACTCATTCCAAATGGCATTGTCGATAACATCAGGCTTTAGCACGTTCCAACCGTAGGTGTTTCTGAATGTATCGGCAAACACATTGGCCGACGAAGGACCACCTTCCTGAAGCTTCTCGATATAGAGCGGATTAAACACGGTGGAACGCGCCTCAACCCAAATAGCTTTTTCTACGCCTTGTATCCGTCCATCAAAACGATTACGCAGGTCGCTGAAATAACCATCTGGTTCTTCACCCGTGATATACCGCACGGTATTGTTCAGCCCTCCCATGAATTCATAGACGTGGTCGAGTGACAATGGTCCCCACGTATTGGAAGATCGTGGATGCACAACCGTGTCTGCACTTTGCAGTGCTGCCTCGAAAATACCAGGTTCATAATGTCCCCAGTTATCACGCGTATATATGGCGCCCATATTTTTCAGGTATTGTTGCGCGATTTCATCAGGGTCGTCCCAGGAATCGCCCGACTCAACCATGCCCATAATGCCCGTACCATAATTCCCATTGACACCTCCAAACACCCGTGCCAGGGAATAGGCACGTGCATCCAATGGACTCAGCCCCAGCTCACGCATCACGGTTTCCGCCTGTACCGTACCCTCATACACGTAATTGGGGACATCGCCATCATTGGCTCCACTGGCCAGCTCCACCGCTTTATCAAAGAGCATAATACGCGAAGCTGCCAGGTCACGAAATTGCCCTGATGTCTGAACAACCACATCAATACGGGGGCGCTGTAATTCTTCGGCGGGAATCAGCTGGACATCATGTACCACACCACGCCGGTTGCGTACAGGCTCCACACCCATTAAATACATAGCTTGTGCCAGTGTGGCACCCTGCGTGCGAATGAATTCACCCCCCCACAAGGTAAAAGCAACCTTTCGGGGAAATTCACCTGAATCCGACATTTTGGCGGCGATGAGTTCATCGGCAAGCTGCTTGCCGAGTTTCCAGGACTCTTCCGTTGGCGTCCTGTCCGGATTTATTGCATACATGTTACGGCCGGTGGGAATGGTCTCAGGATTGATGATGGGGTCACCACCGGATGAAGGCGGTGTGTAGCCCCCGTCCAGACTATTCAGTATCGCTGCCAGTTCCAGATTTGGTGAATTTTCCAGTGATTCAAAATAATAGCGAATAGCGTGGAGTGTATCTATATATTCGTCATAAGCCCGTTTATACTCGGCATAATGCGCTGGCTTATCTTCGTCAGCATTTGGCTCATGCATCATAGCTTGAGGCCCTGGACGACCTGTCCGAGGCTGCCCGGCGGGATGTTCAGGGGGCATGGAACCGGAGAGGTTTTCCCGATTGGCCTCGGTATGCGGAGCGGCAATATCGTGGCCATCGTTATTTTCCTGTGCTTCCGCTTGGATTAAACGGGCCATTGCTCCTGATGGGAGGAGTGCCGGGTCCTCCGGTTCCACGATGTTGTGCAAAATCGCTTCGATGGTCTCTAGTGCCGGGCCGCGATACGTTTGATCAAACCAATGGGCATTTTTCATGTCCTGTTCACTGATTACTCCATCCAACACATCAAGACGGGCACGGTTGTAGGCCAAGGCATCAACAGCCATTTGGGTTACAGTAGACTCTAATTCATCCTCTGCGTAGGGCACACCGAGGGTGTACAGGCCCAATGTGATCTTGGCCTGTTCCACTTCGTGGACATGATTGTGGATGGTATGGAACAGTTCATCAGAAAATTCCACTTGATCCCGTTCCGGCAGCTTTAACTCTATATTCATGTCCAGTTCATACACAGCATCCAGGATACTGTCCATGTAAACTTTTTGAAGGGCATCATCTGTTACCAACATGTAGTTGTGCATGCGATCATGCAACACGGTCAGCTCGCCATACAAACCCCCTTCATCGAAAGGCGGCGTCAAGTGTGTATTGAGTACCGCATAACTTCTGCGCTTGGCTATCATGCCTTCACTCACATTGTTGATCACATAATAATAGAAATGCGGTAGATCACCTATCAGCGCATCCGGCCAGTCAAACTGAGACAGGGAAGATTGTTTCCAGGGTGTAAATTCGAAGCTACCATGAGTTCCAAAGTGAATCAGAGCATCGGCTTGGAAGCCTTCCCGAATCCATAAATACTGGGCAACATAGGGGTGCGCAGGCGCCTGCTTGGCGCCATGAATCATAGCGACTTCGTCTCCACCGGCAGCAGGCATCAGTTGGGGTAGAATCACCACATTGCCAAATTCTATGCGTGGTATGGTGAGGTAAGCGATTCCCTCTTTGGCCATACTCATAAACGCACCAGGCGCAGGGCCATATAAGGCTTCCATAGACTCAACCAGTTCACGTTCCAGATTGCTCAGGCACCACTCCAAGTATGTTTCTGCCGGAATCCACTCCGGGTTCCCTGTACGAATCCATTCATCCTGCGCGCCAGCCGCATAGGGCCCCAGTACAGGACCTTCTTTTTGTATTCGTTCGTAAAATTCATCTACCGTCTCTGGAAGCGCGCCTGTTGAATAGCCCTCGTCCTGCAAAGCCCGTAACAAGTTCAACAACGCCGGGGCAACTTCCAGCCCAGCGGCATTCATGGCACTGAGACCGGCTCCCTTATAGTAGATTATGGCAACTTTCTTTTCTTCATTCGGTGTGTTTTGCAAATACAATCGACGCGCAACACGGTTAGCAAAGGTTTCCATACGTTCAGGAATTCCCTTGAACACAAGTAAACCATCTTCATTCGGAAATTCGGCGCTGATCACAAACGGCTCCGCGCCTCCGTCCAATTCAGGCGTGACGATACCTTGCGACATCAACGTACCCACCATACCAGACTGGCTGGTCAGCCATTCATCATAAGGGGCAAAAACATCTACAGGGCACAACAGCGGAATATTTTCTTCTTCCAGCCAGGCAACTGCTTCTTCGGATCTGTTCATGACCAAACGTCCATGCGGTACATAGACCACCAAGTCCGGTTTACAAGCTTTCAAGTACTCCAGTCTTTTTGCCATTCCAGAAATCGGGTAGACATTAATGCCCTTACTCTCCAATAATGAAATGAAGTCCAGAACATATCCTTGTTCCGCATTTTTTGGACTGACCACTGTGGGAATAAACGCGACCCGGGGCGCTCCTTCTTTATACAGACCCTCTTTTTCATAAAATGCCTGGTAATCCTCATAGGACTCAAAGTGGTCATCTTCTTCCAAATGGAAAAAAGCGTTATCAGGAACTATTCTGACTTCCTCTGCGTGCGGCGCAAACAGTATTTTGTTGTCCAGGTTCCTTCTCATGTAACGAAACATCTGCTGCATGTTAAACCGGCCACCATTTTGCTGATACGCACGCACAACTTCCAATTGCTCTTCATCCAGATTCGTCAGGTCGGATTCGGGGTTGGTCACAGCACTGGTTAGAATAAACGCACCTCTGTCAGAGGCAGCAATTAAAGCATCGCGTTGCTCGGGTGAGAGGTCCAGCCCCATGCCAAATATGAACATGCCATCAAAGCGGCGTAAGTTGCGCTTTGTAATGCTTTCCTTATCCAGCCGGGAAAAACGAATGAAACGACTATCGTTCGCTGACTGCATGTCGGCAAAAAGAAAATCCCGATAATTTATAACTGCAATATGCGTAGGGCTTGCCCAATGTTTCCACCCCAAAAATAAGGTAATAACCAGTATCGCCAAAGCAATTTGTATTGCTCTTTTTCTATTAATTTTTTGCCAGGCTGCTTTGTACATAAAACTTCTCCAAAAATACTTCCATAGGAACTCAAAACTGTTATCCGTCAATATTTACACTTGAATCTTTTACTCCGGAACATAGATGATCTGGCCATTATCTAATTCATACGCTGTTCCCACACGTCTGCCCCTACCATCGTCTGAACCACCTTCAGCGGGAACATAACGGGTAATTTCATTGTCTTGCTTGATAATGATCTCCATATTTTCTTTTCCAGGATTCTTTACCATGGTTACTTCATCTTCAAAAAGTAAGTCAGCAATCTGGAGGTGAGCAACCATCGCGACCATCAGTGCCAACGCAAATACCATCGCCAAATCGAATAAATTTGCCATCCCACTTAATGGGTCTTCCTGTTCGGCATTACGTGCAAAATAACGATTTTTAACTATTTTTTTCATGGGTCATTTCCTCTTGTGAGAGATCATACAAATAGCGTAAGTTGGCATGGTCTGAGTTTAACCATCGACGTTTTACAAGTTGCACCAAAAACCCGACTGCACCTATGAAAATGCCGATGACAGTTGTGGAAAACGCGACTTGCATGTTCAAAGCCATCGACGCGATATCACCTGCTGCAAGCCCCACCAGGGCAGGCCCCATCGGTATTAACGTGCCCATTAAACCCAACATGGGTCCCAGGCGCATTAAAGAAGTAGCACCCTCCACCTCCTTTAATGACAGCAAATCAAAGTCTGCCAATATTTTTTCACCATGTACAGGATGCCAATTACAATCCCGCAATTGATAGATATGCTTACCCAACTTACTGGAGTTCTTGATATACTCTTCCAAAGTAATGTAATTTATTCTGGTAGTGGTTACATCGCGTATCAGACGCTCCAAATCTTGTGAACGCTTGAGTCTTGCCGCGTATACGCCATACAAATCACCCAGTAATAACAGTGCCCACATGAATGCAGCCAGCAGTAAAATTATTACCGGTATCAACATACCTGTTGATATCCAGAACAAGATTTGAATTAATACTCCCACTTATTTAGTATCTCCCTGTTTTATGAATGTTATAGCCAATGCCAGTGCCTCCTGCTATCAGCACCAGCAAACCAAGCGTGTTCAATAGCGATACATCCCAACTGTTATCTGGCGATTTGATATCTGTTATCAGCAGAGGCAGGAACATGGCTATCACCAACAACAAAAAAGCCAGACTCAGCATCAGACTCAATCTACTTTGCCACTCGGACAGAATATAGCGAACACTTATCGAAGTTAGCAGGACGATCAGGATGACCCCAGTCAGAAACAGGAGGGTCACCAAAAGAAAGGAATAGCCCATGATGCGATTCTGTACAAGCACAAGCATCACACCCAGCCAAACATGGAAAACTACACTTGGAAAAATCGCCAAAGAACGTATTATCAGTGCTCTCTGCTTCTTATAATGTGCTTCCATGAGGCGAACACTCAGTAACATTGTCACGAGAGCTTCAATGACTATAATCAGGCAAACTAATCCTAAAAACCCGGGGTCTGAAAACAGCATCAATATGTATTGCTCCGACATGCGAACTGCAACCGGATAAAAGAGTAAACAGGGAAGTACGATAAAGATACTGTTCACCAGCATGTATACATACTTTTCGCAAAGCGACATCTTTACAATGGCCAATATCAAGGCCAATACAATTAAAATAAAGATAAAGAAAATCATTTTGTTATAGTAAACTTTTTTTAATCTGATAGTATTAACTATCTATCTTATAGTATCTAGTTACAGTGTATATTTGAATAAAATATAGTCAAGGTTGTGCATACAATCGCTCATGATACTGTTTTATCTGGCTACTAACCATGAAACATGGATAGAAATCTTAAAAAAATCCCCAGCACGCACTTTTCGGTGCAACACGCAACGGTTCCTCAGCACCCTCACGCCAAGTTTTACAAGGCGAGCCAATAAGCATTATATATAACTTATGTTTAGTATACATAACATATATTTGCATTGCAACTTTTTCCTCAGCGGCAATGCAATTCCATTCAAAGTGCTGGAGCAGTGTCTCGACAACCTGCACAATGTGTCCCACGCGCCCATCGAGTTGTTTGAGCACATCAGAAGAATCATGATATTGTAATGTTGCGTGATATTTTGCTGACAGCTCCTAATTTTTTAATGTTTTTTACCGTATTATTTTTAATTAAGGAATACCCAATGTGCCTAACTACCGCCAATATACGTGATTTGATGTTGTATGCCTGGGATCATAAATCTGCAATCCCGGGCTTCAACATTCCCTATTTGCCCATGATGGAACCCGTTGTAAGGGCACTACGCGATACCCGTTGTTTTGGTCTCATCATGGTTGCCCGATTGGAATGGGTCAAGTTTGAATCAGGTGGTCCCGTATCGATTTTCGAGGAATACCAACGTGTAAAAGATGAGCGGTATACCCGGCTCCATATGGACCATGTACCGATAATCGATGAAGATGAATTGAAAGTGGATTATGAAGCGATACTGAGTGAAGCCATAACGTTGGGATATCATTCGGTGATGGTGGACGGTTCTCGATTAAGTTTGGAAGACAATATTGCGGCAACAAAACGCATTGTTGAGATGGCACATGCCAAAGGCGTAGTAGTAGAAGCTGAGCTTGGGGCTGTGTTGGGCCATGAATCGGGACCGATGCCGCCCTATGATGAGCTCTTCGAATCAGGTAAAGGTTTTACGGACCCGGAAGAGGCCCGCCGGTTTGCTGAAGAAACTGGAACGGACTGGCTGTCAGTAGCAATCGGCAGTGTACACGGTGCGATCAGTGCTTCACAACGCAAGGAAAAGAAGGTGGAAGCGCGGTTGAGCATCGATCGGTTGATAGAACTCAAAGAAGCTACAAATATCCCGTTGGTACTGCATGGCGGTACAGGCATCCAAAAAAAATATATACAAGATGCAATAATGAATGGTATAAGCAAAATTAATGTCGCCACTGCAATACGCCAACCCTATGAAGCAATTATAGAGCAAGACCTGGATAAGGCAGTTCAAGCTGTTTATGAAGCAACCGTCGCTGTGATCCGGGATGAACTGAATCTGGAAGATTCCATTGACAAGTTACAGGCTGGTTGATCAAATCCACGGAATAGAATAGAAGTTTGTTTTCAAGTTACTGTTATTAAATCGTTATTAAAGGAGTGTAAAAAAATATGACCCAGGAAAAAAGTCGTTTTGCCGTTTTTTTTGGAAACCGGGGATTTTTCCCCGCTTCACTTCAGGCGAGTGCTCGCGAGGATATGGAGACTGTACTCAGAAGTCTTGGGCATGAAATTATTACATTGGCCCCGGAGGTAACGCGGTATGGTGCAGTGGAAACTCCAGAGGAAGGTCAGATATATGCCAATTTTTTACGCGAAAATGCTGGTAAATTTGATGGTGTAATCCTGTGTTTACCCAATTTTGGCGATGAAAACGGTGCTGTGGAAGCGCTTAAAAATGCAGGTGTCCCCATCCTAATTCAGGCATACCCAGATGAGCTTGACAAAATGGCGCCTGAAGTGCGTCGCGATGCTTTCTGTGGCAAGTTTTCCATTATGGATGTCTTTTGTCAGTATGGCTTGAAGTTCACGGCATTAAAGCCCCACACGGTTCACCCGAAGAATCCCCGTTTTACAGATAATATTGATTACTTTGATCGTATGTGCCGTGTGGTTCGGGCGATGCGTGACTTTCGAGTAGGTGCTATCGGGGCACGCACGACGGCATTCAAGACAGTCCGTATTGACGAACTAACCCTGCAACGCCATGGAATCACCATGGAAACCCTGGATATGTCGGAAGTATTTGCCCGGATGAGAGACCTCAAGATGACCGATACTTCGGTAGTAGACAAGGCAGAGTTTTTAAAAGAGTATTCAGATTGGAACCAGACACCAAATCAAGCCTTTGAAAATATCGTACGCTTGGGCGTTGTGCTTGATGATATCGCGGAAGAAATGCGGCTTGACGCGTTGTCTGTACGTTGCTGGATAGAAATGCAAAAGCAGTTTGGCATTTCCTGCTGTGTCCTGGTGAGTGAAATGAACAACCGTAAGATACCGGTCGCCTGCGAAGTGGATGTTGGCAGCGCGGTCTCCATGTATGCCTTGCGTATGGCATCGAACAACGTAGCATCGTGCCTGGACTGGAATAATAATTACAACGACGACGACAATAAGTGCATATTGTTCCACTGTGGCCCTGTACCGCAAGCCATGATGCTTGAAAAGGGCGTTATATCAGATCACGATATCTTGGCAAATGCTGTTGGCAAGGGTTGTTCATACGGTTGCAATACCGGCCGTATTGCACCTACGCCCTTTTCTTTCGGTAACCTGATGACCGATGAAGGTAAAATGAAATTTTACCTGGGACAAGCACGATTTACGGACGATCCAATTCCGCCTGAGTTCTTTGGTTGTGCCGGGGTAGGCGAATTTGAAGACCTGCAGCACACCCTGCAAACCATTGGATATGCAGGACACAGGCACCATGTCGCGGTAACTCCGGGATACGTCATGGCGCCAGTATATGAAGCCTTCACCAAGTACCTGGGTTATGATGTGACACTGGTATAAGGTAAAAGTATAGGTTTTCTTGGCGGAATAAACGACACTGAAAACTTGGAGTTGTCAACATGAGTTTGTTGGGCATTGACATAGGAACATCAGGTTGCAAGGCAGGTGCGTTTACAGTCACTGGGCATTGTCTAGGTATCGCATACAGAGAATATCCCACCTTGCAAGTTAAGCCGGGACAGGCTGAACTCGACAGTCGTATAGTCATCCAACGCCTGAAAGATGCCATCGCAGAGGTCGTCTCTCACACGGGAGGCGACCTCGTTACTGCCTTGTGCATCAGCGCTATGGGAGAGGCGATGACCCCCGTCGATGAAAACAGGGAAATCATCGGTAACTCCATATTGTCTGTGGACTTGCGTGGCGCGGAACACATCACACGCATTGAGGAGGACCTGGGTCAAGAAGCGTTTTATGCCATCAACCCCAACATACTTGCTCCCAATTACTCCCTTCCGAAACTGCTGTGGTTGCGGGAAAACAATCCGGCAGAATTCCAAGGAGCCTGGAAATACCTGCTCTGGTGTGATCTGGTGTCCTGTCTGTTCGGTGGGGAACCCATTACCAGTTATTCCCACGCGAATCGCACACTTCTCTTTGATCTCTACAAGGAGGATTGGTCGGAACCGTTACTGGCCTGGTCGGGCATACCAAAAGATAAGCTGCCCACCGTCGCACCCAGTGGCACCATCACTGGCACCGTAGCATCACAAATAGCCCGTGAACTCGGTTTGCCAGACAAGGTAAAAATTATATTGGGCGGTCATGATCAATGCTGCAATGCACTCGGTGCCGGGGTCATTTCAGGTGGCAAAGCAGTGTGTGGTATCGGCACGATAGAATGTATCGCACCGGTATATGACCAAGTCCCCCCTACCGCGGATATGCTTGCCACACGATTAAATGTTGAGCACCATGTACTCCCAGGATTGTATATGTCATTCATATACAACCAAAGTGGTGTATTGATGAAGTGGTTTCGCGACACCTTTGCACAGGCGGACAAAAAGCTGTTGGGCGCAGATATCGATATTTATGAGACACTGCTTGCCGAAATGCCGGAAGCACCTACCGGACTGTTAACACTCCCCCACTTCGAAATCACTGGAGCACCGGACTTTATTTCCAATTCTGCCGGTGTCATTGCGGGCCTGCATACCAATACACCGCGCGGAGCTATCCTCAAGGGGTTGATTGAAGGTGCGACTTACTACTTCCTGGACAGCTTGAATGCTTTGAACAGACTTGGTATTGACACTTCGGAATTTATTGCAACTGGTGGTGGAGCCAAATCGGATCGGTTGTTGCAGATTAAGGCAGATATCTTTGGGGCACCATTTGTGCGTCTTCGTCATACAGAATGTGGTATCGCGGGTGCAGCAATGTTGGCGGGTATGGCAACAGGGGTATATCATTCTGCCCAGGAAGCAACAGATCAATTTGTCTTTCGAGAAAAATCATTCGAACCTGATATGGAAAAGAACAGGCGCTATACAGATATATACAGTCGCTATCGACGCCTGTATCCCGCACTCAAAGATATCCTGACCGAAATCAACCTCAATGAGCATAGCGGGTAGCTGGAATCACATCTGGTAAAGCATCAGATAGATCAGTACTCCGGTGACAGACACATACATCCATACCGGCCAGACATACCGTACAATGCGCACATGTGTTGCATACTGTTTTCGCCAGGCATACCAGAGGGCAGCAAATATGAATGGCACCATCAGCGTTGCCAAAGGTATGTGGGTGATGAGAATGGTAAAATAGACGATGCGTATGAAACCTTCTTTTTCAAATGGGGTCATGGCACCTGCATTGTAGTGATAGTATAAATAACAGCTCAAAAAAAGCGCCGAGGTAACCAGTGCGCCTATCATCATGTTTCGATGCCAGATTTGGGCATTGAAACGTTTAATAGCAATCCAACCCATCACCAGAAAACACGTGGCAATGCCATTCAAGACAGCGTTGACTACTGGCAAATCATGTACATCTATCATATACTACTTTCCTGACACTTCCTGCAGATAAATCAATTAAAAATCAGCCCGGAGTTGCTTTATAGCTGCGATCAGCCTTTGCACACCTTCCGTCTCTGTCCCCGCGTAATATCCACGGATTATACCCGCGTTGTCCACCAATATAAAACGATCCGCATGATGGACAGGACTATCAGGCGAACCCAATTTAAATCCTTCCAGCGCCAATTCAGATATGACATCCAGCGCCCCGGTTAAAAAGTGCCACCGCATTGGATCGGCATTGTAGAAATCAGCGTATTCTGCCAATCTTTCGGGTGTATCCGTCGCCGGGTCTACGGTAAACGATACAAAATGAATACGGTCGTCATCGGCAAATTGCGTGCTGACATCCGCCAAGTTTGCAGACATCCTTGGACAGGGGCCACTACATGAAGTAAAGAAAAACTTGGCAACCCAGAGCTTGCCTGAAAGGTCATCCAGACCGAAAGTACTCCCTGTTTGATCTGTCAAGGAAAACGACGGCACAGGATATAATTCTGGCAAGTCATCTTCAATCGTTGGCGCCTGGGCTGTTTTAAGAAACAATACAATACCAATGCCCGCAACATTGGCAATTAAAAACAAACCCAATCCCAAAAGTATTTTCATGGATGCTGACATGCGTGTTACTCCGCAGTATGATGAATCACAATAATCTTTTACCCCCACCAGCTTTCCCCAAGCTTCCAGTATACACAATACTGCAAAAAACCTGGCAAAAACAAACCTGTATAAAGGATGCACGCGAAGCAATTTTAATGCTTGCAACTTAGATTGACTATTGCCTACTATTACCAAGAAAGTAATCATATTATTCCTGATTATTTTGGACTTAGACTATTTGTGATGACTTTTTGTCTTCAACAGCATTCCAGATGAAGATAAACTGAAGGAAATATACTCATGAACAGATTACAACCATTTCGTGCGGGGTTAATACTGGCCATAGCAATTACCATGAACCTGCTGGCCGTGGAAGGACTGGAAGCAATGAATCTACATTTTCCGGAGGCGGGAGGCCGCAGGGTCTTCCGAAATAATGAGTCTCCAGTAATCACGATTGAAGTGGAAAACAACAACGATACCACTGTTTCTGGCCGCCTCATTGGTGCAGATAATAATAAAATAATCCGTTTAGAATTCACGATGGCAGAAGATGGCAAGCATCATGCCCAACTCGACTTGTCTGGTCTGGAAGTTGGCGATTATACTATCCAGGTTGTTGGAGCAACAGGCGAACACTATGAATCAATCCATGTTGCAGAAAGACCAACAGGCACAGATTTCTTTCCAGTGGTCTGCCAGTTCTCACCAGTCGCCTCGGGTGAAGGATGGCGTGGTGATGACGATGAGGAGATTACACCAGAGCTGCTTCGTGCCACAATTGACAACATTATGGCACATGGCTTCACTGGCATTGAATGGAACATATCTGCCCTTACACCTGAACAGGCTGACATAGTAAGAAACTATGCCCAATCAAAGGGCATGATTATCACACACCATGTTGGTTCTCTGGAATTATTTGGACGCGACAATCCGCCATCGATTCCGGTCTATTCGGAAGCATATGCCGAGGCTGTCAGAGAAGCGGCAGAACGACAGATGCCCATTCTTGAAGAGATACCACGCCTTTATAATGTTTTTCCGTATCAGGATGAACCCTTCACCGGTGGGCCTGATTCGCTCAGTTATACCGAATATGACCAGGCAGAATTTGAAAAGCGCTATGGATACGCGATGCCGATGGACATCGAGTCGGCACGTCAAAACCCACAGGTTTGGTTGGACTTTCTCGATTTCCACACGGCCAAGTTCCCCGATGCCTGGCGGCAGGTTTATCGCATCTTGAAAGAAATAAACCCTGATTTTCAGGTCGTACTCACGCATGACAGCCACAACACTTTCGGTGCTGGTTACAAGTCACATGCCGTGATAGCCATTGATGATGTATTTCACTGGGGTGCGGATTTTACAGACGCTTTCGTCTATGACATCTACCCCTATTGGAACCTTGACTTCCGTTTCGGTGAACCAGCCAAACTACCCTTACCGCGCATGGCCATGACCCATTACACCTTTGCCCACATGCGTAATCTCGCTTACCATTTCAACAAAGACCTCGGCTTTTGGGTCGGTACATTCAACCCAGCATGGTTTGCGCCTTACATGGATGAAGGCAACCGGTCATTGCATTGGGGCGAACGAATCATGGCCACGGTGGCTGTGGCGCATGGCTCGGATTATCTGCTTACGGGATACCGGTTGCCTGTAGACGCAAAGCATTATGAAAGCCTGGGTGAGGGCCTGCGCCTCATTCAAAAAACTGCCGAGTATTTGAGAACCACAAAAAAACCACAGGCCCGGGCTGCCATGCTGTTTCCACGTACTCAATACCTCCAGTTACAGGAAGAATATTCCAATGTCGGATTGTCCTTTGAGTTGTTCTTGCGATCATTTGGTGAGCTTGATCTGATTCACGAATCTCAGGTCACAGATGCTCAATTGAATGGCTACGACATACTGTTGTTATTCGATGTAAAACTGTTGCCGGAAACGGTGGCGCAGCATATTGCAGATTTTGTCGAAGCAGGAGGATTGGTTATTGCAGACTGTGTACCCAGCCTGGGACGCCTGAAAGAACCGCTGGATACGATGGAGCAACTCTTCGGTGTATCACAGGCAGTCACTGACCGAATCATCCGCGAAGGACATTATGTCCCTATCACTGTCGATGGTGAACCCTTCTGGGTATTCCGAGATGAAAACTCTCCGGATGAGTCTGTTTACGAATCTACCCGGCTCCAAGCTGAAACCCTGAGTGTTCCATTGGACCTCACGCTGGTAAGTCCACGCCCCGCGACGATGACTACAGCCACCCTGCTCGCAGAAACGGAATCGGGTGAAGTAGCAATTCTAAAAAGAAATGTTGGCAACGGAATGGTCTATCTACTTGGTTTTTGTTTGCAGGACACCTATTTCCATACTTTTAAAGAAGACAATCCAGAGGCCAGAGAACAATTACGTGCTTTGTTAAAGGCAATGTGTGACAGTGCTGGCATTCAAGCCCGGGTCTACTCATCCAATCCTGACATCGAAGCAGCGATTCGTACCAATGAAGAACGCGCCGTTCTCTTTGTAATCAACCATGAATCCGAAAATGAAGACACCAGTATTCGCCTGGCCGACCTCCCCTTCAAAATAGCCAGAATTGTAGATGTAGGAAATAACGAGTCTGTTCAATTCAACCAGAGCAATGGCCTTTATCTTGATGTTTCGGTAGGATTTGGTGAAACCAAGGTGTATGAGGTATTGCCTGAAAATTCTGAATTACCAAAGTAGCTTTAGGCAAATAGAAATCCAGGATCGAATCATTTGATTCCATAGAAATCAGCATACAACCTGTTATACCAGATGACATGCAAAACTTGCAGGGCAATTTTACGTGATCCATGTCTGGTTCGTTACTATACATGTAACCAGGAAATGAAGGTGTGTCAACTTCAAAAATACAGCTAGAAAACGAGTTCACCACGTTACTCAAATATCGCGATTCGATATACGCCACAGATTTAATGGTTTGTGCGATAACACACCTGGACTTGTTTACTCTATTGAAACGTGCCCCGTGTGATTTCAATGAAATCTGTATTACGCTCGGAATTGAACCTCGTCCAACCGATGTACTTCTGACGTTATTAAAAGCCCGGGGTCTACTCGAGTGTCAAGACGGTGTTTACCACCTCACAGACGCGGCGAACGTGTTTCTAGTGCATGATCATAACGACAGCCTGGTACCTTATTTCAATTCCATAAAAAACAGGCCGCAATGTCTCGAATTTTTGGATGTGCTCAAGACTGGTAAACCGGCAGGATGGTCCAGCAAGAAAGGGGGTACCAATTGGCTGGACAGTATGCGTGATCCCAATTTCGCACAGGCATTCACCGATGCCATGGACAGTCGCGGCAAGCTGCTTGCCGGTAAGCTGGCAAACGAACTCAACCTGCAACACAACATAAAACTCCTGGACATTGCCGGCGGTTCAGGTATCTATGCATGCCATATAGTAGAAAAACACAGCCAAATCGAAGCTGCAGTGTTAGAAATTCCCCCTGTTGACGCAGCAGCCCTTGAATCAATTCAGAAGAAAGGCTACCAAAACAAGGTTGCCGTTGTTTCTGGTGATATGTTCAAAAACTTGCCTGAGGGTTTTGACATTCATTTATTTGCCAATGTCTTTCACGACTGGGACATTGATGATGTTCAACGGTTGGTAGCCAAATCATTTGAACGGTTAGATTCAACTGGCTGTATCATCGTCTTTGATGCACACCTGAATTCAAAAAAAGACGGACCCCTCCCCGTTGCCGAGTATTCCTGCCTGCTCATGCATTCAACCATGGGTCGCTGCTATTCGATTCATGAAATCAGTGAAATGCTACTACGCGTTGGCTTTTACGATGTTGCAGTCAAGCCTGTTTTCGCAGACCGCACCGCAATAATCGGGTGGAAATAGCAAATCAGAAAAAACAATTACCTGCCTTTGAATTTTATTTTATAAAAGTTTTCTATTCCGTGCTGTTTTGTTTTTAAAAAACTGCATATCCTGTTTACAACACAACCTTTTCGGACAAGTATTACCACATAACCCAATCAGGAGAAATATTATAATATTAAAAATTATTATTATATTACATTACATTACTAGTATTGCAATTCTTTTACATATATGGTATATTGATATTGATTATTTCTTGACATATTTCACAAAAGGTAGGTATTTGAATTTCTGGTTTATCCAGATAGAATCGGAGGTTGTATGTTCAAAAATTTGACATTGGGGATCAAAATTGCGGTTGGTTTTGGGTCAATCATCCTGATTGCGCTGATGATTGGAGTGTTCGCAGTTTTTAACATGAACAAGGTTCGTAATGATAGCAATCGTCTGGCATATGGCATTGTGCCACAGTTTTCACATGCCACAGCAATTGAGAACCTTCAAAGGGAATTTGGTTATTATGTAGTAGCGTATGGTTTGAATTATGACCAGGAATGGCTTCGCAGAGCCGATGCACCATTGCAGCATATTAAAGAGACGATCGCAGCAGCAGAAACACTGGCCCATGAACAGGAACTGGATGCGCTATCCAGTAACGTCAAGGCGATACAGACCGGATTGATCGAATACGAACAAGCTGTCAACAACACCGAAACCGCAATAAACCAAGTATTGAGTGCCCGTGACGAACAAGTTATACGAGGTGAAGCATTCGCCACCAATATGGCCAATTACCTGGCAAGTCAACAACAAGCAATGATTCAACAAATTCAAACATTTAGAGAGGGACGCTCTAATAATGTACCTACCGATCAAGCAGATTCTGTTGACATAAATCAGACTGTAGGAGACGAGTTATTAATTCGCCAGGATAGAATAGCGACTGCGAGTCGTATCATCAGCATTGGAGACAATATTCGAAGATTGTCCTGGTCCGCTCAGGCGTCCAGAGATACAACAGCTTTACAAGCATTACTACCACAGTTTGTCATACTAGAAAACGCGCTGGACGAATTAATAGCGCAAACCCGCCAGGAAGATAATCTTCAGCAACTGAATGCCGCTCGTGTGGCAGCCAATGGCTATCGACAGGCCATAGATTCAGTTATTGCAGCTAATCAAAGGGCTGGCCAAGCTGCTTCAGAACGCATTATTGCGCATAACAGTGTACTTGATGTTGCGAGTCAGTTGGCCAGTTCAGCAGATGATCAGGCCCGTACTATTTCGATTCAGGCAGCTGATGCTTTAACGAATTCAGTCCGTCTGACGATTGCCGGTTTGCTAATTGCAATTCTAGTTGGAGCAATCTTGGCTCTGGTAATAGCTCGGAGCATTACTGGCCCCATAAAATTAGTCATTACCGGACTTACCACCGGCGCGGATCAGGTAGCATCGGCGTCAGGAGAAGTGGCACAAGCCAGTACATCAATGGCGGAAGGTGCCAGTGAACAGGCTTCGAGTCTGGAAGAGACCTCAGCTTCTCTGGAAGAAATGACGGCCATGACACAGCAGAATGCAGAAAATGCTGACCAGGCCAAAAAGCTTGCCGACGATGCACGCAAGCATGCAGGACAGGGACAGAAGTCCATGGAAAACATGATGCTCACAATAACAGACATCAAGAAATCTTCAGACGATACCGCAAAAATTTTACGTACGATAGACGAAATCGCATTCCAGACCAACCTGCTGGCACTCAACGCCGCTGTTGAAGCAGCCCGAGCCGGTGAAGCGGGCAAAGGTTTTGCCGTAGTCGCTGAAGAAGTACGGGCCTTGGCACAGCGGAGCGCACAAGCCTCTAAAACTACCGCGACCATGATAGAAACCAGCCAGCAAAATGCCGATCAAGGAGTCAGCGTTGCCAATGAAGTGAATAGCATCTTGTTGGAAATCTTAAAAGCAGTAGACAAAGTTTCTCAGTTTGTGGCAGAAGTATCAGCAGCCACACGAGAGCAAGCGCAAGGACTGGGCCAGATTAACACCGCAGTATCTCAAATTGATCAGGTAACCCAAGGCAATGCAGCGAATTCAGAAGAAGCCGCTGCCGCCAGCGAAGAAATGTCTGCTCAGGCAGAACAAATGCGTGAAATGGTGTTATCACTCGCAGCCATGGTCGGAAAAGTCGAGAACAATTCTTCACCTGTCAACAGAAATGCTGGAAACGCCAACAGACGCCAGCCAAGCATGAGAAATAGCAATGCCGACAGTAAAAGAGTAGCTAGGCAGCGAAACGATCGCCGCAATGTCTTGATAGCAGCAGATACACCAAAAACAACCAGGAACAACTCAATGGAAGTTGCGGTTCTTGATGAGGAAGACTTCAAAGAATTCTAAGCACCTTCTGGCGTAGTTTATTGCTTTAATACATAGAGCTAACTTATCGCCAGCATGACATGCTTCTATATATTCACCACATATGGCACCAGGCAATTCGGAAAGACCGACCATCTGGTGCCATTTTTCTTTGCAAAATTCTAAAAAATCAAGGAATTAACGTACTGCTTTATTGTAAATCTTTGAACTATGTGATTTTTAACAAAAAACTTGATTATCTTTATCATAATTAGTAAAATTAGAGAGTACAGTAATGTAAATGAATGGAATTGAACTTTTGGCAGTTTGGTTTTTTTACCAGAAGGAAACATCATCATGACTGCTGTAATGTTTAAAAAAATACATCTTACCAGCGTAGCATTGTTGTACTGCACCTTCCTCCTCAGCTCATACTCATTCAATTTTCGGGACGGAACAAACAACATAATTGGCATGCAAACCGCCTCTGCGCAGTCGATTACAAAACCGTCGGAACTGGCAAAAAGCGATCAGGACTCCAGTCTTCCGCGAGATGATTTGTGGGTAACAAATGGGACGGTCAGATCGATAGCTCAGACAGAAGACGTGGTGTATATTGGAGGTGACTTTACGTATGTTGGCCCTAATACAGGGCATGCTGCTCCTGTTCACTCTCTGGTGGCGCAACCATTGGACAATTTTCCCAAGTTCAATGGTACAGTTAATGTCATTGTACCAGATGGTAGTGGGGGCTGGTATGTTGGGGGCGATTTTACTCATGTAGATGGGGTGCCTCGTGAACGGTTGGCACATGTCTTGTCCAATCGCACCTTGAACATGGATTGGGCACCTGAGGCAAATGATCAAGTATTGGCTATCGCGGTTACCGGTGATACGGTTTTTGCAGGTGGCAGGTTTACCCTTATGAACAACCTTCAACGAGGACGCATGGCAGCACTGGATAAAGAAACAGGTACCTTGCGTGATTGGAACCCGAATGCCAGCTTCTGGGTACGTGCACTGGTGGTTCATGGAAACACGATCATTGCTGGTGGTGAATTTACAACTATAGGTGACGAGTCCAGGAACAGAATAGCGGCACTGGATATCAACACTGGTGCAGCAACTTCCTGGAACCCCAATGTCAATAGCAATGTATATACATTGGCCTTATCGGACGAAGTTCTGTATATCGGAGGTTCGTTTAATAATGTAGGCGGTGAAACCCGCAATCGTATTGCTGCTGTCAACGTAAACACAGGCGCCTTATATGATTGGAATCCCAATGCCAATAATGTCGTTCAAACTATTGTATTGGATGGCCCCATAGTTTATATCGGAGGAAATTTCACATCGGTAAAAAGTACTACCAGAGGACGTATTGCTGCCTTGATTGGTGTGCTGGACGATGACAAGCAAAATGGAAATGATAATGCCAAGGATGAACAAGAGCATAAATCTGGCGATCTGCTTGGTTGGCACCCAAATGCCAATAATGTAGTATATTCTCTGGGTGTCGCAGGCGACACATTATATGTTGGAGGCGCATTTACGAGTGTTGCCGGTAAAGAGCGCAGTCGACTTGCTGCTGTAACAGCAATTCCGTATGGTGAGAAATCAACTACAAAGAGTACTCAACAGCTCCTTCCCATTCCCCACCAATGGCCAGAACCAGAAGAAATTGTTCTTGATTGGAATCCACATGCCGGTGACGATGTACGCACTATGGTAGTAACCGAGCCTTCCGTGTATGTTGGTGGCAATTTTAATAGTGTTGGTGGTGTAATTCGCAATCGAATTGCCGCAATAGATATTGACACTGGTACGGCAACTGCCTGGAATCCCAACGCAAATAATGCTGTCATGGCACTGACTATAGTTGGCGATTTTGTGTACGCGGGAGGAAATTTTGCTACCATCGGCGGAGTGTCTCGGAGCCGTCTGGCGGCACTGGAAAAGACCACTGGAAACGCCACTGGGTGGAACCCGGGACCTGGATTTAATGGGGTAAATTCGATTGCATATGCCGATGGATTTATCTACATTGGAGGTAGTTTTGTTTCTGTTGGCGGACAAACCAGACGATACCTGGCACGCATTGATATCGAAACAGGTGCAGTCGATGACTGGAATCCGGACCCACAGAACGCTCCCAGGACGCTTTTGGCTTCCGGTAACAGAGTATATATTGGGGGTGTATTTTCCAATATTGGCAGCCAGTCGAGCAGCCGGCTGGCTGCTTTAGACCTGACCAACGATACTTTTTTAGAGTGGAATTTGAATCCCAGCGCGACGGTAATGGCATTATCATTGCATGGATCTACACTGTTTGCTGGTGGCGATTTTTCAACCATAGGTTCACTGTCCAGAAATAAAATTGCCGCAATTGATGTAAATACTGCCCAGGTAACCAGTTGGGATGCATCCATTAATACTGGCACAACCCAGGTATTATCGTTGGCTTCGGGTAATTCTGTTGTTTATGTTGGAGGACGCTTCACCGCAATTGCAGGAGCACCAAGGACTAACCTGGCTGCGGTTGATGTAGACACCGCGATACCACTCGACTGGGACCCAAAAGTCAATGATATCGTTCACTCGCTTTCGGTATCTGGTTCCAGACTGTTTGCAGGGGGCAATTTCAAAAATATTGGCGACAAAGCGAGACAAGGTTTCGCGCAATTCGCCACACCGGTTTTTGTTCCAATAACCGTTAATGCCATTGCGATTGATCCCTCGACGCAAGGCCCCACAAATGCCAACAGTATTTCATTTACCATTGAATTCAATCAACCTGTCATCAATTTAAACGCGGCAAATGATCTTGTAATCACCCATAATGGCACAGCACATTCCAGTCTTTTGATCACAGGCGGCCCGCAGATATATACGATAACCTTGTCTGGCGTAACAGGAAATGGAAGCATCACTTTGGCAATCAGCACCGACTCTGATGTTCAAGACCCAAGCGGAAATATGTTGGAAAGCAGTGTGACAAGTGTGCCCGTGTTAATAGACAACACACCTCCCGTTTTCTCTAATCTACAAGTGACCCCGACAGAAGTAAGTGTAGATGATGTTGTCAGTATAAGCTTTGATGTCAGTAAAGCAGTTCAAAGCATACCGACAGTGACAGTGAATGGGAACCAGGCAACTGCGGTGGACATCAAGAATGCAGCATCCTATACTTACAACTACACCGTGCTTTCTTCCGACCCGGTAGGAGCAGCATCCATTGAAATCTCTGCAACAGACCTTGCTGGTAATGTGGGAACATTAAACAATAATACCATGCTCACAATTATGACATATGGTGCTGAAGGTGAAGGTGAAGGTGAAGGTGAAGGTGAAGGTGAAGGTGAAGGTGAAGGT
>CAZIDP010000042.1:0-39734 GCA_964537975.1 uncultured Nitrospirales bacterium | reverse complement strand
GCACACGACAGAAAATTACCGATGCCGAGGGCCGTTTTGAATTTGATAATTTGTTTCAAGGCACGTATCAGATTCACCTGAAGGCACAGGGACTGGCCTTGTCGCAAAACGCGTTCAACTTTATCATGCTGCAACCAGACCAAGAAACCCCCGAGCAAGCATTGGAGGTTATTGCTGGAGGCGCCATCTCTGGAGTTGTGTTCAATAAAGATACGAATGAGCCGATTCCCGGCCAATACATTGCAGCTTTGTTGCGGACAAACACCAGCCCTGTGCCTTTGCCGATATACCTCAGCGAACGCAGTAATGTTGATGGCGAGTATCGCATTGATCACCTGCCGCCAGGAAGTTTCCAAATGTACCATATTGACATAAAACCTCAACAATTACACTTGATACCTGTCGAACAATTCGCTCACCATGTTATTATGGGTGAGACACTAGGTTCTAGGTTTGAAGGTCAGAGGCCCACTGCTGCCCAGCCGATATACGCCGACGTGAAAGCAGGAGAGACGACAGAAAATGTTAATGTGCCTGTTGAAGTTTTTCCGAATGCTTCTGTGTCTGGTATAGTCCTGATGCCGGATATGACTCCTGCCGCAAATACCAATGTCACGCTACAAAGCATCGAACAGATACCGATGCCGCACTCGCAAGCGGTGACAGATGCGGAAGGTTTTTTTCTGTTTGAAAGTGTTCAAACTAGTCATTCCTATCAGATTACAGCCTCCAAAGACAACGCACAAGTTTTCGGAGTCATCGAAATGCTGGCCGAGACAGACATTCATGGTTTAGAACTGGTCTTGCAGATTCGGGGCAAGATTTCCGGGGTGGTTGTAAATCCGAACGATGAGCCCTACGCAGGGTTGGCTTTGTGGCTGAGTAATACGCGTTTGGCAATTCAAGATCCGATTGATTCACGTACCCATGTTGGAAGCACCATTACAGGAGAAGACGGTTCTTTTCAATGGGACATGCTGGAACCGGGTGAATATTACTTGTATGTGTACAATCAGCATGGAAATCCCATGCATGCTATTGCGGAGTTGGCAACAATCAAGATTGCAGAAAACGAGAGCCAGGAAGGTTTACGTCTGGAATTTCGTCCCCCCGCGAGCAGTATTCTTGGTCGGGTGGTTGACGCAAATCGTGAACCCGTCGCAGAGGCACAAATCATTGCCATGACGCAATCCACGGAAGGTGAACGTCAATTATGGACAATGAGCAGTGAACAGGGCAGTTTTATATTGTTGGCTGAGGAAGGTTATTCCTACTTCATCACCTTTTCCAAAAGCCAGCTTGCCAATGCTGAACGCGACCAGGTGTACGCGGGCACTAAAAACCTGGAAATTGTAATGGATGAGGGACTGACATTGCGCGGCCAAGTGTTGAATGCTCGAACAAACGAACCTGTCACCAACTATATGCTGCTGGCAATGAGTTTACACAACCCAAGAACTGCCGCTGAGTTACATGACGGGCGGAGGTCTGGAACCTATTATACCGAACATAATTACCGATCACAGACACCAATCAATCAATCACCTGTGTGGGGCCAAAACCCGGAAGGCCGTTTTGAAATTCATGGTGTGAGTAGAAATGTCTTGTTGCAGATTATGAATACGGATGGCTTTTATGATTACAGAGAAGTCTTTGAGAATATAACACCCGCCTCAGCTGCTCAGGAAATTGTGATTCGATTAAAAGAGGCATCTTATCTGGAAGGAAAGGTAATGGATCGCAATCGTCGTCCCATTGCCAATGCTGCGGTCACTTTCGGAGACCCAGATAGACCTGATCTAATTCTAATAGGTGGAATTGAAACTGTGATGAACAGGAGTGATACAACCTACACCGATGCGGCAGGATTTTTCAGACTGCAAATACTCAATGAGCACGGAACACCAGGTCTGGTAGCCTCACATAAGGATTATTTACCTGCTGGTATACCGATCCCAGCCTCAACACAAGCACAACGAAATTTACAAATCGTTCTGGATGCCGGGGGAAGTATCGAAGGGCGTATAACCAAGGAGGGTAAACCCCTGGCTGGCGTTCTTATGATCTACCAGCCATCAGGTGAAATGATGGAAACTCTTGATATGACATCTCAGTATATAGAACCATCACATACCGATGATTCGGGATATTATGCAATCAAGAATCTCCCCACCAGTTCTGGCTTGGTTATAATACACATGAATGTGCCTGGTAATATGTCTGCAGGCATTCAACATCGGCAACCGCATATGGTGGAGGTGGAAGTCGTGGCCGGTTATGTAACACGACTGGACTTTGAAATACCGGTTGAAGATGCAGAAATTTACGGTACCATCAGAATAGCTGACGGGGCAATTCCCTCTCTGGCAAACATCCAAGTTCAGATAACGGGAGAAGATGGCAGTATGGCACGCAGCCACACAACACAAATGCAGCCTGATGGAACATATGAACTGACAGAATTGCCTGCCGGGTCGGCTCGACTAACCGTATCCGCACGTATAGAAGCTCCTGATGCGCATGGTTCTCTGCAAGATGATGCCCGCCAGTTTCAACAACCTTTAATACAGGAGTCAGACAATTTAGAGCTGCAACACGGTTCACGCGTCCAGCGCGATTTTGTGCTTTCACAAGACAATGAAATTCAATTTATTCTTTCACAGAGCCAACCGGAAGGATTGACATGGGAAATTTTATTATTTGAGGGTCAACAAAGCCAAGATGACATCTCCAACTTTATGTCTTCATTAGGATCGGGTGATTTGCAACCTGTCGGTTTGGCTTCATCATACGAAGGTCACATGGTCTATAATTTGAAACCGGGTACCTATACCGCGGCGGTAATGGAGGTGGACATGGCGGCGGCACGAAGCATAGGTGACAGGTATATACCGGCGGTTCGAGCGGTATCTCAGTTTACGATCAGGGACAATCAAAATACGGGTTCTTATGAAATTCCACTTAAGTTTTAAATATATCCACAAGTATTCCTGAAATCAAGCTCCCAAATTCTATAAACGCCTCTGTTAATGATCCCTAATGCCCCTTCTCAAACAATGTGAATAATACTATTACCCAATTGCAATTAAGACACCTTTTCGGTATTATTTACGACTTATATTATCGGGTTATATATGATTTGCAGTCAACAGGGAAGGATAGAGTTTGCCATGAGAAGTCGCTTTATAGCAATGGGTTGGGTATTACCCCTTGTGATGACTTGGGTATTGATATTGAGTGGATGTCCATCATCGCCACCAGAGACCGGACCAACAGCAGCATTTAATGCCTCGCCGGCAACAGGGAATGCGCCTCTGGCTGTATCTTTTTCAGATACTTCGACGGCGGGCAGCGCGGCTATCACCTCTTGGTCGTGGAACTTTGGCGACGGTAATACGAGCACCAGCCAGAATCCTGCGCATACCTATGCTGACGCTGGCACCTATACGGTGAGCTTAACCGTCACCACCAGTGTCGGAAGTGATACCACAACCATCAACAACATGATTACTGTTCATGCCGCTGGGGAAGATATAGCACCTGAAGCTGCATTTGAAGTTGATATTGACAGCGGACTGGCACCACTGCTTGTTTCCTTCACAGATACTTCGACGGCGGGCAGCGCGGCTATCACCTCTTGGTCGTGGAACTTTGGCGACGGCAACACGAGCACCAGCCAGAATCCTGCACACACCTATGCTGACGCTGGTACCTATACGGTGAGCTTAACCGTCACCACCAGTGTCGGGAGTGATACGGTTACTGAAACAGATTTTATATCAGTTGAGGCGCCTCCAGTTGGACTGAATCCACTGCGTGTTCATATTGAACCTACCAAAGACAAGATAGAATCTGGCGAAAGCCTTACTTTTAAAATCAGTGTAAGCAACCGTGGCGCATTGCCCCTGACAAACATTCAGCTGACAGCAGAAGTGCCAGGAGGGCTGAGTAATTTTACACAACCCACAGGCGGAACATGCCCGGGTGGAGTCTGCAATTCGGGTGAGACAATAACTTGGGAAATTGGAACCTTGCTTGCGGGACGCAGCCGCACGGTTTTGTTCAGCGCCAATGTCCAGACTGGTACTTCGGCTCCTGCAGCAGGATTCCAGCTTGTCAGTGGTGTGGTAGCATCGGCAGCACCCAACCTAACCGACACAGCATCTGCCACGGTAATAGTGGAGGCGCCGAAGCGAATCAAAAGCAATATCCATATTGACCGTCGTGAAGCGCAACCGGGCGACATATTAACCTATACAGTTTCCTATGGTAACAGTCTGGATGAAACACTGACCGATGCGACTATCCGTACTACGATTCCCGAAAACACAACCCTGATACGCAGCAGCAGCCAAGGAACAGTAGAAGATGGGCAGGTGGTATGGGCGTTGGGCGATGTTCCCATTGGCGCATCAGGACAGGAGCAGATGCTGGTTGAAGTGCAAAACAACGCGGAAATTGGTGCGGTGTTGAACAGCACAGTGACTTTCAGTGGCGACACACTTCTGGAAACCAGCACGATCACTTCTCGCACTAAAGCGGTTGTCGTGGGAGGTCCCCGCCTGGCCGTTGACTATTCGGTCAGTGAAAATGTAGTTACGCCGGGTATGCCGGTAATACATACCATCACCGCGACCAACCTGGGAAACAATGCGTTACAAGATGTTCAACTCCTTGCGCTGACCCCGGAAAGTGTCCAGAATTTTTCCAATCCGGATTTTGGTTCCTGCCCGGGTGGAGTATGCAATTCGCATGAATTGATAACTTTTAATTTGGGTATCTTGCCTGTGGGTGAGAGCCGTAGCGTGCATTTTACGACACTGATTCGTACTGGCAGTACCGCCCCTGATGGGGGAAGTATTATCTCCGGTATCGTTCTTGCCAGTGCGCAGGGCAATGTATTTGCGTCGGCTGAACAGGCGATAGTTGTATCCACTGACGAACGATTAACAGCCAGTATCTCAACAGATGCCAGTAAGGTTATGCCGGGTGACGTGTTGACGTATGTACTCGCGTATGGCAATGCGATGCAGGCGAGCCTGGAAGATGCAGCACTGACCATGTGGCTACCGGAAAATACTTCGCTGGTCGATGCTACAGGAAATCCGGTAGTTACGGACGGCAATCTGGTATGGGATATTAGCGGAATACTGACTGGTGAATCGGAGATACAGCGTGTCACAGTTCTGGTTGATGAAGATGCGGAGGTTAATAGTGTCTTGTGGGCCAACGTGCAATTTGAAGGTGAAACATTGTTCAAGCGGGGACATACCTTGGCCAGTACCCATAGTATCGTAACGGCTGAGCCACAAATGGCACTGGTTGTTGATGTGAATGAAACCGTTATCTCTCATGGAGATACCTTGCTCTACCGCTTCACTGTGCAGAATCTGACTGAAAATACCCAGCGTGATGTACGGCTCACGGTAGGTGTCCCGGAGGGTGTTAATAATTTTTCAAATCCCAATGGAGGCTCCTGCCCGGGAGGTGTATGCAATTCGTATGAAACCCTGGTCTTCAATCTGGGCACCTTGCCAGCAGGTGACATAAAAAGTGTCAACTTCATAACAACAGTGCGTACCGGTAGCACTGCCCCAGCCAGCGCTTCATTGATTTACACCCCGGTTTCAGTAACAGCCGAAGGAGGGCGGAGTGCATCCAGCGCCAACCTGGTCAGTGTAAATACCCTTGATAAAATAAGTGTGGGTATCGCTGCCACGCCTGTACAGGTGGTTTCAGGCAATCAAATTGAATTTGAGATTACGTATGCCAATGGGTTGAATGCGGCAGTAAGTAATGGGCAATTAACCACCTGGCTTCCTATAGATACAACATTTGTCAGCGCGAGTAATGGTGGATTCCAGGAAGGCGCAGTGGTTACCTGGAACGTCAGTGGGTTGCCTGTTGGAAAAGCCGGTGTACAAAGCTTTGTGGTGGCAGTACCGGAAAATACACCGCTCAACTCCGTATTTACTGGAGAAGTTGAATTTGTTGCCAATACCAGTGTTGATTACTCACGTGCCTGGGGACGCACACAGAGCGTTGCGCGTTCTCAAAAAGCATTGACCATTGAAATGGAAACCAGCCAGACGATAGTACGTTCGGGTGATGCCATTCTCCACACGATACGTGTAGAAAATACAACGGAAAGCCTGATTCGAGATGCGCGTCTGGTAGTGATAGTACCTAACGGAGTTAGCAACTTCAGCCAGCCCACAGGTGGTATCTGTCCAGGTGGTGTTTGTAATTCATTTGAAAACATTATCTGGGAAATTGGTGACATCGTAGCAGGTGGAACCGAGATATTCACCTTCACGACCAGCATCAGAACGGGAAGTACTGCACCGTCTCATGGCACCTTGATCGTGAGCAGTGCTCGGGTGACGGGTGAAGATGTTGAAGGCGACAGCAGTCAACGTGTCATGATAGTGGAAACACCATAAACCAGAAATTGACAATCTGATAGCTTACAATTTGGCTGAACGAATAGAAAAATAAAGTTGATGATACTTACGGGGCAGGCATGAAAAGATAACCTGCCCCGTATTTTCTATCATGCAGTATATAAATTATTCTTCTGTTATGTTGTATGGGCTTTCATAGCCGACAGGTCGGCCATTTTCATCCATCTTCAACCGGGCAATGTAAATGCTGTTGCCAAAATAACGAAATGTTGCGGCAGCAACAAGGATACTGCCATCCTCCAGCTCCAGTACCTCTTCCGCGTATCCACCAGAAGTAGGAATTGGTTGCGCGTATTCTTGTGTGGGTACCCTGGCGATGTCTGTAAGTTTCCAGCCTGACACGGGATTGTCACTTTCCCATACGCCACCTCCACCTGCCGAGGTGTACATGTAGAAATTGCCGCCGGACTTCCAGACATGCGGTGATTCCGGCACCGGAGGTGTCACGCAGGCAATTTGAGGATTGTACCAAGAAAACAAATCCTTTGATTCAGCCACAACAACGGCACCCTGGCCAACACTATCGACCAGGACACTTGCTGTCACATACAGGTAAAAAGTCTCGTTGTCATGAAACACCATTGGATCACGGCAGTCGGCCCAATGATCTTGTGACCAGATCGCCCAATCGACACCATCAAGATTAAATACAGGGTTTCCCTCGTACTCTTCCCAATGGTATAAATCGTCGGAAACAGCTACCGAGATGGATTGTGAAACATTGGTGTTTATCGAAGTGTAAAACAGGTAATACCGCTCATCGTGTTGTATCACATGGGGAGCCCACACCCCCTGATCCTGGTATCGTATTTCGCTGTCCGGATAGGTCTTGTCGTTAATGCTTAACGCCGGACGATGGTAGGTCCAGTGCCGCAAATCACGGCTGGTGCCATGACTCAACGTACGTTCCTGGCCATTTGGCATCCACTCATGGGTAGCGTAAAAATCACCAGTGATTGAAAAAATATGGAACAGGCTATCCTTGTCGCGGATGATACTGAAATCTTTGATATATTTGAAGGGCGTTTCGTAAACAAACGCGTCGGTATCCGCAAGAATGGCAAAGTCATGCTGATGTTCCAGGATCAGGCCACTGCGCAGATCTTCCGATACAAACTTCATCGTGTATGCACCAGGGGACAAAGGTAAATCGGGGGTAATGTATCCCGAAATCTCCCGGATTCGATAACCTGGCTGGATACCCCACCAGTGCAGCGCGTGGGCGATTTCATTACCATCAGCGTCGAGCAGAAACACATCCAGGGTCTTGGTTGATGATTGATCCGGGTAATTGAAGGCATGAACACGAACCTGATATTCAATGGTGTCACCAGGGAGATAGTGTAACTTTGAAGTGTATCCCCTGAAATCGATCAATTCCGTGATTTCGGCTTCTGGCAAAGCCTCCGGCCGCATCATTGCGATACTGCGAATGGAAAAGTTAAGTCCTGCGCCATGTGATGGGTCCAACCGCAACCTGTCCAACCCGAAGAATATATTTTTTTGCGCCAGATCGATGTAATAGGATGAATACTCCTCTGATGACTGAACCTGAAAAGCGAGTGTGCGTTCTGATACAAAGCTATCTCCGGGCATAAGCCAGCGCACTTCACCCTGGGCATCCTGGTCTGCTTTCAACTCAATATGTAAAATGGAATAGTCTGGTTTTATTGGGAGATCAAGCGGTTCACTCAGTATCCAGGGGTCTGGGCCGGTTGTTCGATAGGAGCCACCTTCCTGTTGTTCAATGTTATTCATCTGCTCCCAGACCAATGGTAATTCAACTGCTCCTTGCGGCATGGTCAGTAACCCAGTAATCACTACCGGTAGCAAGTGCATCGTTTTCTCCTCCTGGTTATTATTATGTTTTTCCCCTGTTCAGACAACACAGAAGTCTAGAGCATCCAGTCATAAAAAACAATTATTATTGCCGAGATTTATCAAAGCATTATGAGGCAAACCTGCTGACTGAACTCTTTGTATCTCACAGAAGAAACTATTATTTTCATGGACGTATTATTTTATAGTGCATCTCTACCAAGAATTGCATTATGCTTTTCCAGGATTCTCATTACAACCTTATAAGTTGTGTGGAATGCGTTGGAATCGGTGTCACTTACTGTGACAGTTCAGACATATTATTTTTGTCATAGGTGCTCAATGTGGGAGGACGATTGTATGTTAGTAATTCTTTTGCTAATGGCTGGTGTGGGAATCGAACAAGCCGATACCCCTGTGCTTACTTTTCATGTACAAAACACTGATTTCCAGCCTGTTACTGTTGCCGACTGGGTGGAAGAGGGAGTTCTTAAAGCATTTATAACCGGGTTGGACACGGACCTGGGGTTGGAACTTATTGACAATGCAGCAACCATGGGCGTTACTATCGTTCATGGACCGGGGCCGGAAACCTATTACCCCTTGAAAAAAGATGCTTCAGAAGATGTCTTGCCTTCTGGACAGAACCAACAATACCTGACAGCTGTAAGACAAGCAAAAAAACATGGTATGCGTTATATCATGGGCATTTCTCCCTACCCACCAGTTGAATTGGCCAAACTCCATCCAGAGTGGTTGCTCCAGCACACCCCGGACGAAGACCCAATAATGCGTTCACAAAATATAGACCTGGAATTGCCAGAAAATGCGTACTTACGACAGATGAGTCTTAATTCACCTTATGGAGACTACCTGATAGACTGTCTGATAGAAATCATGAATACCTATGAAGTAGATGGTTTTTCATTTGACGGTAATTATCATCCCTTTATTGACTACAGTACCTTGCAACAAGAAATGTACACCTCTGAAACGGGATACCCGTTTCCTGAACGCCCTGATATGAATGACATCCATTACCGACTCTACTTGGTGTGGGCAGGTGATAAGCTGGAAGCTTGGTACCGCAAACTGCATGATCGGTTACGTGCGGTGAATCCTGAAGCAGCTGTGTATACCTGGACAACCAATGCCGGCCGATACGGCCATTTTTTAACGGTGCCCCGTGTCATGTCGTCCCGGATGAACCAGTTGTTTGATGCCCCAGTTCAGGAATGGTGGATGGATGAGGTCAACCTGGGGGCAACCGTCGTTCCGGCCTTCGGCTCCGCATATGCCCGTGCGATCACCGGAGACAGGGTGGCCGCCAGTGAACCGTATCTGATGACCCGGGGTAACCCGTACAGTACCGACAGCTTCCCGGCACATGAACTGCTGACGCGTTGTATGCTTGGGATTACACATGGTGTTTTTGTACCATTAAACATTCACGATCCAGGGGATACCGGTTCCCAGTCACGTGCCATACATGCCATGGCATTACGTAAGGAGTGGTTGATTCGCACGAAAAGTATGCCTTGGGCCGCCATGCTGGTCAGTGAACAGACCCGGCTGTTTTATGGGTATCGGGGCATTCTGGATACCTTTCTGGCGCACCCATTGGGTGTTTTTCGTGCAGCGATGGAAGCGCACCTGGCGGTTACACTGATCAATGACTGGGACATAAAACCGGAAGTATTGGCAAAATACAAGGTATTGATTCTCCCCAACAGTGCCTGTTTGAGTCTTGAGCAAGTCGATATCATTCGCCGGTATGTCCAGGATGGCGGTGGGTTAATTGCAACGTGTGATACCTCACTTTTTGATGAGATTGGGCGTCCCAGACAGGACTTTGCCCTGGCAGATGTGTTTGGCGCAAGTTGGGAAGGTCGCCCGGATAATACGACGCCTGATGGGACTTTAGATGCCAATTTCATGCAGGTGGTAGATGAGACCTATTGGGCGCAACGTACCGGTATCAGTGCGTTTCGATGGGGAGCGAGTGATATCCTGACCCAAGAATTAGTCACCAATGATCTCCTTAAAGCGCTGGTACCCGGGGCACAGGCCACATTCAAAGGCCCGATGGTTCGTGTAAAAGAATTGGGTATAAATACAGAACGCGCCATGATCATGTTTCCCGGTATCAGTACCTGGACTCTACCCGCGGCCTTGATGGGAACGTATGGAGAGGGACGTGTGATTTACTGGGCTGCTGGAATCGATGCTGGATACTTCAACTACGGGTATCCTTATCAGCGTGCATTGCTCCAACAAAGTATTGAATGGGCAGCACAGTCCCTATTTCCAATTCAGGTTGAAGCGCCCATGTGTGTACAGGTTGCATATTATCAGCAGGAACATGAAGGCAATACCCGAATCATTGTACATCTCTTCAATAACATCAATACTACGGGAGGCCACGGCCTGTCGGCTGTTGAAACACCATTACGGGAGGAGACCGTGCCGATTACCGGTATACGCATCCGTATCGAAGGCCTGCCTGTAGCACGGTGCAGTTTTGAGCCGTACGGTACGGAGTTACAACTGCAATCAGAAGAGGAAGCCGTGATAATCGACTTGCCGCCCCTGGAAGTACATGCCATGGTCGTTATCGAGCTGTAGCACGAAGAAGATAAAATAGCGGCGTCTTCTAACAAAGAGGCACAGCATTATATTACTAACACCCTGATAGACAGCATATGGTTGTGGTGTACTCAGGTGTGGTACAAGAGATACTTTTCCGGGTAATGCCCGGTCACTTTATAGTTTCGGGAAAGTCAGTTTAAAGCGTTCGCACAATGAGGGGATACTTTCGAAATCCATATCCAGGTTGTATTTCTGATTGATTGCTGCAAAAGCTTGCAGGTCTCCCCAAGCTACCGCTACTTCCCGAAAAAAGTTTTCGAAACCTGCAGGTGATATGACTTCAATGATTTCACAAGGAGTGTCACCCGCATTCCAGAAGGTGTGCCATTGACCGCGGGGCTTGAACACCCAGCAGCCTGGCCCGGCTGTAACAACTTCATCACCCAACAGCGCGCCTAGCGTTCCTTTCAGTACATAGGAGTATTCATCTTCGTTGTGATGGTAATGTAAAGGAGCAGCGAGCGCATGGGGTGCTATGGGATGATGCACTAATGAAAATCGGGTACCAGTATCTGCACCGTCGATCTTCCACTGAACCCCCAGACCGCCGAAATCAAACGATTCCTTTTCATTTGTATGGATAACACGCGCAGTAGTCATGGCCATTACCTCCTGATTTACTTGTATTTTTTTGCGTTCCAAATAACTGTATAAAGTTTACTTTAGTAATCATTTTTATAATATTAATCATAATGATACCATGTTCAGATATCAAATATTTATTATGGCAAACAAGCAATACAAGAGTGAGGAATACAGGAAATGTAGCCCAACTTCCGAGATGCTCAACAGCATTGGGGGAAGTGATATACCAGTACCCACAGGTATCACCTCCCCCCCACTTTTTGTCAGAATGTAATTCTTGCAGGTGTGCCGTTAATTGAATGTCCCCCATGCGAGAGGTTCTATACTGTGTATCGCGAAACCGGTAGCGCCAAAGGGATAATTTGTGTCATTAAAGACTGGGGTACCATCTATGACTTCTCGTAATCCGTCCAGGCGTTGCCACCTTACATGCCCATCCATGTACAGCACATTTCCACCAAATGGCCAATGTGGAAAGTGCTCAACCATACCCCCACACATACCGTCCCACATCACAGCAATTTCCGATGCCGCACTGGAACTGGCTCCCGGATTGTTGATGTCTGTAATGAAGAATCGTTCAACACCTTCACGAATACGGGGAATGGTTGCGGGACCAGAATAGCCATCAGGCACATTCAATAAAGGCAAATTCTGGTTTTTGTTGGCAGGGTTTTCCATCATGTACGCGAGGATGTACAGGACATTGTCATCGCCAGGACGGAACTGCAAATTTTTATTGAACACCCAGCCTGCATATTGATACGGAGCCGATGTTACTTCGCAACCTTCAATAATACCATTGTTGCTTCCAGCCCATTCTGTATGCCAATCGCCAAATTCCATCTTGTCGTACCGCGCCAATGCGTCTGAAGAACCAAACGCCGAGGGACAGATCAGGATATTGAAATCGTTCAGATAATCTGGATACAACTGGCTGGCTTCAAACATCAGGTTCCAGGGATTATAGGCGCCGGAACAGTTCCAGGTATGTTGCTGGGGGTACATGCCCCGGTTTTCATTGGCGTACATACTGAATACCAGTCCAATTTGTTTCAGGTTATTCGCGCAGGAGGCGCGACGTGCCGCTTCTCGCGCTCGTGCCAGGGCTGGTAGCAAGATAGCAGCCAGTATACCGATGATCGCGATTACGACCAGCAATTCAATCAAGGTAAATCCCTTGTTTTTCATTATGATTACTCCAAAGTGTTTTGTAATAACACAGGTAGATTAACGAATCACAATTGTGTTCGTTGCTAAATTCGGATGAAGCTATGTCAGGAGTAAACAAGAAAGGGAGGAGGACGGGGTAAAGACGGGGCCCAATAGTATTTTGTAGTATTGGAGCAACCATTGTTATTAACGATTACATTCGGAATGCAATCAACCAACAAGATACTACTTAATACCGGTAGTAGCAGGTGTGCTTTCAGGAAAAGACAAAATGCACAGAATTCATTTTCTGTGGTACTGTTGTCACTATCTTGTGTGTCCTGTGTATCCTGTAAAGGAATTGCACAATTAGAAGTGCAACAGCTTTCTGCTACGTATTCATGATTTTGCGTTGAATGGGAACACAGGAAGATTGAGTGGAAAACGGCAATAAGGATAAATAGAAGCAGGGCTATGGCTATCGTTTTTTTAGCAATAGAATAGTGGCTCTTTGAACTACGGATACACATCTTGGTAGCGCCTGCAATTGTTGTCATAAAGGGTGTAAAAAAAAACCCTATTAAACACCCCCATAATAGATAATAAATTATCATTATCATGCCAGTAAAGTCAATCTTTTTTTTTGGACAAAACATGCATCTAAGAATACTGAAGGAAATTCAGCAAGGGCACATGTCTTGCTGAATTGATGTCAGCACTAGAATTGCATTTAGGATAGCAATAAATGTGTAAAAAAATTACACAATGCCAATACGAGATACCCGATCAAGCATGTGGGCTGCCAATGTATCCTCCGGGCTGTCGCCCACAATTTTTTCCTGTTCAGGATTCCATTCAATGCTACGCTCCAGACGGATGGCAATATCACTTATGTGGCTGATGGTATCGGAGCGAAGTGCGGCTTCGAAGGGACTGATGGGTGATTCTCTATTTAGTACACAGCTAAGAAAATCGTGGGCATGACTTTTCGTGTTACGCAGATGGATATCCTCTTCTTTAAGATTGATTTCAAGTAGCCCTGGATTTGAAGCATGTATATCGGCACGGTCGACGCTTACCCAGCCTTCGTCTCCGAAGAAAGTAGTTCCATGATCGATCCATGGTCGATAGGATGTGACCAGCGATTCCGCGACACGGTGGCCCATAAAATGAATCTTCACCCCGGTGCTGTAGGTACATTCCATGTCCCAGGAATCTATGGAGTCATACAACCCTTTCTCTGGAATACTGCCGACACCTTCATAACGTACCGGGCTGGTATGATCCATGTCGATTCCCCATTGTGCGATGTCAAGGGGATGAGAGCCCCAGCCAGCAATGAACCCGAGGGCGTAATCATACCCATGATATGTACCACAAGAAGTGCAACGGTCCACCGTGTAAGGTTTTATCGGCGCAGGCCCGAGCCAGGTTAAGTAATCGAATGATTCTGGTATGGGTGCGGGTCGGGTGCAACCATATTGTGGAACATGAAACAACTGGTACTGGCTGCCCATGTCCGGGCACCAGGCATCAATACGCTCGATTTCTCCCAGATACCCATTTCTTGCTAATTCACACGCCTTGCGAAAATTTGGCATGGAGCGTTGTTGGGTGCCGTATTGGAAGATGATACCACGCTGATCGATAATTTTTCTTAATTTCCAGGCCCACTGCATGCTTACTCCCAGGGGCTTTTCGACATACATGTCTTTTCCCTGTCGTGCCGCGTCCAAGGCGATGGGTACGTGCCAATGGTCTGGGGTGGCGATAATGACCGCATCAATGTCCTGCCGTTCCAGGATTTCCTGATAGTCCGCGTAAGCCTTTACAACATCAGACGCATAAAAAGTGTTCAGGTCATTGGCGAGGTTCTCACGGCGGTCTTTGAAGCAGTCACATACCGCAAGAAATTGTGCCTCCTCATGATGTACAAATTCCTGTACCAGCGATACGCCACGTCCACCACAGCCTATGAGTGCGAGATTAACGCGTTTACTGGGTGGGGTTGCACTTATTGCGAAGTGCAAGCCCGGAGCAGAAAGAAAGACGCTACTACCCACTATACCTTTTAAGAAGTTACGTCTACCAAAAGAAAATGCGGAATTCTTGTCCATACTTGAAGCTCCTGTTTTTTGCCATGCATGAATGAATGATGCGGTTGACAAAGGCAACTTGGTTATCTAGGTATTGGTACAAATTGTAGAAGTAGACTTTTCAACCTAAACATAAACTGATGATATTATGCAGCATCTGTTTACCGCATAACCATCATAGCAAAACTAACTGTTACCAAGAATGCATTGGGTGCTCTGGCCAGGGTTTCCAGCGGGGTAAAATATAGAAACAGGGCTGCACTTCGATTAGGAAATGCAACCCTGAAAAGCTGTAAAACTATTTAGAAAACAGTATGCTGTATGCCCTATAGAGAACTAAAGATACGTTGAAATGTAGTTTGGCCACCCAAATCAATTAATTCACGCTCTGCCAGCACTTGGATTTTTTCTTCGAATCCAGGTACACGCGAGGCAAATATTGTACCTTCAATTTCTGCCACTACGTTTTTGGGCAAGTTTTCCATAAAACCCCAGTTAGCCTGTTCTACTGAACCCATATTGGTGAAAGTACCGATATTTTTACCATCAAGTGTGCGATAATGCACGCCCCAATTGCCCAACATCAGACATTCTGCCCACTTGCGGGTGTTGTTACCAAACTCATCTGTAACCCTGACTCGTGCGAAGAAATACTCGCGGGCTTGCGATATTTCCAGCTCATTCAGGTAGATGTTGGTGTAGGCATTCATCAAGGCTGGTGTTACCCAGTTCGATGCTTGCAGTCGGCTTAACAACTCTTCAGCAGCAGCTACGCGTTTGTCGTAATCGAATTTTTCTGGTGTCAGTGGCATACCATTACGAATTTGAATGACAAGCTGGTTGGCACTGTGTACCAAGGCATCGTGTGTTGCCGCACGGCGACGGTTGGCATCTTCCAGTTCACCGGTAAGGTAGGTGAGACGTTCTACTTCGGCGACCAGACCACGTTGACGCGCATGAGAGATGGCCAACTGTTGTTGTAAATGATCATAGGCTTCCTGCGTTTCAACAAACAGTTCGTTTTGCTGCTCAACATCACGTTCGATGCTGTTCAGCAATGCACGCCGTTCTTGCAGATTCTGTTCGGTTTGTTGAACCTGGCTGGTCAATGTCACGATTTCATTTTGCAGGCGGTCCCGCTCTTCAAAGGAAACTGTTACAGGAATGTCCGATTCCAATTCTCTTAATATATCTAGTTGCGAATTCAATGTTCTGATATCGCCGTCCCGTTGCCTGATTTGATCATTCAGTTCTGCCACTTGTTGTTGAGTGGGCAGGAATGAAGCAAAGGTCAGTTGATCAGCCAAGTAAGCACCACCGGCGAAACCGATGATCAACGCTAAAATAGCGGCAATAATCCATCCGGCACCACCACCACGCCTACCGCCGCCACCAACGGCTGCTGGCGGGGCTGCCATACCCCCACCACCAAAGCCAGTGTCAGGTGAAAAGTCAGGCGGGGGAGTCCCCACATTATAATCACTGCCACCACCGCCAAACGCATCAAAACCACCACCTTGCTGACCACCGCCACCAGGCCCGCCTTGATCAGCACCGAACATGGGCGTTTCCATGGCTTGGGTTGGTGCTGGTGTATCTGAAGAACGGTCAAATTCACCTCCGCCACCAAAGGCACTGTCGAACATGGGTGTGTCCATATCCGAGTTGGGTCCAGGACCCAATTCTGGTGTTTCTGGCGAGAAATCGCTGTCAGCAGCAAAATCCTGGAAACCACCACTGCTTTGTTGACGACCAGAACCCGAGGAAAAAGCATCACTTTGGAACCCAAAAGAAGATGTTTGTTCTTCGTCTCCAGACGATTGTGGTGTATTCAATCCAAACTCGCCCTGACCACCCTGTTGTTGATCTTTTTGCCCGGAATCCGATTCAAAATCACGCAATGGGGGAAGTCCACCATCGGAATCGAATCCACTTCGGGAATCAAAGTCACTCAAAGGAGGTAAATTACCGAGCGCGGAATCCTCCTCTTCATCCCTGGACGGCTTTTCTTCACGGTCTTTTTTTTCTTCGTCGGCCATAAGACCCACCTCCATTAGAGTGTATGTTTCGAAACGTCACTATTACCCAATTATACCCAATTTTCAATTAACACAACTTCACAGAGGCATTCTATCACGGTGAAGGATCGGTGTCAAGAATCAACCCCTACCAATAACTGATATCAGCACCTTTGTCAAGAAATTACGTTACTACGCCTATTGTAAGCAAAATATTCGCATAAATTCGACCTTCACCTGTCGCAATCACCAGGCAGGTATCTTCGCTGGATGCTTCTTCATAAAATTCATAACGGGGAAGCACTGTTAAAGGCATGTTTGGCAAAAGACTACGGAATTCTTGATAAATCTTTGGCTCTACTCCGTCATTGGTTTCCATGACTATGGCATCTTCAACAGGGATAGCCGTCAGGATGATATCAAGCACTTCAGTAACTGTCAATTTCCCTGGTGCCAGATTAAGGAAAACCAGCTGCGCATTATCACCGATCCTGGTACTGACGGGATAATTGCCGTCCGCAATCAATACTCGTGCGCCATGGCCTGCTGAAGCCAGCGCATCCAGGATTTCCGGATGTATCAGTCTTTGTTTTAACAATTCCCTTTTCCCCTTCCCCTATAAGATCGCAAAGATCACAAATATAATAAGTTATTGGGAATCACGGTGTCCACTTTCCTTCTGATGACAAAGAAAAACGACGATTCTCAGCCGGGGTGTACAGCTCAACCCAGGTTGGAATGCTAATGGTCGAACTGTCTGGCAATATATAGCAATAAATTCTTTTGTCATTGTCACGGGTTATCGATTGAGGTAGTAGCTCATGACCGTAGGATTCCCGTAACAACAACGGCATGGCCGCTTCAATGGAACCCCATTTCCCTTCAACAGCGACCGAGACCTGAACCTCCACGGTAGAAGTATCTTCAGAAGTATACAGGCTGATGCCTGTAATATTGCCTCGCCAGGCTGCAACCTGGGCTGAACCAATCTGTGCTTTAATATCTTCGTGGTAATTTTCCCAAGTCGGGCGACTTACCGAGCAACGCATCAATAATTCTTCCGTGTCCCATTGCGTCTCTTGTACATAATAATACGTAATGCAAATACAAATGGCCAAGATGGCAAATAGTCCTGCCACGTTTCTCAAGCTCAATTTTGTTCTGATGTGTTCCATCCAGCCAGATCAACGGTCCGTTCTGCGGCGGTCAACAAAAATTACACTTGAAGCACCTTGGGTCGGTTGCGCTTTTTGTCGTACTTGAGCCAAAACTTCAAATACTTTTTTTGCGCTCTTGTATTGCCGGTACTGATTATGAGCAACACCAACAGATAACGACATCAACGGACATTTTATCTCACGCCCGGTACGGTCTTTAGCAACGATGAATTTATTGGCAATTTCTTGTTGAGTATAAAGTTGAGTAACATCACGATCAAAGGTTTCTGTCAAAACAGTAGTGAAACGCTCATAATCTTCCAACTTTAACGCTACGACGAAATGTTCACCACCCAAATGCGAAATGAACGATTCATACAAGCTGAGGTTTTTTTTCAATGAGATCAGTAAACTGCTCATAAAATCTAATACTTGTTTTGGGCCGTCCGCCCCCCTTGAAGCACAGTAAGGCTTATAGCCAACCATGTCAATGTAAACCGCGGCAATCGCAGTTGAACGGGCCAGCAGGTGGTTCAACTCACGTTTGACAGCATCTGTTCCGGGTAGATTTGTAACTGGGTTCATGGTCTTTATCGCAACCAGCAAATCTTCCAAAGAATTGATTTTATCCATCAAGCGGTCCAGCTTGAAAGGTTTTGCAAGGTAGTCGTCCGCTCCTTGTTCAAGCCCATGAAGCACTTCGGGTTCTTCGCCCAAGGCCGTAAGAATCATGATTGCACTTTTATACAACTCAGGGTCTTTTCGCATACGCCGGCAGATTTGGTATCCAGTAACACCAGGCAACATAATATCCAGGATACTGATGTCCGGTTTAATTTGTTTGGCATAATCAAACGCACCATCCCCCTTGTGAATCATGAAAACTTGATGTCCTTCAGAGGATAGCTTAGTTTTAACCAATTCTGCCAAGTCCACATCATCATCAACTACGAGAATTTTACTCATGTAATCTGGTCTTTCCCCTCAACTGAAATATGATTAAGATAAAAAATAAATAAAGATAGAATTTCTTGATTAATTCATAATACAATGTAAACAGGTAATGAATTTATAAAACGTCTTTATAAGTTATACTACAAATATCTATTTTTTATCAATGGAGTCTAAGCATACAGCTTTTTTGATATATCTAGATTTATGGATTGGATGTGTCAAACGACACCCTGTTTTATCCTTTGTTCCCTTAAAATGAATATGCGATCCCATTAATTCTCGAAATAGTTGATACATATTGGATTATGAGAGTATAATCCATGTACTTGTCAGTTTAATTTACTTTATCCTTCCTGTTGAGCATAACAATTTCATTTTTCATTGCCTTGGAGCATTGTAGAAGTATTGTCGGTTTGGAAGTGACCGGTTATTCGAGCAGGAACAATCTACACGGGGGTGTGTACATGAGAAAAATAGCATTTCTTACAATAACTATGATTTTAGTGGGGATTTCGTCAGTATATGCGGAATTGATTCAAGTTGAAGTAGGTGGTGAATTAGCACTACGTGCACGTGCATATATCAATACGTACAATGATGGTGCCGCAAATCAGGTGCGGATACCCGCAGATTTATTACCACGCAGGGCTACTGGGGAATTGCTGGGTGTTACAAGCCAACTCGGTTGGGACTCACGCAGCAATGATCGTGTGTTTATCGAAGGAATGACACGGTTGAATGTGTCCGCAAAATTTACAGAAGAAGTTTCTGCCTATACAGATTTATACAGCTTTTGGATTTGGGGTGAGGGCTTCCGTTCTGATTATGTGACCGGGCGTGATTTCCGAAGCGGCCCAAATGGTGACGTACAAGTCCTGCAAGCCTATATACAGATGGATGAAGTTCTGGACCATCCACTTCGTATTCGAATCGGTCGACAGCTACTCAAATTGGGTAATGGCTGGCTGGTTGGCGAAAAAACTACGGCAACGCAATATCTTTCACACGATGCCATCCGTTTTACCTACACACCAACGGATTGGGTAATTGATGCCTTCTGGAGCCGGATAGCAGAAGACAGTTTTGGCGTAGATGCAGGTGATGCAAATTTTTATGGTGTTTATGCCACATACAAAGGATTGGAGAATCTAAACCTCAGTGCGTACTATTTATATTTGCGTGATTCACAAAACGTAGAAGATCGCCGGGGCAGTTCTATTACGGAATGGGCAGAACGTGCATTGGGTTTAGACCAATACCCCACAACGCAAATCCATACTATTGGTGCACGGGCAAATGGCAAGCTGGGTAGTTTTGATTACTCAGCAGAAGCCGCCTATCAATGGGGTGACGCTTCAACTGTCGGCCAACGCTTCCTTCTAGACACGGTTTGGGGTCGTTATGGCGACAATACTGCCGAGTACGACAACTGGGGCGCGGAAGCGGAAATCGGCTACACCTTTGACACCATGTGGTCTCCACGTCCGTATGTTGGCGGTGTCTATTTTGGTGGTGAAGACAACCGCGATGTCAGCTTCATAGATTGGTTGAATCCCTTCAGTCGTCCAACAGCCAGTGCGTCGTTCAACCGGCTGTTTTCACAAACCTACCATTCACCGGTTCTTGTAGACAACACGCACATGAGTAATTTCAGCCAACTTCGTGTTGGAGTAAATTTTAAACCGGCAGAGCAATGGTCGGTCAATCTGCGTGCTGCCAATTACTGGGCAAATGGAACTTTTGAACATCCACGCCTTTTTTTGAATCGCCCAATAGTGCCGTCATTGAGCTTTCTGACACAAAGTGCCAGCAGGGATTTGGGAACAGCTTTGGAAGCCATAATTGGGTATCAATATTCAGCGGACCTTCATTTTTCCTTATATTGGGGACATCTCTTCACAGGAAAGGGTTTGAGTCCTAATGGGAATTACATCTTTCAGAATGGTTTGCGGTATAGTGGTGGTGTGGACAGAAAAGATGCTGATTACATAACCTTCATGACATCTGTATCTTTCTGATCGATTAGATTTAAACTGTATCTTTACAGAAAACATTGTTATATACGAAGCCCGGCGAACTTGCCGGGCTTTTTTTTGTCAATCCTGCTTATATACCAGACCTGTCTTTCTGGCTTATGCTCTTGCTGCATTCAGGGCGGGCTTGATCAAATCTGCCCAGTTTTCCTGATACATGAAAAAACTGACACCTTCCGCTGTTGCTTCCCATACAGAATCAACAGTTTCTTTCATGCGGTCGTCATCAATATGAATAATCGGATTCAGCACTTTATCCGGACCAATCATGGAGCGAGCCAGTCGCGTCTGTTGTCCGACAGAAGCTGGCGGCAGCGCTTCCCGGATATCTGCGATTCGAGGGGAGATTCCCATGTAACCCAGCCCGGCCCAGTGGAGCAATAAATTCATAACTGCATGCTCTGCCGGTGAGTTTTCAAGATTCAGTTCTTCTGGCAAGATGGCGAATTCCCAATTAAGACAGGCAACCCCAGGCCGCTCTCTGTAGTTCCGGTAAATCATGGGGCTGAACACATCCATGAACGAGACCAGGTCCGGGTAGTACTGCCCGACCAGTGGCGCGAATGATGGGGTAAAAATGTATACACCCATCTTTTTGTTTGCGCCTTTCACAATATCTCGAATATCGTGAAAGTGTTCTGTAGTACAGATACGCCGGAAATGCAGCCAGTCCAGCAATGGGCGCCGTTTTGTAATCCATTCCAGCATGCCCATGGGCGAGCTCCACCAGTGCAGGTCAGGAACTTCTTGCTTATTGACAGAAGTCAGTAGGATGTGCAATTCCTGAACCGCCTTAGCAATTGCATCAAAATCGAACCCAAGTTCACCCGCTTTTTTCCGGCAACGATCACAGAAACAGGTGAGAAAAGGCATCAGTCCTGATGCCGGAGAAGCAAAGCGGCAGCCATCTACCAGAATACCTTCAACCTCTTCCAAGGCAGCCATGTCATCATAACTCTTCAGATTGCGAGAACGCAGTTCTGGGTGGTTCGGACAACCCGAACTAAACCAGACTTGTGGATTCCCCTGAATGTCCACGGCATGGTATTGTGTGTCTCCGGCCAGTTCACCCAATACGAATGCACCACCACAAAGCCAGGAACGCATATCTGCCTGCCGGACTTCACGCACCTGAGTCGGATTCATGCCTGTGACGACTGTATCAACCCCCATCGCTTTCATGGCTTTCGCTGTATCGCCCAGGTCTTCCCCCCCAAGGCCAAACATCCAGAATTCTTTGTCAGTCATTGTGCCTGTTTCCTCCGCATTTAATTCAGTCGTTGAACCAGTTGCTGTGACAGCTCCGGTAACCCCTGCCAACATACCCAGACCGCTCAAAGCTGCGGACTGTGCTAAGAAATCACGACGCTGTATTTTCATAGTATTTGAACCTGTATGATTTAAAAAATTAGAACTCAAGACTGCCCAGTGTGATTAATTACACGCTGAATGCATATGTATTGTCAAATCGCAAGAGCTGCAATACTATGTCAGTTACGAATTCAGAAATAGAAAGTTGCAATTTTGACTAGCGCGTACTAGGCTAACGTTTGTTTCCAATCACGATGATGCGCTTGTTGGTTTGGGTTCAGTGAGGTAATTTGTAGCTTGGGCAAAGAACCGGGAGGATATATCATGTGTAAGTTGGTTTTAGTTGGACTGGTAATGGGATGTCTTTTATTCACTACATCAACAACTTGGGGTTCTTCAGTAAGTGATGTACACATAGAATCAGACGGCATGCTCTCAGTCAATGGGGAGCGTGTCTTCATACTTGGTTTATATGAGCACCCAGAAGAAGATGATGCGTTGCAGGCAGTGGCAGACGCCGGGTTTAACCTTGTACAAGCCCGGCAGAACAAAGAAGAATTGGACAAGTTGAATGCTCATGGATTGTGGGCCTGGGTAAACACTGGCATGCATATCGACTTGAGCGAAGAAACTGCAGCCCGTAAGGAATCTATGCAATCAATGGTAGAAAATATCGGGCAACATCCCGCATTGCTGATCTGGGAAGTCCCGGACGAAGCATTATGGAATAACTGGTACCCTGCCACCCTCTGGCGTTTTAATGAGGAACCAGCTCAACTCCGAACACTGGCTTCGTCTCAGGAACCACCGGTAGACATCGGTGAGCAGTTGAGTAAAATTATGTATCTTTACAGTTATGCACGCTACCGGGAGGGTGAAGACCTCGCCAATGCGATTTGGGTGCAGTTGGGAACCACATCACCACGCGCTGAATTCAGGATGTCAGATGCCGAGGAAAAAGCTCTAACGATGGCCAGTGGCCTGAAAGAAGGGTATGACCTTTTACGCACGTTGGACCCGATGCGACCGGTGTGGATGAACCATGCGCCTCGAAACACCCTTAAATTATTGGCACTTTTCAACGAGGCCGCAGATATTGCGGGCTGCGATATCTACCCCATACCCAGGACGTACCGTGTGATGCATTCTGATATGGCAGAGCAGAGCATGGCCGCTGTAGGGGTATATACCAGGCGGATGCAGCATGCAGCACCGGGGAAACCGGTATGGATGGTGTTGCAGGGGTTTGGATGGGGAGACATATTACCCGAACAACCTGAAGAAATTCGAGAGGAGCTGCGACGGCCTACAATCGCAGAAACGCGCTTCATGGCCTGGGATGCGATAGTACATGGTGCCCGTGCCCTCTTATACTGGGGCACTGCATATATTGAAAAAGATTCTGATTTATGGGAAGAACTGTTGTCGGTGATAAGCGAACTGGACGCATTACAGCCGGTCTTATCTGCACCGGATATGACACTTGAGCTTACGGTTGAATATCACAATGTATTTCACTCCATGGACCGTGATATCGCTGTTTTGATAAAAGATACTGCGGAGGGACCTTGGCTGGCTCTCGTCAACACTTTTCCCGGCTCGGTACAATTTTCTTTGCATGGACTTGAATCATTGAATGGGATGTATTTCGAAGACCATTACAGCGACATACAGGCTAATGTTGAAAATGGCCAGCTGCGTGGTTTCATGCGAGGTCAATCTGTTCAACTTTTCAAACCACTGAAGTAGTCATGAATTGGTGAATAAACCAGTCAGGCATTGTAATATCGATTACTTTTTATATAATTAGAGCAATGCGAGGGCAATCTCATTATTGAGTTTGAAGCCAAGTGCAGTAGGGTTGATGTGCGTGGGGGTATGCTCAAGAAGCCCCCGCGCATACAGCTCCTTGAATTGTTGCGTAAAATCATGTTCGACATCACACCCAAAACGTTGCCTGTAATGAGACCGTGGCAAGCCCTCGCGTAGCCTGAAATACTGAATCAAGGTTTCCACCTTCATTTCGTGCTCAGATATGGTTATAGCCTCTTCTTTTGTGCCGGGAGCTGCCAGATACGCCGCGAGATCAACTTTGTTTCGGGCACGTACGGCATTCAGGAAAGAATATGCACCTGTACCAAATCCGGCATATACCCCATTGTGCCAGTAAACCAGGTTATGACGTGCCTGGTAATTCTTCAGCGCATAGTTCGAGATTTCATAGTGATCATAATCGGACAAGAATTCTTCCGCTGCCTCATACAGAAGAAGATAGGTATCCTCATCTACAGCATCATCCTTACGCTTGGCGAAAGGCGTACCTTGCTCATAAGTCAATCCGTATGCTGAGCAATGGGGAGGTGCCAGCTCTTTTACCAGGCTCAGTGAAGTTTTCCAAGCCTGGATCATTTTGGCATCATCACGATGTAAACCCGACCGTGCCCCAAAGATGAGGTCGAGACTCCAGTTCTCAAAATGTGCTGCTACCAAGTGGCAGGCATCTAGTGCGCTTTTACTGTCATGCCGACGCCCCAAATACCGGAGAACCCCATCATCAAAGCTTTGAACACCCAGGCTGATGCGATTGACCTGCAAATCACGCCAGGCTTTTACCAGCATTAAATCAAGGTCATCCGGGTTGGCTTCCAGGGTAATCTCCGGATTCCTTAATGAAAACTTGCCATGTAACGCGCCTAGAATACGATCTAAATCACGTGGGGCCAATAAGGACGGCGTGCCCCCGCCAAAGAAAATACTGCCTGCGGAATTTGGCCCTTCATAGTTGGCGATTTCTTGCAGTAACGCCTCTACAAAATCTTCGGGAACCTGACCACGAGTGCGTGTTTTCACAAAATCACAATAGGGGCACAACGTTTTGCAATAGGGAATATGGATATAAATCCCAATCTGGTTTGATTCAATTTTATGATGTGATGCTTCAGTCATCTCAAGAAATTTTGCAGCGGTGTGCCAGTGGCCACCAGGTTGCCAATACTTTACCTACCAGTCGTTTTCTCGGTATCCAACCAACAATACGGCTATCTGGGGCATCACCTCCAATGGTCATGTCGGTGAGAACGAAATAACTGTTTTCTGGTACTTGTACATCTTTGCTGCCTGGTTTTCCGAAACGCGCATCGGGATGCGACAACGGGTAATTCTGCCCAGCCAATGGATGAGGTTCTGTCAAGGTATCTCCATTAATTTGCAATTTGCCGCCACTCAGCGTGACCTTCTCATTCGGCAACCCAGCGATACGACCCAATTGCGGTTCCGGAGCGCCTGTCGGCCAATACAATACGACATCGCCCCTGCCTGGGTGACCCCATTGAAACAACCAGAACCGCGTAAAAGGTATCCGCAGACCCAATGCAAGAAAATGCACATAGAGGTGGTCAATTTTTCCCTCTTCGGAACGAATCGCCCAGGAACGCCCGACAAATAATCGCGCAATAATCCAAACTCCCAGGAGAAGTACAATACCACGCCACAAGAAGCTTTTGGTGAAACCGGTAAAGTCATTCCAACTGGAAGGGGGCCACCAGATACAGAACACCCTCCCAACGAGATGCTCGTTGGGCACCCAGCCAAAATAGCGACCATCTCGGCTGTTTCCACTGTTGTCGCCCAGCAGGAAATAATGATTCTCGGGAATCAGGCTGTGCTCATCGTCTTCGAGTACACCATAACGCATTTGCGAGAAACCAAAATTTGGCGCCGTGTAATAGGTATCCTGCGGCATAGATTCTGGCAGTTCAAGTGCTTCGCCATTAACAAAGACTTTTCCATCGTGAATGTTTACCCGCTCACCCGGCATACCAACAATACGTTTTACCAAGGTAGTATGTTCTGCATCGGGTTCAACCGATTTGAAGACTACCAGTTCCCAGCGTTGGGGTTCCTGGCCATACCAGATACGTTTATTCATAAAGGGGTATCGCACCCCATAGGACCATTTATTTACAAAGACCCTGTCACCGCGAAACATGCGGGGGTCGCCCTTGAGTGTCGGCTCCATAGAACCTGATGGTATGCGGTAGGGTTCCGCGATAGGCCAACGAATCAACAGAGCTAATGTGAGCGCAATCGCACCACTTTTCAACCATTCCAAGGCTTGCAGGCGAGAAGTAGTACTCAGCAACCACAGCAGGATACCAACGACTATCAGAGCAATCGCCATATATCGCACATAGTTCGGCAGAGCAGGTCGAAGTAACATTAAAACTCCCAGCAATACAACACCGGCATACAAGAGAAATCGTCCGATTGAACCACCCCAAGACGGAACAAGCGGCCGAGAAACAACTTCATCATCTTTTGATTTTTTATTGTCAGACATCGGAATTCCAAGGTTTGTACCACGATTAATATCCAGCCAAGACTCATAGCATACCCGCAGCAACATGCATAGTGCCACTTGGCGAGCAAATTACCATTTTAAGGCCCGAATCCATAACGGGAGAATACACAGTAATCATTTTATACACAGATTTATATTTTCTTTACATATGGCTCGGAGTTCCTTACAATGCTGGCAATGTTCTAACTTCAATCCAACCAAAAGGGGATGTGTTTATGTCATTCAAGATAGCCATGGTAGGTGCAGGAAGTATAGGATTCACACGACGCTTGATTCAAGACATAATCAGCGTACCTGAATTTGAAAATGTACATTTATCTCTAACCGATATAAACAAAAAAAATCTTGATATGATCGCCAAAGTCATAAAGCAAGACTTGAAGGCAAATAATAAAAAAGTGCAGGTCAGCACTACAACCAACCGCAAAAAAGCACTTGAAGGCGCAAAATACATCTTTTGTACCATTCGCGCAGGAGGGTTAGAGGCCTTTGAGACCGACATCGAAATTCCATTGAAGTATGGCATTGACCAATGTGTGGGTGACACGTTATGTGCAGGTGGAATCATGTATGCCCAGCGGGGCATACCGCTCCTCCTGGATTTTTGTCAAGACATCAAGGAGGTGTGTGTCGATGATGCGCTGTTTATGAATTACGCGAATCCCATGGCAATGTTGACCTGGGCATGCAACAAATATACCGATGTGAAGACCATTGGTTTGTGCCATGGGGTGCAGGGCAGTTGGCATCAGATAGCAGCAGCATTTGATATACCAGCCAACGAACTCGACATCACGGCTGCCGGGATCAACCACCAGACCTGGTTTATCTCGATCAAGCACCGTGGGGAAGAATTAACAGGCAAGTTGTTAGAAGCCTTTGAAAAACATCCCGAATACAGCCGCACAGAAAAAGTACGCATCGACATGCTGCGTCGCTTCGGTTATTACAGCACTGAAAGCAATGGTCATTTGTCGGAATATGTGCCCTGGTACCGGAAACGTCCAGATGAAATCAAAGACTGGATATCTCTGGATACCTGGATTCTGGGGGAGACAGGTGGATACCTGCGCTATTGCCGTGAACATCGTAGTGATTTTGAAGCTGAATTCAAGCAATGGCTGGAAGCACCCAGTCCTGTTTATTCAACGGAAAACCGTTCTCTGGAGCATGGTAGCTATATCATAGAAGCGTTGGAAACAGGTAGAACCTACCGGGGATTCTTTAACGTTGTGAACAATGGTGTTATCAGCAACTTACCTCCTGACTGCATCATCGAAGCGCCGGGATATATTGATGGCAACGGAATTAATATGGTTCGAGTCGGCAATTTACCGATGGCATGCGCGGCAACATGCAATGTGAGTGTTCAGGTACAACGTATGGCGATGGAGGCTGCGGTTCATGGTGATGAATCGCTGTTAAAGCTCGCCATGCTGCATGATCCATTGGTAGGTGCTGTATGTAATCCACCTGAGGTATGGGCACTGACAGAAGAAATGTTGCAAGCCCAGGCCAAATGGTTACCGCAATACAAACACCGAAAATCCAGAGTCCAAAAGACTCAAGAGAAACAGAACAAGCTTAAAACGACCAAGGCAATCAAGTAGTAATTCCGGGCTGTATGAGGTTTTATCAGCAGGAATTGATTGCTTACTGTAATAACAGGAGAACTAATTCTCATTATTTTCTCTTGCTATATTCTGTTCTCACGAGTATCATAATTATTGACAAGCAATTTCTGTAAGGTAGGAATTTTTTCTGATACCACACGCATTGTTGCTGGTTGATAACTTTTTGATATAATTGGATAAGGTATTGGGGATGCTTTGGTCATCAATTTAATGAGCCGAATTCACCGGTACGAACATATCAAGACCTACATGATGTAAGGAAATAAATCATGCCTGAATTAACTAAAATATTGGCATATGCCGTTAAACACGGCGCTTCAGACATACACCTGACCGTGGGAAGCCCACCAGCAGTACGAATAGACGGTGATATTCGGTTTTTAAATTCCGAGCCTCTTGAACCAGAGCATACAGATGCTTTTCTTGACGAACTGATGACTCCTGAAGAGAAAGAAGAGTTCTCAAAACGTGGTGATGATGACTTGGCATATGGTGTTCCGGGTTTAGGTCGTTTTCGTGTAAACTGCCTTAAACAACGCGGGTCTGTTGGTATCGTTATGCGTCATGTAAAGAGTAAAATCCTCAAATTTGAAGATTTACATCTACCACTGGTGTTGGAAAAGATAGCCAATATGAATCGGGGCCTGGTGCTTATCACGGGAACTACCGGTAGTGGTAAGTCTACAACACTGGCCTCTGTCGTAGACTGGATTAATGAGCGCAAGAGAGTCCATATCGTCACCCTGGAAGACCCTATCGAATTTCTGCATATCAACAAAAAAAGCATCATTACCCAACGCGAAGTATCAATTGATACAAAAAACTTTTATATTGCGTTACGAGCCATGATGCGTGAGGACCCGGATATCATTCTTATTGGCGAGATGCGCGACGCAGAGACCTTTCAGGCAGCTATTTCTGCGGCAGAAACCGGCCACTTGGTATTTACTACCCTGCACACGACAAATGTCATGCTTACCATTGATCGTATCCTGGACATGTTCCCCAACAACCAGCACGATCAGGTACGCTCACAGATATCATTGCAATTACGGGCGTGTGTATCTCAACGTCTTATCGCATCTGCTGATGGCAAGGGCCGCGTGCCTACGGTAGAAGTCATGTTGAACAATCCGGGTATCGCTGGATTGATAAAAGAAAACAACATCAAACAGATACCCAATGCCATCGCAGGTGGTAAAGAAGATGGTATGCAAACCTTTAACATGAGCCTGGTAGACTTGATCAAGCGCGGTTTGATCAGTCACGACGACGCCCGACTGGCTTCAGACAATCCGGAAGAGTTGGACATGAACTTGCAAGGCATCTTCCTCAGCCAGGGTCGTGGCGGTATTTTAAAACGTTAACAACGCCCCAGAATTGTCATGATAAGAGGAATGCATTGCGCATTGTATTGCAGGAATAATTTATACAAGCATTTTTGCATTGCAATAACCAAATTTTAATCTGATTAGAGAAATAAATTGCCCCTGAATGTATTCATAATAATGTTCTTTGTTGGTGGATGGCTGTGTAACCGGTTATTCGCTCGTGTTGGACTGCCCGGTATACTGGGAATGGTGTTGTATGGGGTTTTACTAGGTGCATTTGCCAGTGATTATGTCCCAAATCTCATTATTTCTCTAGACCCTTTCTTAAAATCACTGGCACTGATAATAATCCTGTTACGTGCCGGGTTGGGTATTCACAAACAGACTCTTGCCCGTATTGGCAGAAGTGCCGGGTTAATGGCTGTTATACCCTGCCTTTTTGAAGCAGGTGCGCTAACGCTCGCATTTCATTATTTATTCGGATTTGAATGGTCGGTCTCGGCACTGTCTGCATTTCTCTTGTCGGCAGTATCTCCGGCAGTCGTCATACCATCCATGTTGGACCTCCGGGACAAAGGACATGGAAAACGCAATGAAGTTCCTACGCTGGTACTTGCTGGTGCTTCGGTTGATGATGTAATCGCAATCACATTTTTTTCCGCTTTCCTGGCTATGTCTGTTGACCAATCACAAAACATCACATATGCCTTGTTTTCAATCCCCCTTTCGATAGTTGGCGGTGTAGTGATTGGGATTGTAACTGGTATACCGCTGGCCATGTTTTTCAGGAATCGTTATCGGCAAATCCGGGCAACCGAGAAAACGCTTTTACTGCTGATGGCCGCATTGTTTGTGGTTGAAATCGGTGACCTGGCCCACCTGGCGGCGTTACTGGCAGTAATGGTTATTGGGTTCATCATACTCGAGAAAGCGGAGCACGTTGCCCATGAACTGGCCATTAAACTGGCCAAGGTGTGGATCATTGCTGAGATAGTGTTGTTTGTACTTATCGGTATGGCCGTTGATCTTGAGGTAGCCATTGATGCAGGGCTGAAAGGATTGCTGATCATCAACATAGGTCTGCTGTTTCGCTCACTGGGTGTTCTTACGGCGCTTACCGGTTCAAACCTGACACCACGTGAAAAACTTTTTTGTGTCATCGCCTATCTTCCCAAGGCTACGGTACAGGCAGCACTTGGTGCTGTACCACTTGCAGCTGGAATCGAAGCGGGCCCAATCATATTATCGATTGCCGTGTTAAGCATTGTCTACACTGCTCCTCTGGGCCTTTTGTTGATTCGTATTCTCGGACCCAAACTGCTCGATTGTGATGAAAATCTCAGCGAAACAACCTGATAAAACAGATATGGTGTTGTATCAAATTCATCAGTCCTAAAAGCAAGTAAAAAATACCGGAAACGGTGCTTGAGATCACCACCTCCGGTATCATAATTCAGGTAATTGTATCGTATTTATATGTTACTCAGCAGAACTGCTCGAGGTGCCAGGCACCACGCATGAATCCATCTTCACGGGTCTGTGTGCTGTCTTCATGTTCGATACTTAAAACACCATCATAGCCATTGATACGCAAGTGGCAGACAAATTCTCCCCAATTAATATTGCCGAATCCGGGTATTACATATCGCCACCAGCCATTACCATAAATACCCACCTTGGCACGTAATCCTTGATCGACCAAGGTATCCTTGGCATGTACGTGAAATATGCGGTCTTTGAATTGGGTAACGGGCAGAAGATGATCGCACTCCTGGTGGAAGAGGTGTGAAGGATCGTAGTTCAGTCCGAAATTTTCATCTGGTATACATCGGAACATGGCTTCGAATGTGTCGAGACCCTGCAGACAAGTCATAAACCAGTTTTCCAGAGCGATACGAACTTTCTTCTTGCGAGCATGGGTCAAAATGGGTGCAAATGCTTTTGGAAGCACTTTCTCAATGGTCTCAATTTTATTCATGCCTGCTGCGGGAAAGCCTGGAATCATACAAACCGTGTCAACCCCGAGGAGCGCGGCAGCATCGATCACTTTTTTCGCATGCTCTTGTACTGCTTTTACCTTTTTGGGGTCGGTGATGTCCACCGTATAATAGGCAAGGGAAGTAATTTCAAGCATACGCAAGTCCAGGCCTTCTTTGATGGTAGCTGCCTTTTTCTGGGTAAACCCAGTGGGATTAATGTGCTTGCTTCCCGGATTCGCGATTACCTCCAGACAGGGAATGGAAGCACTTTCTGCAAAATCCATGACATCTACAAACGGCTCATCGGCAAATGGTACCGTCAGCATTCCTACTTTCATATCCAGTCTCCTTCCGGCGCCACCCTGGCGGCGGGCGACATAATGGTTAAGCCAAGAAATACACCGTGCATCTCTCAACGTTAAGGCGTTTACATATGTAACAGAACTTTCATCACACCTGGGTCTTCAGCACGAACTAAAGCTTGAACTGCATCAGATAACGGGTAAATTTCTGTAATCATGGGTCGCACTTCTACGGTACCCAGCGACAATGCTTCCAATGCAGGTCGAAATGGACCACAACGTGATCCAATGATACGTATTTCATTTACAACAGGATTACTTAACTCAATTGCGGTGGGATGAGCCACGGTAGTTTTCAAAATGACAACCCCTTCCGGACGCACCAATTCCAAAGCACGCGAGAATCCGCTATGAGAACCTGTACTTTCTACCACGATGTCTGCCCCTCGCTCGACGGGGTCTGCTTCCAGTGCAGTAGGTATACCCAACCTGGAAAGCAGTTCAAGCTTCCAGAGATGTCTCCCAATGCATATCAGGTTCTTGGTATAATTCCAGAGCACCTGCGCAATTAACTGACCCAATTTACCATCCCCCAAAACAATAACCCGCTCATTTTGTGTTATGGGGATTTGTTCTGTAATGCGAAATGCTGCGGCAGTTGGTTCAGCAAAGACTACAACGTCATCTCGGATCGAGTTCGGTGCGAGATGCAGGTTTTCTTCTGGCAGGGTCAGGTACTCCGCAAATGCCCCTGAACGACCTTGAATACCCAGCACTGTTCTGCTCAGACAATGCCGTGGTATTTCCAACCGGCAATAAGCACACTGATGGCACACACAGTTAATCTCCCCCACCACGCGTTTTCCTCTGAGTACCTGATTCTCACAAGCTTCGACAATACCCACAAACTCATGTCCCAAGATACCTGTGTAATTCATATATCCACGTTTGAGTTCAATGTCCGTATTACAAATACCGGCAGTCAGAACACGAATCAATGCTTCTCCTGGAGCACGCACCGGCATAGGCACATCTCTAACTTCTACTCCACCATCCAGTACCAATGCACGCATACCCCTGAGTCCTTTTCAGTTGCCAAAATTAATTATAAAATCACCCAAACACACCTTCCACTTCCCGGGTTATTCAATCACTCCAATGGGGATAGTGTCAAGTCAGGCTTTACCCAGGTTTTTTATACAGCATATTTGGTTATTGACAACACAGATATTTCAAGCAAAGCTGAAACACAAATCATTCACAAGCAACAGATTAGAACTACTTCACCGACTATTCAAAACGCAGTTCGCCCATCGCCAAACGGGACTGTGATCCCTCCTCCCATGCCCAGACGCTTTTTTCCCGGATTACATTGTGTCTATTGCGGATAAAATTGGCAGACCAGGTAGCTCCCCGTTCCGGCTGGTCGTGTAAATCAGCGAACGGGATAGCAATATATGCACGCCAGCCAAGTTCCGTAGGCTGTGTCTGCACACTCCAGGAACCACGCCAACCAGAATCTCCGTTATGACTGTCGTAGCGTGTACCCATAGGGTTTGTCACAAAACGGTAGCGGTTTTCTGGGTTGGGTAAAAGAACAATTTCAACACTTTCCTGTTCCCATAATGGCGCATCGCGTTCTACGAAATCTGAAACGACTGTATTCATTCGTGGTTCAAAGGCATCAATTCTCACAAGAAGATAGCTCCTGTTCCATATTACACGTACTTCAGTCGGTGCTTCGGCAAAACGCTCCGCGTCCGAAACCACAAAGCCTGTTACCTGGGGCAAATTCGACCATATTATTTCGGAAATATTGGGTGTACGCCGTACGGCAAAATCTGTAGTAATGGGTACCGCTAAGGTGGCAGGTTCTTTTACTCCGAACACGCGCAATTCACGCAGCACAGCCTGTTCAACGGAAGACTCTACTTGGAGTTGAAGTAAGCGGGATCTATGCGTACGGTCCAGTAGTAAAGGACTACGTACCATTCCAGAAGCATCGCTGTTCCATTGTTGTAATACCTGGAAATTATTTCGCGACTCACCAACTTCCAACACGATATTTCTGGCACCAACAGATTCGTAGTCTATCCTTGCGATTGGAGCAACAGGAGACAACAAATCAATGGTAGCATTGACACGACCTGGTGTATCATGAAATTCAGGCCGAACTGGAATCTCCAGAACCTGCCTGCCTGCTGGAAGGTTTTGGCGACGATAATAGAGCAGTTGCTCGCCAAACAGAATAGACGCTGGCACAAACAAGCCCTGCCCTTCCACGTTCTGTAAAATGCGATCCTGGCGATCTATATCCATGGCTGGGTCAACCTGGGTCTGTGTCTTTACCACATCCACCAGCCGACGCAACAGGGATTGATCACCGCTACGCTGAAACTCAGATTCCAGGGAAAGGTAATTGGAAATATTCAATGATAATTGCCGTATCTGGTCTGCCTCCGCGGGATCATCATATACCACGTTACCGCTAATTTGCAGGGCCGACAAGACACCTTCGTGGACTGCGCCAGGAGCCATACCGCGCAAGCTGTTTCGGTTGTAATGCGTAATCAAAGCTTGTAATCGTTCCGGATACGCAGGTTGCCACAAAGCAGCCTGAAGGTGGGCATTCATACGCTCAGGCCACACATAGACCGGTCGATTCCGGCTCCAGGCTTTTTCCATACCAACTTGAATAACGAAAGGATCGCTGGTATAAGGCAAGACTATGCCTGTATAACGTGGGTATTCAATTTCAAACAATTTTCCGAATCCATACGCCGCAGTAGCAGCGTTGCCGGGCGTCAGCAAAAAATTCTTATTGAGCCTTTCCAGGTTACGACGCAGCAGAATACGCTCTTCGTGCCGCAATTCATCAACATATATTTCACGCGCAATGATCAGCGCACGGGGAGGCACATCAATGCTGGTAGGCGACACGCCATAGATTTCTGCTGTAGCTGGGAGAAACAAGTCTGCCCACATCATGAGCTGCGCGTTGGAATTAGACTCCGAAAGTAATTTATCAAGCAATTGCAGCATAGACGATATTGCCGATCCGGCGGGACTGTCCCCTGCCGCAGAAAGACAACGCAGGTCCTGTGCGATACGGTTGACTGTTGACAGGTCTACATGCAGAAAGCGGGGAGACAACAGCCTCACGAGCTGCTCAACTGTACTGCGCAAGAGTATTTCGGTTTCTGGCGCATTCGGGCACAAGCCAGCCGAGCCAGGTGGCGCATAGCTGTATATAACTTGAACCGTTGCCCCGTCCGGTATGCCACCACCAGGTAAACGACGTATTAAAAACGGGCGTCCATGATCATGAAATGGGTAGCTGGACTGATCATACTCCAGCATATAATCAAAACGTTCCATGAATAATACACCCGAGGCTGTCACCTGTACTGGCAAGGAGCTTGAAACAAGCACGTTTTTTTCACGTAACGCGACCCAGTCATCGCTTCGCAATGTGACCTCTTCCTGCTGGGTACGGGCTTCAACGGCATGCGGCACGTTCCGTATGAAATTTTCTGCTTTATTAAACACAGGCAAGATGGGTACTGGCTCGAGGTGAAGTTCACGTGCTTCCGCGAAAACCCGTTGCCAGACATCGGCGCGCACATCGGTCAGATTGGAAAAATCCGGACTGTCAAAAATCACCAGATTGCATTTGAGGGCCGCAAGTGTTTCCAGTTGCGATGAAGTGGCAACTCCCTGAATTAAAGCGCCACGAATAGGTAAATCGGGGTAATCCCTGATTTCCAAAGCAGGCCACTGCAATGGACTTTGGTCTGCTATTCGGAGTAAAGTCTGCAAACCGTACCAGGTACCGGCATCATCAGCGCCTGCGACAACCACCCCGTTACGCCAAATCGATATACGATAACTTTCTGGAGACATCAACGTATTGCTTTGGACTCTGCGCCGCATACGCCGGTGATCGAACGACCCGTGGTCTCCGGCAGTCCCGATATAAATACCAAAATCTCCGGCACGGAAGCTTGAGGCCCGGTAAACAGGGAGCTCGTAGCCAATAATTTCAAACAGCATTCGGAGTCCGATACGAATGTCCTGACCAGCATCATCTGCCACAATGACCGGCGTCGTGGGTGTCAACCGGAACACATCCTTTCCGTCCAGGGTAATCGATTGTGGTATTGGGCTGAGCTCGAGAGAACTTAAGAGCAACAACAGTATGATTGTTTGCATGGTATAACGACTCCAATAGTGCTGATCGAGATCAAAATCAGGTGTTGTGCTATCAGCAAAAATATCCAGGATGTTGCTTGTTCAGCATGGTAAGGAACATGCCTTGCTCCCGTTGATTTATAAATTATGAACTCCGTGTAACAATATAATCTGCCAGCGCAGAAAACAATGCCGCTTGCGCGCCAAACACTGACAAAGCGTTTTTTGCCTTGTCTGCTGCCTCTTGCGCACATCTCCGGGCCTCGCCCAACCCGAGCAGAGCGGGATATGTCATCTTGGCTTTACCGGCATCACTTCCGACAGGCTTGCCAAGCTCCTGTGCGTCACCCACGACGTTGAGTATATCGTCGGCAATTTGAAATGCAAGTCCGATGTATTTGCCGTATTCGGTCAATGCAAACAGTTGCTCCTCGCTTGCACCTCCCAAAAAAGCTCCTGAACGCAGTGCCCCCTGGATCAAGGCACCTGTTTTCATAGCATGTATCAGTTGCAGGTTTTTCAGGTCCAGCGTGTGCCCATCACTGTTCAAATCCAGATACTGCCCCCCGGCCATCCCTTCAATACCTGCCGCCCGTGCCAACTCACACACGACCCGGATATCATTCGATTTTGCAGCTACTTCAAAAGCCATAGTCAGCAAGGTATCACCTGCAAGCAGCGCGGTCGCCTCTCCATAAACTTTATGACACGACAGTTTTCCCCGCCGCATGTCATCATTGTCCATCGCGGGCAGGTCATCGTGTATGAGTGAATAGGTATGTATCATTTCAAAGGCGCACGCGGCTGGCAGCGCTTGGGAATCATCACCAGACAACATTTCAGCCGCACCGAGTACCAATGCAGGCCGCAGACGTTTTCCACCGGCAAACAGACTGTATTCCATTGCTTCCCTGAGCGTATCTGGTGCTGCCTTCCAATCATTCAGGTGGTCACGTAATGCGGCAACCGTTTTATCTGATTTGAGCTTTAAGAAATCTTGCACAATCATCAGAAAAGCATCGATCCATCTTCATCTTCCTCGTCATCCTCTTCGTCATCATCACCACCGATGAGAGAATCCTCAATAGTTTCCGGAATGTCTGTTTCATCATTAAAAGGCTTTGGTTCCAATTCGCCTTTCTGGTTCCTGGTGAGCATTTCTATCTTTTTTTCAGCTTCGTTGAGAGCTTTTTCGCAACGCCGATAAAGCTGAATGCCCAATTCAAACTGTTTCAGAGAAGTATCCAATGTCAATCCACCTTCTTCCAATGCATGCACAATTTCTTCCAATTGGTCCAAGTCCTGTTCAAATGTCGGAGTCGATTTCTGGCGTGGCATGAGGTGCATCCTTTTCATCATTTAGTATTTCAGTAATCGTAGCCAATGCCCGGCCACGACCCAATTGTAATTCTACGACATCGTGCATTTGTAAATCAGCACTGTTACGAACGAGTTCCCGGTCTGGCAATTTCCAAGTCAATGAATAACCTCGGCTCAAAATGGCCAGGGGACTCAAGGCCTGTAGTTGCGCTACAAATGGTCGCAAGCGGCTTCGATGTGATTCAGGCATTGCACGCCCGAGTCTTTCCAAAGCATCATGCAATGATTCAGCACGAAGCCGTGTCTGCTGCAACCGATTTGCAGGAGACAACAACATCAAATTATGAGACACTTTTTCCCAGCGCTGGTACCTGGAAAGTATACACTCTTTCATCAAGCGTATTAATTGTATACCCAGTTCATCACAAGCCTGGCGGCGTTGCCGCAGTAACTCTTCCGGTCTTCGAAAGAAGAACCGATTATCTACCGCGCGCAACCGTTGCCTGAATAGGACATGCTGCTGCAAGAACGCCCGTGTCATACGCTTTTGGTACATCATCAGTTTTTCTTGCAGAGCTTCCTGCTCCCGCACCACCAATTCCGCAGCAGCAGAAGGCGTCGGGGCACGCAAATCTGCCGCGAAGTCAGACAAGGCATAATCAATTTCATGGCCAACGGCAGAGATGATGGGTGTCCTGGCTTCATATACAGCTCGTACGACAATTTCTTCATTGAAGGACCATAAATCTTCGAGGGAACCGCCACCTCGTCCAATGATCATGACATCGACACCCCAGTCATCCAGTGTCTTGATACCTTTGGCGATTTCACGCGCTGCTTCAACACCTTGTACGCGACATGGATATAACAGTACATGTACCTGGGCAAAACGACGTTGAATAACATGCAGAATATCACGTATCGCTGCGCCAGTAGGTGAAGTAACAATACCAATTCTGCGGGGCAGCATAGGTAACTGCTTTTTATGCGCAGGATCAAAAAGTCCCTCTGCTTCCAGCTTCTTTTTGAGTTTTTCAAATGCCAGTTGCAGAGCCCCAAGTCCCTTGGGCTCGATTTCATCCAGTATTATCTGATAATTTCCCCGGCGTTCATATACGGAAACACGGCCATGTGCAATCACTTCCATGCCATTTTCCGGCACCCACTTAACGCACGACAAGTGCCCTCGGAACATGACAGCATCTATCTGACTTTCCTGGTCTTTAAGTGTGAAATAGGCATGACCTGAAGCCGCTACAGTCCAGTTGGAAATTTCGCCTACGACCCAGACCTGGCCAACAGAGTTTTCCAATGCTGTTTTGATACGACGGGTGAGTTGTGATATACCCAGAATTTCTTTATCTATCTTATGCATAATGCCAGATTGTAACGAATTTGGGCATGCTTTAGAAAGCATAGATAAGGAGGAGTATCCATGATCTGGTATATATGAAACAACGTGCGGATGAAGCATACAAAACAAAAATTATTCTTGGGCATAACATCCACAATGTTCGAATACACAGGATAGCCCCATGGAATCGTTATAATACAGGGTCATAAAACAGCCATACAATAAGAATTTGTTGACTTTTTAACCGACACTCCGATACCTTTATAAAAAATAATGGTAGTGTGAGGGGAGTTGCAGTCAATACACAACTCTTTCCCCGAATCAAATCAATTACAAAGAGGGACAGTAGGAGAATTAGAACTATGTCGGAATTTTTTCCTGAGATCAAACCAATTAAATTCGAAGGCCCGGACACCAAGAACCCGCTGGCTTTCAAACATTACAATCCCAAAGAAAAAGTTTTGGGAAAAACAATGGAAAACCATTTCCGTTTTGCCGTCAGTTATTGGCACAGTTTTAAGAGCCTGGGGCAGGACCCATTTGGCGGCAATACCATGCTTCGGGAGTACAACAAGTCATCCGATGAAATGGAAGTCGCAGAACACACCATGCTTGCCGCATTCGAATTTTTTACCAAGCTGGGTGTAAATTTCTGGTGTTTCCATGATTATGATATCGTTCCTGAGGCAGAAACTTTGACAGAAAGCCAGAAGCGCCTGGACCAAATTGCCAAGCTGGCGTACAAGTTACAACGGGACACCGGGGTTAAGCTGCTCTGGGGAACTACCAACTTGTTTTCACATCGCCGTTTTCTGGCTGGTGCCGCTACCAATCCGTCACCTGAAGTATTTGCCTATGCCGCGGCCAAGGTCAAGAAAACCCTGGAAGTAACCAAATACCTGGGCGGCTCCGGATATACTTTCTGGGGTGGTCGTGAAGGTTATGAGACCTTGCTGAACACCGATATGCGCCGCGAACTCGATCACCTGGGTAAATTTTTACATATGGCGGTCGATTACAAGAAGA
>CAZIDP010000041.1:0-40974 GCA_964537975.1 uncultured Nitrospirales bacterium | reverse complement strand
AATTAACCTTGAGCAAGTATGGATATTTCCACTGCATTATTGATAAACTCTCCTTTTGTTCATGCAAATAATAATTTACAGCGTTCTATATTTCTCTATTTAAATATAATTATAAAGACAGGAGAATTTCATGTCATTGACTGTTGTTGGTTCGATTGCTCTGGATACGGTCGAAACACCGTTAGGTAAAGCGGAAGAAATATTGGGAGGTGCGGCAGTATTTTTTTCATTGGCCGCTGCTCATTTTTGCAGAGTAAACCTTATTGGTGTGGTTGGAAAAGATTTTCCTGAAGAACACGCCCAGCTGTTATCATCGCGTAATATCAATATGGATGGATTGGAGCGTGCCGATGGAAAGACATTTCGTTGGTCAGCGCGATATCACGATGATATAAATGAACGGGATACCCTGGACACCCAGTTGAATGTACTGGAATCCTTTCAACCAAAGCTGACACAAACAAGTACCGAAGCTCCCTATCTTTTCCTGGCCAATATCCACCCATCATTACAATTGGATGTCCTTAACCAGTCAAAGCCCGTATTTGTTGGTCTCGATTCCATGAACCTCTGGATCGATATCGCGCCGGATATGTTAAAACAGGTCTTAAAAAAGATAGATTGTCTGGTAATAAATGATGCAGAAGCACGGCAACTCACAGGTGAAAACAACTTGCCCGTGGCAGCCCGGCACATTCAGAACTTGGGACCAGCTACAGTTATTATTAAAAAAGGAGAACATGGCTGTTTACTGTTTGGCAAAGACGGTCAGATATTTGCAGCACCAGCCATCCCCCTGGACCGTGTTATTGATCCTACCGGTGCCGGTGATACGTTTGCCGGAGGATTTATGGGCTATATTGCTGATAAGGGCAACTCAGACTGGGCAACATTGAAACAGGCAGTTGTTCATGGCACAGTATTAGCCTCATTTGCCTGTGAATCATTCGGCCCGGATAGTCTGGCAACCATTGGAAAAGATGACATCAACAAACGGATACAATTGTTTTCTGAGTTAACACACTTTACAAGCTAGTACTTGCAAATCCCGTATATATAGTAAGCAATCTTTGGCCCGTCATGGCGTTTGATCGTCTATGGCGAGGCCATTTTCATCTGTTTTAAAAATATAGGCTTGCCTGATCGGCACACCGGATGATTGCGTACTTCCAGCGATCACATACCCATTATCATAGGCCATCTGCAGAGAAAATGCTTGGTCCAGTTCGGCACCTCCAATAATTCTATACCAAACCAGGCTGCCTGATGTGCCAAGTTTGATTAATGTTATACTGCCATCGTCACCAAGGGCATTGGTGGTGCCCGCAAGGACAAACTCGCCATCCGGTGTAATCTGGACCGCTTTGGCATATTCATCTGAACCAGCATCATCACCAATCAGCAGACCCAAGTCAATTATACGAGACCATTCATGAACGCCTCCATTGTTGGTCTTGATCACATATATATCTCGAAACGGGACATCAAAAGAATTGGTATATCCTGTAAGTAAATACCCCCCGTCAGGTGTTAGTTTTACATCATGTGCGATATCGTCTAAGCTTCCCCCATAACTTTTCGCCCATTCTACAAGTCCATTTTCATCTGTTTTCAGCAAAAAAACATCTTTATTCAAAGCACCAAATGAAGCGGTGTATCCAGCGATGATAAAACCACCATCAACGGTTGGCTCAATTGCATATGCTGCATCATCTTCTTCATCCCCATACCAAACGGTCCACTCTTCCTGCCCAATACTGTTGGTTTTCATAATAAAAATATCATGTCCCCCAAAACCGATATCTCTACCAGGATCACTTTGAGTGATACCTGTCAGCACATAACCGCCATCTGATGTTAGGGCCAGGCCATGCGCGCGAAATAACAAACCTTCAATACCAAGTGTGCTTATCCACTCTTCTCTTCCATCATGCCTTGTCTTTATCAACAGCATTTGGCCGTATTCCTGGTCTATGTGTGTATAGCCTGCAATTATAAAGCCACCATCTTCAGTTTGCCGCACCACCTCTCCACGCTGGGTGTCAGTAACACCATATGTATTACGCCACAACTCTTCCCCTTGATCATTCAGTTTTTGAAGATAAACTGCGACGTCTTGCGGTGCATCACTGGTTTCTCCAGTTACAATATAACTGCCATCATTGGTGAGGTATACATCAGCGGCTTCCATAGATTTACCTTCGCCATATACCCTTGTCCAGCTTTCTGTGGGATGTTCGGTATCACCTGTAGATACATATAACGTAATGGGTGTAGCGTTGCTGACCCAGCTTTTGGCAGCCGGTAGTTGGTTCACAATTTTACCCTTGGGTACACTTGTGCTGGATACTTCTTTAATCAGTAAATTGTTGAAACCTGCTTCGGTTAATGTAGTTTCTGCCACTTCCCTCGCCAGTCCGGTAACAACAGGTATCTGAATCAAAGGGTCCGGAACCGCTGGACATCCCGCAATAACAGAAATGAATACAAACAGAAATGAAAGTTTCACTATAGAAAAACTAAAGTTTGTCATGCGAAAGCCTCGGCGATTTTAACTGGCAACACAGGTTTTTTTAAGCGTTATATATTGTTAGCAATAGCTGTATTTCTAACGAATATGTTTTGCTGAGCGGATGACAGTAATTGGGTTTATGTAATATTTTATTGTTTCAAATAGCGTGCAAGGCGCAATATCGCCATGATACTCATGGCATCTTTAATGTACCCATCATCTACCAAGGCCAAGGCCTCAGAAAATGGTAAACAGTGTATTTGAAGGTCTTCAACACCTTCAGGATTTGCTTTCACCTCGGTTAATTCCGATGCCAGATAAAGGTAAGCACACTCGGATGAATGACAATTACTGAGGTGAATTTCATCACCAAGTAGTTCCCATTTTGCCGCTGTCAGACCGGCTTCCTCACGCAATTCACGCTGTGCTGCCGCGAGTGGCGTCTCACCGGGATCGCTGCCACCTTCAATTATTTCCCAAGAATAAAAATCAAGTGGGTACCGGTATTGGCCAACCAAATAAATTTCCTGGCTTGGTGTCATGGCAATAACTCCGGTGGCCAATCGCGTCTCGACGACACTATAAATACCTTTATGGCCATCTGGTCGAATAACGTTGTCTTCACGAACCGTTATCCAGTCATTTTCATAGACTTTTCGGCTGTTCAGCGTTTTCCAGGGATTCTTGCTGGCACTCGGTAAGTATATTTCCATCTGTTTTCTCATACTGGTTTATTGCGGCTGGCACATTTACAAATCTCATCAAATAATGTAGCAACTTCTGAAATCCCATAATCATTAAAATTTTTGGGGTTTAACCAAAACTCTTCCAGATGACCACGGTGTTCGCGTTCATAGCATAATACCTTAATCATCATTTGTGCCTTGTCCAGTCCACGCAGCAGACGTGCTTCCTGTGATTCCGCAGTAATAAATTCTGCATGGTAAGCGGAAAGTTTGGGTGCTAATCTGCCCAGAATCGATTCTGTGATAGCTTGTTCTGCCTGAGACTTTGCATCAGAAAGATATGCATCGGCATAAGGCATGGGAATGTCCATGATTCGCGCTTCAGCAAGATCATGCACCAGTGCCATAGCCAGTAACTTCTTTACGTCATAGGTGCCCGGAAATGTTTCAGCAAAAAACAATGCAAGCAAACTCATAAAATGGCTGTGTGCCGCAACGGATTCAGGTTCTGGCACACCACGCAACAGATAACCGGCACGAGGAATTCGGTCCAGAGGATGTATTATTTCGAATATACGAATGACTTCTTGAGCAAAAGCCATGGCTGAAGTTTTTGACATGAATTTACCTGCATAGAGCGCGTTTAGTGTGAAAAAATATTGAACTAAAGAAATGATTTTAATTCATATATCTTACCCAGAATAAGCTCCAAAATGCACCTGTTACCCGTGTGGACTGGGTTTTCATGAATAAAACCATGCAGCATGATATAATGGTTGTTGACAATGACTAGAAATCCTCATTATGAAGTTATGTACTTTGTTTCTGGACAGTCACACACAATACACCACCTATTTTTGTCATTTTGGCGTGTTGTGTTTAATGACAGCAGAATCATGTTGGAACCAGCCAATTATATTGCAGACAACCTTCAATATTGATGCCATGAATGATCGTTCTTATACATATATCGATGCAGGTACTGCCATAATTGGTAATCGCTGGTGTGAACGGCGTTGGTCTTCATTTATGGGGTATTCCACAGAAATAACCTGTCTGACCAGTGATATTGACTGGTTGGCATCGAACAATACCGAGTTTGTAATTCATTATGACAATGAAATACTTGGACTGCGGGATTTAGGAGATATTGCCTGGAGCGAAGAGGCCAATACGCATATGGCAGTGCTTGAATGTCGTAAAAGCAATGGAACTATTGTATTGGTGACACGAAGTACGATATTCCATGGAAGCCCGGGGATATTACGAAAAAGTTACTTGGCCAACGTATCTGAAAAACCAGGAAATTTTATAGCGGCTGTCACAGACACAATATTTCCTGTGGATGATATGCTACGTGCAGAAGTATTGCATTTTAACCCACGGATCGCAGCAGATCGTGATATTTCAGGGCTTATTCGATCTAATCCCCCGCCTTTAACGGTGTCACTGTGGCGAAAGGATGGTGGTCTGATTATTGGCACCGAAGGTCCAGGTGGTTTCGTGGCGCAACTGGAAAATAAAGGTGAAATTGCTCTGGCAGCCTATTGCCCAACGACATTGTTTCCCGGGGGTATTTTACACTTGCCTGAGAGTTACATCATACCGTTTCGCGGAGCGAATGAAGAAGCGAGAAAGCGTGCGCAAAGTGATTTTGTTAGGGCACGACGTGAATGGTTTGATTGGGCACAACAGCGAGAGCAGGCCTGACTCACCTGATTGAATTAAGACTATTATTACTATTTGAAAGTAGTGCTTGGAAGGATTAAATTGTTGGAAAGTATAGAGATAACAGGCATGGCCCACGGTGGTGAAGGTGTTGGACGTGTAAACGGACAGGTTTGCTTTGTCACAGGTGCTGTACCCGGTGATGTTGTCCAGATTAATGTAATTAAAGCAACCAGTAAAGCACTTTGGGGTGATGTTGCCTGCGTGGTAACACCATCGCCTTACCGTCAGCTACCCTCATGTGAACAACATGCCAGTTGTGGCTGTTGTGGCTGGGGTCATTTTGCCTATCCTGCACAAGCAGAATGGAAGTGTAAGATTGTCACAGATTGTCTGGAACGATTGGCGGGAATACAAATAGAGCCAGAATGGATTGAAATCCCAGAATTGCGTGAAGCATACAGGACACGGGCAAATTATCACGGCGACGGTAAGCGACTGGGTTTTTACTCACCTGGCACACATGATATAGAAGGTGATGGATATTGTACTCTATGCCACCCCAAGCTGAACACAGCGTTGAAACAACTCCGGGATACCGGTATTAAAGGGAATGTCACAGTGACTGTGAACCCGGAAGGTGAAGAAGTTATGGTGTGGTTGCATTCACTGCGCCGCAAGGTTCGCGACAGGTTTCCCATGACAGATGCAGCGGCTGATGCAAAAGGACCAACCCCGAAAGGCCGACCGGGCCGATCTCGTTTTCTGTTTGATGGTATACCCATTGTGAATGGTGCCTTCAGCCAGGCAAGTCTGTTGCTGAACCGCTTGCTGGTGAAGCAGGTACACAATAATCTCCGGGATTCCGTTTCTGTTCTGGATTTATATTGTGGAAGTGGCAACCTAAGTCTTACGCTGGATAGCAAAATAGAAGTTCTCGGCATTGAGCACCATAAAGAAGCGATAAAAGCTGCCTACGCATTACGGAAAGGTGCGTATATAGCGGGTAATGAAAGCTTAATGCGTAAGAATATTCAAGATGGAAAATGGGACACAATCCTGCTGGATCCCCCACGCACCGGAGCGAAGACCATCGCGCCAGACCTGACAAATTGCAGCGCACGCTCTTTGGTGTATGTATCGTGTGACCCTGCAACACTTGCCCGTGATTTAAAAACGCTGCGTGTCGGTGGCTGGCATCCAGAAAACCTGGCAGTGCTGGATTTATTTCCGAACACACCTCACGTGGAGACCGTGTGTCGGTTGGTTCGGAGATAGTAAATGGTTTGCTCAGAAAAGGTATCAACAATTATCTTTCTATATTTGAAAGTAGCTGATGTATGAAGCAGATATGTGTTTACGCTTCATCAAGTGAAGTTGTCGACAGGCAATACCGAAAAAGTGCTGAAGAGTTGGGAGCATTGCTTGGAAAAACAGGCTTCACACTCATTTATGGTGCCGGATGCATAGGTTTGATGGGTGATGTCGCACGTGCTGCACATAAACATAATGGTCATGTCATAGGGGTAATTCCCCAAAAACTAAACAAACCAGGTATAGTTTATGATGCAGCAGATGAATTGATTGTTACCAAAACTATGCGGGAACGCAAAGCAACTATGGAAACATTGGCAGATGCTTTCATTGTCCTTCCCGGTGGGTATGGCACACTCGAGGAAATGTTTGAAATCATTGTTCTCCGCCAACTGCAATACACTACCAAACCCTTGGTGATAATGAACATTAATGGCATGTATGATTCTTTGCTGCATTTTCTCGATCAATTGGTAGAAAAAAAGTTCATCAGAAAACAACACCGATATTTATTCCATGCTGTGGATTCTCCTGTCGATGCACTCCATTACCTTCAATCTTATACACCAGATGTTATTTCGTCAAAATTGGAAATTGCCCCATGAATTCAATGCTTACATTCATTTCTTTTAATCAATCTTTTGTATACTGGGATGCCAATGGAAATACGTGATCTTGATTATGATTTGCCCGGACACCTTATCGCACAGCATCCTTGTGTGCAGCGCGATGCTTCCCGACTCCTCGTAGTAGATCGTGGCAGGGGGATATTTGAAGAAAAGACCTTTCGCGATTTAATCCATTATCTGAAGCCAGGTGATTGCCTGGTTCTGAATGATACACGTGTCATACGTGCGCGTTTGTTTGGGCAAAAGTCGACCGGTGGCAAAGTTGAGCTATTCCTCTTACATGAAGAAAGTCCGGGGGTATGGGTGTCTCTGGTACGGCCTTCCGCGCGCGTTCAACCTGGCACATCCGTTTATCTTCCTGGTGACATACAGGTGAAGGTAGGCAAGATACTTCCCGAAGGTCGCCGTCGGGTGCATTTTTCTAGACCTGATGTATTGGATGTACTGGAGACTATAGGTGAGATACCCCTGCCACCCTATATACACCGTGACACACAGGAAGACAGCGACCTGCGTTGTTACCAGACAGTATATGCTACTACACCAGGTGCTGTTGCCGCACCAACAGCAGGTTTGCATTACACCGAAGAATTTTTAGGTGAACTGCAATCGTCTGGTATAAAAAAAGCGTATCTGACACTCCATGTCGGTTATGGAACATTCAAACCCATCACTGCAGAATCACTTGAGAAACATTATGTAGAACCTGAAGAATTTGACTTGCCCGAGACGACTGCTATGCTTTTAAACAGTACCAGAAATTCCGGCGGGCGTGTTGTCGCAGTGGGCACTACCGTGACAAGAGTATTAGAAACCCAACACTTTGCAGGGCGTTTCACATCAGGTTCTGGTACGACAGACACCTATATCTACCCACCACACACATTCCGAGGTGTAGATATACTGCAAACCAATTTTCATCTACCTCGTTCCAGTCTATTGGCACTCGTCAGCGCTTTTGCGGGCCAGGAACTGCTTATGGAAGCGTATCATTATGCGATAAAACACGAGTTTCGGTTTTATTCTTACGGTGACACCATGCTTATCCTGTAAAGTAGCTGGGAATTCAGCCGGCCTCCGGGTACATCATTCATGCTCAGTTACCAGGTTGTTTTTTGCTTTCCGATCGCACGACACGGTCCAAATTCCATAGTTTGGCATATTTTGTAAAAACAGAAAAGGCTGCCAACCCACAAAGTACCAGGCCGTGTCGACCATCCATAAAACCACGATGGAATAGGTACATTTTAATAAAGCGTAGCCATGGCCGGAGTGTCAGGTCTGCCCAAGTTGCCCTCTTTCCACGTTCAAAAAGGTCTTGGGCACCCCAGGTAGTAAATCGCTGGAAGGTTGTAAAGTACTCCTCGAAATTTCGAAATGTGTCATGGTACATGACTTCGTCAATTTTACCGGGCTCATTACCTTCAACCACAATTTTAGAGTGAACACGACGGTTAAGATAACGGCCTTTGTTTGTACGAAAAAGCCGCAGGTTGTAATCCCGGTGCCAGCCACAGTGCAAAATGAGTTTATCAAAGAAATAAGACAAACGCTTTACCTGGTACCCATCAGCAGCGTTATTCGATGCAACTATTTTTTGAATTCGAACTGTGAGTTCTGGCGATACCCACTCATCGGCATCTAACACAAGAGTCCACTCTGTATTGATCTGTGGTAAAGCCCAATTCCGTTGCGCAGCAGCGTTTTCATAAGGATGGGTAATAACGCGGGTCGCCAGCTCCTCAGCAATCACTTCCGAGCCATCATTCGTGTTTGGGTCTACGACACAAAAAATTTCGTCAGCCCAGTGTACACTTTCAAGGCATCGGCGGATTCGTTCTCGTGAGTTCGGCACCAATGTAAGCACAGTAATTTTACCAGATTGCAGGGTTATGCTCGTGTTTGTCTCAGGTGCAGTCATGGTTGACAGCCCATCAATTCGTTGTAGACCCGTAGATTGCCGTCTATCATCTGTTGTACCGAAAACTGTTCATGTAACATTCGATACGCATTTTCGCATCGCAACTTGGCACTTTCAGGGTCTTGCAGGACGGCAATAATTGCTTCGGCCAACATTTTCGTATTGCCGACAGGTACAAGCAAGCCTGTTTCATGATGCCGCACCATTTCTGGTATTCCTCCGGCATCAGTGGCTATTACAGGCACACGACAAGCCATGGCATCAAGCACACTGGTGCCCAGTCCTTCTTCTTTGCTTGAAAGAATAAACACATCCAGAGTCTTCAAAAAACCGGGGATGTCTTTTATAAATCCTGTCAAATGTATATTGTCCTGAAGACCCATATCTGTTATTTTCTTTTCCAATTCATTACGCAATTTGCCTTCACCTGCTATCAACAGGTGTGCATCGGGATATATTGTCAGTACTTCAGGCATTGCTTCAATCAAGGTTGCCTGGTCTTTATGAGGTGCCAAGGCAGCAACATTACCAAGAATAGGGCCAGACATTTTATCTTTGGCAATGTCGTATTCGTTGAAGGTATTATTTTCTAGGTTTGTAAAGCGCGTCGGATCAATGGCACTATGCACCAGCCGTAATTTATCATCAGAAACACCATATTGACGCAATATTTCATAGATGCAGCCAGAAATCGCAACGATACAATCGGGAGCACTGTACTTCCATCGGTTAATGCGACCTGGTCTTGGTGGGAAGTCTACTCGGCGAGAAACCACAACGCGTCCATGACGTGCGAGGCGTTGTGCCAGACAAGCCAGTGTGTGGGTATGGCTGGTATGCGCATGGATGATATCAATCTGATGATTTCGCAGGTATTGCGCAAGCCGTACTGCTGAAATAAAGTCCCATTCATTTAAATAAGGCAAAGGCAGGATGCCAGCGACAGGCAATTCAGAAACACGGTTGAGAAATTCACTCCGATGACGTCCGGAAATATAAACCGTGTACCCTGCTTCGATTAAGCCTCGGATTAAATAATATGCCTGCTGTTCTCCACCACGCCAGCCACGTTGTTCGTCAAGATGCAGCAGGTTCACGATGCGCCTCCAAGGCATGTTTATAAGCAACCAGGGTAGCATCTGCAAAATGTTCTATGGTGAATTCACGCAAGACTCGTTGTCTGCCTTTTCTTCCCATACTTGAGCGTAATTCTGGATGTCGTATCAGATTCACCAGTGCTTGTGCCAAAGGTGCAACTGTACTCGCGGGAACAACATACCCTTCAACACCGTCATCCAGTATTTCACTTAGTCCGCCATAATCTGAAGCAATAACCGGCTTTTCTGCAGCCATCAGTTCCTTCAGGCTGAAGGAGGATGTGTCGCAATCTATTGAAGGCTGTATCCCAATATCGATGGCCTGAACCCAATTTTGCATTTCACTTTGAAATCCAGAAAATTGGGTAATGTCGTGAATGCCGAGTTTATGAGCCTCCTTTTCCAATGCTTCACGCATTGTGCCCTCACCAATCACCAATAAGCGAAGCTCGGGGCAGGTATTTCTAAGCGTTGACACAGCCTGCAATAAGAAGGTATGCCCTTTTGCCAAAACCAGACGCCCAACGATACCACACAGAATATGTTCCGGCCTGTATCCCAGACTGGATCGTACTTGTTCCCGGGTAACTGTATTTGGACTAAAACGATTGGCATCAACTCCATTGTGAATTGTGCATAGGCGTTCCGGGTCAAATATAGGCTGGGAGGCAAGCGTCTTGCGTACCATATCACATACTACAATTTGGTAATCGGTCCAAAATCGGTTCAGGATACGATTCGAAAAGCTATTTTTTACCTTATAGGTATTGTGACGGGTACGTATCAGGCAAGTCGACCGCCCTCGCCAATAATTGGCAATACCTGCTGCCCAGTGGTCTTGAGAACCGTTTACATGCACGATGTCTGGCTTAGACTCATCAACATACCGCATCAAACGTCGAATGTCATGCCACCATTTGCCAGGTTTGAAACCACCGGCAAAATAAAAATCATCCAAATATGCACAACCTGCATCACAGGCAACCTGCACTAGAACACTTCCGGAACGGCAACCTATAGTAACTTCATGCCCCATAGAGGTCAATTTGTCTGCCAGACAATGTACATAATTGACTTGTCCGCCACCCCGGGAATGCGCATCCAGCATCAATATTCGCAAAGTATTTTTTGACTTCATGGGTAATTCACTGACATTTTGATAATTGGTAGGTATTGATAAACAGTACCGTTTTCAGCAGGATAATCTGTGTATTGCGTTCCCAATGACAGTATATGGTTTAGCGTTACAGAACATGTTAAATTTGGCGTCAGTTCGTTTTGCTGGATATATTGGAATCAGTACTTGAATCAACACTTGAATCAGAATCAACTGTCGCGCCAAGCCTGCCATCGTTGGACATGGTACCCGAATTTTCCGGTATAGTTTCTGTTGTTTCTCCAACATAGTCTTGCGGAATTTCATGATCTTCAGAATTCAACAAAGCTGCTATTCGACCATTCGCTGCATCAAGGTTGGCCATAGCATCACTCAGTGCTTCTTCCACCTCTTCAAACTGTTCTTCTCTGAGTATGGAAATCTTTTCTTTTTTAGCCATTCGGTATTCATTCCCAATTCATGTTCCACTATATATTCCCAAAAAATACTATGCTCTTTACTATACAGCAATGAGACGTAAAGACCATTCAGGTCATTGTTAAATTACAGCGGTAATGCCGGAGCATTATTCAGTTCTTCAACCATAGAAATCAACAGATCACGACGTTGTTCGACTTCAACCGGTGTCTTAACATTGGCCAAAATATCCCAAGGTTCGGAATCTTCAACGCTGGCCTGCCCTTCAGATTTTTTGAAATTATCGTATAAAGCCAACTTGGCAATACGAACCAATGCTGCTAATTTCGGGTCTTTTGCTTCGCCAATATATTTACTTTGGTCTGGAAGTTGATACCAAAGCGCATCGGCAATAACCTGGGGTAAATGCCAACGCATGGTCAATGCCATGGCGACATCTGCATGATTACAACCAAATTCTTTATACTCTTCCTGACACAGTGCCCCTGGATCATCCTTGAGTTCCAGGAACATGGGTGTATATGGAAAATGAAATTGCCGAAGAAAGCACATTTTTCCAATATCGGTCAACAATCCGGCTACAAATTCTTGTCCTTGAAATCCAACACCCATATAATTTGCCAAAAAGCGTGCCAATCCGGCAACACGCAAAGAGGAGTTCCAGATATCTTGTGCAAGCTTCAAGCTTTCCGGCTTGTCATTGAGCGTATCAAATACAGATATCCCAATCACAACATTACGGACTTCTTTCACCCCTAATATGACAAGCGCCAGTTTCAGCGTTCCAACATATTGTTTCATGCCATAATACGATGAATTGCTGACTCGCAGTACTTTGGCAGTGAGTGCTGGGTCATCTTGCAGGCATTCACACACATCAGAGGTAGATGAAAGGGGATCATCAGTGATACGCAGTACTTCGGTCACGACATCCGGTAACGCAGGCAAATCACCTACTCTTTCAATGACGTAATCCAGATGCTTCAAGTCTGCCATCTTTTAAAACCCCATTATACATACAATATATTAAACTAAAACATTAAAACACTGTTCGCTCATTAGTGTGCCAATAGCACAGGGCATGGAGCATGATTAAGCACATAACTACACGTACTGCCGATTACCAATTCTCGCATTTTTGAATGACCATATGCGCCAATGACCAACAAGTCGGCATTTTGTTGTGTGACATACTCTATGATAACTTCACCGGGGTCCCCCTCTTGTAAAGTGTAAGTAATGTCCAACGCTTCATATGATTGCAGATATGTTTTGGCTTCATCCAGCAGATAGCGATACTCCTCATTGCCAACCACCAATAAGTGAAAAGGTATTTTCCATTCCGCGGCCACTATCGCTGACGCTTTTAACGCTTGCTTCGCATGCGATGTACCATCGTATGCTACAACTGCTAACCTGGAACCAGGTGTGTCAGTGGCAGTAATTAACACCGGTTGTTTAGAACGACGTACCACAGCTTCAGCTGTAGAACCCAATACGCCATCCAGCCACTCATCATGCTCACCACCCCGCCCCATGACAATCAAATCTGTCAGACCACCTTCTTCAACAATGCAACGTGAGACAATGCCTGTTTCTTGCTTGATTTCACACGAGACACCAACTTCATCGGCTGTCTTCTTGAGTAGTTCCAGAGCAAGTTTGCCCCGCTCTTCAAGGAGCATTGAAATATTACCCTGGTAGTTAACATAAGGTGCTGTGCCTAACGAAGCGGACAGGTCGCGCAGAAATGGACCTTCAAGCAAGCGGACATCAACTACATGCAAACCTACCAGACATGCCCCGTGTCTTTTTGCCAATTCAAGAGCATAACGCCATCCCTTTTCTGCCGCAACACTACCATCTGTAGGGATCAGAATGCGTCGTATCATATTTTTCTCCCAACCAGGTTTCCGAAAGATTGTAATATTTTTATGCCATCTGTTTGGCTTTTTTCTGGGTGAAATTGTACAGCAAACACATTGTCTCTTCCTACAATTGCAGCAAATTCCACACCATATTGACACGTAGCCAAGATAATGTCAGGATCGCTTGGTTGCGCGTAATAACTGTGTACAAAATACACATATGGATCGCGTTCAATTCCCTGGAGCAACGGGCAATATCGTTCAGGTGTCAGGAATAGCTGGTTCCACCCCATGTGCGGCACCTTCAAACCGGTTTTCGAAGCAGCGGGAAATCGAATAACGCGTCCAGGCAATATACCCAATCCACGCGTCTCATGACCTCCTTCTTCGCTAGATTCAAACATAAGCTGAAGTCCAACACAAATACCCAGAAAAGGTCTGCCGCTCTGCGCGGCTTCAATTACCGGGCGCACCAGGCCACGGGCATCCAACCCATCGTAACAATCCTTGAATGCACCAACCCCTGGCAACACAACAGCATCCGCTGAAGATATCAACTCCGGATCATCTGTTACCACTGCTTCATGACCAGATTTTTCGATACCTTTCTGGGCACTACGCAAATTCCCCATACCGTAATCAACTATGGCAATCATATTTCGAGCATTCCCTTGGTAGAGGGAACGTCTGTTACCCGTGAATCACGCGATACGGCAATTCGCAATGCTTTGGCCCATGCTTTAAATAGTCCTTCAGCAACATGGTGTGCATTGTTACCATGTCGAGCAAGTAAATGAAGCGTCATACGGCTATTTACTGCAAAAGCACGAAAGAACTCTTCCACCAACTCTGTGTCGAAAGTGCCAATTTTTTCCGCATTGAACGTTGCTTGAAAATATAGAAACGGTCTACCACTGATATCCAGTGCGCATTCGGCCAGGGTTTCATCCATAGGTATCAATGCCTGCCCGTACCGAGTAATGCCCTTCATATCCCCAAGGGCTTGCAGGAAAGCTTTACCCAGACAAATCCCCACATCTTCAACCGTGTGGTGCGCGTCAATATGTAAGTCACCTGTAGATTGAATCTGTAAATCAAACAAACCGTGACGGGCCAAATGGATCAGCATATGGTCTAAAAAGCCTACTCCAGTATTGACATCGGACTTGCCACTGCCGTCAAGGTTGACAAGTATATCTATTTTTGTTTCATTTGTTTCTCTTTTAATGTGTGCTTCGCGCAATATCGAGAATCCTTTACTATCAATATCCTGTTGATTATTAACCACAGACTTTACATTTTAACATCTGGAGTGCCCCGGTCAACCGATAATTCTGTTGTTACATTTTGTTGTTATCGACCCATAGCAAGGCGCTCTGCCAGAAAAATGGGCAATCCGGCATTTACAATACGTTGGGCAGTTTTTTCAACCGGGTACTTCACCCGCAGTTGTTCAAAATCATTTTTTTCTGTATCCAGCAGTCCAAAAGCAGCATCGGGATTTCCATCGCGGGGTTGACCCACAGAACCTGAATTGATAAAGAAAATCTTGTCATTGCCAATGTCAAAAATCCCATTATCATCTACTGTATACACGCCATCATCTGAAAATATACCCGGACTATGCGTATGTCCAATCAGACAAATATTGCATTCCGACTCTCGCATAAATTCCAGGTGAGGCAAAATATCTTCCCAAGAGAGTAAATAGGTATTGCGATTATTTGGCGCCCCATGAACTGCAATAAAAGTTTGGAATTTTAACATGTCGGGTAATTCGCGTAACCATTCCAGGTTATCTTTGTTCAAATTGTCACGCGTCCACATAGCTGCTGCCATAGCAACCGGATTAAAATTCCACGGCTCTTCAATGCCGCATGCAACAGCATCATGATTGCCCAGTATGGTCAGAATTTCACGTTCTCGAAGCACATCCACGCAATCATTCGGGTCCGCATTGTAACCGACAACATCCCCCAGGCAAATTATGTTGTCCACATCGTCCATGGAATCAATCCTTGCCAGAACCGCACTCAATGCCTCAAAATTGGCGTGGATATCCGATATTATGGCAAATTTCAACGTGGGTCCTCCAAAAGTACGAAATAATACGGGATTGTGTCACCGTGACAGGCGAACAAAAAACAACTGGATATATTTATGACATCTGCCTTCAATTCACAGGTAACAATACACATTTAAAACAACTTGATGTTTTGGATCAATTAAGCCAAGTGACAATAATTGCTTTTTTTACTTATAATATTAATTATTGCACTGTGTGCATTAGAGTACATATATTTATCAAGTTGGTTATTGTGCCCAGTCAAGAGGCAAGCAATCAAGCGATCATGAACTTTTCTTTAAAATCAGCAAGCCAATCGGCAGACATCAATCCATAATTGGTTATTTCAAGTTGTCGATTATCACCACCGGTATGGGACAGTTGAATGTCAACACGTCGCTCAGGCAGCAATCCTGGTGCACGTTCTGCCCACTCAACAACACACAAGATTTCACCATCAAAAATTTCTTCAATCCCTAATTCCTGGAGATCATCCGGACTTGATACCCGGTACAAGTCCAAGTGGTACAGCACAGGCGGTGTGCCATATTGATTGACTAGCGTAAATGTCGGGCTGTGAACCGGATCGCTTATTTTACAGTCTTCAGCGATTCCACGAACCAGGCAGGTTTTCCCGGTAGCCAAGTCGCCAAATAATGCCAGCACACCACCGCGTTTCAAATATTTATATAGTGCTGCACCAATATTTTCCGTGTGTCGGGGTGAGCTACTCAATAATACCAGCGATTGAACAGCATCCATTATTTAAGTTGATTCCTTTACAGCTTCTATTGCTGCCTCATATTCCTGTAGGTACAAATCCCCTGACCGGTCCCAAGAAAAATCTTCATTCATGCCAGCCAACTGCACACTTTGATATAAATTTTTATTCTTGTATAACGTTATTGCTTCATTTACACTTTTTATTATCGCGGTAGCAGTCACCGGCACAAATGAAATCCCGGTAGCGGTTCCACGTCCTAGATTCGTACTGCTGATGTTACGTACTGTGTCTGCAAGCCCTCCAGTGCGTCGAACAATGGGTATGCTGCCGTACGCAAGTGCATACATTTGTGTTAAACCACAGGGTTCATACCGAGATGGCATCAAAAAGAAATCGGTTCCGGCCTGCAAGCGATGAGATTTAGGCACATCGAATGCCAATACAACACGAAGATTGTCTGGAAATTTATTACCAAGCGTAACCAGCTTCTGTTCAATTTCTGGTTGCCCAGTACCGAGAATGACAAATTGCGCATCCAAACGTGCCAATTGCGGTATGGCATCCGCCACCAAGTCAAATCCTTTTTGCCATGTCAGGCGACTTATCAGCCCAATCAGAGGCACATCATCACGAATAGGTAAGCCAAATTCCTGTTGTAATGCCTGTTTACATTTTTGCTTACCAGAAAGATCAGATTTGGAATAGTTTTCGGCAATATGCGTGTCTTTTGCCGGGTTCCACACCGTGTAGTCAACTCCGTTCAAGATACCTGAAAGATCATCACTTCGTGTCCGCAACATTCCGTCCAGTCCTTCACCATACTCTTGCGTTTGTATTTCTCGTGCGTACCGGGGACTTACCGTATTCAATCGGGTTGTCAGGGCAATACACGCTTTCATTAAGTTCATGTCACCATAAAACTCAAACGTTGCCGGATCGAACATTTCCGGATCAAAACCTGTTACAGCAAATTTGTCAGCTGGGTAACGACCTTGAAATGCCAGGTTGTGGATCGTGAAGAGGGTCGGGATATTTTTCCAATACGGATGTTTGGCGTAGCGGGTCTTCAGATAGGAAGGAATCAGCGAAGTATGCCAATCATGGCAATGAACAATATCGGGCATCCAGGTACTTTGCTCTATACCATTCAATGCTGCCAGACAAAAAAAGCAGAACCGTTCCGCATTATCTACATATTCATAAGCATGGGTACCGTATAAATGGTCTCTGCCAAAATAATCATCGTGCTCAACTAGATAAACCGGTACATGCGACCCCGGTAATCGCGTTTCTCGCATTGCTCCATAAACAGTTTTAATTCCCAGGTCTGCCTTGCAGGTAAATCTTTGTTTTCCCAGATATTCCTTGGGGATGTGGCGGTACGCAGGCATGGCAATACGGACATCGTGACCACGCGCTGCCAAGTTTTTGGAAAGCGCATTCGCTACATCAGCCAACCCTCCAGTACTTACCAGCGGTGCCAGTTCTGCAGCTACAAACAAAATTTTTAATGGTCTGTTAACCATGAGTTCACTTTCCAAGTTCATATCAGAGTGTTTTTAAATTGTGTCAGTTAATTTGGACCAATTTCCCCTGAAATTGTTGATTGATACCTGCTAAAGCAATACATAAAACAAAAACATTTGAGTACAACCCTGAACTGTAAAATTATCCCAAATGATTTGCTTTTGGATGTCCGTATTGTATCAATTTCCATACGACCAGGCTGGCGATCAAAGTAATCAACCCTATCATAGCCCCTGCCCAGAGATATCTGCTCTTAAAATTTTTTCGAAAAGCCAAACTAATTGTATCTACAGGTTCTTCCAGTGTGACCACAAGATTGATCAAATGTTCTCCCGGTCGAACGATATCGACGACACCAGTTGCTATGCCAACCGTCCTACGAATCGTATATTGTCGCATTGCAGTTGATGCTATGGGTAAGTCTGTCATATCAGACAATTGAATTACCTGCAGTTTCAATGTGTTCAGATCAAAGGGCTCATGTAGTGCCTGGCTGTCAACAGTGCGTTCATACTCGACATATATGGTATATTGGCCCTGCTGATTAAAGTATACCGTTTTTGATGCACTCACTTCCTCTCCAACTACCTGCTCTTCCTGTAAATCAAATATCTTGGACTCGATGCGTCCATCCAGTGCAGCACTAAACAGGATTCGAAACACGAGGTAAACGGCAATGATTACGATTACACTGATCTTGACCCATAATCCTGTATGCATTTTATTGTCATCACCTGATGGTGTACCTTTCACCGACGCTTCATTGTTTTGTTCTGTCATGTTGTTCTTAAGAACTCCCTGTGGTCTGGCATGCGATTTTTTAATTGCTTTCCAATGATGGAGATGCTGAAACAACAGTAAATGTTTCTGGTTCCTCGTATATCATAATATTCAAGCCATTCAATTGAGCCAGGTATTCTTTGATTTTCTCTAGAACAGGAATTTCTGTACCACGATGCCCGGCATCAATAACACCTATACTACGCTGTAGCGCCTCCAATGCATCGTGATACTTGACATCACCTGTAATATACAGGTCGATATCGGATGGCAGTCGCGGAATTTCACCACCGCCAGAACCGCCCAGAACCGCAACAGACCGCACCATCATATCAGCATCACCATATACGCGTACGGTGTGTTCCTCCAGCAAACTGCATGTTAATTCAGCCAAATTCTGCATGGTAACTGGTGTTTGCAATACACCACGAACTCCCAGACCGATATTGTTATCTGGTTCTATTAAAGGAAAAACATCATAGGCAGGCTCTTCATACGGGTGAGCTTCACATAATGCACCAATAACTGCACCCAGGCACCCTTTGGGAACAATGGTCTCAAAGCGACGTTCGGGTTCTTCATTAAGCATTTCTTTGTTTCCCAGGAAAGGTGTGGCGGAGGCTCCGGGCAAAAATGTCCCTGTGCCCGGTGTACTGAAACTGCATTGGGTATACTCGCCAATGATACCGGCTCCGGCTTCAGAAACTGCCTGGCGTACTGCAGCCAGATGGGTTTCCGGCACGAAGGATACAAACTTATATTGCACCGCATGTTCCACAAGAAAAAGAGGTTGTACTTGGGTTATACCCAACATATCTGCCAGTGCATAACTGACGCCACCAGGCACGAGATCAAGATTCGTATGGGCTACATAACATGCCACACCGCCACGTACCAACTCCATACACAGGCGTTCTTGCGGTTTGTTGGCGCAAAGTGAGTGTAATGGTCTGAAAATAATTGGATGATGTGCCACAATTAGCGATATCTTTTCCCGTAATGCGATCCCAACCACTTCTTCTGTGATTGTCAGGCAAACGAGAATTCGATCGACGGGTGCATCGAGGTCACCGATTTGTAATCCGACATTGTCCCAAGCATAGGCAAGCGAAGACGGCGCCCAAGCTTCCATTTTTTTGACCACATCACGTACATGAATTGCCATTCATCATTCCCTCCCCATGCATCGTTGTCAACAAGAAAATTGACGAAATCAAAAACACCAATACACCTGACAACAATAGCTTCATTTAGGCCATTCCATAGAAACCGCTCCATACCCAACTACCCGATCATATTGACGGGAGCGGTCGCCACTGGTTTCGTAATGGAGTAAATACCATTGATCAGCCTGTCGCTGCAGGGCATATGCCATGGCCACAACCACCGCGGTGGCTCCACACATGGAACAATCACCTTGGGCATTCGCATCACACAAACGATGATAGTCTTTGTTTAATACATACTGAAGAGAGACCTGGTCTATCTCATTGGCTTCTTCTTGTGGATAAAAATGCGAGAGGTCCGTTGATGCTACCAGTAAATCGTCTGGATTCAAAACACTCGCCAGGAATTTTCCAAACTCAATATGCCAGTCACCGGGATCACACCCGAACAATATGGGTACTATCGGGACATTCCCGAGCACTTGCTGCAAAAACGGTATCTGCACTTCAAGGGTGTGGTCTTCATTATGTGCATTGCATGTTATCGTGACATTCGGGTACTGCATTTTATCTTGAATAAAATCCGAGTCAACAGCCAACCGACCTAGCGGTGTAATCCAGCTTTCATGATCATCAATTTGGCATCCATCGAAAAAGTAATAATGTGACCTCCCCAACAGAACCACGCGCTCAGGCTGTTTACCTTTTACACGGTTATAAGCATACCCCGCAGTCGGTCCTGAATATAAGTAACCGGCATGCGGCGTTACAATGGCTGCTACTTGCTCTGGAGCCGGAGTAACTCCTGATTCTTGAAGGCAGCTTGATATTATTTGCGACAATTCAATTGGGGCGTCCGGGTAAAACTTCCCGGCGACCCCCGGGTATCTGTCAGTCATGGCATTCACTGCTTTCTGATAGTATAAGCCTTGGCATCAGTCTAGCAAGGATACGGTCTGACATCAAAGAAAAAGATACCAGCCCACTAATTGGACCGGTATCAAAATTCGAATTACCTTCTGAAAAACAATCCTGAACTGCTCATGGCCCTGATGTTATTCGATAGTAACATCAATCTGGCGCGGGCGTGCTTCAGGAGCTTTTGGCAACGTAACCAACAACACGCCGTTCTTGTATCCAGCTTTTACGTTGTCAACAGTGATATTTACTGGAATGCGGAAACGATAGGTAAACGGACCGTAAGCACGCTCCTGATACATCCACTGCACAGGTTCCTCATTGTCTGCATAGGGGTTGTGTCGCTCACCTGAAATACGCAATACGCCTTCTTGTATAGTAATATCTATATCTGAAGCATTAACACCAGGCAAGGCAATCATTACATAGAGGTTTTCATTGTCCTGAGACAATTCCACTTCGTCCTCGCCTGATCCAGCAGTGTTCTTGGTATGTACAATTGGCCAATTTGTGCTGGCCAGAAGTCGATTAATTTCATCCCCAAAGTCAATTACCGGGCAGAATGCATTTATAGTGATTTTTTCATTCATATCATAAACTCCTCATTGTATTGCCAGCCAGTTTCTGATAATTTATATACTTTCTACATTATATACTATCAAGATTCGTGCCAATAATTGGTTTTTTATATCAAGTTTCGCAAGTCTATTAATTTCAATATATTAGATGGCATTAAGCAAGATATCGACGTGATTAAATCAACCTTGAGGTGCCCTATTTTACAACAAAGCGACCAAATGGTTGTTTCATTTGAGTACATATTGTGCATTTTTTAAAATGCCACTCAATTTAAAATATAGAGAAAAAATACTTACTTGCCATGCTTAATGCTATTACTGCATGATTGTTGGCTACTATTAAATCTAGCAAATTCAATAACATCCTCAAGCTTATTGACAAGGTATTGTTGAAACAGATGAATAAGAGAAGAATTTTAATGCAACCATTGGAAATAAAGAAGTAATTCATCATGACTTGGAGAACAAGATTCCAACCGATAGAAAGGATATATCACAATGAGTCCAGAAATGAGGTATGCAGACAAAGACTCCCTTGAGTGGCCCAAAGTCGCGCTTATTGCCCCTCGTAAAATCAAATTGTTGGAAGAGTTTGTCGTGGAGTGGGTAGCTGAAGGATTTCCACGTCAGCGTCTGGTTGTACCCAAAGGGTTTGTTTGCGATGGTGCAAGCATTCCAGCAATGTTGGAGTGGTATCTAGGGCGTGACAATATATTGCCTGCGGCAGTACCCCATGATTGGCAATACGCATTTGGTGGTCAGATTCCAAAAGACAGCCACTTGGTGCAGAATAGCGATGGTACCTGGAAAGAAGCTGATTTTGTCTGGAGCAGAAAAGAATCTGACCGGTTTTTTGCACGGAATTTAAAATTTTGTAGTATTAAAAACCACCAGCGTCGTAACGCATATCGTGCCGTCAGAATCGGGGGTTGGTTCGCATGGCGAAGCGAGAAAACACCTGTCATTGAACCTTAGGTATGTCATAAAACCTTAAATTACACAGACAACAGATCGTAACATTTAGTGCATGGTATCTGGTTGGTAAATCTCCTACCGTGCAGCGTATAGTGATCCGTTTGGGAGATTATGGAAACTGGGTGAAAAGATGAAAGGATGTTAACAATGATATCGTATCTGATATGCGGGATACTGATGACTGGTGCAGCTATGGACTCGCCCTGGTCGGCAGGATTCGCACAACAACCATTAGAAGTACGCCCTCCATTGGAGGTTCGCTATGTTGATGCTACCCGCACCGCATTTGAAGTGATGGCTGAAACGTATCATCTGGTGGGAGCATTGCGTGCGCCTCACCACTTGACAGATGCCGAAAGCGGTTCCGTCTGGTTGTCTGTCAGTGTGAAGGACAGTACTGGAAATTTCTATTCAACAGAAAATACCAAAGAACCTTCCCGAATCAATTTATATCGGCGCGGACCTTATTATCATGAAGTTCGCTGGTTTGATGTCCAGGTTTCAGATTCCGAAGGCAATCTGGCACCACTTAGAGGCGATCTGGCACTGTACTGCTATCCTGAGAAAATCCTGGCTTCCATAATATGGCATGGTACAGATGACTTTGATGCCGCGGAAGTACATATCGGTGGAGTCCATAAAGAGGTATTCACTGCAGAGCCCTTCGCGGAGGGTGTGATTCAAGCTTTTCACTTCCCGATATTCGGAGAAGAAGAACCGCTGCCTGTGGATGCCCTGGAGACATTGAATGCCGACCGCCCAATGGAATACGACCCGATCCGTGGCTGCTATGTCATCGGGTCATACAGTCCGGGAGCATTTCAGGAGCACTTCTATGAATTCCCGAACTACCGCCAACAAGTTCGTTTTCGTGTTACCAATGATGACCAGCCTCGACGCATCTATGTGATGCACGAATCTTCGTCTGGAAGTAAGGGACATGTAGAAGGCGGTATTCTGCTGGATGACCAGGGGCATCCATTGCCAATCGTTGTACAGATATCCAAAAACTTTGCTGGAGAAAAAGAAGAACCCTTTTATAATCCGACAGACATTCCCTTCAGTGAAACCTATTTCCCGCTGGTATTGGCGCCAGGTGAAACCCGTGAATTAACAGCACAACATCTCTATCAGAATTGGGGCCGGAAAATGGTCAAACAGTTCTCATCTCTGGGTGCCTGGATGGATTATTTTCACAGCTCGACCGGGGTGACTGAGACAACCTGTTATGTGCCCTTTAAATTTGGTGGGTTGCCCGGAATTGATATTGCCGATTTCCGTGCCATGAGCCAGGACACATTCTGGGGTGGTCAGCCACAACATGACAACATCGCTGGACACACCTTCCTTTCTTATCATGATGGTGAAGCCTGGCGTTATATGGAATACCGTGGCACGACCTATTACAGCACTGGCAACAACTGGTTTGATATCGGCTTGGAATACCTGTCTTCAGATGGAAAAATCCGGGCAACCGTACGCGCCTGGGAAACGCCACAGGTAGATGAACTTCGCAGCTTTGTGCGGGTTAAATATGAAGTACTGGAACCGGTTACCATTCCTGACGCACGTAAACAATTTCGAATGGCAACAATGCGCACCAATGTACAGCGGCTGCGATACAGCCATTTTGAAGCTTCTGGAATGGAAGGTCCATACGCGTTGAGTTTTGAAGCGGAAGCACTCACGGATTTGAATGTTTCCCTTCCACGAAAGAACGCTTATATGAATGTCTACGGAGAAGCGATGGGATCAAACGCGCTTGTAATTGAAGACTGGCACATAGACGAATTCGGGCCGGGTGCGCTGGTGCAGTGTGAAGCATCTGGTGATCTCCGGATGCATTTGGTGCCTGATTCAGAAACCCTGGAGTTGCAGGCCGGGCAAGTGCTGGCCTTTGACGGATTCTGGTTACCTCATGGAGAAGTTGATGGTAGCCGCATTCCACAGCGTGAAGTTGTGACTTATGGCAGTGCACGTCCCCGCATCGTGGAAGTAACCAAAGGTGAGAAATTAAGTGACTTCCCGACATTGGTTCGGGTTGAAGACAATGAAGCTGAATTTGTGGTGCAGGGTGGTCGTGATCTGATTCCCGTCCGTGTTTCCGGTCTGACAGATTACCGTTGGCCACGTATATACATAGAGGACAGCACGGGCTGGCGCGCTCTCTCACATGCACGAGAAGGCGATCTGGACGGTGTTGAAGTGCATTCCGAACCTGGCGGTACTTTTGGTGCTGTTTTCTTGATCGATTCAGATGATACACCACAGCGTTTGCGAGTCACAGCAGGAAAAGAGGTGGAAACCGAACAGCGAATTCAAGTCACAGGTCAGGATAAGTCTGTGAATCCAATGCAGAACATTGCGTTGGTACAGGCACCTTGGATGGACAGTCCTATAAAACTTCGTTTTCCGGAAACAGTTCATACCGACACCTTGGAGTACATTGACCACACCATCGAGGGTATCTCACCGGCAACCGATCCCACTGAACTGGCAGGAGAGTGGCATCAAGATGATGACGCAGAAACGCTGTGGTTCGAATGGGATGTTGCAAATGCTACCATCGGTGGAAGATTGTCGCCCAATGAGTATGATGTTGATCTTGAAATCTGGGTTGGGAATAAAACTGGCCGTATTATTCCGGTTGCTGTGCAATTTTGTCCCATCCTGGCTGGCACATTATTTGAAGACAAATCTTTGGAACGCACCTGGATATACACCGATGGTGAATGGGTAGCGATGGCGGACACAGACCGGGGTGATGGGCGTGAAACTTTAACCCATTATCCTGTTGAAGGTGGACCGGAATTGCAAATACCTCGAAGCATCTGGGGTGTAAGCAGTGATGTTTCAGGGCTGGATGCTGTCGCTGTAACGTCTGAAGATGGTAGGTATGTTTTTGCGTTGGCCTGGCCTTCAGCCCGCAGCCTCCTCAGTAATGCTGAGATTCCCTGTGTTCATGCCGATCCTGTCTTACCTGAGTGTCCGCCCGGAAAGCGAGTACACCGACGTGGTAAACTTTATCTCTTTGAGGGTACACTAGATGATCTGACAAAGCGGGTCAATCGGGAAGTCCTGCGCAAATTCTAAGATATACATTAACAAGTTTGCTGATAGAAGCCTGCAACAGCTATCGGAGCTGCAGTGGCAGTTGCAGGTACTTATTATATAATTGTGTGTTCAAATGAGACAGAAGGGATTTCGAGATATGGGAGAAGTATATATGGGTATGACATTGGTTTTTCTAAGTTTTTTGGGTGCTGTGGAATTGCCAAAACCACCTGAAGGTACCCCGATAATACCTATATATGAAAGTTCAACAGAGGTAGATGTTGAATCCGCTGGGTTGGACGAGGCAAACATGTATTTATTTAACTTGCCAGACTCAGCAGTTCCAACACCAGCAATTCTAATTTGCCCAGGAGGTGCTTACGCTCACCTGGCCATAGAACATGAAGGGTATGACGTGGCAAAATGGCTTAACAGTCATGGTATAGCAGCCGCAGTGCTGCAATATCGCATAGCGCCACATCGTTTTCCGGCACCGCTTCAGGACGCGCAACAGGCCATTCGATTAATTCGTGAACATTCCGAATCTTGGAACATTGATCCGGAAAAAACAGGCATCCTGGGGTTTTCAGCCGGAGGCCATCTGGCTTCAACTGCCGGAACACATTTCAAAGATGGAAATGCTCCAGGGAGGATTTCAAGTCGTCCGGACTTCATGATTCTGGTTTATCCGGTGATTTCATTGATGTCTCCAATCGGTCACATAGGTTCACGAAATAATCTGTTGGGTCCAGATGCTGACTTGGAGATGGATCAAAGTTTAAGCAATCACCTGCAGGTTAATTCAGAAACTCCGCCAACATTTCTGGCACACACGAGTGATGATTCTGGAGTATCCGTTGAAAACAGTATCGAATTTTATATGGCATTAATACGCGCGGGAGTTCCGGCAGAGATGCATCTGTTTGAAACTGGAAGACATGGGCTGGGTCTGGGCTTGGAGAATGAAGCTTTTCGAGCCTGGCCAGCGCTCTGTATCCAATGGCTGCGCACACGAGAAATTCTGAAAGATTGAGTTGATTTTTAATGCATTTTAAGGATTGAATCGTATATCTGAAAAAGTTTCCATGCATTATTATGATTTGACTGCCATGATGTAGTCTGATTATATCCTGATATCAAATGACCTGTTATGAATGAACTCAAATTGAGTTCAATAAATATCTAGCTAAAACTGCATAGAGGGAAAAATATGATGTCGATTATGTGTTCTTTGGTTTTTTTTAGCGTTTCTGCAAACATCAGCATGGGAGAATGGGCTCCGGCTGGAGACAAGCTGTTGACACGTTGGGCAAAAGATATTGATGTCACAGCTCCATTACCAGAGTATCCACGGCCTATGATGACCCGTACACACTGGCTGAATCTGAATGGTCTATGGGAATATGCCATTCAGGAACGCACCGCTTCAGCGCCTGAAACATATGACGGCCAAATTCTGGTACCATTCGCCGTTGAATCAGCTTTGTCTGGAGTCGGACGCCAGGTCGGCGAAAACAATCGACTGTGGTACAGGCGTACCTTTAATGTGCCGGAAGACTGGACAGGACAGCGAATATTATTGCATTTCGGGGCGGTTGACTGGGAAACCGATGTATGGGTAAACGGCCATCATGTCGGACGTCATCAGGGAGGATTTACGCCATTCAGCTTTGACCTTACACCTGCTTTATACGCAGATGGTGAACAGGAAATAATTGTTTCGGTCTGGGACCCCAGTGATGCAGGGTTTCAAGCACGGGGTAAGCAGATTCGAAATCCCCACGGTATCTGGTACACCCCGGTAACTGGTATCTGGCAGACTGTATGGCTGGAACCTGTCCCGAAAACTTCCATACATGAATTAAAAATTACGCCTGATGTTGACAACAGCCAGATAGTACTGGAAGTTGATACAGTTGGCGACATGAGTGGTTTGCAAATAGCAGTTTCGGTACATGGAGATGGGTTTTCTAAAACAGTTACCACATCCGATAATCAACTCGCTTTCTCAATAGAGAATCCACGTCTGTGGTCACCTGATGACCCCTTCTTATACGATTTATCTGTTCAATTGATTACCAGCGGCGATACGAGGGTAGACGCGGTTGACAGTTATTTCGGCATGCGTAAAATTGAGATGCGCAAAGATGACAAAGGAATCAATCGTCTCTTCTTAAACAATGAAGCTCTATTCCAGTATGGCCCGCTGGACCAGGGCTGGTGGCCAGATGGACTGTACACTGCCCCTACAGACGAAGCACTGAAATATGATCTGGATATCACAAAAAAACTGGGCTTCAACATGTTGCGCAAACATGTCAAGGTAGAGCCGCAACGGCTTTATTATTGGTGCGACAAAATTGGCCTGCTGGTCTGGCAGGACATGCCAAATGGTGATGGACATATTCATGGAGACATGCCTGACCTGAACCGGAGTCTGCAATCTGCAGCGCAATATGAATTTGAATATCGTCGCATGGTCGAAGCCTTTTACAACCATCCCAGTATTGTAATGTGGGTCCCGTTTAATGAAGGTTGGGGGCAGTTTGATACTGCGCGCATAGCAGATTGGGCAAAAGAACTCGACCCAACCCGTTTGGTAAACAGTGCCAGTGGATGGACAGACCGCAATGTGGGAGACGTGCTGGATATACACAGCTATCCGGGACCTGCTATTGCCCCATTGGAGGACAACAGAGCCGTCGTATTGGGCGAATTTGGCGGTCTTGGCCTGCCTCTGAAGGGACATACCTGGCAAGACGAAGAAAACTGGGGGTATCGCAGTTATGATGATGCTGAGGCTCTGACACAAGCTTACGCGAATCTGATCGTCAGTTTACGCCCTATGATTGGTCAGGGGCTGGCAGCGGCTGTGTATACACAAACAACGGATGTTGAAGTAGAAGTGAATGGATTTATGACCTATGATCGTGAAGTGATCAAAATGAATTCGGACACGATTACCAAACTGAACAATACACTGTATCTGCCACCACCAACCTTCGAAGTGTTATTACTCAACGCGCAACAAGGTGAGTTTACATGGAAATATACGGAAGAATCCCCGGCTGATGATTGGTTCACCGTTGAATTTGATGATTCAGACTGGAACACAGGTACCGGGGGGTTTGGCACCGACCATACTCCAGGTTCTATCGTTGGTACCGTTTGGGAGAGCGCGGGTATCTGGTTGCGTCGCACCTTCACCATCGATCAGGATGATGTCGAAAAAGCTATGTTGTCTATCCATCATGATGAAGATACCCAGGTTTACCTGAATGGTGTACTGGCAGCCGAGTTGCCCGGTTACAAAACCAGTTACAACTCAGTTGCGATAGCACCAGAAGCGTTGAACGCATTGAAAGCAGGTGAAAATCTGATTGCGATACACTGTCGATTCACCAGAGGTGGCCAGTTTATCGATGCTGGGTTACTGGAAGTGATTGAGCAAGACTAATTTTAAATTTAATTTACACAAATTATGATGCGGATTAGCCAGCCATTCTTTAACTGGCTTCCGTAGGAGAGCTGTGATGTCGTCAAATCGTATGTTTTTTTATATCATTTTTAGTTTACTGTGCTGTGCCGGAATTTTTACCACACAGGAGAAGGTCATGGGAGCATCCATACCAGAAAATGTCCAATCAGGTGAGTTGATTTCATATCCAAAGTCCTGGGTGTTTAACTTACCCCGTGAAGGGATTATTTACGTCAGCGATCAACAACTGCGTGATCTGGCTGATCCAGACAATGTTGTTGATTTAAGTATATCCGCTGACCAGGATCGCAATGAAAGTCTGCGGCAGATATGTGAGCGAGCACAGGCCCGTGGCGCACATGCGCTGATACTCGCGTTTGATCATTTCTGGGCGCAGTATCGTGAGGGTCAGGTTGGTAAACCACGAGAGCTTACCCCTGATTCTGATGAGTTTATCCAACTGGTTGGTGTAATCAGCAATTTTGCCCAACAATATGGCTTGGGTCTGGAATTGAGTGTGTTGAGTCCCCTGGAAATTGGTCCGGCTTACACAGATCAAACAGGCGAGACCGGTGTTTGGATGCACTTCCGTAAGGGCACACGCGATCCGGTTGAGGGACATTACAGTGTGCAGTTGTGGCAACAACGGCACTGGGTAAATAACAAGGGGCCCTTGAATGTACGTGATGCCGGTGTACGCGTATTTGCCTTCAAAGAGGAGCGCCTCCCGGACAGCCCCTATCGTCTTGTAAAACCAGATGAAATCATCGATATTACTGATACTGCTGAAGTCGAAATCTGGGAAGATGCTTTGCCTTTCCGACAAATGGCGGATTGGGAAAGTGAAGGCCCGCCCCAGGCTGTACGTATCCGGGTACATGGGAAAGGTAGACTGTCAGAAGAAGGCTATGACCGGGTACTCGTAGTACAAAAGTACCATGTACCGGAAATGGACTACTTCAGTGACAATGCTTTGCCCTATCTGAAAGACCTGGTAGATAGATATGTCGATGCGGGTGTGGTATTTAATGCATTGTATTCCGATGAAATGCATATCCAGCAGGATTGGGGGTATTTCTCGCATCATGACAATGGTCAGTTCGCACAGCGGTATGTAAGCCCTGGATTAGCAAAAAAATATGCTAGCTTGTATGGGGAAGAGTTCGAGGATTTTGCCAAATACCTGGTGTATTTTGTGCATGGCCAGGAAGACCACACCAATGACGTTTTGGCAAAAGACGATGCCATGCATGTCTGGGGTGATACCCCCGAAGCAATACAAGAAACTGCCCTGTTTCGCGCCCGGTATTACCAGTTGCTGCAGGATGGTGTTGTAGACCTCTTCAAAGAAGCAAAAGAATACCTGGAATCGAAGATGGGGTATCGTGTATTGACGCGTGCCCATTCTACTTGGGCAGAAAGCCCCACGATTGACTTCTGGCGCTCCGGTCCGGAAGAACATTACGCATTGAAATATGAGTATACCTCCAATTTTGTGTGGTCAAATACAGTTCAGCAAGCTGCTTCAGCCTGCCATGACTATTTCAAGTGGGGTGAATACCTCATCAGCACCGGCACAGACCACCCGGAAACTGGCTGGTTGGACAGGAACTACTATGGCATCGCCATTGCCGCCTCTTTGGGCATGGTGAATGAGTTCGAGAACGCGTATTGCGGATTCTGGGGTATGCCTGCGGTATTGCGGAACCGCCTTCGAGCATTGGTCGAAGTCTCTGGTGCGAATGCCAGTGAACAGCACGCAATAGTACAGGAACGTCAACATCGAAAGACCGATGTACTGATGTTGTATCCCCTGGATTTGGTTGCTGTTGATGAGCGTTTTGGTAGCTGGATGACGCAATATGCCTACACCAATTATCTTACTCAGGACAAGTTGGTAGAAATGGGTACAGTGCGTGATGGTGCCATTGAAATCGGCCCATACCGTTTTGACACCCTGGTCGCCTTGTTTGAACCGTTTCCTTCCAGACAATTAATGGCGATGATGCGCCAATTGATAGAAGAAGGTGGACGTGTAATCTGGTCAGGGCCACCAGCAATACTCTATAAAGATGGCTCTCCCGCACTTTCCGATTGGGAATCTCTCTTTGGCGTATCCTATGATTCTCCCGGAACGCACTGGGGAGTGATGGGGCCAGGCCGACGGGTCGAGTTTGAAGGTGTATTGAGTGGTATTGAGCCTATGACTATTCTGACTGACTTTACAGTAGACAAGACCTATCCCGTGACACCAGCAGAGGGCACACAGGTGCTGGGCCGTGTAAAAGGTTATACGGTTGCAACCCATAACGCCGGTGCCACTTATCTTGGATTCCGTCCTCGTGATGATCAATCTGAGAGCCTTGGATACCATGCGCGCTGGTGGAGTGATATTCTTGTCGCCCTGGGTGCGCATTCTGGAACGGGCAGCTTTGATGTCAATGACAGCCCAGAGTATGTTTCTCGACAGAGCGATTATTATTTCTGCGCGTTTCCGAATGGCACCGTCAGTCTGGCGCCACACATTCGCCAGGTAGAAGAGCAATGGGATGGCGGATTTCATCGTGACGCAGAAACGGATGCCAAGGCACTTGAAGGGGTAGATATACCTTCAGACAATATTGATATCAAGAATATCAAGGTACATGGCCACACTATTTCCTATGAAGGTAATGTACTGGTGTCATTCCGCATGAATGACTCCGGAGACTTAGAAGCATTTGCCGGGCAGCAGTGTAATGCCATTACTGTTGACGGAAAAGAATTCAAGTTTGCGGATTCTCCATTGGGTTGGGCTGCCTGGGCACCGGTACAAGCAGATCGTCGTGTTGAAGATGGTGCTGTGTTCATGATGTACTTTCAAGGGAACGGTGAAGTCCGGATACCAGTTCAAAATATGGATGAGGACATCACAGTGTACGCACAAGGAGACCTTGCTGGAAGTCGCGGAGCTGAAGTCGCGCACCGCTTGGAAGAAGGTACTTTGATCATCAATCTTGATGAAACAAGCCGAGGTCGGTGGTTATATGTAGTTGCCGGGTAATACCTTCTTGCAACACAGGCAATAACACCTGTCCGTTACATAACAGTACATAACCTAATCAGGCCGTCCAGTCGATATATCTGGTACGGCCTGTTTCTTATAGATCTTACTCGGGATTCAATATAGGGTTAACAGGACTTTAATCAATACCTGGTAAATCTCCGGGTTTTAGTCCTTTTCGGTGCCAGTCCATTTTAAACGGGCTTGGTTCATAATCAGTTACCAGTCCGACATCTGCATTTTCCGGCACTTCGAGTTCCAGTAACCAGTAGGCTGCGTTCACCCATAACCTGCGGAGACCTTCGCTGGCAAAGTCCTGAGATGAGCCGATGGTCGAGGTGAATACTTTGGCGGTGTTGCCACTGTCTCCCGTGTAGCTTCGAGTCCAGGCAATCGGCATCATCGGGTCATTCTTCTCACCATCTCTTGGTGGGTCTTCAATATTCATGCCTGTGAGTACCTGCCCCAGCACCAGAGGCTGGGCGTCCTCACCAATTAGTGGCATACGCACCGTATATACATCGGTAGGGCCCCAAATATCTCCGTCTTCAATACCATTGGTGATGGGATGTTCACGTGCTTCCGGAGCAATGATACCGCGTGTGCTCTCGCTGCCATGTATACCATGATGATCAATCCAGGTTTCTCCCAGGACTTGCCGACCAAACCCACCATTGAAATCTTCACCATCATATTGAAAGGAATACCGATGATACGGATGATCAGCAGGCAGGTTGAATGCATGCGTGGCCGTGCGAATACCGAAAATTGGTTTGCCACTATTGATGTATTCGACAATATGCCGCATCTGCTCTTCGGGTAGATTTCGAAATCGTGTAAAGAGGACTACCAGATCAGCCGATTCCAAATGATATAACCCGGGGATGTTGGTCTGAACCATTGGATTAATCTCACCACTTTCCGGATCGATTGCGAAAAGCACCGTACAGGTAAAGCCGTGGATTTTGGCCAGAATGCGCGCGAATTCCGGCAAGGCTTCTTCACTACGGTATTCCTCATCGCCACTGACAAGCACAATATGTAAACCACGGTCTATTTCAGGAGCAGGACGAAAGGTCACCCAAGGTTGATCGCCGTGTGCGTGCAGACATGAAAGTACTGCCATTACTACAGAGCTTGTAGTAAACCAGGGGCTGCCAGTTCCAAAACATTGCATGTTCATAAACGCACTCCCTTCAGCTATGTCCAATTACAGTTGTTGATCAATTGCAGCTACTGCTTATACATTCATGTAGATTCAATCTTATCAAAGAGTAATAATGCGCCTGTCAGGACAAGTATCCATTAGGGTGATTCTGATGCCACCGCCAGGCTGTTTCCACTATTTGTTTAATGTCTGTGTATTGTGGTTTCCAACCCAATTCCTTGATTATTTTGTTTGGGCTCGCGATTAACACACCCGGATCACCAGGGCGGCGATCACAAACTTCATAGGGGATAGGTCGTCCAACAACTTCTTCACAGGCACGCAACACTTCGAGAACAGACGTCCCATTCCCTGAACCAAGATTATAATCACGGCCAATGCCCGGCGCGAGTTGTTCCATGGAAATCTGGTGGGCTTGGGCCAAGTCATCATTGTGTACATAATCACGAATACAGGTACCATCACGAGTATCGTAATCACCGCCAAATATTTTCAACTTGTCCCGTTTACCGGTCGCGACAGCAAGCGTCAGTGGTATAAGGTGGCTCTCACTTGCCCGTGATTCACCATAGTTCCCATCTGGATCGGCACCGGAGGCGTTAAAATACCGTAGCAATGTATACCCAATGTTGTAGGCACGGGCGTAATCTTTAATAATCCATTCACAAGCCAATTTGGTTGTACCATAGGGCACTTCAGGTAATTGTGTAGCTTTCTCAGTCAATGGCATTTCGTTATCAAAACCAAATGTCGCAGCCGTACTGCTGAAAATAATACGGTCGATTTCACAGGCTCGCATGGCATCGAGAACACATTTTGTACCAAGAACATTAATGCGGTAGTACAGCTCAGGATCATCTATAGATTCGGGTACAGATGCAACGGCGGCAAAATGCATGATGCCTTCGATTTTATATTGTCTGCATACATCACAAAGCTTTGCATAATCCAAAATGTCGCCAACGACCAAGCGACCATCTGGAACTGCCGCGGCATTCCCCGCAGAGAGATCATCATAGGCAACAACATCATGGCCATGCTTAAGTAGCCAACGTAGCGTGGCACTGCCAACATAGCCTGCACCACCGGTGAGCAATAATTTCATATCCGAATTCCTGTACTATGTTATATCTAAATTATGAAGTTCTTATTCAAACATGCATTGAATCTATAATGAATGGTACGGCGCTTGGGAAATCAACAAATCGTTGAAAATCAACATCGGGGCAAGAGTCATCGATATCGGATTTTTTTCCCGATTCAACATAAATACTACCCCGACAACCTGCATTCAATCCTGCCAGAACATCGCTGATCATATCACCTATCATCCAGGAGTCTTCAATCCGGATGTTTAATTCACGGACAGCACGTAGTAGCATGCCGGGACCAGGCTTTCGATCAGGGTGGTCTACAGCATAACGATCCTTCGACTTGGGAAGTTCGGGACACCAGTATATCGCATCGACTACCGCATCATGCTCTGCCAATTGTCGACACATCTCCCGGTTTATCTCATAGAGGCCCTCTTCGGTAAGCATACCTCTGGCAATCGCCGACTGGTTTGATACTACTACACATGCAAAACCCAGCCTGCGTAACTTGCGCAACGATTCAGGTATTCCAGGCAACAGGCGAACTGCAGCAGGATCGGCAAGATAATCGACATGCTCAATCAAAGTACCATCTCGGTCCAGAAATACTGCTGGTCGCGTGCATTGCAGGTCATAACCACGCTGTTGCAATAAATGAATCGCATCTTTTTGTGCCTGCTCATATGCTTGCGGTGTGCCAATGTCACGATGGTAGCCATCCCATACCCAGCCGCGCATACGCCCGACAAAACGGGGGATGACATCATATCCGAAATCAAAGGCTTCCATTGCTGCTACTTCACGATATGCTTCACGATCGAGAATATAGACGCCGGCATTGGCAAGATTGCTCTCGGGGTGTTCCGGTTTCTCAACAAATGACACAATGTGATTGTCTTTCTCCAACGATGCGATACCACAGGTACGCGGGTCCGAAGCATGGAAAAGCATCATGGTAAATGGATCGTCATGACTCCGATGGTAATGCAGCATGGCTTCCAGGCTGACAGCACTCAGGTTGTCTGCATAAATAATAATGATGGCATCGGCATCATCAGCAAAGTCGGGGTTGGCAGTGACTGTTCCAGCCGAGCCAAGTAGCTCAGGTTCATGTGACTCACGTAAAACCATTGCTTCGCGTTTATTTACTTCGGAAATATAACTTCGAACTTGATCTGGATGTGAATGGGTGTTAATTAATATGTCTTGTATTGCAGCATCTCCCAGCAAATCCAGCCAATAATCCAGCAGAGGTCTGCCGGATATCTGGACCAGACACTTGGGTATATCAATGGTTATGGGTTTTAAACGGGTCCCTCTCCCAGCCGCAAGTAATAGAGCTTTCGCCGTCAATTTGCACCTCTTAAATTTGCATATACTTTGTATTAATTAAGAAAGTCAGGAATGATTTATTGATTGAAATAAATGATTCGACTACCGGTATTCTCTAGTGAAAAATCTAGTTCTTTGGGGTATTTGAGTACTTCACGAATCTTTTCATGTCTCTCAGGAGGGGCTAACAACAAGACAAAACCACCGCCACCCGCGCCTAACAATTTACCCCCTTGAGCTCCGGCTTGCATCGCTGCTTCATACCAGGAATCAATCATTGGATCACTGATTCCATACCCTTGAGAGCGTTTTAATTGCCATCCGTCATGGAGCAGTTCCGCAAATAAATCTAAATCACCTTTACCAGATATCGCATCGCGCATAGCATATGCCAGATCACGCATGGAGCGTAATTTCTCACGTTGCTTATCCATGCCATCACTTTGCTTCTGCAGAATCCCGTCAGCACTCCGTGTTTGATTGGTGTAAAGCAACAAGGCTCTGCTTTCCAGCTCTTTCCGGGCTTCTTGCGTACACGGAACCGGTTCTACAACAACAGAATCATCCGGCATAAATTTTATAAAATTCAATCCACCAAACGCAGCAGCATATTGATCTTGCCTGCCAATTGGTTTCCCGAGGGTTTCGATCTCAATACCGCACGCTTCTCGTGACAGTTTATCTGCTGAAGCGAGTTTGCCAGAATAAGCATAAAATGCATTTAGCAATCCAACTGTTAATGTGCTGCTTGATCCCATACCAGTGCCGGCAGGAACGTCACCAATTGTGGTTACCTCAATCGGTTCATCAATTTCAGTTAATTGCAACGCTTCTCGCACCAACTCATGCCGTATACTTGCAGGGTCTTCAGTAAGTTCAATTTCTGAATATGCAATACGGTAGGTAGGTTCAAAACGTCGGTGGACATTCACATACATATATCTATCTATAGTCGTGCTCAATACCGCCCCATGATCATCATGGTAAAATGCTGGCAAGTCCGTGCCTCCGCCAGCAAAACTAACCCGGTACGGGGTCTGAGATATAATCATTCGGCAATATAACTCCTGCTTGTATACTTGTCAATTGATAAAGGCTTTACTCAATTATGAGTGCAATACAGAACGGAATCTATCCACTAATGGGTTCACACATTCTGGCAGCATAAACCCCTTTTCAATTTGTTTTCTTCCGCCAGAACTTAATTTATCAGCCAATCCGGGTTCTTCAACGATTTTCTGGATTGCTTGAGCAAGACTTTCAGGGTCATTGGGTTCAACCAATAATCCTGATTCACCATCAATGATAATATCGGGTATACCCGCAATACGAGTCGATATAGAGGGAAGTCCACATGCCATAGCCTCCATGAGCGTGCGAGGTGTGCCATCGACATCATTGTCTTTCGACCACACACAGGGTTGTGCAAAGATATCTCCCTGGTGCATAAAATCAGCCAATTCTTCTTGGAGTAGTGCCTTTCCTGTGACATGAACTTCATTATCCAGATCAAGCGATTTGATACGCCTCTTCAGGCTTTCTTCCAGGGGGCCATCGCCTGCGATGGTGCATTTTAATGAAATATTCTTTTTCTTCAAGATTTCACAAGCATCAATGAGGTCTTCAAATCCTTTTTTCTCTATTAGTCTGCCGAGAGACAAAATGTGTACCGGTGATACCATACTTTTTTGCTTGAACTCGAATTGCGTAACATCAATGCCACAATAGACAACGATGAGCTTCTCCGGTTGCGCGCCATTTTTAATATAAAAATCCTTGTGGAAATTGGATATACAAACTATGAACTCGGCCCGACGAATTTTATCGTCCAATGCGACTCTATCACGGAATAGATCAACCGCATGGCCCGTAAAACTGAATGGTACACCCAATAACCAGGCAGCATACATGCCAATAGTGCCATTCGATTGTATCCACTGGGAATGGATCAGGTGAATATCTTTGTCTTTAAGATAACAAGCCCAGTCACATGCGACTAAAAAATGGAAAAAGGCAGCAACTCGGGCTCGAAAATTTTCTCGTCGACCAAATACAGCATTGGTCTTTGCCTGAAAAAAGCGTTTGCCAAAGAAAAACGGTGCCGAAAAAAGTGAACGCATGAGGCGTATAAACGGTATAGGGTAAAGAAGATGCGTATTCTTGTTTAATGTGTCAGCCCATTCAGAACCAAAAAAATTCTGGTGTGGAGGCCGCATGGAATGCAATTCGAACGGTATATCGGTGGAAGATATAACCTGTAACTCAGCAGCAACCCACGCATTACCAATTCCATTGGTGGTGATGTAGAGGATCATATATAATGGTTCCATTAATTGATAAGAAAAAAATCAGCAACTAAACAACGAATTTGAATTATACACACATCAACCCTTTATTATGTAATCTGTTGTTAAAATACATAATTAGAATTTTGGATAGAATATGGTAATAAATTCTCCAACTAATTCACAACGTTATATTCTCATAGCACCTACAAGAGATGAAGAAAAATTCCTGGAAAACAGCCTGAAATGCTTTGTTTCTCAGTCAGTTCTACCAACAGAGTTGGTAATTGTAAATGATGGCTCTACAGATCGAACTGGCGAAATAGCAGATTCATATGCGGAACAATACCCTTGGATACATGTGGTGCATCGGGAAGACCGTGGAATGCGTAAGGTCGGTGGTGGTGTTGTAGATGCATTCTATGCGGGATATGAAGCTATTCGTAGTTCAGATTACGCGTACATCTGCAAAATTGATGGCGATGTCACATTCCAACAAGATTATTTTGAGAACCTCATGCGTAAGTTTGAAGAAAACCCAGAGCTTGGAGGTGCGAGCGGTAAGACATGGAATCCTGTCGGTGGTAAATTGCTTGAAGAGCGGATGATGGATGAAATGGTCGCAGGTCAGGTAAACTTTTGGCGTCGTGAATGTTGGGAATCTGCTGGTGGATTTGTTCGGGAAGTCATGTGGGATGGAATTATATTTCACCGTGCCCGTATGCTGGGATGGAAAACATGCAGCTTCCCGGATGAAGACTTAAAAATCATTCACCACCGCCTGATGGGTTCCTCAGATTCCAGTGTATATAAAGGTCGCTTAAGGTGGGGACGTGGGCAATGGTTCATGGGTACCCATCCACTTTATATCCTGGCAAGCGGTATCTTTCGTATGCGGGAACGTCCTTACATCATTGGAGGTCTGTTAATAGTTGCGGGATATGTGAAAGCTTGCTTTCAAGGTATGAGAAGATATGAAGACATCGAATTTAGAAAGTCACTACATGCCTGGCAATTGAAACGACTTGGTGTGAAGAGATAATTTTTGATATAGATAATTGAGGAAGATTTACTATGAAAACTTTGGCTGATTTGTTTACTGGTTCTCAAAGTGTAAAAGAGTACACGGACAATTATTTCGGAAGATTGCAATTACTGCTGGCAGCACTTGATCGTAATGTTATTGCGGATATTATTAACCGCATGGAAATTGCGTCACGCAATGGCAATGTGATGTATTTCATTGCAAATGGTGGAAGTGCTGCGGCAGCTTCACATATCGTAAACGATTTTGTTGTGGGCTCATATATTGACACAGAACCGCCTTTCCGCGCATTTTGCCTCAGTGACAATGTGCCTTCTCTGACTGCGATATCCAATGACTTTGGATTTGAGCACAGCTTTACACGCCAATTAAAAGTACATTTGCAACCTGGTGATATTGTTGTGGCCATGTCAGTAAGTGGTAATAGCCCGAATATTGTTCAGGCAATAGAATACGCACGACAAGCGGATGCTGTTACCATTGGGATGTGTGGATTTGATGGTGGGCAATTGGCAAAAGAAGCCGAAATCGTTTTACATGCGCCATCTGCCAAAGATGAATACGGTCCCATTGAAGACTTTTTTGCAATCATGGTGCATATATTTACAACGTATCTTGCTATGTCCAGAGGAAAAAGATTAGCACACTAGAGCAGACGTACGACAATTACACCGCTTGTCAATTATTGAAATAAATAAATTTTTTACTTCTAACTACTTATTTTTCAATATTAAACAATAGTAATTTTGGCTCTCTGAACTAGAGGTTGTTTGCGTAGACTATGCGGTGAGCAAATTTGTGTGTTTGGTTCTGTGCGAACTTCAATATTGCTGCTGAGTAGCTCTTCCTTTACCTTTGTCAGGACACGGGCCAGTACGGGCATAAGAATTGCCAACAATATGCTGATGATTGCAATCACGACCAGTAGCTCAACGAGCGAAAATCCCTTACGGTGTGTTTTCATTTTGCATTTCCCCATTTCTATAAAATGCGCCATGGTTATGACAAATACAAAAATAAACCTCAATAAAAGTACTACATATTATTTTACCCCTGGCTTTTACCTCCATCAAGCATCGTTCCAGTGCGTTGATCGTATATTACTCAAGTTAGTTTTACCTAAAGCAGGCACGATCACAATCAACATAAATATGACATAATCCTAACGCAATGAATATAGGATATGATAGGAAAAAATAAACAGAGAAATCTAATCAACTGGCACTTGACGCTCATGCAACCAACGATGGCTCTCAGTGAGTATAATATCCGCATGACCATAAAATTGACTACATAAGCGCACATTAGAATGGTGCTATTATGCAAAATTACCCTATTATTTAAAACGCGAGGAAAGTATACAAATGATAGTTTTTATCATTGCCAGCATAATGGAAGCTGTAACGTTATTGGGTATGTCAAATGTCTTCGACGACAATGCAACCGCCCTGCACCACGATTTTCATGAGGTGACATTTTGGGTTGATTCTCCTGTTATACATCCATATTTAGACGCGCCGGAGGTGCTGTTCATTCGGCCTGATACGACAGCTGTAACAACAGAAGCTTTTTTCGACGGCATCGAAGACGGAAAGGCAATATACAAAGCTCGTGCTTATTGTGATCAGATAGGAAACTGGTCGTGGACTTCAGGTATTTATGAAGGGATTTTCATTGTCGAATCGTCAAATCTTCCAGGAAAACTGCGAATACATCCCGAAGACCCCTATCAATTTGCCTACGACAATGGAGCATGGTTTCTGCACATCGGTGATACCGGGTATCGTTATGTTGTTGATACTGAACCAGAGTGGCAGGCATACATTGACCAGGCAGTGGTGATGGGTGCTACCAAAATTCGGACATGGTTCTGCCAGTCACGATCTGGTGTTGAAGCATTGTTTACCCCGGACCGAGAGGCATTAAATTTACCTTATTGGCAAGAAATTGATCGAAGATTGCAATACGCGCTCAACCAGTATCCCCATGTGATATTCCAACTGATCCCCTATGGTGAAGACAGCCAGGAATTGATGCGTTATGCGGAGGGTGATGCCATGTCACGGTTGGTGGCACGTTACGCGCAAGCTCGTTTCAGTGCTTTTCCTAACGTGACCTGGTGCGTTGCAAATGATCAAATTCTTTTGGAAGACGGCGCTTCTCCTGATCGCAGAGGTGTGCCAACGTCCATTATTGACAGTATCGGGCGAGATATGGCAGCACGGGAACCATGGGCGACACTGTTAACCAGCCATCAGTCTCGATTCTCTGGATATGCCTTCACAAGCGCTCCCTGGTCAGATATCACCACGATTGAAGACCTCGATCAAGTTTCTGGAGCCCTGCTGCTTGAGTATCGTGAAATTGCCAGGAAACCTGTTGTAAATGATGAAGACCGATATGAACTGTATCGTCAACCAGAACATACGCCTTATTTTTTTCGGCGCTTAATGTGGGCTAGCCCAACTTCCGCAGTTGTCCTCTGATATTATATAAAACAGGCTAATTTTTCC
>CAZIDP010000040.1:0-41280 GCA_964537975.1 uncultured Nitrospirales bacterium | reverse complement strand
CTATGCCTTTTTGAAGCACTATGATCTGGTTGATGATTTCAAGCTCAATATTGAAGCCAATCACGCAACTCTTGCCGGGCATTCTTTCCACCACGAGCTGGCGTTTGCCACGGCTGTAGGGATTCTGGGTTCTGTGGATGCGAACCGGGGCGATACCATGCTGGGATGGGACACTGATCAGTTCCCGACAGATATCTACGACACCACGCTCGCCATGTATCTCATCACAAAATATGGTGGATTCAAGGAAGGCGGCTTGAATTTCGATGCGAAGTTGCGCCGTCAATCCGTTGATCCAGAAGACCTTTTCCATGCCCATATCGGCGCAATGGACGCATTTGCGCGTGGTTTGAAAAACGCTGCCAAGATGATCAAAGACAAGAAGTTTGAGAATTTTATCAAGAACCGTTATTCAGGCTGGGACAAGGCACTGGGTAAAAAGATCGAACAAGGCAAGGTTGGCTTTGATGAGCTTTCCGAGTATACCTTCAAAAACGGTGAGCCTGAAGTTCAAAGCGGCCGCCAGGAACTGCTTGAAAACTGGTTAAATGAATATATCTAAACCTTGACAGGTATCCGATTCATTTCAGTTAAATTTTTATTAATGGTTATTTATAATGCCATCCGGTCGCTTAAGATCACCGGGTGGCATTTGTACAAATAATCACAAAGATAAGGCAGATTTCATGAATACAGACTTGTTTCTTCCTTTTGGTTCCCAATATTATCGTGCCCCCACACCACCACCTGCATGCTGGGAACGTGATCTGGCGCAATTTAAAAGCACAGGTTTCAATACTATCAAATACTGGGCACAGTGGCGCTGGAATCATCCCGAGCAAGATATCTTTTGCTTCGATGATCTTGATCGCCTGATGGAGTTGGCAGCAAAGAATGAACTGCAGGTCATTATCAATACTCTGTTTGACTGCGCACCGACCTGGCTGTATGCCCTGGAAGATGATTGCCGCATGTTGACGTCTGGCGGGAAGCGGATTGGGCCCATGGTAACCGCATGCAGGCAGATTGGTGGTGCGCCTGGACCTTGTTTGAACCATCCGGAAGCAATGCAGTATCGCATGCAATTTCTGGAGGCTACCGTCAAACAATACAGAGAACATCCCGCGCTGTATATCTGGGACACCTGGAATGAACCTGAACTAAGCGGTGGTGTACTGCGTGAGGCCCGGGTAGATACACTGTTGTGTTATTGTCCACACTGCATCGCGCTGTTTAAGCATTGGCTGGAAGAGCGTTACGGGTTGATAGAAATGCTTAATGAACGCTGGGGCAGAAACTATACCAGCTTCGATGCTGTTGAAGTACCAGTTCAGCCCAGCACCTTCGGAGATATGATCGACTGGAGACTGTTCCAGACCGAGACTATCACCAGAGAACAAAAACGTCGTGTCGATCTGGTACGCAGCCTGGACAAGACCCATATTGTGATGTGCCATACCGTGCCCATGCCCATATTCAACCCGATTACCTGTTGCACCGATGAATGGGCATTGGCGGAAGGCAGTGACTGGGTGGGAAACAGCCTGGGAAGTGACCCCTTTGCCGCGGATTTGATCGGGTCTGCCGGTGGTAACCGGCGTGCTATCAACGCAGAAATCCACGCGATACCCGGAACAAGCCTTTCACGTCCAAAACCCTTGAGCATGGAAGAGGCGAAACGCCATATCTATATTCCACTCGCCCACAATATCAAGGGGTTCGTTTTCTGGCAATACCGCCCGGAGTCTCTCGGTTTGGAATCACCAGCCTGGGGACTGACCCGCCCCGATGGCACCCCCACCCCCTGGCACAGCTACTTCGCTGAAATCAACAGGATGCTGCAATCGGAAAAGGAATTTTTCCTTCAGGCGACTCCAGAAGGCCCAGAAGTCGGTATTCTATACAATCCTGCCAACCACATCTTCGCCTGGTGCGCACAGGGTTCATTTGAAATTCATGACACAGCACTCCGTGGCGTATACAAAACGTTGTATGAAAGTAATTATCGTATTCGTTTTGTACATCCCGAAGAAGTGCAAGCTGGAAATATCGATGACCTAAGCATCCTGCTGTATCCGTTTCCGTATGTGTTGGACATGACTACTGCGTTGCAACTCAAAGAGTGGGTACGCAATGGCGGTACCTTGATCGGTGAAGTATTTTTTGGTAATTTCCAACTTGAGAATTCATTGCACAGTGAAACCGTTCCGGGATATGGCTTGAATGAAGTTTTCGGTGCATGTGAAGGTATCGGCATCCCCCACGCTGCTGCAATTAACTTGTATATCCAGGAACAAGGCGTGGATGTGGCCATGCACGGCCCGAAGATTGTACTAAAGAGAAGCCTGGGACAGCTTGCCACCGGTCATGTCTGCACAGGCTATCTCATGGAAACGCCTCTTGAATGCGACGGCGCTGAGACACTGGCCTGTTTCGAAGGTAGTCAAACAGCACTAAGTATCAACACATTTGGTAAAGGCCGGGCGATGTTGGCAGGCACCCTGCTCAGCGTTGCCGCATACCGCGATCCCAACGCGCAGTTGCTACTGGAAAACCTGATTCATGATGTGGACAAACGCCCGAAGCCGACATTTGTGCAGGAGTCCGAGACTCCAGTTCGTATTGATGTTTTGGCTTGCGATGAGCGCCGTGCCATTATAGTGGAAAACTTGGCGGAACATCCTGTAAAAGGGATGCTGTGCATTCCCGGAATTGATACAGACCGGCCACTGCATCTTGCACTAACAGAAGATCAGGTTGCCCCCAAGGCACCGGGGAAATGGGAGATCAACTTGCCTGCAAAAGGTGTAGAATTATACTTTACAGGGCAATAAAATAACTTGATTCATCAACGTCGGGGAGATTGATAGAATGAATAGACCGTATATACAGATGCTTTTGGGCACCTTGCTACTGATTGGACTTGGCTTGACAACCGTTGTTCAAGCGGAAGAATTATTTGAACGTACCTGGCTATTTGAAGACAGTTTTCAGGGATGGACAATCCATGGGGGGAAGTGGACGCTGGAAGAAGGCCACTTGCGCCATGAAGACCCGGTATTCAATGGTGGCCTGGTCGGTCTGCCCGGATATCATTTTTCTGATATACACCTGGAGGCCGATATCCAGATTCCAGAGGTATACTGGAACCAGCAAACGGTATGGGCGGGCCTGATTATACGGGCATCTGCACCGGTACAGCACGGAGGATGGCATGACGGTTACTTGGCATTCATCCGGACCAATGGCCTGGTGAATCTGGTGGCACATCCCGAAATAGAACTGGGAGAATTCGAGTCCGACCTGAACACACGGGAAGAAACCGTGCGGCTTGGAGTCGGTGCAATTGATGATATTATCACTGTTTATTTAAATGGAGAAGCAGTCTTGTCGGTTGAAGACGACATGTATCCCAGCGGTGAAATGGCCTTAATCAATTATGGCAATGTCGCCACTTTTGCCAATGTAACAGTGGAGGGAACCCGTATGAACCTGGCAACACCTGAACCGATTGTGCCTGTACACCCTGAACCACCTCAGGTGGACCCTGTAACACCACTACCGCGAATTGCCGTTGAAAAAGAACCGGGAGAACGGGGGCGCTTTTACGCTAAAGAAACAGGAGCCACCTTTCACCCACTGGGTTTCAACCACACCGTATTGCAGCACCGCAGTTCCGGTTGGCATTCAACATTCAATGAAAACACCTACGATCCCGAAGAAATGGAAACTACGCTTTCAACGATGGCTGCACTCGGGGCCAATGTCATCCGGGTATGGTTATGGGGTACCCAGAATGAATATGGATACACGGGAAGCAAAGAGAGCCGGGGTCTGAATGGCGCGTATATGGAAAATGTGATTGATTTTCTGCAACGTGCCACGCGCCACGGAGTGTATGTCATGCCTATCGTGGATGAAACACCGCACAATGCCTATTACGACAATGTTGCCCTGTTACATCAGGATGAAACGCATGACAGCAAGATAACAGGGAACAATGTGCAGCACCTGACCCGCGGCTCTGTAATTGCCAAGCGCACGGCAATAAAAGACATGATCCGATATATCCAGGCAGCAGACAATGGATTACTCAACACGATTTTTGCCTGGGCATTGTCGAATGAAGTAAATGTCAGCTTTAATCACGGGCCCTACAATATCTTAGATGGCGAAGTAACGACACTCACCGGCAAAACGTATGACCTCTCGGATAAGGTATCCCGGCAAGCATCGTATGATGAGTCCATTCTTGAATGGGCCAACCTGTTGGCCGAGGGCATTAAAAGTCTGGACCCGGAAGCACTGGTAAGTGCCGGGATGTGGACCAGCGACGCACATGCCCGTCCCCCGTTTAACGGCTTGATACCCGATGACAAGGACCCGCGAATTCCCCCACGCCCCTCCGCGCTCTGTGGCCCGGACAGCAAACTGGATTTCCTGGACATCCATATTTATCCCTGGGACCGCACGGCCAAGGTTCGTCCAGAAGCCCATGAGTGGGATGCCGTCATGGCCAGTACACTTCCGGCTATTGTGGGTGAGTACGGCGTCTTCAAACATCTTGACCCACCAGATAAAGCACGCGACATGCTGCGTGAAATGCTGGAGCAGGCCTTTGATATGGGGTATATCGGAGCGCTGTATTGGGTTTGGGACCTTACTGAAATAGAACAGCAGACCTGGAGCGCAGTGGAAGAAGGCTTCGGGGAGTTTGCGATGGAGTTGAAAAAAGAGTTATTGAAGGCTACAGAATAAACGTACCTGTGTATCGGAAAACAAATTACGCTATCACAAGGAATTAAGAAGTCATGTCACAGCATAAAATATTCGTCCTGGCAGGCATTACTCTAGGTATGCTTGTGCTGGCAGGAGTTACCACCATGAATAACGCGGATGCCGATGTGTTCGAAACACTGGTGAATGGCTCTCCGTCCCCCCTGCTGAATACAGAGTACCACGCCTTTGTGCAACGTCCGCTTGAGTATGTGGGTTTTTCTTTTAGTGGCCCACTGGAAGAATTGCGGGCCATGCGAGAAGCGGGAGCCAACGCGGTAGGTCTTGGTGGTATGTGGGTTCCTGAGCGTGATCCGGACGCTCCGGATGGCCTCGGTTTCGCGCCACCCCCTGGTGGCTATACATTGTCACAGATTTTTGTCGCGGAAAGGCCGTTCAGTGCTATTGCCCCCCACCTGGCCACAATGTTCTCCGATGATAGTGGCTGTAGTTGGCGACTGTATGCACTGGGAGAAAACTCCGACCAGGAAGTACTGGTTGCTGAAGGGTATTGGCGTAATGTGGAAGACAACACCTACCCGGAGGCCACCTTTGAAACGCAATCCACGGGCACCTATCGTTTAGAGTTGAGCGAACCTGTTGGAAGCCTGATAGCCTGGTGGCTCCGTGAAGACAATCCCTATCCTGAAGGCAAAGCGTTGCTCAACCAGAATGAATTGGCCAACCGTACCTTTCAATTCAGGGTACGTTATGAAGACGGTTGGGTGACGGTAGTAACGACCAGTGAAGACCACACAACCATGCGGCTGGGCCCATCTCCGTTTGAAACACTGGATTCCCTTGGCATGAAGGCCAGTTACCAAGTGGGCAACTGGAACAATCCCGGTTTTACTTACTACCCGGAATGGTTTTTTGAAGATTTCCCGGAAACCACCGTACTCGATCAATATGGAAATCCATTTCTGGGAGGTGGCATGTTCGAGCGGGAAGTACCCACGCCCAATATCGAGAGCGCGGTTATCAAGCATGGTACCCGCCGCTTCATGGAAGCTATGATTCATGCCTATCAAGACTCGCCAGCCCTGCTGTTTTATGTATTGGGTGGGGAAGAACTCTATGCCACGTATATGGACAGCCAGCGCTGGACGGATTACAGCAGCAACGCCATCCGCCATTTTCAAGTCTGGCTTGAAGAAAAGCGTTATGCCTCTCTCGAGGAATTGAACCTGGCCTGGAACAGCACACTGGAAGATTTCTCCCAGATTGATCCGCCCCGGTTCCCCTCAGAAGATCGTGCCTGGCTTGACTGGATAGACTTCCGTTTTGAAACGATGGGAGAGCGCATCGGGTTCCATTATCAAACCGTGCGCAACCTGGAGCCGGAGCGTCTCGCGTTCACGTGTAATCATGGCTCCCTGTTCCACCACAACACCTACGCGGCAATGGGCGCCCGCCTGGATATCTTTGCCGCGCAGTCCGATGGCTTTGAGACAGGACAGATCATTGAAGACAGCGATCCTGAATATTACAATATCAAGTATATTGAAACCATACTGGGACTGGGCAAGCCTTACGCGCCGGTGCGGCTGGCCTATAAAAAAAGTGACCCTGCGGCACGTGGTGGAGGCACCAGCTATACGCCTGAAGCCGTGCGCCGATATGGCTACGAAACGTTGGGGTCGGGTGCCTGGAACCTGGGCTTTATTCAGTGGTCTGGTTCATTACCGGATGGTGAATGGGGTGTGGAAGGCACCCCGGCAGAAGAGGCCATCAAAGAGTTTCATGCTGAAATTGCCGAGATGGTTCCCGAACTGGAAAGCATGTATGCCGTACAACCCCGGCTCGGTGTTTTCTTGTCGCATGAGACATGGGCTTTGCGCGGATACCAGCCTTCCTGGTTGGCATTTCACCAAACGGCCATTCAAAATCATGTCCCCAAGGTGTATGTGTATGACAACATGGTACAAAACAATCAGATCGACAAGTTTCCCTATATTGTAAGTATCGACAATACCCTGATAGATGAAGCAACCCTGGCAGGGCTTGTACGTTATGTTGAAGGTGGTGGAAACCTGGTTATAGCCGGACAGTTTGGTGAATCGGGTGAACTGCCTGAAGGATTACGTAATCATCCGAATGTCAGTGTGGTATTGCGCAGCGAAGCCCACAGCATTCTGAATGTGCTGGGAGATGCCGTACGACCGGTGCGCATACAAACCCAACAACGGGTGCGCCGTTTAGTGGAACATGAAATCACCGGTGGCGCGCCACGCTCACCGGTAGACCTTGCGGGAAATCGTACACTGGGGCAGACCGTGCGAGTTGACCGGAGCGGGCTCAAAAAAATTGCCATCCAAATGCCGACTTACACTCAGCAGCCCCCCATCGGCTTCACCTTGGAAATACGAAAGAACGATCCGGAAGGTGAGCTCATCGAGCAGTTCATGATACCGAAAGAAATTGGAGATAACACCTGGGTTGAGGTCGAGCTGACTCAATCGCCATCAGTTGGTGCAATCTTGTATGTCGGAGTTCTCGTTCCTGGAGCCTTGCCAGCCGCCCATCTGGGCTGGTGGAGCAGTACCCTGGAGGCGTATCCTGCTGGAACCGCTTATGTGAATGGTCGACCCGTCATGGGTGATCGGTACTTGAAAATGATTTACCATGACTCCTTGCGTGCCCAGGAAGCTGTAGAGGTGTTTCTTTTATCCGATGGACTTAACTACGCGGTTGTACTGGTGAATATCGCTGCTGACCCGATTCGTATGCAAGTCAATCTGGAATCACTGCTCGATGCAGGCTTGAATAAAGATGCCTATCGTGTCGCGGCACAGCTTCGTCCGGACCACTGGCAAGGCCAGGGGCTTGCGGGAGAATTGATCATCCCGGAAAACGATGCAGAAGTGCTCTTTATCAACTGGACAGGAGATGTGGCCATGGTCTCTGAGATAGTGTCCGCGGCTGAAGTCCTCCTGGGCAATTGGGCAGAAGCGGCTGAACTGACTAGCTATCAGCGACATCTTCAAGATTCCCTGAACCGATATCGGGAAACACAGCACTGGCACAAAGCACTTGCTGCTGCTGTCAATATCGGGAAACAACTGGGTCTGCAGGTGACAGCACCGAAACATCTCCCTGCTGGTGGTACCGCAGAACTGCGCGCCCATTTTTATAACGCCGATGGTACTCCGGCAACACTGGACAAAGCCTGGGTAGAAGTCACACCGTCACAAGGACTGGTACTGCCGTTAGAACAAGAAGCCCCCGGTGTGTATGTACTGGCATTGTCCCAAGACATCCTGCCAACCCTGTATGACTATGCCGCGTATGACTATGCCCCTTATACCGGCCCGGTACGGCTCCGTGTGTATGGTGAAAAAGGACAGCAACATGCCTCGGAACTGATCGACATACAGGTGGGGACATTTCTGAGTGGTGCGTTTCTCTCACGCAATCTGGAGACAAGTGAGTAAGGAATTCGCGTAATAGAAAACGCTGTCATGCCGGCCCGGAGTGTTCTAAATCTTGCATTAGACGATAACGCTTCGGGCCCATGCATAGCCAGACCTCTACGGTTAAGCTGACTTCTGATTGGACATTACACTACTCATTATATTTTATGCTGATGCATTACTGTAGACAATTTTGCCATCACATAGCGTATGGGTCACCACGCCCTGTAATTCCATGCCGACAAAAGGTGAGTTCCGGCTTTTGGACGCAAAGTCATCCGGGGTGACCGTCCAAGTGGCATTCGGATCAAAGATGGTGATGTCCGCCGGAAGTCCTGTCTCCAGTCGACCCGCGTCCATATGACAGATATTGGCTGCTTCATTTGTCATTAGCGCTATGGCTCGCTCCAGCGTGATATGGCCTGGTGCCACCAACCCTGTCAGGGTTAGTGCCAGCGATGTTTCCAGCCCGATGATACCGAATGGTGCCTCGGAAAACTCGACCGCTTTCTCCGTCGGTGTATGTGGCGCATGGTCCGTAGCGATACAGTCCACTGTACCATCTATGATTCCAGCAATAACCGCCTCCCGGTCCACTGTCTCGCGTAAAGGTGGGTTCATCTTGGCATTGCTGTTGAAGGTCTTCACCGCGTCGTCCGTGAGTGTCCAGTAATGCGGTGCTGTCTCGCAGGTGACTGGAATGCCTGCCACCTTGGCTCTTCTTACGGTAGCAATGCCTTCCGCGGTACTGACATGCTGGATATGCACATGCGCCCCGGTCATTGCCGCCAAACGTATGCAGCGGTCAATACGGCATTCTTCCGCGATTTTTGGAATACCAGGCATACCCAGTAATGTAGACGTGTAGCCTTCACTCATGGCGCCACCCGCAGACAGGCTCTCATCTTCACAGTGGGCCATGTAGGGTAGCCCCACCATTGCAGCATATTCGAGTACCCGGCGCATAACACCACTGTCTGGAATATCTTTGCCATCATCGGTAACTGCTACCGCGCCGACATCTCGCAATTCGGCCATCTCGGTAATTTCGCGGCCCTGCATACCCTTTGTGGCACAAGCCGCGGGACGTATTTTAATGCAGGAAGTTTCCCGGGCACGACGGTGGATAAACTCTACCATGCCGGCATTATCTATCACCGGATTGGTATTACCCATGGTAACTACGGTGGTAAAGCCGCCCCTGGCCGCGGCACGGCTGCCCGAGCCGATGTCTTCTTTTGATTCAAATCCCGGTTCACGAAAATGCACATGGATGTCTACCAGGCCTGGACAAACAATCTTCCCAGTGGCATCAATAAATTCGTCCCCCTCCAGGTTGCTTCCAATGGCTGTGACAATACTGCCTTCGATAGCCACATCCATCACTTCTGAAATATTTTGTTCAGGTGCAACAACATGTCCGTTTTGAATCACAAGACGCATCGGTAGTATCAGTCTCCACTGGGTTAGGGGCTTGAGATATAATGGTTGCGCTTCATATAGTGTACAGCCCTGCAAATCAAGCCAGAATAAAGGCAACCGGTATCACGGTATGCTAAAACAATCGACAGTTCAACAGTTCAATTGCGATGAACTGCACTCTTTGGTTGTAAATTGGACATAGTATACGCTTTCAGTGAGTAGTTTGTCGCCTTCATTCTGTGCATAGCAGGTGTATCCATGTTGAATGCTACACGCTGCAACCGCTAGGATCATTCTGTACAGTGACATACAATGGAAAGGATTTGCCATGGCGCGGGTGAAATGCCCCCGGTGTTTTCATATCAATCCCGATGAGCAGGAAGTTTGCGTAAAATGCAATGCTCCCTTGCCCAAGATTCGCATCGAGATACAAGAGTCAGATAACACGAACCAGGACCCGGCGGCAGCCGCTTACCTTCATTTTCGCCAGGGACAGGTCGTAGCAAACCGGTATACGGTACATAATCTTATAGGTCGCGGTGGCATGGGTTGTATCTACAAGGTGCAGGACAATGTTTTGGGTGAATTTGTCGCCCTAAAAACATTGTTGCCACAGTTTGGTCGCGATAAGGTTGTACTGGAACGTTTTTTTAACGAAGCGCGAATCGCACGACGGCTGGCACATGCCAATATTGTTCGTGTTCACGACATCGGCAGTTCCAATGCTCAGATTTATATTTCTATGGAATATATCGAGGGAACCTCGCTGCGGGCAATTCTGGAAAAAACAAAACCGGGTGAACGGGTTCCCATTCGACAGGTCATGAAATACTTCGATGAGCTGTGTGCCGCATTGGAATACGCGCACCGGTTCACCATTCATCGCGATATCAAACCCGAGAATGTCATGATCGACAAAGAGGGTTCTGTAAAGCTGATGGACTTCGGCATCTCCAAGCTGATGGCCAATACCCGACTTACCGGAGCCTCCTTGGTGATGGGAACACCGTTTTACATGTCTCCGGAACAAATGAAAAACAGCCGGGATGTTGATGCCCGAGCAGACATTTACAGCGTTGGCGTGATGCTGTATGAAGTTTTGACGGGCAACCTGCCTACCGGTGTGGCAAAACCCATATCGCAAATCAACCGGGAAATCCCGCCAGTATTCGATGCCATTGTTGACAAATGCGTCGCAATTGATCCAGAAAACCGCTATCAAAATGCCTCTGAACTTCGTAAGGCACTCCGTGATGTAGCTGGTATCGTTGACAAAATGCCACAATTCAAAAATGGCGCCAATGGGCAACAAGTACAATACAGCAAGAAACGACGTGTTGTAGGTTGGCTGCTTGCCTTTTTGGTGGTGTCTATTTCAGCCGCAAGTATTTTTGCCGTGGAATATTTCCATGCAAACGCCGGCTCCGGGTCAACATTACAAAACGATGGCACCGCAAATGAAACCATGAGTATAGCCGCACTAGAACAAAGTGTGTCATCGATTCGTGAAATAGCTTCGGAATACGCCACGCTCAGTGAGGAACGGCAAGCCATATTCGATATAGCTGAAGCAACACGCAGTATGGCCAATGATCTGAAGGCGACACAACCCGAAGACGCAAAATTAAAAATGCTGGAAGCGTTGGAATCCTACATGGCTGTGACTGTTTTACCCGACGCGATGGTATGGGTACCTGCAGGTGAAGTCGAGACCAACGGCATCAAGCGTTATGTACCCGGTTTTTTTATTGACCAGTATGAAGTGACCTTGGCGCAGTACAACGACTTCGCCAGGTCTGTTGACGGAGGATGGCTCCTCCCTCCTGCGCTTGCAAGTCTTACTGAAACGTACGGAGATCACCCAATCGCACAGGTCAGTTTTTTTGATGCAGCAGCCTACGCCGCCTGGCGTGGTGTCAACTTACCATCTGACAAGCAATGGGCGCGTGCAGCATATGGAGGCGAAGGCGCATCAAGGCGTTATCCCTGGGGTGACACCTGGCAAAATGATGCGGCAGCAACGAGTGGTTTATGGGCAACTATTGGCAGCCATCCCGCCGATGTCACCTGGTCCGGATGTTATGACATGGCGGGAAATGTCGCCGAATGGACCCGCACCCCGGTCCAGCCACAAACAACGCATGAAGATGGTACAACCCCGTTTTTCGGAACACAGATGCTTGTCATGGGTGGTGATTTCACCAGAAGAGAAATACCATTGAACAGCCTGCAAAGTACCACGTTTGAAACACGCACCTCCACCCTGGGATTTCGCTGTGTCTACGAACTGAATACCACTCCTGCAGCAATCGCTGCTTTTATCCACTACCACACCAACAACAGCCACCTCTAGTATTCCTGATGCTGTGTGATCCACATACGCATACAAGCGTTATGTGCGATTGAACTGTAATATTCCATAAGCGTATACTCAAAAGTTAAGGCGCTTAACGCAGGATACTACATCGCAGATCAGTTCAGCGTTTTATTCACAGTCGACGGAATGAATTTTTCTGAATGTACTGTCCTGGCATAACGTAACGAGGTGGCATTCCATGAAGAAAATACTCGTATGTATCTTTATCCTGGTGGTTTGTGTCTCCTGCAGCACTAGAAGATCACTTGGGTTAACACCACTCAAATCTGGCTATGTTGCACAACCAATCACGACATACCAAAATAATGATAAGCCAGGTTTCAAAGTTATTCCACATTCAATAGCAACTACAAGTGGACAAACCGCAGACATGCGCTTATCAAGAAGGACCAAAGAATTCCATCACACCACCGACACATATTTTTCAACTGCTTTTAATCAGGATGGGTATCTGCAAGTCAGCATAAAAATTGATGATCTGAATGGTCAGATAGATGCAGACAATATTTATATTTCATATCCAGCGAAGCAGACTGAAACGGTACGTGCAATATTATTAATGTATTATGAAGAAGATGATAAACTGTCGTTAGAATACGATTATTATGCCGTAAGCAACTTTAATACTTACCATTATATCAGTAAAATGCGCTGGATAGAACAGTTTTGGTATCTACCAAACTTCACAATTCACCATGATTCTATTGACAACACGTCAATAAAATCTCTTGAAGAAAATCAAATCGATGCTATTAATGAACCTGTTATGCTTCATCTCATGTTTCGTTGGAGAAGTCGGCCTATGCGCTTTGAATTGTGTATTCCACTCTCGGACCAGCAGGGGAACAAGACTGATATCAGAATACCCTTTAATCGGGTGGAATAAAAACGCATATCTCCAGGGGAGACCATACTGTACCGGGTGACGGTAACCTCATTGTGACCCTCAAGTTTACGCATAAGGAAATTGATGCATGGAAAACAAAGAAGAACTTGTAAAATTATTTATCCAGAAAGAAATATGGGACAAAGCAAAAAAGCATTCACAAGATCTGCTGAGTACTAATCCGGGCTTCGGATATCAAAACCTGGCAATTATATATGATCGTCAATTCATGCAAAGAAAAGCGCTTCAAATGATTAACAAAGCTATTGCGGCAGATCCAGAAGACTTTCAGAGCTGGATGATCAAGGGAAATATTTACTCATCAATGGGAAAATTAGATCAAGCTTTGAATTGCTACACCGTTTCTAAAGAAAAATTTGTTTGCAACGACAACTCTGATGAAAACATGATACTTATTAATGAAGCATTGGCCTATAGCAATCACAAAAAATGGAATGATTCATTACTTGTCTTGAACAATATAAAACCTGATGAGTATCTGTTTGCTGATGTTGAATTGATCAAGGCAAGGGTATACCAGAAAAAAGGGCAGCCTGATATTGCATTGAAAATTCTTAAAAATTTGAAGAACAACAAAAATTGTTATGTGTCTATTGATGATTTGTCGCAAGTTTATGCGCAAATTGGAAGTATTAAGCTCAAGAACGAAAAGAATAAAGATCTTGCTTGTCGTTACGCCTGGAAATCATTGAGATGCAACAAACGTAATCCTGATGCCTTGAGCTTGCTGCGCAGTTCGCGAGCCAAAACATCAAAACATGCGAAATACTTTTCTTTTTGGATTTCAAACAAGAAGATTGTTGATGAAGTCGAAAAAGAATATGTGGTTTGTTATGGCGTTATTCAAAAAGATGTTGAAGATTTTCTCGATGATATCATTAAGTTAGAGGGAAATAACTTTCTTATTGATGAGGATTTTACGCAACAGGAGCTGAATGGGGATAAAGAGTTTTTGGGGATTACCCAAATAACTGCAGATTACCTGGCAGAAGACCTGGAGCAGTAAAAATTTCTAAAATTTCATCTATTATTCATCTATTATTTTGGATGAACTATGCGGGGTATCTGGGATGGTGAATGGGGTTCTTAGAAGACTATCCCGTCTGTAACTTCTTGTTTTAATTATGAAAGCGATTTACATGAATAAACGACTTCATTTGGTTGTAGTTACAATACTGCTTACAGGTGTAACCGCATGTAATGTGAACGCCCCTTATGATGTGTCAACCAAATTTGATATGATGTCAGAGAAGATTTCTCTCATGGACGTTGAAGGAGCAATCTATTTTAGAACTCTATCTTTCTGAACTGGGTGATCAAGGCTCGTCCTCAAGAGATTTTGTTACCCTTTCCAATATAGTGGAGTTACATGCCCTGATGCCTACGATTCAAGAGTATAAATATTGGGATACTCTTATTGAGATTGGCAAGTTAATGTGGAATGAAATAGACAATTTGGAAGATCTCTCAATCGAGATGAAAACTTTGGTGGCCATTCAGTTAATGGAGGCGCACTCCGTATTGGAAAACTATGCAAATGCACTGTATTATTGCGATTATATTCATGATCACGGTCTGATACTTCCGCCCCATTGTGACACTTGCGCAGAGGAGAAAGCGCATATTTACAATTGTCAATCATTGTTGAAAGATCATATTGAAGCATTGTGATGTTATTTAAATGAGGTACTATAAATGGAATTAGTCTTAGCGATAATCGCCTGCATTTTTGTAGCACAGATTGCCGAAATCAGTGGTAAATCACCAATAATCTGGGGTGCTATAACCTTTGTGTTTTACATCTTCTCCAATATGCTGCCATTGCCATTCCTCCGAGTCTTGATAGTAGTTGGCTTGTCAATTGCTGCGATGACTGTATCAAATTTTTTTAAGAAATGACACGTTTTTGAAAAGTATATTTAATAATTTACATGTATTGATTCGATATTTATTTTGGATTGAATTCAGCAATGAATCATAGGGATTATTTCGAAATAGTTATCTTAGTATTTGCTGGAATTCTTTGGTGCTCTTCACTGTTCATCATAGAAAAGTATATTATTGGTATAAAAATATTATGGCCAATATGTGCATCAATAACTTGTGCTGCTATCGGTGTTGTGTGGCCAAGTGTCATTCATGAATTTTGGAGTATTGAAAAATTGCTACAAAGCAGCATTATTGTATGTATTGTTTATGTTGCATTTCTGATTCTCCCATATTTTGTTATATGTTTTTGTTTTAGTTATTTGGCTAACAAGCAAAAATTAAATTTTGATATCTTTGTTGCACTACCTTCATATTGTCCATATATAGTTTCTGCAGGCATAGTTCTTAGAACAATAATATCAAATGACATAAATTAATTCTTTTGTGAAAGTTGACTTATAGTTAAATATTAAAAATTCTGATCTTATATCTGCATTTTGTATAAATTATCTCCTATATAAGCAGGGGTTTTACAAGATTACTTATTTCGAGTACGTCTGTTTAAATACATCAATGATCCTTTATTTTCTAAAATTACAAAAGCACTAAAGGCTCTAAATGGTTTTGGGTAGAAAAAAATACTTTTTATTAAAAGCATTACAACGAATAGGTTTATTTCCATGTAATTATGACATCCCGGACAATTTCGAGGTAGATTGCTCGGAATGGCCAGAAGCAGATACCAAAAGATTAATTCACAAGCATTATGATTTTATAAATCAGAGTGAACAAATGCTTTCTATAAATCCTGAACTTTTGCATATGGCCGCGAGAAGCAAATTCTATTCACGCAATGAATTGCTGTTTAATGTAATATATTTTTCTGCATTATTTTTTATCATTATGTATAGCAATTCATTCATGAAATTTTATGGTTTACATATTGGCTTCATGGCTATTGCAGTAGGTTTTGTTGGAGGTGTTGCAGGTTATGCTATCGCTCAAAAGAATAGAGCAAGATTTAGTTATCTATTGTACAATGAATACAAGGCATACAGGCGCAATCCATTGGGTTATCTTGACAGCTTGACAGTTTCGGTCAATGACTATGCCATTTACAGGATTTTGGGATGTTCCGTACTCATGTTGCTGGTTGCCTTTACTATGCTAACCATTGTAGTTTTATTGTTGGTGTTCGTTTTTTGGTAGATTGATATATGCGGTTGCAATTATCCCAGGCAAGGCGGTTCTGTTGCAGTACAATTTCGATGCAACTTTCCTGTGCCGATGCACCATGATGTAAAAAAACGAATTACCATTGGTGAAGGTGGGTACAACCTGGAGCAAATTACAGCGTGTGTGACAATAAAAGCGAGATTGATGTCGAAGCGAGAAATTTACTTGCCTCCGAGATGATGAAATATATTCAAGGCGAAATATCTCATAATGCATTTATTGACGTTGCGGATGAAATAGATTCTAAATGCTCAGAGAAAACTATGCGCGATAATCTGGTATACAAGACCTGGTATTATTTAGTATATTTAGTGTACTGTTGCGAAGAATATTCAGCAGATGGAAAATTTGAAGGTGATGAACGTTTAGATGATACGCTTATTGAATTGTTTAAAAAATTGGAAACCTATTTAAATACAAATATACTTGATGTCCCTAAAGATTTGGATAAAAAGATAAGCGCAGTTATAGGTTTAGATGAATATCTCAAAGAAGTCAGAGAAGAACGACTGCAAAAGATTTGTGATATTGGAACGTCGATATGCATTATAGTTCAAGTCATAGTATGGGTAGTTTTCTATTATGTGGAAATATAGCAATTTAGTGTCTTCAAAACGCCCTTGGACCAGTTGGAGACCGCTTTCGCAAAAAAACGCATTAACGAGTCAGCGTACAGCGCATGCAAAGCGATATTGACTGAACACATAACTGAATGAGAAGTATTACAACATTCTTCTATACATCTTCTTTTTCTGCGGTACCATCACTTCTAAAATAAATGATTACGTGAGTGTGAAGCAATGAACAACAATGAAATAGATATTGAAGAAAAGATCATAATAAAACTACCCAAAGATGGGATATATTTCTATTACTATTTACTTTATCTATTTATCTCTATTGTTATATTCATTATTTTCATGACTACTTTGTGGGCTTTATATGCTTTTCTTATTTTAGATCACAAACAAGTTAATTTGCTGATTCTAGTACCATTTTTCGATCAAAGTCCTGAATCCTATCTCTTTCTCTCTATTCTTTTATTTTCATCATTTTTCTTGTGTGTTTATGTTGCATGGCGTTTCATTCTCTATCGGCAATTAGAACACTTTACAAACATTATAACTGAACATGGAATCACCGTAATTGATAAAAATAACACAATAACTCTCTATCCATGGGCTGATCTTATCTCAGTATCATTGTATTATGAAATAGTATTAACTTTTTCACAAGACAATAAAATACATTTGTATAGTGAGTTACTCAGAACTCATCAATTAAATTACATAAATGAATTATCAAAAAATGCTTTCTTTAATAAGATGAAATCATCTACCAGAAAACAACTAGAAAGAACCGATTATCGAAGTATAATATTTCCGACAGATATTGAAATCAGTAAGATGAAAATCAAAGCAACGAAAGCTGTGTTTAATCAAGTTATAGCTTATTTTGCTCTGGTCATATTAGTATGGCTACACTTAAAAATTAATTGGTTTTCGTTAATATTATTCATTCTTCTGTTGCTTATTGGGGTTTACTTAATAATGGTATGCTGGAGTTACACTTCTCTGAAGATTACCCCAAACAGCATTTCTAAACGGAATTTCTTTGGTAAGAAAATGGTCCTACCTTGGGAAGAAGTAACCAAGGTCCAGGATTATACCCCGACCAGAAGAGAAATATTTTTAACACCTGGCAAGGTTTACATTCACTCAAGAGAGCTGGTCATTCAGATTAATAATTGGACAATTGCCGATAATATTTTGGACATGCAGAAAATGGTGGCCATGAAAACCCCGCCAAACGCTATAATCGAGCCGAAATCTTCCGACATCTACGAGATGCATCAAGCGTATCATGGGAAGAATTTAATTCAGTCGCTATCTACTCCAAGCTCAACCTAAACTCCAATAAGCAAAATATAATTACCATTCAAATAGTCAACCCATGTGCAATTTGACTCGTATTCTATAATCACTACGAAGTAAACACTTAGAATCTGGAAAACGATGTTGCAAAAGCCGTACTACATTTGTTCTTATAATAGTGGTAGATAGGATTAAAACCGAACTGTTTCATTGATAAGGGCTGTTGTATGAAAAAGTTGACGCGTCGCCACTTTCTTACCCTGGCGGGTGCTGCGGGAGCTACGGGCCTGATTGCGAGTTATCCCTTCTATATTGAACGGCAACTCGTGCTCACCAACCACTACCGCATCCCTGTACCTAATTTACCCTCAGCATTTTCCGGCTTTCGCATCATCCACCTGACCGATTTGCATTATGGTCTGCTGGTTTCAAAATGGTTCATCAAATCGGTAATAGCCCGGGCAAACAAGATTGATGGCGATATTGTGGTCTGTACGGGTGATTACTCGCGCGAACGCAATGCTACTGAAGAAATCGATATTGTCTGGCCGATGATGTCGGCGTTGCAGTCTCGCGGGGGTGTCTATTCCATTCTCGGAAATCATGATCACTGGGGCGACACCGAGCGGTCTATTTACTGGCTGGAACGGAGCGGTCAGGATCTGCGACACAAGACGATAGCATTCGAGCGAGAAGGACAGCGCCTGTGGTTAGCCGGTGCCGGGGATTTGTGGGAAGACAATCTGGAACTGGACACGCTGTTGTCGGAAGTTCCAGATCCGGACTGTCGCATCGTACTCGCGCATAACCCAGACACGGCGGATACCGCATTCACGGCGCGCGTTGATTTATTCATCGCCGGGCATACCCACGGCGGCCAGGTACACATTCCCTTCGTAGGCACGCCAATTTTGCCAGTTCGGAACAAGAATTACTCCAGCGGTTTATTGTCTTCTCTGCGAGGTGAAAAGGTGTTCATCTCCCGCGGGATTGGCTGGGCCATGTTTCCGGTTCGCTTTAATTGCACACCGGAAATCGCAGTACTGGAATTGGTTCCAGAACCTGGCATTGCAATGACATAACCGCACGACACAGCAAATTATGGTAGCTCATTCAACACTGCTTCATGACTTGTCCATAGCTTTTCTCAGTGCAGGCTCCAGGGTATGTTCGCGGTGAAAAGGTTGAATGACATGTTGTGAACCCTTTGGAACGAGCGCCTTGATGGATTCCATCTCGGCAGGCGAAAGGAGCGGGGTCACTTCAGTGGTACGGAAGTGATGGGGAATCCCCGAGCAAGATATTACCTGGATACTTTCCTGAATAAAATGGGTGGGTACCCGCACCCCGCACAAACGATCATACACTGCCAGTGGCGCCTTGATGTCCATGGCGATATAATCGACCAGACTCCGGGCAATGAGAATGCGCAGGCGGTCGGGACGGCTGCCGTTGGTGTCGAGCTTTATCTTGTAACCGAGTGCTTTCACTTTCTCCAGGAAACCGGGCAACGACGCGTGTATGGTCGGCTCGCCACCGGTCACCACCAGCCCTTGCAGGCTGTCCTGCCGCTGCTTCAGTAATTCCAATATCGTTACTTCCGCTATCAGATTGTCGGCTTCCGACTCGGGCTGGATGAGAGCGGCATTGTGGCAATACGGACAACGGAAATTACATCCCTGGGTGAACACGATTGCGGCCATGTGCCCGGGATAATCGCTCAGCGTGAAAGGTTGAAAACCACCAAACCACATCGGATTACAAGGTCATCGTCGCGTCAACCCCGGAAACCGGAAATGACTGCTCCAATGTATCACCTGACAGGTTTTTTGCTGCCTGCTGTGGTGTTGTCAGTGTGAATCTGCTACGCAACGTAAACTCGGCTCGTTTCCCTTCGTTCCATTGCTGGACAGGGCGCAGATACCCCACGACACGGGAATAGACTTCCGTTTCCTGGCCGCACGTGGGGCAATGGTGCTGCTCCCCGCGTAGATAACCATGCTGCGCGCATACGGAAAAACTCGGTGTGAGGGTGAAGTATGGCAGCGTGTACTGTTCGCATACATGCCGTACAAAGGTCTTGATGGCTTCGGGGTTTGCCACGGCTTCCCCCAGAAATACATGCAGCACAGTGCCGCCGGTGTATCGTGCCTGCAAATCATCTTGTAAGCCCAACACCTCGAAGATGTCTTCCGAGTAATTAACCGGTAACTGGGTGGAATTGCTGTAAAATGGCGCTGCCCCTTCACAGACATTATCACTGTTGGCGAAGAGAATATCCGGGTACCGCTCCTGGTCCAGGCGAGCCAGCCGATAGGTCGTGCCTTCTGCGGGGGTTGCTTCCAGGTTGTACAGGTTCCCGGTCTCTTCCTGAAATTCAGTGAGCCGCCCGCGCATATGGTCCAGTACCCGAAGGCCAAAGGCTATGCCACTTTCCGTGCCTATGTCCTCCCCGGTCAGATTCAGGCAGGCTTCATTCATACCCACGAGACCAATGGTGGAAAAGTGATTGTGCCAATAGGTGCCAAAGCGTTGTTTGACATCACGCAAATAAAATCGGGTATAGGGATACAGGTGTTTGTCGGTAAATGCCTCCAAGATACGCCGCTTGGTTTCCAGACTTTCCCGGGCAATATTCATCAGGCGATCCAGGCGTTCAAAAAAGTCCTGCTCGTTGTTTGCGAGATAGCCCAGACGCGGCATATTGATGGTGACAACACCAATGGAACCGGTCAGTGGATTGGCGCCGAAGAGACCACCACCCCGCTTCTCCAAGGTACGCAAGTCCAAACGCAGGCGGCAGCACATGCTGCGGGCATCATCCGCGGACAGATCAGAATGAATAAAGTTGGCAAAGTACGGGATGCCGTACCGCGCAGTTACTTCCCATAACTTATCAATGCCTGGCGCGTCCCAATTGAAATCTGGCGTGATGTTGTAGGTCGGTATAGGAAAACTGAATACCCGGCCTTTCGCATCACCTTCCGCCAAGACTTCGAGAAATGCCCGGTTCAATAGAATCATCTCCGCTTCGTATTCGCTGTACGTGCTGTCCTGTGCTTTCCCGCCTATGATAACACTCTGATCCCGTAACGATTTCGGAGGCAACAGGTCCAGGGTCAGGTTGGTAAAAGGCGTTTGAAATCCAACACGCGTAGCCACATTGAGGTTAAACACAAACTCCTGGAGTGCCTGCTTGACTTCCCGGTATTCCAGACCATCCTGCCGGATGAACGGGGCCAGCAACGTATCGAAATTGCTGAAAGCCTGCGCCCCGGCTGCTTCTCCTTGCAAGGTATAAAAGAAATTGACCATCTGCCCCAATGCCGTCCGGAAATGCTTTGCCGGCGCGCTTTCCGCTTTGCCCGGTGCCCCGCGAAAACCACAACGCAACACGTCTTGTAAGTCCCAGCCCACACAATACACCGACAACAACCCCAGATCATGGATATGTAAATCACCGGAGCTGTGGGCTTCACGTATGGGACCGGTGTAAATTTTATTGAGCCAATAGGTCTTGCTCACTTCACTCGAAATATAGTTGTTCAGGCCTTGAAGAGAATACGCCATATTGCTGTTTTCACGCACTTTCCAGTCCTGCTGGCTTAAATAGCGGTCGATGAGTTCGACATCCGCCTGCTGCACAATTTCACGAATCCGCGCATGCTGGTCCCGGTAAAGAATATATGCCTTGGCCGATTTTTTGTAAGGTGAGGCCAGCAGCACCTCCTCCACCACATCCTGAATCGTTTCTACCGTGGGAGGCTGGGGCATTTCCATCTGCTGCCACAATGCCAATACACGCAAGGTCAGTTGACGTGCTTCTCCTTCTCCAAATTCTCCCGTTGCCTCACCTGACTTACACAAGGCTGCTGTGATCTTTCCAGCATCAAACGGTACCTTACGGCCATCCCGTTTTTCTATACAGTCAAAGGTTGTAATTTGCGAAGGCATCAGTGGGGTTAGGTCAAGCATTGGCATGGTATTCATCATGATAAGTCCTCAAAAGCCAGGGAAATATGAAATATAAAGCAGTGTGTTGCTCTTGTACAAAACTGAAATCTGAATCCATTGTAATAGCGTGTAAAATATATTTCAAGTTAATGTTCTGCTTCTGTCCATATCTTGTATATAATAGGTTTAAGTTATGAAAATAGCAAAAAATGAACTGATCATTGAAATTTGCCCGGATGAGAGACCAACAAGGGACTTTCCACACACAACACTACGCGCTCCACTAGATACCCGCCTTCGTGGGTCTGACGGTTGGGGGTAGGTATAGATGGTGTGGAGTCGCGCCTTGCGCTCCACTAGATACCCTCCTGCGGGCATGACGGTGTAGATGGTCACGCTTTGCGCTTTCATTGGTGGAGAGCGTTCCTATCCCGAAGGGATTACAGCACCGTAGCGCGGGGTAAGGCCAAAGGCCGCCACCCCGGGTCAACATCGCCCCCAACAACGCACCCCGGAGGGCGTGCAACATAGACAAACCTTGTCGCGTTTTACTATCCGCAGATTGCGCAGATGAACGCAGATTTTTAAAATGAAATAACTGATTAGATGGATGAGAACATCGATGCCGCGATGGCAGAGCACCTCCCTGGTATAAGACGCGGGTATGACGGTTGGGTGGCGTGATCATGTTGATGTATGCGATCATCGGTGCCACGCTTCGCGCTCCTGCTTACCACACGCAGGCATGTTCCTATCCCGAAGGGATTACAGCACCGTAGCGCGGGGTAAGGCCAAACGGCCGCCACCCCGGGTAAACGTCCCCCCCAAACCAGCACCCCGGAGGGTGTGCTAGCAAGAGATACCCGCATTCGCTTACCAAATAACCACTCACGCATAGCTCCCTTTCCGTCATTCCCGCGAAGGCGGGAACCTAGAAATACACATTACTAGCACATGCTTATATTTATACCTAGCAACTAAAACCTACCTGTGGGAATACAAAATACAAGCTAAAGCTGTGCCCTCGGTTCCTTCATCATCCTGTGGGGTACCCACCTTCGTGGGCATGACGATTGGGGTAGGTGTGACGGTGAGGAGTCGCGCCTTGCGCTTCATTGGTGGAGAGCGTTCCTATCCCGAAGGGATTAAAGCACCGTAGCGCGGGGTAAGGCCAAAGGCCGCCACCCCGGGTAAGTATCGCCCCCAACAACGCACCCCGGAGGGCGTGCCAGCAAAAATTATATCTCGTCGCGTGACACGCTCCACTGGGCACCCAACTTCGTAGATGCGTTTTCCATACATGTTACGAAAAGCTAAGGCTGGCCTTTTTCTTTGATCCATCCAGGTAACTACGTGCTGCGTCAACCACCATGTCCGGGGTGATCCCGGTCATGCAGCGGTGGTCGGTTACGCAAACTGGTTTTTGGCACGGACCGCAATCCACCTCTATCCGCAAGACCTGTCCAATTTCCCACGGGCTATCGGTATATCGGGGCGAAGTCGGGCCCATGATACATATGACGGGCTTTTTAAAGGCGATGGCGATGTGCCGGGGTCCACTGTCGTTGCCGATGAAAAGGTCCACTTGTGATATGGCGGCTTTCAGCCGAGCGATAGTAGGTCTGCCGTGGTGAAACGGTATGAAGCGCGCAACACTGGCTTCCCGCATCACAGTTTCTCGGGTTTCCTCTTCGCCTGGGCCGGTAAATAGGAGGCACTGCACATCATAGCGGCGCGTTAGTTCATCGGCCACCCGGGCATACCTTTCCGCGGGCCAGCACTTGGAAGCACCAAACGCAGCGCCTGGCGCAAAGCCGACCACAGGCCGAGTCACATCTATGCAGGCACGCACTGCATCTACTTCAATATCTGCGGCATTCAACTCCAGGCCCTGATCGTCGTCCACGCACCCCAGTAATGCCACCAGATTTAAATACTCTTCCGCCATGTAAACCGGCGCAATTTTCCCTTTTTCCCGGTAGGGCAAAACCTTGTCGGTAAACAACATGCTGCGACCGCCCCTGGCATATCCAATGCGTTGCTTGGCGCCAGTCATTCGGGCCACCAATGCAGCACGAAAAGAATGGGGAAGTACGACACAGATATCGCGGGCATAGGGCGCCATTTTGCGTGCATGGAGAAGCATTCGCATTGCTCCCATTTTTGCGGGGAAGATGTAAGCGCCATCTATACTTGACAGACCTTCAACCAGAAGACAGGAGGACTCTTTCCCGGCAACAGTAATGACTGCTTCGGGAAAATGGTTGCGCAAGGCACGCAACGCGGGGGTTGCCATGGTGACATCGCCCAACCAATTGGGGAGCATCACCAGAATATTCCTGGGGGCTTCTTCTAGTCTGGACATATAAAAACGAGATTTTTTCCATGAAGTCGAGAGTAAAGCGCAAAAATCGCACGGCGGGAGAAAATTTAACGGTTACGCGTCATGCCGACGCTCTCCTACTTTTCGCCCCAACTCACCGGCAAACCGGGTATCACCCAAAGTTTCGGTAAAGCTTTGCCGCTCTTCCCTGAAATGGCGTCGCATGATGTACATCATATCCATGGTTGCTTGTGCAAGCATCACACCAAAAAACAGGAACATCATGCTGAGAATAAGTACAAAACGTTTCGGCTGCTCCATATAGTTAAACATAGGAACGCCCAACAGCAGCACCAGCGGTGTCACCAGCAAAAAGTAAAAACTGGCGGGTCGCCGACGATGTGCTTCGATGAACGCCCGCAGAAATACAGCACGCAAGGTTGTGGGCTTTGGGATTGGCGACGTGTTATTCATGAAGCTTTGTCTTTCAATAATTATGATGCCACATCATGTATAAAGTACTGCCTAGATTCAGGATACCAGTGAAATCAGTCGAAAGGACAACAACCACCCTGCATTTGGCAACACTGTGAAGCGCCGCAGCCAACCGGTTCCGCGTGCGTTGCGGAACCCTGCAATGGCATGAAATGACTCAGTTGCTTTTCCAATTTGTCCGAACCACATGCAGTACAAACGGGAACTTCATCGTTCCGTACCAGTAACTCCTGCTCCATTGCGCATGCTTCGCAAATAAAACCAAACAAAGGCATTTACATAAACTCCTGGAAATATTCGTATGCTATTCAAAAAACGATGATTAAAAGCAAAAAAGGGCAATTCCGCCAATCGCCCCTGCAACAATGTTGTCTTAAATTCAGCCAGTTGAATAATGGGCTTGTTTACGAAAAGGGTATCTTTTCCAAAGGTCGCAACCCGGCATGTTTTTCAAATTCGGATTCAACCTGATCGGCATCGTCGGCATTATACAATATTACACGCCGTAAATGCTCCAGTCCTTCCGCACTGATACTCTTAAAGCTGATCGCAATTCCGTCTTCATCCACACGGGCGACATGTCCCTCCGCTTTGATACGTTGATGCTCATCACCAAAGTCAAGACAAAGCGTTACACATACCGGGTGCCCCTGGGGCAAGGGCCGTTCTGTAGTAAACAAGGCACCACCCAAACTGGCATCCCGTGTTTTTCCTTCGATAAGCATCCCACAAGTTAATCGAATTTCTGCATTTACCTGCACCATACTACGCGAAAATTCACGTGAATTTTCTTTTTCAGCCTGTTTCTTTGTCATTTCCCAGCCTCCTCACAGAAACGCACGCTACCCGATGGGCAAATCACCGGATCCGTTCCTGTGCGTTGTGATGTCCGCTCACCACCTTCCGTGGCAGCAAGTAGGCCCGGTTATCAACTTTCTATGATCATTATACCAGATGAACACAAAATACAGCATAGCTATTGGGGCTGAGGTAAACTGTTGACAGGATCAACAATCCTGAAATTCCCCAGATTTAGAGAAGAGAAAGATTCACCAAATATTTCCTGGATTTCATTGTGAGTTTTACACCAAAATCATTTTTGAATCGGTTTTTTTCTTGTGTGAGTTTTGTATTGGGGATTTTAGTGTTGGATGCTACAATACAGGCCTCTGTTTGAACACCGGAATACCTGTTGCTGAACCGTGTAAGCGTTGTATATAGTTGCGAACAAGCTTTTCTTATATCATTGCCTTTCAGTTCTACGAAGAAAGCATGTTGAACAGGTTTGCCTATTTCAAAAATGTAATCACAACGTTCTGATGAGTCGTTGACCACACAGCCATCTACAGTTACTTTTATTATTTTTTGTCCAGCTGAATTATAGATTTGAAATTTCTTTCCTTTTTCTTCAGCAGTAACAATTTTATTAGAAGAAACTTTTGAACATATTTGAAAAAGCTCATTTTCCCTCATACAGCACATCCAGCAAGCCATCGAACGTTGAGTCAAATTCATCTGAAACATCATCAATAATACTTGGGCCAATAATCTTGTTCTCTTCATCCATGATAGAACACAACACCCCATCTTTGATCGTATACGCCGCAATATCATCATAAGAAAGGTGCTGGTTCATAGGTACCAATTCCTCAACTCTTTGATTATTTTTACCAGTTGAATAGGCCTGCTCAGCAGTGATCAGATTGTTGATGGCTGTGAGTATGTAAGGGCTGTGAGTTGTGATGAAATAATTTGATTCGCACAAGTTGTACAGTGTTGCCAGTATGCTGACAATTTGCTTTTGCGCCTTGGGAAATAGATGGGACTCAGGCTCTTCTATAAAATAGGTTATTCCTTCACTAATATCAACATGAGGATATACAGACAAATACACCAACATGGGCACAGCTTCCTGTTGCCCCGATGAAGCATCTTCCAATTTAGTTTTCGTATCTCCATTTACAATCCAGTCTCCGTCTTTATGCTCATACTTTCCCCCAATAACCTCATTCACCAAAGGGGACATTTCGTCATGTAAAGCTTTCAGAAGTTCATATGTAGTCTTCGAGCCATACTTCTTTTTCAAAGAGTCATATTCGATGCCAAATGATTCCAGGAATGGATCAATTTTTACTTTGTTCGGCATTAATGAAAACATGTTTTTTTGCATCAAAGCAATGATTGACCTTGTAGCTGGTATAAAAACATTATCAAGATCGAAATAGTCTCGAAAACTATTTCTGGCATCAATAAGAAATGAAACATAAGAACTAAATTCACGATCCATCTGATTCGATTCATCTGGATGATCAATCTCTGTTTGTATTCTTTTGATTTGCGAATTGTAAAATTCACTAAATTCAGGAGAATATTTTAGATCAAGATTGTCGGTGTCATGCTCATAGGTGATGGATACCCAAATATTGTTATTATCGTTAATTGAGTCATTTTTACCACGCCTATATACAACATTAAATGTCTTTCTCCAGGCATACGGCGGGAAAATTTCTTCAAACTTCAATTTACAATTACGGACAAATTCTGACTCACTTTCTCTCCTTAAGATTGATTCTTGAAACTGTATTTTAAAGATTTCTTTAAAGAAAAACGCGAGTTTTGCGAGGACGCTTTTTCCGGAGGCCTGGGGGCCGATGATTACGTTGAAGCGTTTTATTTCCAGTTCCGCTTTTTTAATGCACAGGAAATTTTCTATTTCGAGACGTTCCATGTGTCGTGTTCCAGTAGTTGGTTTTATATTCAACATTCACAACTAAAAAAAATCTGGGCGATGATCGTGCTTGCGTACAGTGTACAGGATCATCGCCCAGTTCATAAAATGTGCTTTTAAATGTACTGTGGTGTGCGGTTACAACTCCAGATATACGTCGTAAGGCTCACCGGTCTTTTTGACTATAGTGAATTCGAGTTTTTCGAGCAGGTGCAACATGCTTACGTTGTCGGGGAGCACCTTGCCGACCAGGTGCTTCAGGCCTTCTTTCCGAGCCACATCGATCAACTGCCGCATCATTTCAATGCCCAGCCCCTGGCCATGTACATTGTCGCTGACGACCACCGCAAATTCTGCATCGTCGCTGCCATGAATACCAATGAGCCGGCTCACACCGAGGATTTTGTGGTCGCCGGTGGTCGGGTCGCTTCGGTCGGCCACGAGGGCCATGTCATGGTCGTAATCAATAAAGCACAGACGTGTGAGGCGTTCATGCTTGATTCGTTCGTCCAGTGCCATCAGGCCCAGGTAACGGAAGTGTACGGAGTCGTTTGACAAGGTTTTATGAAATTCCACCATCAAGGGTTCATCTTCCGGACGTATGGGCCGGATGATCACGCTTTCGCCGTTTTGCATCACCCAGGGATTGACGTATTCAATGGGGTAGGGGCGGATGGCCAGCTTTGGAAAGTCTTCCTGTTTTGTATCCGGAGAATGGAGAAGTACCCGGGCATCCAGTGCGGTGATACGTTCGGGTGCGGCCAACAACGGGTTAATGTCGATTTCTTTTATCCAGGGCTGTTCCACGACCAATTGGCTGAAGCGCACCATGATTTGTTCCAGGGCGGAAATGTCCACCGGATCGCGGCCACGCACGCCTTTGAGGGCTTCATAAATTTTGGTCTGCTGCATCATGCGCCGCGCCAGGGTCGAGTTCAGCGGAGGAAGTCCCAGTGCGCGGTCCTTGAATATTTCGACGAGTTGACCTCCGGTTCCGAACAGCAGCACAGGACCAAATTGCGGGTCAATACTGCTGCCAATGATGATTTCGTAGCCATCGGTACGGATCATGGGCTGTACAGTTACGCCTTCGAAACCGGCGGCATTCACTTTTTCCGAAACGGTTTTACGGATAAGTTCGTAGGCCTTACGTACCGCGTCGGCATCCGGGAGATTTAGTTGCACCCCACCCACATCGGTTTTGTGGGTGATGGTGGTCGAGTACAGTTTCAGGACGACAGGGTAGCCCATTTTGTCTGCTGCTGCTACCGCTTCATCCAATGAGAGTGCCACGACCGTTTCAACAACCGGTATGCCATAGGACTTTAACAATTCCTTGGAATCGTGTTCGCTCAATGTGGTAATGCCAGCATCCAGTGATTCTTGAATGATCTTTTCCGCGGCTATCCGGTCCGGACCTTCGATGGCATCGGCGAGCTTTAATACAGGTGTCTCATATATTGCCCGTAAACTGTACTCATAACGCCACATGTTATTGAACACGCGCGCGGCAGCATCCGGATAGGGCAGTGTGGGAATGCCATTGTTGTTCAAGAGCGTTTCGCCATGCGCGACATCCGAGCCGCCCATCCAGCTTGCCAGTACCGGCTTGCCCTTGAGATTTTTCACCTTGATCAATTCTTCAGCCGTTGCAGTGGGATCGGTCATTGACTGTGGAGTGAGGATAACCAGCAAGCCGTCACTGTTGGGGTCTTCGGCGGCAACTTCCAGTGCCTTCGCGTAACGGTCCGGTCCGGCATCACCCAAAATGTCTATGGGATTGCTATGACTCCAGTGAACCGGAAGGAAGGTATTAAATTTTTCGATGGTTTCTTCGGTGATTTCTGCCAGTTCACCCCCATCGGTAATCAGGGCATCGGTGGCCAATACACCTGGCCCACCAGCATTGGTCAGGATAGAAAGACGGGGTCCTTTGGGACGCGGTTGCTTACCCAGGACTTCTGCCATGTAAAACAGGCTTTCAATATCATTCACCCGCAAGACACCACTGCGCCGGAATGCCGCGTTCAACACATCATTACTACCTGCAAGTGAGCCGGTATGCGAAGCAGCCGCCTTGGCCGCGGCTTCGGTCTGGCCAGCCTTGATCACAATAATCGGTTTGCTCAACGCGACTTCGCGGGCAGCACTCAAAAACGAACGTGCATCACCGATGGATTCCATGTAAATGACGATACTTTCTGTGTTGGGATCGTCGCCCAGGTGGTTAATCAGGTCGCCCCAATTCACATCCAGCATGGAACCAATTGATACGAAAGCACTGAACCCCGTTTTCACTCGGAAACTCCAGTCCAGAATTGCGGTGCAGAGCGCACCGGACTGGCTGATGAAGCCCACGGAACCTTTCCGGGCAATGGAACTGGCAAAGGTCGCATTTAATCCGGTAATAGGATTCATGACCCCCAGACAGTTGGGGCCGATAATGCGCATGTTTGCTTTACGTGCCTGTTCCAGAATCTGCTTTTCCAGTAAAATGCCTTCAGGTCCAATTTCTTTGAAACCGGCGGAAATAACAATGGCACCTTTAACTTTGGCTTCCACACATTCTCCGATGATGGCGGGTACGGTGGGAGCCGGGGTAACGATTACCGCCAAATCTACTTGTTCTGGAATTGATGCGATGTTGGGAAATGCACGAATGCCGAGCACATTATGTCGACGTGGATTGACGGCATACACCGTTCCCCCAAAAGGATTGCTGATTAAATTCCACAGAATTGTGCGGCCCACACTCCCCTGCTTGTCGGTAGCGCCAATGACCGCAACCGCATTGGGGTTGAAAATATAATTCAACGGAGGTTCCACATCGAGGTTCGGATCGATATTGGGCGATCCGCTCATGCGATAAAAATTTTCCTCGGTTGTATTTGCTTCAGTCGAAGATGAGCCAGCAGTGTCCATAATGTTGAGTCCCCCAACGTGTCGTTGATGCATTCGCTGTGCATCAATTTTGGCTTGAAAGGGCTTGCAGAAAAAACAAGCCCCCTGTACTTTGAAAAACCTGGTACTCACATCATCCCAAGTATCACTCAAAGCACAAGTTAAATAGTATTCAAATTACGAAAAAGCGGCATTCAGATATTATTTCGAAGCACCTATAATAATACCTGAATTCCTCTTTTATCTCTATTGTGCGCAACTTTAATGTATAAAGTCCAGCTTAATCAGGAATAATAGAATCACCTATCCTAATCAAGGGGTATTATGCCCCAAATATACCATAAATTCAAGATTAACCATTAAAACTTACAGCACTGATCAAGCTGTAGAGCAACTTGATGTGATATGCCTGGTGTAACTACGTAAATCCATTATACCTCTTCAGATTTACCTTGCCGCAATTCTGTCGGATATCCGGCATCTTTCCAGCCACGGAAACCACCTCGCAATGATTTCACATTGTTGTATCCCATGCGTTGGAGGGATTCCGCAGCAAGCGCAGCACGGGAACCGCCACCACAATACAGTACAATCTCCGCCTGAGCATCAGGAATCTCATGCTCAATCTTTAACTCAATAATACCCTTGTTCAAGTGACTTGCCCCGGCAATATGCCCTTCGCTCCAGTTGCTCTCCTCACGTACATCCACCAGGTAAAATGGCTCCCTGGTATCCAGTTTTTGTTTGACCTCTTCTCTACTGACTTCTTGAATCCGTGACTTGGCATCATCGACCAAAGCGCGAAATCGACTCATATGCTCACCTCACATGTATTCACCTGAAATAATGGATAAAAGCGACAGCTTTAGCAAATCATTTTCCCTGGTTAATACACCCGACAAGCGCCCATTCATTCCAAATGTGAGTTAATTTCGCGCTCCAGCCCAGTACCTGTATCTGTTGTTTTCCCTGATATTTTCGCCCGCTTCAACCTTATATCGAGTCCGGATAATCGTATTGCTTACGGCGGGGTCGGTCCAAGAAATGATTGCCCCACTGGCTGTTGGTGAAAATTTCCTGTTCAGGGTCCCAGTGCAGTACGTTCCCGGTTTCACCGGTAATTTGACTGACCCAACGTGCGATATTGGCCAAGTGGGCCACCGAAGCGGTACGGTGCCCGACCTCTTCATGACAAATTGGTTTGCTCCGGTCTATTATACAATCGAGCCAGTTACGGAAATGATTGGTGCTTCTGGGCACGATGGTCTCCGGGTTCTCCAATGGTTCTTCAATCAATTCCGGTGGGTCCGAACTAAAACTGCCACGCTCAATGGTGATACTGCCATGCTCCCCAATGAAACGACCGCCCCAGGGCGGTGCTTGCCCGAATTCCAGGACTATACCACTGGCATACCGCATGAAAACGCGCGGTTCTTGTTGGTGACCGGGAACATTACCGGCTTCACCACGATTAATCGAGGGATTGAAAGGTTCTCCCTCGGTCCAGACCTCCACCGGCCCGGTATGACTGGTATCCAGCACCCATTGAATCTGATCGAAGCCATGTGTGCCATCTGAGGTCATGCCGTGGCCTGAAAAATCCTTGAAGGTCACCCAGCCCCGTACTTCACGAAAATGCGGGTGATACGGGTGTGGCTGTACCGGTCCGCACCACATATCCCAATCGATATCGTCTGGAATTGGATGTCCCGGCATGGCATTGATTTCTGGTGAAGGCTGGTTGTGAGAAATAACGCGTTCTATTTTACCGATACGACCATTGCGGATCAGCATACAGGCCGCATAATTTTGTGGGTTCGAACGATCCTGACTCCCCGTCTGAAAGACCCGGTCATACTTCTGCACTGCTTTGACCATCATTCGGCCTTCCCCGATGGTCAGGGACATCGGCTTTTCGCAATAGATGTCTTTTCCTGCTTGCGCCGCATGAATCACCGGAAGCCCGTGCCAGTGTTCCGGTGTGGCGACAACGACTGCGTCCAGGTCACTGCGCTCAAGCATTTCACGATAATCCAAATAGGCATCGGCACCTATCTGTCCAGCCACGTTTTCACGCTTCACTTTGTCCACGTCGGCGACTGCCGCGACACGGACATTCTCATAGGAGGTCAAATGCTGGATGATACCGCTCCCCATGGCCCCCACCCCGATACTACCAACCACAATCCGGTCATTGGCTCCCGGATTGCCATTGGCGGCCAACACTCCGGAAGGCAACACCATTGGAGCAGACACCCCCGCAAGTCCTGCAATCAGTCCACCCTTCAAAAAGCTGCGACGCGCCATTTTATTTCCCATTACCAAAACCTCCTGAATTCCTTGCTGAATACTTCAAATAAACTTGAATATTTCGGATTCAATGTCAAGCAGACACACTTCACACAATGTATTTATATAGCGGGATAGTCATAAGGTTTCCTGCGGGGCCGATCGAGGAAATGATTTCCCCACGGACTGTTTGTAAACAGCTCCTGTACGGGGTCCCATTGCAGTATATTACCGGTCTCACCGGTGACCTCACTTACCCAGCGGGCAATATTGAGCAGGTGTGTCACGGTAGCGGTTCGATGCCCAATTTCCACATGACACACGGGATCACTACGATCCCGGATGCAGTCGACCCAGTTACGGAAGTGATTGGTGCTCTTCGGCAACACCACCACTTCTGGGTTCTCCAGTGGTTCTTCAATGAGTTCCGGGGGATCAGCGGTGTATTCGCCCCGATCGATCGTAATACTTCCGTGTTCTCCGATGAACCTGGCACCAAACCACGGCGCATCTCCCGACTCAATGGTAATGCCATTGGCGTACCGCATAAACACCCGTGGCTCATTCTGGTTGCCCGGAACATGCCCTGCTTCCGCTCGATTGATTGACGGCTTAAACGGCTCCCCCTCTGTCCAGATTTCTACAGGGCCGGTATCACTAGTATTCAGCACCCACTGTATCTGGTCAAAGCCATGCGTGCCCAGACTGGTTGCGGCATGACCAGCAAACTCATAATACGATACCCAGCCGCGCACCTCACGAAAGCTCGGGTGAAACGGGTGCGGCTGCACTGGCCCGCAAAACAAATCCCAGTCAATGTCATCCGGTATCGGATGTCCGGGCATACCGTTTCGCTGCGGCGAAGCGTAATCTGCAGAAATCACCTTTTCTATCTTGCCAATCCGGCCATTTCGAATCAGCATACAGGCTTCATAATTTTGCGGATTGGAGCGGTCCTGACTTCCCGTCTGGAGCACCCGGCCATATTTCCTGACCGCATCCACCATCCGCCGTCCTTCACTTATAGTCAGTGACATGGGCTTTTCACAATAGATATCTTTACCTGCCTGCGCGGAATGAATCGTCAGCAGTCCATGCCAGTGTTCTGGCGTAGCAATGGTAACGGCATCGATGTCATCACGGTCCAACATCTCCCGGTAATCACGGTAAGGTGTGGCGTTGATCTCGCCCGCAACATACTCACGTTTGGTTTGGTCCACATCAACAACCGCCGCTACCTGTATGTCGTCATACGCAGTTAAAAGGCGGATGATGCCACTCCCCATAGCACCTGCACCGATAGCGCCAATTACGATACGATCATTGGCACCTGGTCTACCATTGGCAGCCAATACTCCGGAGGGCAAAATCATCGGGGCTGCTACCCCTGCCACCCCCGCAGCCAAGCTACATTTCAAAAAGCTACGTCGTGCCATTTTTCTATCCATTGCCGATACCTCCAGTAAGCTCCCTGATTGAACTCATATTTATTATCGTCAACGCATCCGCGCCAAAAGATGGTAATTCCAATGGCATCTATTTGTTTATGCAGATTTATATTACTGGAAAATCGTACGGTTTCCTGCGAGGACGATCCAGAAAATGATTTCCCCACTGGCTGTTGGTAAATACCTCCTGATCGGGGTCCCATTGCAGTACATTGCCGGTCTCACCGGTGACTTCGCTGACCCAGCGTGCGATGTTGACAAGATGGCACAAGGTGGCGGAACGATGCCCAATCTCCGCGTGGCAAATTGGTTTTCTACGGTCTTTGATACAGTCTATCCAATTGCGGAAATGATTGGTGCTTACCTCCACAACAATCTCCGGATTCACCAGAGGCTCTTCAATCAGTTCAGGCGGGTCCGCGGAGTAGGTGCTGCGATCGATGGTGATACTGCCCTTCTCACCAATGAATATCCCACCCCACTTAGGCGCGTCGCCGGTCTCCAGGGTAATCCCACTGGCATAGCGCATGTACACTTTAGGTCCAAACATATTTCCAGACTCGTAACCCGCTTCACGCCGATTGATGGACGGTTTGAACGGCTCGCCCTCAGTCCAGATTTCCACTGGACCGGTCTCGCTGGTATCCAATGCCCACTGAATCTGGTCCATGCTGTGCGCGCCATCTGAGGTGATATGATGACCTGCAAAGTCTTTGAAGCTGACCCAGCCCCGTACTTCACGAAAAAATGGATTGTACGCATGCGGTTGCACCGGCCCGCACCACATGTCCCAGTCGATATCATCCGGGACAGGATGTCCGGGCATGCCATTCAGTTCTGGAGATGGTTGATTGCAGGTAATAACCTGCTTAATATTGCCGATGCGCCCGTTGCGGATAAACATACATCCGGCATAGTTTTCCTGGTTCGAACGGTCCTGGCTACCAGTCTGAAACACCCGACCATATTTTTCTGCCGCCTGTACCATCAGGCGACCTTCCCGCACGGTCAGGGAAACCGGCTTCTCACAATAAATATCTTTGCCAGCCTGTGCCGCGTGTATTGCTGGAAGCCCGTGCCAGTGCTCGGGTGTCGCGATGACCACCGCATCGATATCGTCACGATCCAGCATTTCACGATAATCCCGATACGTGTCTACATTGATCTGGCCTGCTATTTCTTCCCGTTTTAGCCGGTCCACATCGGCTATGGCAGCCACGCTGATATCATCATATGACATCAGATGATGTATGATGCCGCGCCCCATTGCGCCGACACCGATACCTCCTACAACAATCCGATCATTGGCTCCCGGATTGCCATTCGCGGCAAGAACCCCCGATGGCAAAATCATGGGTGCTGCTACCCCTGCCAAAGTACCTGCCAGCCCCCGCTTTAAAAAACTACGCCGTGCAATCTTGCTGCCCATTACCTGTACCCCTTCACTTTGATTTTTGGTTGAATATTACCAAACGGGTATCTCAAGCTATATTGATAATTTGTGTAAAGAAAAAGGTTTTGTCCACACACTTGTATATACCCATTAACTACAAACTATTCAAAGTCTCGGAACTCGTGCCGTAATCAACAATACTTCTTGAAGAGTGATGTAAGGTCATCATAGGCTTGTTGTCCTCCAGCATTCAACTGTGTACTTTCCACATATTCACAATCACGCCAAAGAAACTATGGAACTGTTCTCAGGCCAAGAAAATGCGTACGCTGTGTCAGGCAGCAAGTCATGTCATGGATGACAAATTGGCGGTCTGGCAGCTACAATAAGAATGTTATAAGTAAACCAGTTTATGTGAAAGGAGCCAGGCTACCGTGGAAGCTATCGCAACCCATGATTTAAGCAAAATATACAAGGGTATCGGCAAATCCACCGTAAAGTCGTTGGATCAGTTGAACCTGACCGTGGGCGAGCATGAAGTATTCGGGTTTCTGGGCAGGAATGGCGCAGGGAAAACTACAACGATTAAAATACTGTGCAGTCTACTCAAGGCAAGCACAGGAGAAGCCCAGGTTTTTGGCGAAAATGTACGCAGCCGTGCCGCCCGTAGGCTGATTGGCTACTTGCCGGAACAGCCCTACTTTTATGAATACCTGACCCCAAAAGAAACCATCGACTTTTATGGTCGCCTGCAAGGTCTGGACTCTGCAACCAGGAAACGGGAATGGGACAAACTGGCAGCATTGCTGGACCTGGGTGACATCGCCGACCGGCATATCAAGGGCTTCTCGAAGGGGATGCGCCAGCGGGTCGGGTTTGCCGTTGCCCTGGTTGGAGACCCGCCCTTGCTCATTCTGGATGAACCGATGAGCGGGCTGGACCCGATAGGTCGTCGCCAGATTCGAGAGCTGATGGTGTACCTCCGCGAGCAGAAGAAAACATTGTTTTTCAGCTCGCATGTCCTGAGCGATGTAGAGCAGGTCTGTGATCGGGTTGGCATCCTGGTCAAAGGCAAACTGGTCAGAACCGGTCGTATCGACATGCTGCTCAGCGCGCAACAAACCGAGGTGGAAGTCGTGGCCACCGGTCTGGAAGATGCGACCTGCAAGGCCCTGGCGGGCAGAGCGGTACGAAGTCATGTATTGGAAGAGCATGTGTATTTTGTCCTTGACAGTCCGGAGACGGCCAACGGACTGGTACGGGACATTCATAAATTTGGCGGTAAGCTGGTGGAATATACCCCGCTTAAAGAGACCTTGGAGGAATATTTCATGCGGGAACAGGAAGCGGTGTTGCAATCAAAAACAGGAACAGGAACATCATCTCAAATGGGGGCGGTATCATGAGGATTCTGGCGGTCGCCCAAAATACATTCCGGGAAGCCATACGTGACAAGATTTTGTATGTACTGCTGTTTTTCGCAGCAGCCACCATCATCGGCTCCAAAGCACTGGGCTGGATCAGCATCGGACAAGACATCAAAATTGTCAAAGATCTTTCACTCGCTGCCATGTCAGTATTCGGTGTGCTCATTGCCATCTTCATCGGCACCAGCCTGGTCTATAAGGAAATCGACAAGCGCACCCTGTATACCATTATTTCGCAGCCCATTCACCGGTTCGAGTTTATCCTGGGGAAATATCTCGGCCTGATGGCCATACTGGCAGTCGTTGTTTCTGCCATGACCCTCGTCGCTTCGGTTTATGTATTGCTGCTAGGGGGACAACTGGACAGCATCTTTTTCCTTGCGGCACTGCTGGTCTTCTGGAAACTACTGCTGCTGACCGCGTTCGCTATATTGTTGTCCTCATTGACATCACCCATCCTCGGCGCAATGATCGTCTTCTCCTTCTACATTTTCGGACACGCGACCGGCATCTTCACCGATTTACCGCCCCACTTCGATGGCACTTCCGCTAAATGGCTGCTCGAAGGAATTTATTATGTCATACCCAACCTGTCCAACTTTGATATCCGTGCCGAAGCCGCAAATGAAGTAGCAGTGTCGACAAAGTATGTCCTGTGGGCAATGGCCTATGGCACGTTATACACCGCTTTTCTGTTGCTGCTTGCCATACTGGCTTTTGAGGAGAAGGATGTATGAGCGGCATGTCAGGAAAGTCCGGGTTACGTAAAGCCGCCTTGCTGCTTGCCGCCGCACTCTGCTTTACCGGCATGGTGCTGGCCCAACTGCGGATAGATACGTATCGTGACACCCAAACCGATGAGCAGCTGCTGTATCTCCCCAATGAGAAACTGCTCGGACATTTTACCGGCGGCCTGAACAGCGTGATTGCAAATCTACTTTGGGTGCAGTGCATCCAGTACACCGTGAGTGAAGCGCAGGGAGACCGGGGATTCATCTGGCTGAATCACATGCTGGAGACCGTCGTGCGACTGGACCCCTACTTTGTTGATGCCTACCGCTATGGAGGTATGTTCCTGGCCGCGCTCAAGGCCGATGACGACGCCGGTCTGCGTTTGCTGCAACAAGGTATACGCATGAATCCTCGGGCGTGGGAGCTGCCCTATGAAGCAGGCATGATCTACCTGCTGAACCGAAAGGATTGGCCCGGTTCCAGACGCATGGCTGCGTATTACATGGGGATCAGCGCGGCTACCGGCAACGCGCCGCCTCGAATAATCCAACTCGCGGCCAGATTGCAGGGGGATTATGACATCACCGATGTGGAACGAGAGATGTGGCTGGATATCTCCCAAAGTGATGACCGCTTCATGCGGGAGATCGCCGAACGCAAACTGATAGAGTTGGAACTGCGGGATGCTGTAACAATATTAAGTGAAGTCGTCCGCGACTATATTCGACGCGAAGGTAGCAATCCCTCAGATTTCGAGGTTCTCGTTCAGCAGGGCTACCTCCAGGGACTTCCACAAGACCCGCTGGGTGGGACGTTCATCATTGCCGAAGATGGACAAGTATTAAGCAGCACCTTGCTTGATGAATCATTAACCAATCGAACAAATCATCTGAACAATGCGCTGCAACAATTTCATGAACAATATGAATCATGGCCCGAATCCCTGTATGATCTGGTGGAAGTCGGACTTTTGCCCATGATCCCAGCGCATCCGTTTCCAGGTCGCGACTGGCACTACGATCCTGCTACGGGCACGCTACAAGGTTGAACGCGTCCATTACATCCATTCGGAGTGAAAAGCATCGTGTCGGAAAATTTACTAACCGGTATCATCGACGAAGTGAAACTGCTGCTGAAGCAGTCCGCAGATCGACAAGGTCGCATACATCTGTCACCTGAAGTGGCGGAAGCCCTGTCTCGCATACAAAATGCGACTTCAATCCAACGCCTAGCGGTACAGCCGACGATCTCAACAGTACCAGTAGAACCAGTCAGTCGTCACCCTGCAACAGCAATACAAGAACCGGCCGTCCCGGTTGCGACGCCTGGGCAAGATCAGGCGCCAGCATCGGCGCCAGCATCGACACCCACATCGGCACCTGGAGAAGCCATCACCGGCTTCGCCCTGGCAAAATTGGCAGAGCAAGTTCGCGTCTGTAAAAAATGTTCTTTATGCGAGACACGCACACAAACCGTATTCGGTACCGGAACCCCCTACGCGAAAATAGTGTTTGTTGGTGAAGCTCCGGGAGAAGAAGAAGATAGGCGTGGAGAACCTTTCGTCGGGCGCGCAGGCGAACTGCTGACGGGCATCATTACCAAGGGAATGGGATTGCGACGGGAAGATGTCTACATCTGCAACGTCCTGAAATGCCGGCCCCCAGACAACCGCACCCCGAATCCCGCCGAAGTACAGCAATGTGAGCCCTACCTCATACGACAACTGGAACTGATAAAACCCAAAGTTATCTGCGCCTTGGGTGGGGTTGCGGCTAAGTGCCTGTTGAATACCGACGATTCTGTCGGAAAACTCAGGAAAAGCTGGCACGAATACCAGGGCATCCCACTACGTGTTACCTACCATCCCGCGTATCTCCTTCGCTCCCCCAACATGAAAAAAGCTTGCTGGGAAGATATACAGGAAATCATGCGATTTCTTGATATACCCATCCCTCCCAAAGACAGCAAAAAAAGCAGCACGGAATAAACCGGCATGAAACCACACGTACCAGGATGAGCAATAACAATATTGACCATACACCTGCCAATCAGAGCCTGACCGTTGTCCCGCCCACGTTCAGATGGCGACAATCCTTGTATTTTCGGGTGGTTCTGCTTTGCGGTGTGCTGCTGCTTTGTTTGTTTGCGACGCTCATGGTTATTATGAATTACTTCCTGAATGAAGCCATTCAGGAAATGGAAGCGCAAGCCGATGACATCATCCATACGTTGCATGTAAAACTCGAAGAAACGCCTGACATCACCGATACCGCCCTGCTGGAAGACATGGCGCATTTGTATGAAGGCTACAGCATCAATATCCATGACGCAGAACAGCGGAGAACCACCACGACCTTTACCCTGATGCGGGATACCGAAGGCTTCCTGGCCCGGGAAATTGAGGTTCCACTTCAACTGGGGAACCGTCAGGCCTTTCTGAATTTACACATGCAGATACAACCACAGACCGAAATTGTACGGGCAATTCGCAGTCGCTACATGCTGGCGGTCACCGGTGTTTTCATTTTGACCCTTGGCCTGATGCTCTACTTTATCGCAAAAGCCATGCAACCATTATCGGAGCTTTCCGGTAGCTGTGCCGCTATTTCCTCGGGTGACCTGCGCACTGTACGAACCGGCAGCACAACAGGTGAAATAAAGGCACTCGAAACAACTTTCAACCAGATGGTACATTCATTGCGTGAAAAAGAAATCGTCGAAGCCAAATTGCGCCAGGCACAACGTCTATCGGCTCTGGGAAACCTGGCTGCAGGCGTTGCCCACGATGTGCGCAATCCCCTGAACGCCATCAAACTGCTGTCCAGCCATGCCGTGGATTCACTTTCAGAAACCCCCGCAGCTCCGGCGGCACGTGCATTACATACCATTAATAACGAGGTAAATCGTTTAGAAGAAATCGTGTCGAGTTTTCTGTCCCTGGCAAAAGAGAGTGAATTGCGAACAGAACCACATCGCGTTGATGTACTCCTTTCAGAATGTCTCCACCTGATAAAGAAAGACGCGGAAGCCCGAAACATCCGCTTACTTGGAGAATTACATGCAGGTGATGTCACATTGCTGTTGGACCCCAAGCAATGGAACCGCGCCATTCTAAACATCTTGTTGAATGCACTGGAAGCTTGCCCACCAGAAGGCCGGGTACGGATTTTTTCTCGCGTTACCGATCAGACCTGTGAAGTCGAAATCCGAGATGATGGCCCCGGCCTCTCGCGAGAAGAAGCCGAGCGGGTATTTGAACCTTACTACACCACCAAACCGGGCGGCACAGGACTTGGCTTGTCCATTACCCGCGGCATTCTGGAAGAACATGGTGGCCGCATTGAGCTGACCAGTACCCCCGGCCAAGGCTGCCAGGTTCTCATCATTATGCCACTACAACGTACCTCACACTGATAAAGCACTTCCCCCAGTCGCGGGCGTGCCAGCAAAAAAGAATTCAAACCGTTATCCGCAGATTACGCCGATGGACGCAGATTTTTTTATGAATGGAAGAGGTACGTAGACCTATGTGATCTTTGGTGCCGTGATGGCTGCACACCTTGCTGGGTAAGGTACGGGTTTGACGTTAACGATCGGTAATCTAACCCAACTTCCGCAGTTGTCCTCTGATATTATATAAAACAGGCTAATTTTTC
>CAZIDP010000039.1:5006-41336 GCA_964537975.1 uncultured Nitrospirales bacterium | reverse complement strand
GTGTTCATGCGTATCTACAAACGGCGTGTTGTCAATCAAGGAACGAATATCGTCAATTATATTCTTTTCATTGACGGTAGTAGGTTTCGGTGTCATTTTTGTCTTCTCAGCAGAGATATCAGATAGTGGTGCTTGGGAAAGCTTATCTGTTGTTCGATCTCCGAGCGTACTGGCACAGCTTACTCCGATTCCCGCACTTAATCCTGCCAGCGTAGACATGTGCAAAAACTTTCTTCGATTTGAATCTTGCATTACAATTACCCCTCCAATCCTTGCCACAAAATGAATCACTATACATTGGTATTTCTAACTTACAGAATTTATTAGAATTACATGCTATAGCATGGCTGCAATGGATCAAAAAATCAAGCAAGGAACCCGAACTTGAGTTCAAATTTTCAATGTAACACGCAAAAAAGATTTCCAATAGAGTTGGGTATTCGAGATTCCTACTTGGCCTGTTGTTATTTAACACTTCAGGGCTGAGTAAACGGATCGTGACCTTGGACAATATACGGTCTGCTTGCAGCAATACATCGAAGATTTCTGCAGTAGGTGTTGAGGGTGGTGCTTGTCCTGGGGTAACAGCCATTGGCCAGCCATGTGGTGATCAGCTTGTTGTAGTTCACACCGGCTTGTTGAGTACCGAATTTCGCGCCAAGGCACCGGCGTTCACCATTGATGTGAACATAGGTTGTACCAGATCGTTTATGACATTTGAGGGGAGGAACAGACTCGTTACTGGTGTCTGTTTTGTGTGACTTGCGAGTAATTCTGGTGCTCTTTTTTGTCTTATCTGAGCATGATTTTGGGCCTGTATCTGTCACTCTATTGCGTCTCCTTGCATGATTTCCCGGAATTTCCGTGAAAATCGGTTATACAAGTCGCGCTGCAATACAATGCAGGTAATCCCGTAAGTACTTGGGATTCAACAGGTTACAAATGGCGCACCCGGAGGGATTCGAACCCCCAACCCCTTGGTCCGTAGCCAAGTGCTCTATCCATTAAGCCACGGGTGCGCATTATTGAAGTGACAGTAAGTGTAGCATACGTCAGGGTGTTGCTGCAAATTCTCAATGATATTTCAGGTTTTATAAATGATTTATTTTGGTTATTAATGGCGCTGCACCTGCAAGCATTTTTATCAATTTGCCGATAGGGCGTTGCTGTGGTACAATGCAGATGGTCAGCGCCACATGTGGCGTTTCTCCTTCCGCGGAGGTCTGGTGCGGTTTACCGTGTCAGGCCTCTTTTTTTACTTGTTTTACTAGGCTTTTCAACCTATTTACTGGTCAGCACCAGTCAAAACTAACATGATATGGCCTGCAAAAACAGTATTGTAAACTGTTGTTCTCATTCAGATATCTTTGTTCTGCCTCAGAATTCCACCAGGATTTGTCCTTCTCTTTTATTATGAGATGCAAGTTACTGCTATTTTAACCCTTCCATGTCCAATGCTTCCCAGAGAAAATTACGCTTTTTTACCTCTGGTCTCCAATCGAAGCTGCTACCTTGACTATATATCATCTCGATAGTTTCTAGAATAGGTGCCAGCAATGCGATAAATGCAATATAGATCGTATTCAAGAATAAATTTCTGCCTTTTGCGTGTTTTTTATATGTAAGCGATTAAGCGCAGTTTGTCATGGAGAAATAGTAAAACATTGCATACGTAATTACACTACATTATTGAACTTTACCTACTTAGTTAATATATACTATCTTGTTTTATGGTACAGAGCTTTTTGGAATAATTGGTGATGCTGTTCTTTGCATACAGGTTTTTCCAAATAAAACGTCATTGGTTGGGATGTTGTATGGATAAAATTAAGTATGTATTGCTTGTGGTTGCTTTGGTTCTATTGTCACTGATACTGAGTAATTGAAAACAGAACAATTTCTTGCACCTGCATTCAATCCAATAAATCGTGTCGGTATGCATTCTTACCAGATGTGTCAATAATCGAATTTTATGACTCTGAACCATGAACTATGGTCATCATGAAATTCATGGAGTCGTATTGGGTATTAATTCGGTGCGTGCCGTGTTTGAACGAAGTTCGCCTTCAAGGCCACGGAAAAGTGCTTCACCAGTAATTTTCTGTGTCCCAAAAATAGTCTCCGGGAGTTTAACCTGGTAGGTTATTTCCAGAGGCAGGCTGGGTTGCTGGAACCAGATCATTTCTAAAATTCCGGAATTATCTTGAATATGAAATGAGTCTGGAAGGTTTTCTGATTCATTGATTTGGGTTATCTCCCACCCGTAAGGCAGTTGTTCCTGTATTCCCAATGCACGTAATTCCATATTGACACGAGGTTCCAACACCAGGGTTATGGTGCGTGTTTCTCCGGGCAGGTAGTAATTGATGTCAGGTTCAATCAATCGGCTATATTGCAACACAGGCTCATGTACAATGATATAGTTTTCACGGAGTAGTTCATGGCTTCCATAATAATTACGGACTGTTAATTGAACATTGTAAACGCCCGGTTGATTAAACAGATGGGTCGGGTTTCGTTGGGTGGATTCAAAACCATCACCAAAATCCCAAAACCAGTGTGTAATTAAACTGTCACCAGATTGGGAGCGGTCGGCGAAGTCGACATACAGAGGCGCATACCCTGTGTGTGGTACACCTGCAAATGCAGCGGTTGGTAATTGTTCTGAGCGGTTAATACAGCCGTTTCCGGCCATACCGGAAATCAACAGTGTGCCAATAATGAAGGCGACGCAGTACAAAGTATGTAAAATACCCCGCATCATATGCTTTTAAATTCCTTGGTATAAAGTGATTGGTAAAAAACTAATGCTTACTATATAGTATTCTAAAAAAGCATACCACATACGGCCAGGTTGGTAATAATGCATTTTTGCATTTGGGATTCGTGGCAGGAACCAATAACCAAAACAATCAATAACGGTTACTTCCCGATACAGAAAGAAGAGAATATCGTACCAAGGATATCATCGGGCGTTGTTTCGCCAGTTATCTCACCCAATGCTGATAAAGAATCTTGCACTTCAAAGGCCAAAAACTCTGGAGATTGTTCCATTAACCCTTCAACGCGGACCAGGCAGTTCAGCGCGCGCCGGAGGCTGTCCTGCTGATGAAGCCGTGTCAACATGGGTTGATTTGCGGCGACACCAACATTCCCCCGCAATTGGCTAGCCAGAATTTCTTCCAAGGCACTCATTCCCTGACCCGTCAGTGCTGATATCTGACAGGTGGCTTCAGGCTCAAGGGGCAATTCAGTTTCCAGTATTTTCAACCCCAAATCGATTTTATTTAAAACGACTATCACGGTTGCTTCCAGATCGGCAAGCTCTTGTGCCAGTGCGTTATCCTCCTGGGTGATAGCTGTTGATGCATCCAGTACCAAAATCACAAGGTTTGCTGCACGAAGGGTATCCCGGGCAATGTTTACGCCGATACTTTCTACTTCATCCTGGGTTTGGCGCATTCCGGCAGTATCGACAAGACGTGCGGGGATACCATGCAAATTGAGCGTTTCTTCCAGTCGATCGCGTGTCGTGCCTGCCTGTGTTGAAACAATGGCACGCGTTTCCCGCAACAACGTGTTAAACAAACTTGATTTTCCGACATTGGGACGGCCTGTTATAGCAACCAAGGCACCTTCCCGGTAAAGTCTACCTACCTTTGATGTGCCCAAAAGGCGTTGCATACGATTAATTACTTCATTTAAATCGTCTGTGAGTTTTTGGTCCAGCAGCTCTGGTACATCGTCTTCATCCGGAAAATCGACAACCGCTTCAATGCGGGCAAGCGCGTGAGCCAGCATGTCCCGCAGAGCGTAAATCTCTCGGGAAAGAACGCCATCCGCAGCCGCATTGGCAGCCAGCAGGCTGTCTCTGGTACGTGCACGAATCTGGTCTATAACCGCTTCAGCTTGCACAAGATCAATACGGCCATTGAGGAAGGCGCGTTGGGTGAACTCGCCCGGGGTTGCGAGACGGGCACCCCCATTCAGTGTTTCCTGCAAAACAGCATTCAATGGCCCCGGGCCACCATGACAATGAATTTCGATAACATCTTCACGGGTGTAGGAATGGGGTGCTGGCATGCGCAACAGCAGTACTTCATCAAGTTTTTGTTGCTGATCATCCACAATATGGCCGTGAAAGAGGGAGCGCTTCGTTTTAAGCAGGTTTTTTCCGGTAGATGAAACAAATATGCGTTCAGCCACAGAAATGGCCATTGGACCGCTGATGCGTACTATCCCCACGCCACCTTCTCCGGGCGGCGTGGCGATAGCAGCAATGGTATCTTCAAAATCAGTCACCAAATTGGCCTGCGTCGATCTCGGCATCCTCCTGATTGGGGTAACGCCGGTTGTTGTTGCCGTGGGGTCCACGGTCTCTATTGTTTTTATCACCAGACCGGACATTGCGAGGGCTGATAACAATACTGCGGTACAGGGAATCACCCAAGCTGAACGTGCGCACTTCCTCATCGTCCTGCAAGGTCAAATGTATAATGCGTCGTTCTTGTGGGCTGAGTGGTTTCAGGCGCATATTGCGTTGCGTATCTTTTGCTTTTCTGGCAAAAGATAAAGCCATATCTTCCAGGGTTTTACGCCGACGGTCAATGTAACCCTCGACATCTACTACCAAACGCTCTGTATTTTCCGCGGCGTCTTCTTGTAATGAGATCATGCGGTTGATTACGTATTGAAGCGCATTTAATGTGCGGCCTTTGCGCCCTATGAGTATGGCACCATCTTCAGAAGCTACATTAAGACGGGCACTGCCATCTTCGGCTCGGGAGAATTCAACCTCTGAGACCATGCCCATTTTCCCAATAATATCTTGAAGCAGTTGAGCTGCCTGCTTCCCTTGATTATCGGTTATATTGACAGTAATGTCTTCAATTACCGCGTTTTCGGGTATTGGTTCTGGTTCTACGGCAGGAACGCTGTGTTCAATCTTTTCGTCAATTCCAGTAGCTGCTCTGGAAGTTCTGGTTTCTTGAGGCTGTGGACGTTCGGATTTTTTTGCTGGCTGGCCACCCCGCCTGCTATCAACCCGGGCATCATTTCTTTTAGGTGCGGTATTGCTTTCAACCGCAGGCTTGTCCCTGCTGTCACCTCGACGGTTACCTCGACCTTTACGTCCACGGGAATCATTGCTATCAATTGCTTTTTCCCCGGTTTTATTGTCTTTTTGAGGCTCTGGCTTAATTTCTGGACGAGACCCTTTGCCACGGGTATCTAGTTCTTTTTCATTCCTTTTTTGGGGGCGGGCAGATTTTTGAGGTTGTTCGCGGCGATCTCGATTTGGGCGCTCTTGCCTTGGTTTTTTAGGTTCAGCATGTTCATCAGGATGGTTCTCAATGGTCACTTGGACAACAACAGGTCGTGAACCGAAACCAAACAATCCTTTACTGCCTTCATCAATAATTTCAATATTGTCGACTTCATACATTTCGACGCCAAGTGAATCAAGAGCTTTTTGGATGGCATCTTCGCGCGTCTTCGCGCTGGCTTGTACTGTTCTCATTGTATATATTTTTCTCCAAAACGGGGTTTAACCCGATGTCTCTCCTCATCAGCAACACCCGGTCCTGTCTAGGGCAGGTTATGTTCTTCTGACAACCATACGGCACTCACGAAATTTCCAGAATTAACTGTGCAGGTGCTATTTCGAGGAAGGTTTTTTCCTCATTGTTTTTGATTGTTTGGCAATTTCTCGTTTTTTTGCCTGCGCTGCAGCATAGAAATTTCGGGGACGTTTAGTCGTCTTTTTTGTTTTATCTACATTTACATCAATATCTATACGGTGAACTGCAAAATTTTGCGCGATACCCAATAAGGTGCTGGTCAGAATATACAGATTCAATCCGGCTGCCATGTTGTAACAAATAACACTGAACAGGATGGGCATCAGTGTCATAATCATTTTTTGTTGTGGTGACTGCACCGTAGTTGCAGGCATAAGCTTCATGCTGGCAACCATGGCAAGCCCCATCAGGATAGGCAGCAAATTGAAGCTGTCCAGTGGCGTCTGCGCAAATGGAACAGGAATGGTGAATGGCAGTTCGAACAGACGGTCAGGTTCGGAGAGATCTTCAATCCACAGGATGAAGGGAGCCCGCCGGAGTTCGAATGCACTCCATAACATACGGTATAAGGCAATGAAAATGGGCATTTGGAGTAATAAGGGCAGACAACCTCCCAGGGGATTGACATTCCGCTCCTTATACAAAGCCATCATTTGCTTTTGCATTTCTTGTGGGTTTTCACCCACTTCTTTTTTAATTTTCTCCATTTCTGGAGCCAACTTTTGCATCTTCTTCATGCTGATCATGCTCTTATAGGTCAGCGGGAACATGACTGAGCGGACAACGATGGTCAGGAAGATGATAGCCAACCCGTAGTTGGCGATTGCACTGTTGTAGAACCAGTTCAGAAGGCCAAGCAGGAGCTTGGCGAACCAGTCCATGAATCCGAAGGTGGTAAAAAATTGGAGCACGGAATCCAGTCCGTCCCAAGCCTGGCGCAACGCGTCCAACTGTGTGGGGCCCAGGTAAACCTGAAAACTGCGTGTGTCTGTTTCACCAGGTAGAATGTCCATGCGCGGCACACCAACTCCGACATGAAAAAAGTTTGGTGTCCCGGTTACCCAGGCATGGGCTTCTGGGAATTCAGGCTTTATGGCTACCGCAAAAAAAGCACTCTTGATAGCCACAAATTCAGGTGACAACACCCGTTCTGAATAGATACTCCCCTCAGAAGGGCCACTCAGATTTGCGGTTGGGTGATGTGACAAGGTACCCTCTCGCTTCCACATGACTTCCTGTTTCACACCACGGTCCGCATCACCGGAACTCACATTGGGTGCCCAATACAGGGAATAGGCAGGTTCCCGGGTATCCAGGCCCAGCAACCTGGAACGAGTCTCCAGATTGGTATACGAAACATCAACTTCCAGCACCAGTGGACGATCGGCAAACCGGAAGGTTTTTTCTATGCGGGCCAGCTCAGGAATCTCAATCGAAAAAACAACGGAGTAACCATCCTCGCTCAAGGTATGGGACCAGATTCGACGATCGAGGGTATTGCTCAGAAAATCTTCGGTAAAAATCAGTCCGAGAGGATATGCTGCATCCAGACCGATTTGTGCCTGTTCTGGTACCAACTGTACGGTATCTGAACCATCTTCCCGCAGAAATATCCGAGCCTCTCGTAAGCGGCCTCCCAACGCGGTAAAATGCAACTCGGCCTTGCCGTTGGTGAGTATGATGGGTTCATCCGCTTCCAGCAGAGCGGTTTCATTGGCTTGTGGAGGGAGCAAATGCGCCAAAGGTGTACCATCTTCATCTGGAACACGTGCAACTGATTCTTCTTTACGATCAGACGGTACTGTATCTTCCGGAAAAAGCGCAGTTTCTTCCGTATCAACCGTTTGTGGCACAAACGTTGGCATGAAAAAATATGACCAGCCAATGATCAGGATGGTCATAAGCATTATTGCAAGAAATTGGTTTCGTAACAATTCCTTGTCGCGGTTTTCATCACCCAGCAAAACTTGGTTCTCCCGAGACTATTGGTAGGCTAATTGTGAGTTTGGCGGTCATGTACATGCTTGGGAGGTACAGGGTCCAATCCTCCCGGGCACAATGGTTGGCACCGCAGTATACGCCAGATTGCATACACCGTTCCTGTGAATACCCCATGAATGCGTAAGGCATCAATGGCGTATTGTGAACAGGATGGGTAAAACCGACAGTGCGCTCCAAGCAAAGGTGACAAGAACCGTTGGTAGCAACGAATACATAGAATAAGGACCTTAGCCATTCCATGCACCCCGCTCTTTTAACGCTTGCTGGAGATCGTCTGCAATGTGGTTACCTTGCGTGTTGGCACATACGGGTCGTGCAACAACCACGACATCCACTCTAACCTGAAATTCCGGGCGTAAACGTCGAAATGCTTCACGCACACACCGCTTTATCCGGTTTCTGACAACGGCTTTCCCGACTTTGCGAGAAACTGCCAGACCCAACCGGCTTTCCCCCTCTGGCTTCTGCAATATATAACACACCAGATTCGCTCCCACCCATTTTCGACCTTGCCGAAACACGATATCATACTCTGATTTGCGGGTAAGTCGATTTTTTCGAGGGAATCCATAACGGCCCGATACTTCAGGCACTTTATTCACAATTAGCGTAAATCGTTTAAAGTCACTATTTAAGCGGCAAGACGAATGCGTCCCTTGCGGCGACGATTATTAATGATTGCCCGACCCGATTTTGTGGCCATACGTGCCCGAAAACCATGATTCCGTTTCCTGCGGATATTGGAGGGTTGAAAAGTCCTCTTCATTACAATGCTCCTTTGAACCAAAATAGTTCGATGAAAGTTTGGATTTTGATACGGATTGGCCTGTCCTGAGCACTACATCCGTATGCTGAGATGATGCTGATAAAACATAGGGTTAACATTGGTCGAGAGACTGTTTGATCCAAATGAATTAGATATGTTCTCAGCAGTAAATCATGCGATTAAGGTAAAAAAATGCCGAAAGAGTTTAATCTTCGGACACATTAATTACCTGACACTAAATTTGTGCCTTACCTTACATTATTTTTACCAATTAAGTCAATATTATAAAATGCTCAGGGCTGTATGTAGGTCATGAAAAAAAATACTCATAATCAAAAAATACTTGCCCAGAAAATTATAATCAGCAAATTTTAAAAAAGCTTGCCCTTAATATTTTTAGGGCAAGCCTGTAAAGTGCATCCAATATTACTTATTCAATTCAGGTATTGAAATCAACCAGAACCGTGGGAGTTCGCCTGCCAGGCATGAATTATGTCTGTGGTATAGGGGAACTTGCCGTTGGGTGTTTGACCGAATGGGGTGGCTTCCCGTGGATAGCGCATGAATTCGACATGGCCATCCAGGAACAATACATTACCACCTCCAGGTACATGGTTGAAGTTTAACGCGGACGCGGCTTGATCCGGATGACCTGAGCCTGAATATCCGGGAGCCGGGGGGTTACCGGAAATCACGTCCCACATGATAGCGACTTCGCTCTGCGCACTGGCAGCCGCGCCGGGATTGTTGATGTCGGTAATGAAGAAGCGTTCCACCCCTTCTGCCAACTGGTACAGGGTAGTACAAGGTTGACCATCACTACCATGAGTTCCATCACTGCATGGATAACCAAATTGTGTGGTCCAGTCAGCTACAACACCGAAACTACCTGTCATTGGTGGTGTAACCGCGACACTGTTAATTGGTGGGTTACAAGCTGTACCAACAACACTTAAACCCGCATCATTAGCGTTCGCCAACTTGTTTTGTTCAACAAAAAACCAGGAAGTCAGTCCATACTCAATGGACTGCATACCAGCCCAGTTTTGTACTACATAACCTGAATAAATATACGATCTGGGCAGCGATGCGATGTAGTACAGGCACTCCATGTCGGCTCGGAGCCCCGAACTGGCGCCTTCCTGCACCCGTTCCCAGACATCTTTGGCATCGCCTGCCGGTATACGGCCTTCTGCCAATGAGTCAATGGCACCTGAATCGGATGGACAAATGGAAATATTAAAGTCATTCCAATAATCCGGATACAACTGCTTGGCTTCATAATTAATGGCCCAGGTTGATCTGGACAGACTGGGCATACGGCCCCGGTTTTCACCGTTGTACATCTTGAAAATGAGTCCCCATTGCTTGAGGTTGTTTGCGCAGGAAGCACGACGAGCTGCTTCCCGGGCACGTGCCAAGGCGGGTAGTAAGATGGCGGCTAAAATGCCAATGATGGCGATTACGACCAACAACTCAATGAGGGTAAAACCTTTACGTTTGTTTGACATAATCAATACTCCTGATTATATGTTTATAATTTCGTCACAAATGGAACAGACCTGTTCAGGTCGCATAGGTCAGGATGGGTCTCCGGCCCATCTGAAGTGCCCTCCTCTCGGAGTTCCGCAATTTATTCATTTAGAAAACTCCTTACGTTATAAATTGAATTAGCTTATTTAATTGCAAAAATATAATTCCTATATTATGCAATAAACAAACAATATACAATTAAAAATACAATCAAATTTTGTTAATTTATGTCATATGTATAGGTGGTACTTTTAATGCAATAATTATATTAAATATTTTCTATTACACTAATACTATTTAAACCGTTACTACTGCAATTAGCAAAACCATTTCTTATGTGTATAGTACTTATTTGCAATATTTTCAACCTCACGTAATTATGGAGTTGCAGCTAACCTTATTTGATTATTCCACCGGTTTCTTGATAATACTCTATGCAGTTTTAAGCGGGTGGTTGGATTTTTAGTGCGGTATCCAGCACGCAGACTGTATATTGCCAATCGGCAGACATAAGGATTTTGTAATGACTTCAATTGACAAGGCTATCGCTTTTGCGCGAGACAATAAAGAAACATTTCTGGAAGAGTTCAAGGAACTGCTTGCCATTCCGAGTATCTCCACCTTACCGGAACATCGGGACGACGTGCGCAAGACAGCACTCTGGTTGGTGGAACGGTTGCAGGAATTGGATATGGACGCGGTGGAGTTGGTAGAAACGGCAGGGCATCCCATTGTATACGCAGAGTGGCTGAATGCCCCTGAGAAACCCACCGTATTGGTTTATGGCCATTATGATGTGCAACCGGTAGACCCCGTGGAGGAATGGGATTCTGATCCGTTTACCGGCACAATACAGGGCGATTATATGATTGCGCGAGGCGCCTCTGATATGAAGGGGCAGTTATTGGCGCATCTGCAGGCGTTGAGCAGCATCGCAAAAACAGGGGCGTATCCAGTAAATCTGAAATTCCTGATAGAGGGCGAAGAAGAAATTGGCTCTCCCAATCTACCGGATTTTATCGCGAACAATAAAGCACGCCTGGCTTGTGATTTTGTCCTCAATTGTGACGGGGGCATCCATGGACCAGGTGAGCCTGCCATCACCTATTCGTTGCGCGGGCTGGCCTACTTCGAGTTGGAGATACGCAGTGCGGTAAAAGACCTGCACAGTGGGTTGTTTGGTGGTTCCATTGCCAACCCGATTCATGTACTTTCCACACTGATCGCGGGTATGCATAACGCTCAGGGCCGGGTAACTTTGCCGGGATTCTATGACAAGGTGCGTGAGCTGGAAGAGGAAGAACGTTCTTTGCTCGCGCAGGTTCCGTATTCGGATGATGCCTGGCTGAAGATGACAGGGGCACGGGAGTTGTATGGCGAAGAAGGATATTCAACAATCGAACGTATTGGTGCCCGGCCTACCTTGGAAGTCAATGGAATCTGGGGTGGCTTCATCGGTACAGGAGCGAAAACAGTGCTTCCTGCGCGTGCGCAGGCCAAGATATCCGCACGGCTCGTTGCCGATCAGCATGAAGGGGATGTAAAGGCTCAATTGGAAGCCTATATGCATCAGAACTGCCCTGACAGTGTCACCTGGACTCTTAAAGAGCATTCTCAAGGCCCTGGCGCCATCATGAACCGCAAATCGGTTTTCATGGATGCAGCACGCCACGCGTTGCATGTGGCTTTCGGGAAAGAGCCCATTTTTAAACGTGAAGGCGGCAGTGTGCCAATAGTGGGTATGATGCAACAACAACTTGGTGTTGATTCCATCATGTTGGGCTTTGAATTACCGGATGACGGGATACATGGCCCGAATGAGCGCCAGCATTTACCCAATTATTTCAAAGGAATAGAAACGTATATTCACTTTTTAATGGCGTTATAAAGGCTGATTTGTTACAATCTTCAAAATGCAAGGTTTCCGATACCAAGGGTAGAAATTATTGCCCATTCTCCCGTCCAGGAACTGGTATTCATTTTGTTTAGGGAATAAATACGGAAAAAACTATCGTTTATTCTGACAGCCAGAAAAATCCTACCGTAATCGAAAACCGCAAGAATGCGCGAACACTTTTATAATCAATTCTGTAAAAGGAGCTTATTATATGCCACCCATGTATGATCCCGAACAAGTGCGACCAATGTGGCAGGAACTTGCCAATATTGGTGTTACCCCTTTAACAACTCCAGAAGATGTAGATCGAGTACTGGGAAAGAGTGAAGGCACTGTCTTGTGTGTTGTCAACTCTGTTTGTGGATGTGCGGCAGGCGGTGCGCGTCCGGGTGTAAGTCTCGCATTACAAAATGAAGTAATACCGGACGAGCTGGTTACTGTATTTGCGGGAATGGACCAGGAAGCAGTGGCCAAGGCCCGTTCTTATATGGATCAGGTGCCACCATCATCTCCTTGTATTGCTGTGTTTAAAGACGGCTCACCGGTACATGTTTTGGAACGTCGCCATATTGAACGGATGACCGCCATCGACATTGCGAACAATTTGACAGAAATTTTCAATAAAATCTGTTTACGAAAAGGCCCCTCAGTACCCTTGGAAGTATTCGACAATAATGAACATGTCGACACATGTGGGTCATCTATCAGTCCTTATCAGGGGTAGGATGTACATATTCTGAATCAATGATGTAACAGGTGGGCTTTTGCTCACCTGTTTTTTTGTTTAGAGCATTTTTTGCATCTGAATTACTCTTTCAATTCGATACTTGCATGACCAACCATCTGATCTGAATGTAATAAATACTCCCAGCTCAACCGCATACTTAAAAAACTAGTCATATCCATCATCAGCAGGTGTGCCGTGAAGCCAGTTCTTGTAATTTGTCCCTGACTGGATAGCACCAGGCTTCTTTGTTTACCCTATAGAGTAAGAACTACCCGTATTATTCGGTATTTTTTATTTTTTATGTGTTTCACAACCATTCTGATTTGAGCAACAAGCAAATGCTAAAAATTGGTATTACCTACTTTACAGTGAGAGTCTTATGTTCAAATATTTCTTAAAATCTAACACCGCACGAATTCAGCTTTGGATAGCAATTTTTATCTTTGCCTGTTTTCTTCTGTCGCCAGGTCTTCAGTCAATAGCGCAAACAGATGAAGCACCCGGTACACCACCAATTACACCGGAAATGGTGGAAGCAGGTCTTTCCCAGGCAGAGGCCAATGACAGTTTGTCTGATGAGCACAAGACCGCGTTGATAGCCATTTTGCAACATAACCTGGAGATTAGCCGCGTTTCACAGGAGTGGGATAACCAGGCAGCTCAATACCAACGCAATATAGAAGAAGCACCGTCCTTGCTGGAAGAACTCCAGCAGACCATGAGTGTGCCGCCGGCAGAAATTGAAATCGAGATTCCGGAAGATGTCACTATGAGTCAAATAGATGGCATAGTATCAAGATATGAAACAGAACTGTCTACAGCCATTGCGCTCAGAAATGAACTGGAAGCCGAACCTACACGTCGGGCCAACAGGCGCCGCCAGATTCCAGAACTGTTGTCCTCCGCACGAAACCGGCTTGAGAATCTGGCACAAACGGAATTGGTAGTTGAAGCTGACGATCCACCTGAGCTTGCTCAGGCAAAACAACAACAGAATTTGCTCCGACGTCAAGCCCTGGAAAATGAAATTCGCGCTCTGGAAAAAGAAATGACCAGCTACGACGCGCGAAGCCAGATATTGATATTACGCACAGATTTGGCCATTCGCAATGTATCTCGTCTGGAATCCGCAGCGGAACGGGCACGTGAAAAATTAAGTGCGCAACGACAAATTCTAGCCCAACGCGCTGCGCAAGAAGCCCGTGAAATGCAGTTGGAAGCAGCAGGAGCGGACCCATTGGTGCGTGAAATGCTTGAAGTCATCGCACAAGACAATGCAGAACTGGTTGCAAGACGTATCGGTACAGAGGGACTGGTGCATAAAATTGAAGCGGTCACACAAGAAGAACAACGCATCAACCGGGATAGAATCCGTATCGAAGGGGAAAAGCTCAGCCTTTCCGAAAAGATTGAAACCATCGGCTTGAACAATGCCACAGGCCTGTTGTTACGCAAACAAAAGAGTTACCTTCCCAATGTACGTCAACTTAGACGAAACCAACGTGAGCGCCAAGAACAAATTACCAATATACAGATAGAGCAGATTCAATATCGCGAAATACGGATGGAGCTGGCCAACATCGATGCAGCGGTAAACACGATATTGACAGAAACATCGCTGGTTCTGGATGATGAAGAGAACGAAAATCTACGGACATTGCTACGTGAGGTGCTTCAAACGCAACGAAACAGCCTGGACGCGTTGCTGGAAGACTATTCCAGGTATATCGAACTTCTGATTTTACTGGATACCAGAGAAAAAGAACTCATCACTCTGGTAAATGAGTTTTCTAATTTCATTGACGAACGTGTTCTCTGGATACGCAGTGGTACACCATTAAATCTGGAGCATGCGCTGAATACCCTGGCAGCACTGCAATGGTTCACCAACCGGGAACAATTACAAAACATCGCCTTCAGTTGGTACATGGATATTTACGAGTACCCTTATCTGTACGCATCAATAATACTGCTAATTGGTATGTGGTTTGCCATGCGCAGAAGAATACGCCAGGCAATTCTTGAAGACAGTAAACGGGCTGCCAACCCCCGGTGCATAGCCTACACATATACCTTGCGTACTTTTATCGAAACATTGCTGCTATCGATGCCATTACCCACTATTTTTGCTTTTTTGTCTTGGCGTTGTACTGTAATGAGTTATGGAGAGGATCTGGTGCGGAGTTTCTCACCAGGCTTTCTCTCATTAACATTTCTGTTACTCACTTTCAATACCTTTCGACATATATTGCGTACTGGCGGACTGGGTATTACCCATTTTGGATGGTTGGAACGCTCTGCGTTGCAGGTGCGTAAGATTATGCGTTGGTTTCTGGCCATTACAATGCCATTCGTCTTTGTAATTGAAGTGATGGAGTGGACTAACAATGAGGAGTGGAAAGAAGCTCTTGGACGCAATGCTCTTATGGTTATGATGCTGTTGCTTGCTGGATTAGCCTGGAAAGCTTTGCATCCAACGCGCGGACCTGTTCAACAAATACTTGAACATCGATTACTTGAAGGACAAACCCGAATACGTAAATTATGGTTTTTCCTGGGGATTGCCACACCGACAGGTCTGGCCGTAGCTGCTGGAATGGGCTATTACTATTCGGCTTGGACGATTACGTTTGAGTTATATGTAGGTGCTTCGTTGTTGTTCGGATTTCTTCTGGCATATGGCATGATTATGCGATGGACTTTGCTTGCACACAGGGCATTACGGATAGACCAGGCGAAGAAACGGCTGGCAGCTTTAAAAGCCAAAGCACAGGAAGATTCTGGCGATATAGAATCCACCAGTGAAGCTGTGGAAATAGAAGAAGAAACCCTGGACCTTCAAAAGGTCGATGAACAGTCCCAACGTCTGATAAAAGGTTTAATGGGGGTCTCGTTGATTATCATCGCCTGGTTCATCTGGTCTGATCAGTTAAATGCGATCAATATCCTGGACCGGGTAACTCTCTGGCCCGCGGCTACGGTGACAACGGAAACCACGACAGCGCCGGATGGCAGTGAAATTCTGACTATTACAGAATTTGCACGGGATGTAACGCTGGCCAATTTGTTCATGGCCTTTCTAATTATAACGTTGACCTTTCTGGCAACCCGGAACTTGCCAGGTTTACTTGAAATTGCGCTACTGCAAAGGATGGAGCTGGCATCGGGTGAACGGTATGCCATCGTAACTATTGCACGCTATATCATCACAGCAATTGGTATCGTCATGGTATTCAATGCAGTGGAAATAGGCTGGACCAATGTGCAATGGTTGGTAGCAGCGCTCAGTGTCGGTCTGGGATTCGGTCTCCAGGAAATTTTTGCCAACTTTGTCTCCGGCATCATACTGCTCTTTGAACGTCCCATTCGTGTGGGTGATGTCGTTACCATTGGTGGTACTTCGGGTACCGTATCTAAAATCCGAATTCGGGCCACAACCATCACTGATTTTGATCGAAAGGAATTGGTTGTACCAAATCGAGAATTTGTGACTGGCCAACTGATTAACTGGACCTTGTCTGACGCAACCTTGCGTATAATTATTCCAATTGGCATTGCGTATGGTTCTGATACAGAACTAGCACTCAAACTTCTGAAGCAGGCAGCAGATGAGCATCCGCTGGTAATGCAGGACCCCGGGCCAAGTGTGTATTTTATGAGTTTTGGAGACAATTCCCTGGATTTTGAGCTACGTGTTTTCAGTCCAAGCATAGACCACTTGTTAAAAATCCGGCATGATTTAAATATACAGATTGATAAACTCTTCCGGGACAACAGAATTGAAATCTCGTTCCCACAACACGACGTACACATACGTTCGATACAGGATCACTTGACCATTCATTCAAAAGTATCTTCACATGCGGTGAAAGTTGAAGATGACGGAACCGCCACAGCCTGAGTTGATGTAAATTTAAGATGATGATGATGATGATGATGATGATACACAGAGCTGATTGATATGATGTATCAAGTCTTGAACCATAAAAGGTTTTTCAAGGTAAGGGCGGCCCGCATTTTCCAGAAATTGGCGTGTACTTCGATTTAATGTATCGGCAGAAATAAAAATAGTATTTTGAGCCAATCGGTTGTTTTGCGTCAGAATATATTCATAAATTCCACGCCCAGAAATTTTTCCCGGCAATCGCATATCAAGGATGATACAATCATAGGTATGTGAATCAAGCTGCTTGAGGGCACCCTCAGCATTTTCTGCTACGTCTACTTGGAAACCTTTAATCTGCAATGCTGTATGCAACATATCCAGCAAATCTTTTTCGTCATCGACCAACAGGATTTGTTTACCATTCATTTTTTCGGTACCAATCTGAGCTGGAATGGCGGAAACCGCATTGATTGCACCATGTAGCGGCAATTCCACAATAAAGGTGGCTCCAGCTTCTGAGCCGGAAATACGCTCGTTATCCGCGAGGTAAATATGGCCACCATGTTCATCAACGACGGCCTTTGCCAGGCTGAGACCCAGTCCCAAGGCACCATCACTTTTCTGAGTAGTGAAGAAGGGATGAAAAATTCTTTCATGTAATGAACGCGGTATTCCAGTACCAAAATCTCGTACACGTACGAGAATCTTGGTATCTTTCAACTGGGTATGGAAGTAAACAACACCTTCCGATGCCCGCAAGGCATTGTCCAGTAAGTCTACAAAAACCCGGGCAAGTTGGCTGGGAATGCAATCCACCGGGCATGGTTGAGTGTCTATTTTCCATGATATTCTGGTTTGTTGATTGCCTGTGTACATCGGTTTAACCAAATGATCGATTATATCTTGTAGATTGGCAGTAGCCAATTCGCCTTTAAATTCATTACTGAATTGAAGCAGGTTCTCAACTACTCTTTTACAGCGCAACCCATTCTGAAACAGCCTTTCCGCAGCATTCTGTCGGTCTGCTTCTGGAAGTTTCTGTGTTAATAGTTCCGCGAAACCAATCATGACTCCCAAAGGATTGCGCAGTTGATGCGCAACAGCGAGCGCGGCCTGGGCAAGTGTCGTGTTACGTTGCTCCAGAAGTACTTCTTCTTCCAGATGTTTTTGTACGCTGATATTACGAAGCGCGCATAATATCTCATGCACATCACCTTCTCTATTTAAGATTGGGGTTACAAACAATTGATACCAAAATACGCCGTCATCACGAACAACCTGGTATTCGCCTTCATGCGGTTTACCAGTTTTCATTACTTGATCACAGATACAATGTAACTCACCTCGACATTTTTTTGTGATATAACAACAAAATGGCAACGGCTTGTCGAGGGCATCACAGTCAGGAACTCCTGATTTAATATTATTTGAGAAAACAAGTGCGCCTGTACTGTCAAATACACGAATGCTTAATGAAATAAGGCTTGATATCGTATCGGTTACATAATTGATGTAGCTCGATGAAAAACCGGGGTTGCTTCCCTGAGATTTTCGCGGCTGCTGTTGTACCACGTGAAGCAATTTGTCATTGGTTAATTGTGAACAGGCTGTAACCAAAATAAAATTGGCCTGTTCTTCCATTTGAAGCAGGCCAGCCAGTATAGATTCAGGATGTGTTGTTAGTTGGGAATGTCGTCGGGACCGGTCTCTGTGCGGGTGGGATTTCAGGTAGTATTGCCGGATTGTCGCATGCAATGTGATTGCAACGGAAGCAGTTTTACCCTGGGAGTGGATGTACTCAGCCAGTGGTACAGCAGCTTCAACAGGTGGTGCTTTGCCATGATTCATATGAAAACACAAGACATTTATCCAGTTGTGTAAAATTTCTGAATCAAGGTTAATATCAGCTTTGCGTAAATGCCGTTGAAGGTAGTCAACCAGTTCCAGGGAGTTATTTTGCAGCCATTCCACCAGATGAACATTACTTGTCATTAATGGGTAACATCTCCTTCTTAATCCCCATACACTATTCACACAAGCAACATATCATATCATATACACATTAATCTTTGATTATATTCAATAAATCATACGCCTTGCAACATAGTGTTTGGTTCTGAGTTCACGACAGACAAACAATAACATAATTTAAGATTGCTGTTATGAACGCCAAAAGCCAGCGGCATCCAGATTGGTCCGCATTTTCTCGAGCCCCAACCGTGAAACAACTTCCGGTTCTTGCGCCCATAAATCTTCCCGAAAGAGTTCCAGGGACAATGATCTTTTGTACCCGATGGCATGTAAATCTTTTAAGACTTGTGTTAACGGCAAAATGCCATCACCGGGCAACGTACGATCGCTATCGGTCATCTCTTCCCGAGGCATGGAATCGGGCACATCATTCCAGTGAAAGTCTGCAAAGAAGCTTCCCTGGAGATGTTTGATTCCATTAAATCCCGAGCCGCCACGGTATAAATGAAACGTATCCATGATAAGGCATGCTTCTGGAATATCCGCATCCAGTGCGATGGCAGCAGCCTGGCCCAGTCTGTGAATGCCTTTAAAGAATCCGATGAACTCAAAGGCTACGGTGATGTTGTGGTCTTCACGACCTAATCGCACCAACTCCCGATACATTTCGATACCCCACGCCAAGTCAAAGTCTTCCCGGTCTGGAGCAGGTATAGCAGCGACAAAGGGAGAACCAACTTCTGCAACCTGGCGCATTCGTCGCTGTGTGTCGTGCAATGATTCATCCCAGGCTTCTTTGGTTGCCGGCATGGCATTCCACAACCCAATCACATTGGGGATGAACAAACCCCGGTCTTTAATTTCCTGACCCAAGTCTTGAAGATTCCCACCTTCGGCTTCATACTTTTCGATATCATCTATCCACAACTCGAGACCATCCCAGCCTGCATCTTCGGCGACTCGTATTTTCTCATCAAGCGGCGCCTGGCGCACCGTACTGGCGTTTAACACCAATGGCCAGGGACTATGGCCATCCTGATATGGATATTCGATTTCAACTAAGTTGGTTTCTTTGGCGACTTCAGACTCTGCCGACAGCGCAGGCAGTGTGCTTGCTACAGCCGCAGCACTTACAAGAAAATCTCGACGACCAATCGATGCCATAAGAATGGTTCCTCCAACTGTAGGGTTAAGAACTCGAGTTGAATTATGTGTTTTTATGTTTACACTCAGGAGTTAAGTATAGACTCCAGGGTAACTGTATTTCCGGATTTTGCTGAAGCCAGGGCAAGGTTTAATGCGACCTGCGTTTCAAATGCCCAGCGCGAAGTGTCATGTTTTGTATCAGCCCCTATTTGGATGGCATGAATCCATTGGCTGAGAGCGGAGCCAGTCGTGTTATTGGTCGCAGGTAAAATTTCCAGATCGCCATGATCACCACGCAAAACCGGGGCACGACGGTCTACATTTCCTGGAGAACTGGTCATGACAAGTGTAACGCCATTCGGATAGTCCAGAGTGGTAAGTAATGTATCTGGCAAGTCCGGATTGCCCGTGATGAAACAATCAGCAGCTGTGGAAGCACGCAAAGGCATTCCTAAATCAGTAGCAACGATAAGGGGATACAAGCCTTCAAAGTGGGCTCTTGCTGCCGATCCCAATGAGTGTTCCGGGGAGTGCCACCACGGTATGGCTTGCGTGTTATCTGCATGGGAGTAGCCCCGCAAACTGGCACCAGAAGCGCCTTGTATCCAGCGCAATCGCCCCAGCTTTCCATTGCTGACTTCTTGTCTGGCAAGATTTATCTCATCTGACCAAGCCTGATCAATAGCCATATACAGGGGACGACCATACTGTTGTGCCAAATCATACACCTCTCTGGCTTCTGGCAAGGTCATAGCCAGTGGAGGCTCACAAAACACCGCTGTTCCCTGATTTAAAGCTGCTATTGCAATGGGTGCGTGCAGTGAATCTGGTGTAGCAATGATAACACCATGAGGTGCTGTTGTATCCAGCAGTTGTTCCCAATTGGAAAATGTGCTCCCTTGATAACGATTTGATGCATTGGCCAAATGGTAAGCATCGGAATCGCACATGGAAATTTCATATTCAATGTTATGTTTGGGAAGGTGTTGGTGCAATTGTTTCAAATGACGCAAACCTTGATGTCCACACCCAATAATCCCAATACGCATAGGTATTTCTTTACCAGGAACAGCGGCATGTGAAAACGAGGTGTTGAACATTCCCCCCAACACCCCACCCGCAGTAATACCCATAAAATGACGCCGTGTTAAACCTATTTCTTGCATGCAAAAGTCCTCAAAAAAATGCTAACGGGTCGAAACTTCCATTCGAACTTCACGGAGAGAAGCATCGACCCGCAATCACAATACTATTTATTCAACTAACAATTTCGGTTATAAAAATCAGGCACACACCCAGACATCACCTGGCTGAAATGCACGATGTACTGTATAATTGACTTGATTAACCTTTCCAATAAGGTTTTTCCAAACTCCAACCATTCTGATACTCACGGTAGGCAAACGCGTTGGCCGTTTCGATAGCTTCCTTATTGTTGCCTGTGAACCGCTCTGTTTTTGGATCCCAATACAACTTTTCGCCTGCGACATATGCGCAAGTTCCCATATGACACAGCGCAGAAGACTTATGTAAGGTCTTAACATCACAGATAGTCTTATCGCGAGATCGAATACAATCTACAAAATTCTGCCAATGAGGTTCATTCATTTGGCTGGCACCACGTTTGATCGGTTCGCAACCACCATTCTCTGGGAAGGAGGTAACTTCATATCCACCCCGGTCAACACGAAGTGTACCCAATGTACCATGGAATAAAATACCATGTGAATTGTAGCCTTCAGGCAATACAGGATTGTAAACACGGTTGACAAAGCTGAGGACATAGTCGTCAAATTCCCAAATCACATCCAACGTATCTGGCGTAGTCCGGTTGTCTTGCATGAGATACTTGCCGCCAACTGCAAAAATCGATTCCGGTTCTTTATCTTGTCCCATCGCCCAGATGGCAATATCAATGAGATGTGCCCCCCAGTCGGTGATTTTTCCACCAGAATAATCCAGGAACCAACGGAAGTTGTAAATCCACCGGTTGGTATTAAAAGGTTGGTGCTCTGTCCATCCCTGATGAAATTCCCAATCAATTCCTTCATAGTTGCCTATATCGGAATCGCCCATGCCAATCCCCTCAATATTGGTGTTGTCATGGGACCAGGTTTCTACCCGTGCAATTTTGCCAACGTATCCATCGCGCACCAATTGTACTGCTTCTTGAAAATGTTCCCCACTCCGTTGCATGGTGCCACCCTGGAAAACAACGTTGCTAGCACTTACCGAGTCCAGCATGGCGCGTGCTTCACCGATAGTTGTGCTGATGGGCTTTTCGCAATAGATGTCTTTTCCAGCATCGACAGCATACATTGTTGGCAGGCAATGCCAGTGGTCGGGTGTCGAAATCACGACTGCATCAATGTCCTTGTTTTCTATGATTTCTCTGAAGTCATGATGCCGAGAAAAGTCTTCATATTTTTGAGACAACATGGCCGAGGCTCTGTCCAGGTTCCTGTGCCATAAATCGCATAAAGCAATTGGCTTGATGTCATCGCGCATCAAACAAAAACCCAGATTGGCCCGCCCCATACCACCAATACCTATATGTCCACTGAGAATGCGTTCATTCGCTCCCATGATGGTTGAAGGTAAAATTGACTTATATACACCCGTTTGGGCTTGTGCTACTTTGTTGATGGTTGCCGCCCCCAAGGCTGCCCCCGCTGCAATCCCGGCAGCATTTTTCATAAAGCCACGACGACTCACCTGCGTATCCGCGGCTGTATCCTTTTCTTGATTCATTAATACCAGTTCTCCACAAGTTCCCGCTTCGCTGGCAATAGTGCAGCGCCGCAACCAAAATTCCATTTGTTGAATAAACATTTTATGCCACCATAGTATCGTTTTTTCTTTTTTAAGTGCAATACAGCGCACAAAATCAGGCGATAATACTGGTGACTTTTCTGAATGTAAAAGTAAACTCTTGTTAGTTTACGAAAGACTCCAAAGTAGCAATACACTAAAAATTTATATTGCAACCATTTTTTGTGTTGCCGCCGATTTATAGGCTGCTACGGTCACTTCTGTCGCCCGTAATCCATCTTCACCAGTTACTGAGGGCATCTCCTTATGCTCAACAGCACGCACAAAGTCTGCAACGAGTCCCAAATCAGGATTATCACCCCAACCAGCCCAACTATGACGTAAATTCGTATCATCAAATACATCAAGTTTCTGATTAAATGCATCCACGTTCAGGACACCTTCTGTACCGATAAATTCGATCGTTACATCTCCCCAGGTTGGGAAGCTCTTCGGTCTGCTCCAACTTGCCAGGTGTGAAATTTGAATTCCACCTTCCATCTCCATATTGAGACTGCCCAAATCGTCTGTCTTCAATTCGCTTCCATGCAACTGGTTACCGAGTTCACAATATATTTTGGTAAATTCACGTCCCAGCATCCATCGAAGCAGATCGGCTACATGAACGGTGTGATCCATGGTAGCACCACCTCCAGAAAGCGATTCATCTACAAACCAGCCACCAGGATTCTGGCCATGATTGGTACAGGATGCTGCCAGCACCTCACCGATATGCCCTGCGCGGATTTGTTCCCGGGCAGCCATTAAGCTTGGAATGAAGCGGCATGGAAACGCGGTGCCAAGTCCTATTTGTGCCTTCTTACATACATCAATCATCACTTGCGCATCTCGTACTTCAGGCGCAAGCGGTTTCTCACACAGTATCCACTTTCCGGCAGCCGCGGCATGTTCAACCAACTCACGGTGTTTACAATTTTCAGCACAGATGATAACACCTGCGATATCGGAAGCCAGAAATTCATCCAAGGAAGCGATGAAAGGAGCCTTGAATTGACTTGCCATCTCTTCACCACGTTCAGGATTGTCATCCCAAATTGCTGCCAAGGTAGCATTGGGCAACTGGTTAAGCGAGTCAGCATAACTGAAAGCATGCATATGCGCAAAGCTCATTATGCCAATACGTACATCTGTCATGATATTATTCTCCCGGATTCAGTACCGAAGTTATGGGTCTATTTTGTATGTTTCTGTATACAGATACATCAAATTCCAAAGATGTTATAAATTGACCGGCTCTTGCGTTTCCACCGATTTCAATGCTGCTGTCGCCATGGCAACAGCCCGAAGCCCGTCTTCAGGAGTAACTTTGGGATCGTGCTTGTTGTTAAGCCATCCGATAAAATCTTCCCATTCTAATAAATAGGGGCTTTTCAACACGGGTGAGCCCGGGACTATAGTGCCGACGGCGGCACCGTCTTGCCTGCGTTGTGAGGAAAGCGGCGCGTCATTGCTATCAAATTGAACCATACCTTTTGAGCCGCAAACTTCAATCATGACGTGAAATCCAGAAGGGTGCGCCCAGGTGCCGATGACTTTTGCAATCAACCCACTTTTCATACGCATAGTTACCTGTGAGTAATCCAGGTACTCGGGCGTGGTGCGTTGTAAGGCTTGACAAAAGATTCGCTCAGGTTCGCCAAAAACAAAGCGAATCCAGTCCAGGTCGTGAATCATGCAGTCCAGTGTTACACCACCGCTGACTTTATAGTTTCGGAACCAATTGTCTTCACCAGCAGGATAGGCACCGCCACGATACAGCCGGGCAAAGCCAGCATCTCCGATCACTCCGTTTTGGATTTGATTGCGAACCGCTTCAAATTCTTGAAAGTACCGAACAACATGCCCGATAAATAGTTTGACTCCGTATTTGTTGGCAACGTCGACAGTCGCTTTGCATTCCGCTACTGTCCGGCAAAACGGCTTTTCACAAAAGATATGTTTGCCTTCTTTTGCTGCAGCTTGTACCAATGCGGCATGAGACGGTGTTGGTGTGGCAACAACAACAATATCGACATCATCACGCGCCAAAGCAGGTAATCCATTGTGCATTGACACAGCACCATACTCTTTGGCCAGTTCATTGGCGGATTTCTGCATGATATCAGCACAAACAGTGACTTTTAAGCCGCATTTTACGGCCATGGCAGCATGTAATTTCCCCATGGTTCCACAGCCAATTATCGCTACATTCATTACTGGTCTCCCAACTCCCCGATAGGTTTTGGTATACATAAATACCATTCAATTCTTTGCCGTGAATGATGACAAACATTAAAGAGAATATGCCTGCTGGCATATGGCATGAACTAGGTTATCCCGATACCTTTATGCACTATTGCCGGATTCTGTCAATAGTGCTTGGTTAAAGGTGAATTAACAATTTTCAGTGGTGTTTTCATGAAAAATCACTTGGCACCGTTCTTTTGCTACAGACCTATAAACCCTATGCTGATATTGATTGTAAATAGATTGTAAGCAAATGTCCAACATTTGCGTGGTTATTTGCATTGCAATATGGTATTGACGATAAATCCCCCGGACTTCGGCACCATTAACAGGTGATCTCTGCAATGAAATCTTGCCAGTCATGATAACGAAATAAGAATTTGCGAGCAACCTTTCTGAATAATTGTTAACAAGCAATACCAAGCAAATTTTCAATCAACACTTCATGCTTCGCATTGTTATTGCTTTGCTGCCTTGCAATTTAAAATTACATCTTAACCAATGCTTGAATGGCGGTATGTACCTGGTGCAACATTGGTTCCAGTCCATGGGTATACGCACCATATTCCGCAGTGAGCGGGCCATCATATCCAACATCTTTTAATGCATTCATCACCTCGGGCCAATTCACATCACCTTCCAGCAACATGACAAAGCCATCTAATGTACCGGTTGCCAGACGAAAATCTTTCAAATGTATCTTGCGTATACGATTGCCCAAAATGCGAATCCATTGTTCTGGATATCCATATGCCAATATATTACCAACATCAAAATAGGCACCAACCCATTCAGATTCACATTGATCAATAAAATCTCGCATTTCTACCGGACTCAGTAAAAATCGATTCCAAACATTTTCAATTGCCAGATTAACCTTATATTTCTCGGCTATTTCCGTTGCTTTCTGGATAGTTTCAAGCGCATTTTCCAATGCGATGTGGTAATCTACCTCGGGTGTTACAATGCCTGGCACCACCAACAAGGAATCTGCACCCAATAAATGGGTTATTCTTAAGGAATTGGCTAGAATTTCCAGACCTTGTTCCCGAACCTTGAGATCAGGAGAGGTAAGGGGATATTTCCAACCTAAACCGGTTGCCACACTTAATACCTGCAAACCATGACGGTCTGCTGCATGCCTGGCCACTGCAATTTGCTCATCACTGGAGTCAAGTGAAATATAATTCTGTTCATCAAGGCACAATTCGATACTTTCAAAACCGACTTCACCAGCGATTCGACATGCCTCATCAACCGGCATACTTCCCGGAAAAGCCCATTGATTTATCCCCGATAGCATGTTGTACCTCCTTCCAAGATTTCAATTCAATTCAGTTATGTCTTTGAAGGCTGTCACGCACATTGCGTTATGATTACAGTCTTCTGGAATAAATACCACTTTTTGCTGTTTATATGGTATACTCTTCACTATACCCCACAGATAGTTCTGAAACAAGCCCCACCGCTTACACAATACACCATTGCCATTCAGGTTGCAATGTTATGACAACCTTGTGAAATGCATTAAGAATGCGACTTAGCGACTGCGACTTGACGACAGCGAAAAGTCGGGTACCCTTATGTCGCCATCGAGATGTGTCGCCAACAAAATATGCCGCATCAGGTTGTGTTGTATTATAGTATTCTCACGTTTTATAGTTATAAGAAACTTGAGATATCAATCAAAATTTTTCTGGTAAATTTATACCAGTATAATTAATCAATAGAAAAATGCTTCGGGAGTCATTCCGGCGCATATGACCCACGAGGTAAGAACCACTTACATGAATACTGCTGAATTAGAAATTGAATCCCCTTCCGTAAAAACTACACATGCAAGTTTAAGAAACGAATTTGACATGTTTGACCTTGACAGAAGGTGTTTTCGCGTTTTATTGAAACAAAAAATACTTTCGCCAACACCAATACAAGAACGTGCAATCCCCATTGCATTGGATGGCCGCGACCTTATCGGAACCGCCCAGACAGGCACCGGTAAGTCTCTGGGATATTTATTGCCAACATTAAGTCGATTGGCGCAATCGCCCGGGGCACGTAACCGGATGCTTGTTCTGGTACCCACACGGGAATTATGTTTGCAGGTTGCGCAAGTCATCCATCCCTACGCCCGTGCACTGCATTTGCATCATACCGTTGTCTATGGCGGTGTAGGCATGGGATCACAAATCGAACAGTTGAAGCGGGGATGTGACATTATCATAGCCACACCTGGACGTCTGTTAGACCACATGGGCCGTGGAAATGTTAAGTTTAACCGCCTGGATATTCTTGTGCTTGATGAAGCAGACCGCATGCTGGACATGGGGTTCTTGCCAGACCTTAAAAAGATTATGGAGAAAATGCCGGAACAACGTCAGACATTGATGTTTTCTGCGACGTTTGCACCTGCATTGGAGCGACTTGCATCGGCTATGCTCAACAATCCGGAACGTATACAGGTTGGCTCTGTAGCGAAACCAGTAGATAATGTGCGCCAATTACTTTATCCTGTCCGGGACGATGAAAAGCAACTGCATTTGTTGCGATTGCTGGAAGAAGAGCAGATTGATAATGCAATCATCTTCATGCGAACCAAAGTGCGTACCGACCGGCTGTCGCAGCTATTACAGAAAAAAGGGCACAAGGCAGTCGCAATCCACGGTGATTTGAATCAACGTCAACGTCAACGTGCGTTGGAAGGTTTTCGAGCAGGTCAATATAAATTGCTTGTAGCTACTGATGTTGCAGCACGTGGACTTGATATTGATGATATAAGCCATGTAATTAATTATGATATTCCCCTCAATCCGGATGATTATGTTCACCGGATTGGACGTACCGCCCGGGCAACAAAAGAAGGCGATGCCATTACTTTTGTTACCCCTGGAGAGCATGAATCACTGGCAGGGGTCGAAAAGATACTTGGCCGGCATATAGACCGTAAAGATTATGAAAATGCGCCCAAGGTCGTCTCTACCTGGAATTCGTCATCTCCCAAAAATGCAAAGTCATCCAGGTTGCGTGGTGGTCGGGGACGTCGCCGCCGTTAGGCTTGTCAAGACCATTAATAATGATTACAATTTTGGGATATGATTACACCATTATATTCTGGTTTTACATCATAGACCTTTGTATATGAATTAAAGGCATGGATCATGTTAGGCTAATAACCGAATGTTCTGTATTGATATGGCATGTCCAGTAATTTTCGCAGGAATTGTGCAGTACATTCACCAATGTAAAATATCACATCAGGTACTCTTGCAGTAAAAAGGGATATTATGTTTTTCTACAAGTTCAGATGTTTTTTGGTTATCGTACTTGGCATTTTCTTTTTTGGCATTGCTGTAACAGGGTGTGATCGTCGTGAAGATTTACCTGGGTACCAACAGGAGTCCCAGGTAATTGATGAAGATGCCCTTGTAAATGCCTGGCTCGAATTTGCTAAAACAGATGAGGACAACCTGGATATTGACGCAGTGCATGGTATTGCAGAGCGTCTCAGCCGATCTTCTGGGGGGATCATACCACTGCTTGAGTTGCTGGAAGATTCGGAACAGGAGCCTTTGACAAAAGTACTGGTTGTAATCAGTGTCACGCAATTTATCAATGAATCACATCAAGCGTATCTCATCACCCTGACAGAAGATACCCATGAACAAACTACCCGCAGTTGTGCCGCAAATCTTCTGGGTAACATTGAAACACCGGGTGCTCAGGAATGCCTTCGTAATCTGATGCTTAATGAGGAAGATTTCACGGTGCAAGTAGCAGCAACGCTTGCGTTGATGAAGCGTGATAAGGATGCATTGGAAAGAGCCATAGCATTGTGGGATGATCCGCGAATTACTGTCGATCAGCGGACACAAATCATCTACCTTATTCCCAATCGTAGCGTTTTTGATTATCTCCATGTTTTCAAAGACGCGGTGTTGATACCAGAAATAGATTTTTCAGCACGCATGCGTTCTTTGTCTGTGCTGGGGCAAGCTGACGATCCTTCAGCAGTACATGTTATTCATCAGGTTGCCAATGATGGTACCGTAGAAGATGAAATTCGTACTACGGCACTAAGGATTTTAGCCGCTCAAATAGAGCGTTTCACCGGGACACCACAGACAACGCCGGAAATACAGGAAGCTGAAACTTCGGATGATACTGGCGAAACTACAACCTCAGATAATGTAAATGACAATGGTAATGATAATGGTGACGATGATGTCAACCCATAGTTCTGAATACGCATGAGTATATTTGACATGCTGTTTAGAAAACGCAAGAAATTACCTTCTTCGTACAGAGCAACGTATCAAGGTTTCTCGGCACCTGTTACAGGCAACCAGGAAACGTTTCTTATTGAATTTGAACAGATGCTCAAAGGCGCCATCGTTACCCGGGGCCGCAAAAAAGTACGCCAATGCGCTGTGATGGTTGGTAGCGACATACGTCTGGTAACCAGTGGAGACACGGTAAGTAAAGATACCTACCTGGCCATGATGAAATCTGGATATCTACCCGATGGAAGCAGCGATGATAATAAAGCTGCGCCACCGGTTGATTCACAATCCAGTGTTGAAACTGAAAAAGAAAAGTCGTCACCGTCTGATCAGAACACAAATTTGAGTAACGACAATTTATCCATGGAAAGCCGTTCCGACATTGAACCGGAAGACCGTGATGGTGATACCGAATTGCCACATTAAGTGGATATACAACCCACGTATTAGTTCATAATCATGGAAATACGTCTGTCTGTTGCCATGATAGTGCGTAATGAAGCAGCGCAACTGCCTGAATGCCTTTCATCGGCGTGGGAATTTGCCGATGAAATCTGTGTGCTTGATACTGGTTCTATTGACGACACCATTGCAATAGCACAAGCTGCCGGGGCTCACACATCGACATTCACTTGGACTCATGACTTTGCTGCAGCCCGAAATGCCTCTTTGGCTATGTGTAGTGGGGATTGGATATTCATCCTGGACGCAGATGAACGTATCGCACAGGACGATGCCGCGGGGATACGGGCACATATTAAGATCGACAGCCAGAAGGCTTGGCGTTTTACTACGCGAAATTATACCAACAACACCCGCTTGGTCACCTTCAGACATTCGCCTGACACTGATGTTCATGCTCGAGACTTTGCTGGTTGGTGTCCAAGCACGAAAGTACGCTTATTCCCAAGACATCCAGACGCACTTTTTGAAGGTGAAGTACACGAGTTAATTAACGCGTCTTTAATCGACCTGGGCTTTTCTTTGTGTGACAGTGCAATTCCTGTACATCATTACCCATTGTTGCATTCAGAAGAACATCTGCAAACTAAACGGTTGATGTATCTTGAGCTTGCACAAAAAAAAATACAAACACAACCTGAAAACCCGCAAGCTTATGCCGAGTTGGCAGAACAGTATACTGAGCTTGGTCTGTACCAACAGGCCGTTGCGGCATACCGTGAGTCATTGCGAAAGAATCCCGTGCAACCAGATCGACTCCGCGACCTGGGTAGTGTCTTGTATTTGTTGGGGCGCAAAGCAGAGGCAATACAAGCCACTAAAATGGCACTCCAGCAATCACCTCATCTTGCCAGCGCACGACAAAACCTGGGATGCATGTTGCTTGAAATGGACGATCACAAAGCAGCTTTTGAGGTACTGACAGATTCAATCATACCTCCTGATGAGTTAAGCCCCGCATTTCTGAGTGAACGATTCAGATATATTGCCATAGCACTGTTGGGTTTGGGGCGCGGTGACGAAGCACGCCACGCGTGCCAAGAGGCACTTCGCTTGGCACCTGAAAATCGGGAAGCACGCACGTTGCTGGACTCACTTGATTAAAAAATAATAATCAGGCTACCCGTGGTCATATATAAACGCATACACTCATCTACGTCCCATGTAGATAACATAGAAATCCTTGTGGTGACTGGGTATTCAAGTGATTTACAGTCAGAAGCGGCAATATATCTGTTACAATGCAGCATCCGCGGTAACTGGTGTTTCCGCATCTTTTACTACCATTTCAAGATTCTCCAACGCTGTGTTAAATTGGTCGTATTTCTCACTGGCCAGGTTACGTGCGCGATCTTTGTAATAATCGATTCCTGACAACAGGTTAGTTCTAAACTCTTGAAAATACTTCTCATTACGATTGGATATACCCAATGAAAGCAGGCGAATCTCATCACGGAGATAATCTACATACAACATCAATTCTTTGACGAAAAAATGGGGGCGGTCAGGATTCATCGGGACTTCACCTCGACCATAGATATGATCAATCATGGTATCCAGCCCGACGCGTTGGCTGAAGTTTACAATGTTGGGTCCACAGGTAATGGCAGGCATGGCATCTTTGTCAATACCATATTTTTTTGTTGCAACACCAGCTAGATCATGACAAATACACGATTTTGCCAGAATTATATCTTCTCGGGCTTGTCGTTGTTCCGGATCGAGTCCTTCCATGCCGTCAAGCTCTTTTAACTTGAGCTTCTGGTATGCCTGGGAAGCGGTGCACAATGGCACGGTGGTAAATTCCGTATTGAAGCGAACATGTCCTTTGGGGCAAGGACTGCCTGTTTTACCATTCGCCAACCGATTGCGGCGTGCCTCTTCACTTTCAGAATCTTTGAGATTCCAGAACGGTACGCCAAACGGAGAGCTATCACTGAGATGTACATTTTCTTCAGTGGCCTGCTCAAGTTTGGTCAGGTGCTTTTCGTCCACATTGGTTACTTCAGGTACCAACAAAAAGGGCGTAGCCCAGCCAGTACCATCAACACCATAATATGTGCGAAGCAACGAGTCTTCGAAAGCATTACCAATACCACCTTGTACTGTAACCCGCATAGATAGTGGGTTGTCCGGAGCTGGTGTTGGAGTATCTTTCAACGCCTTGGTGTAAATAGTGTGTAATTCATCCAGTAATGATTCCCGTTGCAATTTGAACTCTTCCAGAATTGGGCCCATCAAGAAGCCGGTACTGGCAAAAGCATGCCCCCCACAATTCAGCCCAGACTCAATGCGATACTCCGATACCCATACTCCACGCTTGGCCAGGTATTTGCCTTGAACCATGGCCGAGCGGTAATCACTTACCTTGAGAATGACTTTTTTCTTCGGTGACTTCCCGGCCTGTGGCAAGAAATCTTCAAAATGGTTAATGAAGCCATATAATCGGGGATTCATTCCCGCCGAGAATACGATGGAGGAACTTAAAGTCGAGTTGGCATATCCACGCAATGCAGATACAGCGTCGGTATACTCTACGGGCAATTTCTTGCCTCGTAAGTAAACATCACGGTCTACCTTGGACATAATATTGACATCGATACTGCCTGGTGTTGCCAATGAACGTAATTGTTCTTGCAAATTGGATTTTTCAACACTATCTGGCAAGGCGAGCATTTCTTTGTATAACAACTTCCGGGGTGTAGCATCGGGCAACAGGCGGTAATAGCGGGTTATCTCACTCCCCTCTTCAAAAGCGGATGCCTGCAAGGTTTCACTCTGACGCGCAACAAGCATATCTACCAGGTTCAGATATGCTGCAACCCTTTTGGCACGGCAATCCTCATCCCTTGGACTAATTTTTTCATAGGGTTCGCCAGCCTGCTCACTGTGGTATTGTCGCATCTGCTCCAGAAGCAAATCATCCACCAGGGACATAACGGAACTGATACCATAACGTGCCACTTTTAATGGGGTATCAATTGTAAAACCAGTGCCCATAACTGGAATGTGAAAGCTGTGTGGAGGTAAGTTAAATTGGTTGTTCATAATCAAATTTTCCAAAGGTTTGAGAATATCTATGTAGTGTTATTCAGTTTGTCTGTTTCAAAACAAACTAAGGGTATTGTATGGCTTCTAACAGTTTGTAATTGTACACGACTTTATATTTACATGCAACCTGTAAATGATAACGTATTCGTAAGAATATATAAAGACATAAGCCACAGAAGTAAGTGACAAACAGGTGAATGGTCGGTTTAAACTTTTTATATCTTCAACCTGTATTTTTTGAGAGTTAAATGGTGAATGGTATGGTTGGTCGCTTAACTCAGTTACGATAAGAATCTTGTAATCGCAAATATACCGGCGCCTCGAAATGCGATTTGAGACTGCTTTGCTGCTCCAGAAGAAGATGAACTGCTCGAATGGCCAGCTCCATTTCACGAGCTGTTCTGCGCCTTAAATTAGTATTCTCCGGTTGACTGGCCATTATCATGGCATTGTCTATGGCATGTTCCAGTTGCACCAATGGTGCCTGGGTCGGGAATTGTTTAAAGTTTGTTTCATGACGGAGTTCCCGCAGTGCAGGACGATAGTTCCGGTCAATCCAGTTTTGAACTTCCGGCATTGGGGTACGAATATCTAATGGCATCTTGTAAAAATAATCATTACTGATGCGTGCCAATCTATTGACTGATATTTGCAAATTATGGGCATCGTCGTGTTGAAGCGTATTAGCTGCCTGACTTTTCGCACCGCTGCCTATAAAATTGACGACGCCATATGAAATTCCAGAACTGAATAGGAAAAAGAAGATAGCAAAACTCAATTTAGTAATTTTACGTGTCAAGCAAAATATCCTTTCAGTTATAGTTATAATCGGTTAAATCAACATACACTTGTGTAGAAAAGACTATTCTTGAAAGTAGAATAGATTCAATAAGGAAGCGTCATCAAATACTTGAAATCTATTAATAAATATACCAGATTTTTTTAATAAAGAGGAGGAGCAGTTAATTTTTTAATAATTTAAATAAATTTTGAACAACGTTTAATGTGATAAATATTTTAAAAACTCTACAATTTATGCAGGAGTCTGCTCAGATTCTTTGAATCACACATCCATGCATTGGCCCGTTCGTAATCAACATACTGCTGTTCAAGCGTCAGGAATTTCTTCGAATGAATGATACGTCTTCCATTTTTGCCATGCTTGATTCCCACAAATGCGTGCAGCATTTCATGAAATACAATGTAGCGGATAAAGTACTCTGGTACGAATTGCTGGTCAAGTAACGGGTGAATACGAACCAGATTTTCATGCGGAGAATAACTTCCAAACCGGATAGAACGACGACGCGTTTTTTTGGGCATCTGTCCCCAAGTAATTGAAACATCAAGTTGGTTCTTGAAACAACTTGCATTAACTTCATCACGCAATGTTTTAAGATTATAATATGTCCCACGGGTCTGCAATTTTGTCTGGTCTGGTGGTGCAGCAATCGGTTCAGGTCGGTTCGCTTTTATATACTGCTGGAGTTTTTTTTGATGTTTTGGTGCATTTGGGAATTGCAACCATGCTGCCAGGATTTCATGAATTTCTCGCGGGGCTGTGATAAACATCGGGTGCAGTCGCAGTTGGTAAGCAGTCCTGTTAACATTTGGCTTCAACGTTATCATGGTGGTCTTGCCACGGCTTAACCGAATATTAACATTTAAACCGGTCTCTTCACCAAGATAGTGCATCAACGCCAAGGTCTCCCGCTCAAGGTTGGCATTGTCATGGTTGCTTAAAGTCAGTTTGATTTCCGGACTCACAGGTGCAGATTTTTCTGCTACCCAATCAAATTCCAATTGCTTTTCTTTCATACCGTGTGGTGACTTTCGATCTCTGTATCAACATGCAGCATAGATGCTTAAAATTACTTTACTTTTCTGGTTGCATCAGATAATGCCCGACGAACCAGGTGTTACCCTGCTGGTATCGGAATAACTCGGCACACGACATGAAAAAAATCCGCCAACGCTGAAACCATATCTTTGCGTCCTGCTCACCATAGGCAGTGCTGAAAATCGGCATCAGGGCTTCTTTATGGGCATCCATATTCTCCAGCCAGTCCTGGCAGGTTTTATAATAATGTATGCCATTGACTTGCCAACGTTCAGCTACATGCAAATCTTCCTTGAAAGAACCGGGCAAATCGTAAGCGGGCATCATGCCTCCGGTAAAGAAATAGCGGCCCATCCAGTTGTCATCTCCCTCAACTTCAAAAGGGTACGTATAGGTTTTGTGGCAGAAGATGTGCAGAAAGAGCTTGCCGTCAGGATTGAGCCATTGACAGATTCGACGAAAAAGTTGGGGGTAATTCCGCATGTGTTCAAACATTTCGACACTGACCACACGATCGTAGTGTTTTTCAGTGTTGAAGTGGTTCATGTCGCAAGTTTCCACTGTGACCCTGCCCAGACCTTCTTCGGCACAACGCGCTTCGATATATTTCCGCTGGGTTGCACTGTTAGAAACAGCATGTATCTGTGTCTCGGGATATTGGCGGGCCATCCAGCGCGTCAGAGAACCCCAACCACAGCCCAATTCGAGGATGCGCATACCATCTTGAAGACCAGCCCGTTCGCAAGTCAGTTTGAGCATGGCCGCTTCCGCATCTGCCAGGGAATCCGATTCATTGGTATAATGACAGCAACTGTACTTGAGGTGTGGCCCAAGCACCTGCTCGAAAAACGCTGCCGGAACTTCATAGTGTTGTTCATTTGCTGCTTGGGTATCCAGCGCAACCGGAGCCTCGGCAAGAGACGCAACAAATGTATCGTGATATGCGTTGGCTCGTGCGGTTTCTTCTGCTTCCCGTGTCGCAAGTAATTTTCTTATACCGGAACGTATCATGGCATCGGGTATGAGTCCTCGTTCCGCCAGCATAATAGATAAACTCATGTGATGCTTTCCTTCAATCGCGTATTGAGAACCAGGGTATCACCTACTCCTGAATGAAGAGGTCGTCTTCAGTTTCTTTCATGGGAATCAAACGTAGCCGAACTGCTTCACGTGGGTGGTTGGGTTGATGCAACGCCATCATAAGCTGACCATCGAACATTCTGAACATCATGGGATGTCCACCATGATCGCTGAAGATAGGAGTTTCGTCCTGGCGCCAGGGTCCGGCCAGGGTGCCTGACTCACTACGCGCAATGCCGACCATATAGTGACCATTCGCCCCGAAGCTGGACCAGAGCATGATCAAGTTACCGTTAGGTAACCGGTGCATCCAGGGACCGTCTGTGACATAACTGGCTTCATTGTCAGACTGAAAAGACTGTGCCCAGGGCGCATCGGAAGCACGGAACAGAACTATCGGCTCACCAATGGCTTCGCTCAAATCCGGACTCAGCGGTAAGGCACACATCTTGCCGTCACCAACCTGAATCCACTCGTGACAAAACACCATCCAGGGGGCATCTTCTTCGTCAAGAAACAAGGTGCCGTCCAGGCTTTGCCAATCTTTCGGCGTTTGTGCCCAGTCACCCAGTGGTTTGAAGGGGCCTTTGGGGGAATCACTCACACATATCTGGGTGCCGCGTGGTCCATGCTCCCAGCCATAGGTCGCGAAGAGGTAGTACTTGTCCTGGTAACGATGCACTTCCGGCGCCCAAAAATCACGGGTGCCCCAAAAATTTTCGTCGGGTATAAACACCGGGAACGCCCCCTCCCACTCCTCCAAATCTCGACTGCGATAGGTGACGATTCCCAACTGACCAGGTGGTAGCCCCGCACCATATTGATTGCAATACAGATAGTAATACCCTTCTTCCGGTACCGGAAGAATATAAGGATCACGCGGGCTGAGATCATTCAGTGGAACGATTAGCAATGCTTTCTCTGCTTCTGATTCCATTTCCTCAGCGAAAGCAGTATTGATGGTTAACATTACCAGACAGGAAAACAATATAGTAAGCTTCATCAATCCAGCAACTCCTGTGGTGTTTAGTCCAGAACCGCGACTTCGTAATG
>CAZIDP010000039.1:0-4906 GCA_964537975.1 uncultured Nitrospirales bacterium | reverse complement strand
TGGTTGTTGTGGCAGTGTATACCGATTTCTTTGCCGGGCAAGCGACTCAGGTATTTCTCAGCAAGGAAGTGTATTTGTTCAGAGTAAAAATACCCGAAACTGTCTACGAGATAGACGACATCAACCTCCGTATCGGCAAGTTGGTTCAGGGCTTCCTGCAGGTCCATTTCCAGTACATGGGACGCGGCCATGATATTTACAGCAACTTCATAACCCAGTTTCTTAACATGGTTGGCAAGGTATATGGCCTTGTCAATGTCTTTTGCGTAGGTCGCGACCCGATACATACTGACTATAGATTCTTCACGGGGAACTATGGTCTCATGTTCTGTGCGCCCCACATCAATCATGACCGATATCTTGGAATCACACTGATAAGCCACTTCTCTGAGGTCTTCTTCATCACAAAAACGCCAGGGACCATGATCGCTTTTGGAGAACTGGCGCTTGTCCGCTCGGTAGCCCAGCTCGACATAGTCTACGCCAGCATTTGCAAGTCCTTTAAAAACATCGCGTACCAGTGTTTTGTCGAATTCCCAATTGTTCATCAGTCCACCATCGCGAATGGTGCAATCAATAATTTTTATCTCTGGTCGATACATTGTTGGTCTTTTCCCCTGCTTTAAGTCTGCTGGTTTTTATGGACGGCATCGTCGCCGAACAAAGTAATGATGTAGTAATTAAGATTCCTGTGTTCTGCAGGAACTTCTTGCATAATACTCTTGGAATGCATTGAATTACTTTAACCCAAGTACATCCTGCATGTCATATCGTCCCGGTTTCGCATCATACACAAAACGTGCTGCTATCAGGGAGCCCCGGGCAAAATTATCTCGATTGTGTGCCTTGTGCGTCAGTTCTACCCGCTCACCAGAACCAATAAAACTGACCGTGTGTTCCCCAACCACATCACCTCCACGCAGGGCGTGCATGCCTATCTCCGTACGGGGGCGTGCCCCAACCAGACCCTTGCGTCCGTGTTGTACATCACTCTCATATGCCAGGCCAAGAGCTTCTGCTGCGCGTTCCGCCAAACGGACGGCAGTACCACTGGGACTGTCTTTTTTCTGGTTGTGGTGAATTTCTGTGATTTCCACATTGTAATCCAGGCCCAGCAGTTTTGCGACTTCATAGGTTAATTTGAACAACAGGTTGACACCGACACTCATGTTCGGCGCAAGGACAATGGGTACTTTTGCGGCACATTCGTCCAACACAGCCGTCTGCTCAGCGGTCAGACCGGTCGTTCCGATAACCGAAGGTTTACCCAAGGCAGTAGCAGACTGGATATTGGGCAGACAGACTCCAGCATGGGTAAAATCAATCAGCACATCTGCTTTCGCCATAGCGGTATCGGCATCTTTGTCCAAAACAATATCGAAAGGTTGCCCTTCCTCTCCGACCAACAAAATGTCACCAGCTTTTTCAGGCAGATCAAATGCGCCGCCAATCTCTATATCCTCTGCTGCTGCGGCCAATGCCAGAATTCGGCGCCCCATACGCCCACAAGCCCCTGCCATTGCTATTTTCATTGCTATATTCCTTTATTTCATTATTTACTGATTGTTTATATACTGTCTGATTAAGATGCTTGTTATTATTTTCACGCTATAGTATACGGAATTGAGTGCCAGACACTCGAACATGTCTGCAAAAACATGAAAATAAATAAGTTTTATATCAGGTTCGATTCAGCAATGTGTCAATTATTTTGAATTATCTGTCGTTTGTATGCTGATTAACTCGCCAGCTCAAGATGCCTGAGTAACGTATGAACTGATACAATACCCGGTAATGCTATGGTGGCGAATTTTGTAGTGCAGCGTACTACAACCCTGACAGGTTCAGAAAGATTTCTAAATTAAACAAACGCATATTGCAATATGCAGACATGTCCGGAGGTATTCATGTTAAAACGGAGTCCCCAGGCAAGCTGGTACCTACCCATATTGACTCTTCAAATTTTGAGTTTAGCCTATTCTGGCATCGTATCAGCGGAGTTTTTAGTGGCTCCTCATGTAAATGATGTCAGTAATGACAGCGTTGTCTTGATTTGGGAAACTGAAGAACCGTGTGAAAGCATAGTCACCTATGGCCTGTATGCCGATGCCCTGGAAACAATTGTGGTTTCTGACAACGACACTATACAAAAGGTGCGACTGACAGGGTTGGAGCCAGACAGTATATACATTTATCAGGTTAAAGCAGGCCATACGATAGTTGAGAGCAGGTTTGTCACCGCTCCAGCGACTGCCCGTTCCATTACATTTGTGCTCATAGGAAATACCTATGCCTGGGACAAAAAATTTGAAGAATCTAAAATGTGGGCGCATATGGCTCAGTGGTCCCCGGAATTCATTCTCAATTCCGGCAATCTGGTGGAATCCGCAAATGAACCAGATGCCTGGCGCGCACACTTTAATCGATTCGCACCACTGTTAAAAAACACCTGGATGCTAACAGCCCGGGGGAACAATGATGGAAGGTTGTTGGGAAACAGAGATACTGACTGGTTTGCCCGGTATCATGCACTACCGGGTGACGATAAGGCATTTTCCAGCTTTACTTGGGGAAATACACATGTTATTGTCGTCGCCAATGAAAGTATCCTGGCAGTTCCCGAGTACCTGGACAAGCATATGGCATCCATTGATGCGCCGCATGTAATCCTGTTGACCCATACTCCTGTCTATTGCTCAGGGCACCTTTCGGCTATAGATGCGAAAAAGGAACTGGCCCAAGGCCCCAAGAAAGCAGTCGCCGATGCCCTGGACAAGCATGGAATTCGCCTGCACCTTTCTGGTGGTACACCTGTATATGAACGTACCCACGCGTTGCGTGATGGCCTGCGTGACGATCAAAACGGCACGGTATACGTTGTCAATGCGGGTATCGGAGGCCATTATCCGGAATGGTTTACAGCGACAGGTGACCAGATTGCAGGCATTTCTTCACCGACCTACACGGTTTTCCGAATGGACGAAGATAAGGTCTGGCTGCGTACGTATGCCTGGAAAGCTTCTGAACGTGCATTTACTGAAATAGATTACCGGATCCTCTGGAAAGATGCGAACGAGCCTGTCAGTATTTTACATAACCTACGGGAAGCTGAGGACACCAGGACACGGCTGAATGCGATTGAACTGCTGGGAGCCCTGGCTTACACACCCGCGGCAGAGACATTAATGGTTTACCTTCAACCCCAATATGATCTATCGGAACGACGTGCTGCCGCAAAAGCGTTATACCAGCTGGCTGATGAAGCAACTGCCCCTCAGTTATTGCCATTTCTGAATGATACAGACGCGGATATACGACATCATATTGCCTTGGCATTGGCATCTTGTGCTACCAGAGAACTGACTCTGACCCTGGGAGAAATGGCTGTCGACACATCGCGTGACACCAATGTACGTATTGCCATGATGGGTGCGGTACACCGACACGGGCCAGAATATTATACGGCAGATATTGCGGAACGAATCCTCATGCAACCCAATGTACCGGAAACCCTGATAGACCGCGCCGCGTACGCTATGGCTGACTCGGCACAACGGATTGATTTTGAAATGGTGCTGGAACGTGTACATGAGATATCTACACAAAATGCATTGTTGTGGTTGGGTGGTGCGTTAAATAGTTTAAGTAGTGGTGAAATCGACATTTCACTGGATAGCCCTATATTGCGTTCGCACCCCGGCGATGAACGATTAGAATATATTGAACAGTGGCAATATTTTATGGAACGCCGCTTGCTCACAGAGAGAAGAGCAGCACAAAGACGAACTGCACAGTAAAACGGACCGATTCGCCACACTATAGAAATGAGTCCCTGATTGCTGATAACGTTGTTGAAGTATCTCCATACGCAATATGCAGTTTCGTCACAGGGTTTGGGGTCAATTATAGAAATATGCTAAACTTTTTGCATTTGGAATCATAGGTACACCGGTAATTTTACTGTACGCTGTGATTGTTCGCTTCTGGGGTATAGACAAGTACGGCAATCCAATTTTAGTACATGTTGTACTGATCAAATTTATACATTTTTAACTTAGAAAGACGACTACCTTGAAAGTACCATTCGTTGATCTTGTAACGCAGTATGAAGAAATCAAAGATGAAGTACATCCGGCGCTTGAGGCGGTGATGTCATCAGCCAGCTTTGTGCTCGGGAAAGCCGTATCAGATTTTGAGTCCAATTTTGCCAGGTATTGCCATGCTGAGCATTGTGTTGGGGTTGCTTCTGGCGCAGATGCTTTACTGTTGGCCTTAAAAGCACTGGATATTGGTCCGGGTGATGAAGTCATAACCGCTGCAAATACCTTTATTGCGACTGTGAATGCCATCGCATTGACAGGGGCAACACCGGTACTGATCGACATTCGTGAAAATGACTACAATATGAACCCGGATCATCTTGCTGGAGCCCTCACCGACAAAACGCGCGCCATCATTCCAGTTCATCTATACGGCCAACCAGCAGACATGACACCTATACTGGATTTTGCGCACTCTCATGGCTTATCTGTCGTGGAAGATGCTGCCCAGGCACATGGTGCCACCTACAAAGGCAAACCAGTCGGCTCTTTGGGTGATGTGGGCTGTTTCAGTTTTTATCCGGGAAAGAATCTGGGATCTTATGGTGAGGGCGGGGCTATTGTCACACCACATGCTGACGTGGCGGAACGCGTTCGGATGTACCGGAATTGTGGGCAGTCTGAAAAATATGTCCATCCTGTGGTGGGGTACAACAGCCGATTGCAAAGCATGCAGGCAGCGGTGCTGGACGTGAAATTGCGACACCTTGACACCTGGAACGCCAGGCGCCGAGAAATTGCAGCGTTGTATACAGAATTGTTGCGCGATACATCGTTGGCTTTACCCGAAGAACAACCGGAAGTCA
>CAZIDP010000038.1:0-41539 GCA_964537975.1 uncultured Nitrospirales bacterium | reverse complement strand
CCGCAATCAGACTGTCCAACATGTCCTGGCTGAGTACAGCGTCGCTTTCCTGTAGTGCCTCTTGCGCTTGCTCCGCAGATTCCTTGGGGGCGTCGCTAGCAGCTTCCGCAATCAGACTGTCCAACATGTCCTGGCTGAGTACAGCGTCGCTTTCCTGTAGCGCCTCTTGCGCTTGCTCCTCAGATTCCTTGGGGGTATCACTAGCAGCTTCCGCTATCAGACTGTCCAGCATGTCCTGGCTGAGTACAGCGTCACTTTCCTGTGGCGCCTCTTGCGCTTGCTCCGCAGAATCCTTGGGGGCGTCGCTAGCAACTTCAGCAACCAGACTGTCCAGCATGTCCTGGTTTAATACCTGGTCATCCACCACTTCTTCTTCATTGTCGATGCTGGCTGCTGCACCAGTTGCGTTTTCTGATACTGCCAACTGTGGGTCATCTTCCTGACCAATATTTATATTGTCAGTGGTATCAGAACCTTCTTGTCGAGTTATTTCTGGTTCATCTGCTGTAGCAGGCGTATCAATATCTGTAGCGGCATCATTTAAAAGTGGTTGCTCCACGGAGTCTGTTTCAGATGATGGTTCTACAGCAGTTTCTGTTTCGTTTACGGATTTTGGTGAGGGTGCTTCTGTGTGAACATCATGAGCATCAGAAGGTGTACCCGTAGCATGATGTGTAGCGGCTACGCTATCTTGGGTTACTGCATCATACGATTCAATTTCAGTTGTTTCCGATAAGGCATCAAGAGCTTGTGTTTCGGGAATGACTTCAACTAAAGCCTGTTCCCAATTTTGAAGCGCTTCATCAGGCACAAGAGGCTCATCAGAAAAGGCAGATGCCTTTCTTGTTGTGTCAGTGTCAGGGTTATTCTGGTGTTCTGAGCTCATCTTGTATTGAAATCTTCTAATGTAATCCAAGCGTTAATAGGAATTCATATTTTAAGCGAATTGATGCACATGTGAATCTCTTGTCAAAATGCACCAAAATTAGTATCTTGTAGAATTGTAACATGATCTCATATATTGCTCAAAGACACAAGCAATCGTTATCTCCAGCTCCTGGTACTTTATCGGCATGATCAGGACTTCTCTTAGCGGATTAATAATTTGACTAAATAACGCTCAGACAGTTTTTTTAGTGCCAGTTCAGGAAATAGGGATAGAAAATTTAAGGTTTTACTTATCAGGAGTATTAAATTGGAGGTATGACACCGTGTTAAAAAGTCTACAATGGCGTTTATCGTTATTTTTATACCCTATTCTGGGTGGAGCTATCGGTTTTGGTTGTAATGCAACACCGACAGTAACGGCATCACAATCCACTCAGGAAACACAAAATGAAGTCGGTGTTGAGAGAAAAGTAATCACCGGGGAGCATGAAATGATTAATGAAGCAGTATTTGCCGGAGGTTGTTTCTGGTGCGTTGAAGGGGTTTTTCGGCAGTTATCGGGCGTAAATGAAGTAATCAGTGGCTATACGGGAGGAACCGCGGAAACGGCAAATTATCGTGATGTAAGCAGTGGACGTACCCGGCATGCTGAAGCGGTTCGTATCATCTTTGATCCTGAAGCAATTTCCTTTGAACAGCTCCTGGATGTTTTCTTTGCAACGCATGATCCGACACAGTTGAATCGCCAGGGTCCGGATGTTGGAGCACAATATCGTTCAGCCATTTTTTACGCAAATGAAGCGCAAAAACTTGCAGCAACCGATATAATCCGTCAGTTGGAATCGGAACAAGTATTTACACAACCCATTGTAACAACACTGGAACCGCTGGAAACTTTTTATGTTGCCGAGGAGTACCACCAGGACTATGTAACCTGCAACCCGAATCAGCCTTACATTGTCCAGCAGGCATTACCGAAAATTCAAAAGGTACGGGAAAAGTTCCGCGATTTAGTAATCAGTGAATAATGCAATAAATAATGCATAAATTTAATATTGCAGCTTGACCCGAACAATAATTTACTTAAAACGACAAGTATGCTTAGAGATATATTCTAGATATTGCAATATCGCCCCGAAAACATACACCGACATCGGTACCTGCCAAATGTTCCCGCTTGTGATAGAATCCGCGCTGGTATGCGTATCCGCCTTTTTTATGTCCATATCCCACAGGTAATGGGCGGGTACAACACGCACAAAATGCAATCTGGGACTCTGGATCACGTGGTTCGAGATGTGGTAAATTGATATTCCAAAAGCCATCAACCAGCGGTTTTTCTTTTTTTACTGCACGCAACGCCCTGATAGCCAGGTGGGCAGTTGATTTCCAGTCTATATCCTGGTTCGGTCGCACATATTGTGAAATGCTGATTGCGGGCACGCGATGAAATGTGGCTTCACGGGCGGCAGCTACCGTGCCTGACAAATAGATGTCGTGACCCATGTTACCACCAAGATTGATACCGGAAATGATAAATGCTGTTTCAGGGACCAGCTCTTTTATGGCCAATCGAACACAATCTACTGGTGATCCCTGCACAACATAGGTGTGGTCGTCTCTTTTAGTGACATTGATAGTTTTATCAACTGTTGCATAATGGCTGCACCCAGAAAGTTGGTTTTCCGGTGCTACTATGATAGGTTGAGACTCCCCTTCTTCCAATAATACATTAAGAAGTGTTTGCAAGCCTGGCGCATCTACACCGTCATCGTTGGTTAGAATGATTGGATTTGGAAACATTTTTGCCTCGTATTAGTCTTATGTTGTTAAATCTGGAAAAGTCAACCATACCACATGTGCAGTTTAGAAATCGACGATCCAGTTTCATAGACAATTACTGCCTGGAGCTAACGGAATCTATTACGGGTAATAACTTCAACCTATGATCATAGATACTGCATGATGTGTTTCGCTACCTCGTATACTTGACTCAATGGTCGTCACCCATTAATATTCAGTTAGCGTTTTAGCCCCTGACGCCTTTCTGGCGATTATGTCAATGGGATAAAAAGCTTGTCAACTTGTATATCAACTTGTGTATCAACATGTTTTTCAAAGTGATTGGGGGCAGATTCTGAAATTTGTATAATCATTATGAATATCTGTAACTATGTTTATCGGGAGCATCAGATTTGAAGATTCAAATGTTTGAGATGACACCATTTTATATGAATTGTTATGTGCTGGAAGATGCTGGGCACGCTATGGTGATTGATCCCGGAGAAGCTACCAGGGAACTGATCGACTCCCTACAGGGATTAAAAGTAGACATGGTGTTAAATACCCATTGCCACATAGACCATGTCGGTGGTAATCAGGCGTTGGTTACACTTACTGGTGCGCCACTGGTCTGCCACAAAGCAGATTTATCTTTATTAAAAAATGTTGAGATGCAAGGCCAGATGTTTGGTGTTCCAGTGACCCCCTCTCCATTTCCGGACCGATTTATTGAAGAAGGTGACATCATCACACTGGGTTCCATGGAATTAAAAGTTTTACATACGCCGGGTCATGCACCCGGTCATATTGTGCTGCTGGGCGATGGGTTTGTTATCGGAGGTGACGTATTGTTTGCCGGCTCCATAGGAAGAACCGATTTACCCGGTGGTGATCATAATCAATTGTTGGCTTCGATACGTGATAAGCTGCTTCCCTTGCCCGATGAAACAAAGGTATACTGTGGCCATGGGCCCTCCACAACAATTGGAGAAGAACGTCGTTCTAATCCTTTTCTGGTGAATTTATGAGTTTTTTCTTATCTATGTTGCTGATTGGTCTGGGGGCTACAGTAGAGGTTCATCTGGCCCCGGATCAGCCGCTGCCCTATGTTTACATTGACGATCCGTTAATTCTGGAGTTTGTTGCTTCTGAAGACGGATTGCTTGCCGCACATATTGAAATTGTGGCTGCACACCAACCAGATGATGCAATTAAAATACAACTGCCACCAATCCCTATACGCGCACATGGCAGCCGCTGGTACGCAGTTGAAGACTTACCAGCAGAACGGGGATTCTACACGGCGACTATCACTATTTCTATGAATGGTGAGACCACGGTGACTACGCAGGAATTCTGTCGTGTGGATCGGAATACGAACAATAATCTTGGAATGGTGTATGCCCATACCCTCGAGCCAGGCACAAAAACCGTACCCGCACTGAATAATGCCGCTATTCGTGGAATTCGTCTGGATTTGGTTGATCCCGATATTGAACATCGCATTCATAATGCATCGGTGCAGGGGTTCGATGTAATTATCCATGTTGACTGTAATGTGCTGGACGCACCGGAAGTGATCGTGGACCAGATTGCTGAGCGATTCTGTACGGAAATAAAGCGTTGGGAAGTTACGCTCGCCGATGAGCTGTCCATGCTTGAAAAGATAGCGCATACGCTCAGAGCCACCGGATGTACAGCACCAATCGCATTAACAGTTCGCGATGCGACGCATTTGCATTCACTGTTGAGTCAAGGTGTCGGGTTGTATGTCCGGGATGTCGTGCTTTTGAATGATGCCCCGAACCGCGAAACTATTCGAACAGTCCAGCGAACTGTGCAAGATGCCGGATACGAAACATGGCGTGTACATGTGCTGGGACGTGGGATTGCCGATGGAAACGCTACAGGTTCAGGCCCCCGGTTAATTCAACAATTATTACAGAACATAAGTGCTGGTGTGACCAGTACAGGCATAAGTGCCAATTTAATTTATGATACAGGACTTGGTGAATCGTTGGTGTATCTTAATGCCCTGGCACAAAAATTGCACAGAACACAGTATGTAGGCCAGGCAGTTAAGGAAGACTCCGTATATGCCCCTGTGTTTCGTCGGGGAAATAGATGGTTCATTCCTGCATGGACCACTGGAAGCCCGAAAAATATTTCATTGCCTGTGGGGGATGCACATCAATTGACCTTAACCGATGCACTGAACAATCCTCTTGACACACTTACCCTGGATGCTGGCAATTTAACACTGCATCTTACCCGAACCCCGATATATCTCAGTGGTGAAAGTGGCGATATTGTTGTGGCAGCTTCGCGCAATGAGGCTGGAAACCGTGCCAATCAAATTCTGGCCCTGGAGTCGGAGCTTGAGTCGACGCAGGATGTGTCATTGTTGAACCTGGAAATACTCGATATCATTGCCCGGATTTCACGGGACAGCAATGAAGAAATCCAGCGGGCTGATTTCCTGATGCTTTTGCGTGGATTCCCTGAGTTGGAACAGCGCTGGCATCGAGGTGAATTGCCCCAGACCTTTTCCGTTCCAGCACTTGCCGGACTGGCACAACTTGCCCGTGCCTTGTGTACTCTGGAACATCAACGTGAAACGCCCTTCCTGGAGCCATTGCAGGACACCCTGGCTCGATGCGAGGAGTACCAGTCATTGTATTTAACCAGCTCCACAGCAGCGGGAAACGTTGGCATGCAGCGGGGTGACTGGTTACTTCGCGAGGTAAGGCGCTTGATGGATGAGGTGGAGGAATTGGTGCTTGAAGGCAGCAAAGAAGAAGCAACAGCTGTCGCAAACCTTGCCGAATGGCGGGCGCGGGGGCTTGAATATGCATCGAATGCGGCGCCTCCCGATGAGGCAGAGCGGCTTGCCCAGGCGGTTGCGCTGGAACAACCACAAGCACTTCAGACAGCCGAAATTCTGGACCGTACGGTTGCTCGTGATGATCCGGCAGGTGCTTCAGTGGAAGCGTTGCAAGAATCTTCTGAAGGGACAACAACTGAGCCTGGCATCGACACTGAACCTTCGGACGCTGATAGAACCACAGGCCGTGTCATACACACGGTGGTACGGGGCGACACACCAAGCGGTATTGCAGCACAATATGGTGTGACACTTGCAGATTTTCGCCGCTGGAACAATCTGGCGCCCAATCCCGTGGTACGGATTGGTGATGAATATGTTATTTTTCTTGGAGAGGAAGATGAGGCTGAATCTCCCACAGCGCAGGAGGCTGACACCGCTGCAACTGATGAAGAAGTTGAGGTTGAAACAGTGGAGAGTCAAGAGCTTGAACCTGGCCAACCAGAAGGCACACGAAAAATTGTACATCGGGTAGAGCGTGGTGATAATCCGAGCACAATTGCCAGTAAATACAATGTTTCACTGGAAGATTTTTTACGTTGGAACAATATCGACCGACGAGTCGTCATGCAAATCGGTCATGAATATACCGTTTACGTAACGGAATAGGTACCACGTCATACCTGTCTAAACCAAAATTGTTAAGGGGAAGTTATGAAGCACATTGGCGTTTTGACAAGTGGGGGTGATGCACCGGGTATGAATGCCGCAATACGTGCGGTTGTACGTACAGCAGAGTATTATGGCATTTCCGTAACAGGTATTTGCAGTGGATATCAGGGGATGATCGATGCCCATTTCATGCCTTTAACCGCACGTTCCGTAAGTAACATTATTCATCATGGAGGCACTATTTTACGTACAGCACGTTGCAAGGCATTTCTAGAGGAGTCTGGCAGGGAGTTGGCCAGTCGCAACCTGACGCAAGCTGGCATTGAAGGTGTGGTCGTCATTGGTGGTGATGGTTCATATCGTGGTGCGCAAAAGCTGCATGAGGAGCAGGGTATTGCTACTATCGGTGTCCCGGGAACCATTGACAATGACATAGGTGGCACGGATTATACCATAGGTTTCTTCACCGCAATAAATACGGCTGTGGAAGCAATAGACAGAATCCGAGATACCGCCGCTTCACATGACCGTATTTTTTTTGTGGAAGTCATGGGGCGTTCCAGCGGGTATATTGCCATGATCAGTGGTATTGCAGCAGGTGCCGAAGAAATCCTTGTCCCTGAAACACCAACCAACATAGATAGTCTTGTTGAAATGTTACGTATAGCAAAGAATAATGGCAAGAAATCCATGATCATCGTAGTAGCGGAGGGTGATGATGCCGGCAATGCAATGGAAATTGCAAATAAAGTAGCCAAGAACTCAGAATTCACCGACACCCGAGTTTCAATAATTGGTCATCTCCAGCGAGGTGGTGCCCCAAGCGCCATGGACCGCGTGCTGGCCAGCCGAATGGGGGTGCGTGCTGTTGAAGCATTGCAGCTGGGGGAGGCGGGAAAGATGGTGGGAATTCACCACCACAAAATTGTATTGCGGCCACTCTCTGATGCCTGGGAATTATGCACCAAATTTGATCCAGCATTATTAGAGATTGCCAAAATACTGAGCATTTAGTGGTTCTACTTTGTTAATCCTGAATATCGATTACGAAAATCACTGGCTGCTGTGCTAGGATCGACTCAGGAGAATAAGTATGGGTGATAAAGGGCAAACCGCTATTAAAGTAATTATCGTCATTGGGGTTATAGCTGCTGGTATTTTAACGCTATTTGCCTCTGGGTTTCGCAGTTCTATACAGCCGCGTGAAACGGAGCGGGTGCGCTTGCAACAGCATCTGAATTACTCCTCATTCAACCAGACGCGCGCAATGGATGATATCCGGTTGATGGAGCAAATAGGCCCCCGGCCCAGTGGCTCAAATTCGCTTGATGAGCTTCGTGGCTATCTGCTGAACACACTTCAGGAAAATGGGCTTTCAACGCGTATCTATTCATTTCCACTCAAAGCATCAGAACCTGAATCAACCGATTCAACCGATGTAGCTGAAGGCGTGAATATTGTAGGAATTGTTGAGGGAACCAAGCCTGGAATTATTCTGATCGGTGTTCACTATGACACAAAGTTAAGAACCACCATCAACTATACTGGAGCCAATCAAAGTGCTTCCGGCACCGCCTGGTTGTTGGAATTTGCACGCACAATTGGCTCCAGTCGGGAGGGACGGACAATATGGCTTGCCTGGTTTGATGGTCATGAATCAACCGATGAATCCGTCACCATACCGCATTTAACAGGGAGTACACACTTCGTTGAACACCTGAAACAAAATGATCAACTGTACATGGTTCATGCCATGATATATGTTGGTCAAATTGGTGATTGCTACCTGAATATTTCAAAGGATGAGGGGGCGCCAGAATGGTTGTGGAGCCTGTTTGAAGAAACGGCATTTCGACTGGGCTATCAACGTCATTTTAATAATCGCCGTCAAGGATTTTTAGGTGATTTCAAAGCGTTTCGGGAAGCGGACATTCCAGCTATGGCCCTGGTGGATTTTGTCTACGGCGGTTCCATACTGAATCACAGCAAATTCTGGCACACAGAAGAAGATACCATTGACAAGTTGTGCGGTGATAGCTTGCGGGCGGTCGCCGATGTCTTTTTCCATACGCTTCCAGCTTTAGATGCACAGCTGGATGTACAACATGGGGATTCTTTATGATTGGTGATCCGGCAGATGACATGCACTGGCTTGAAACTGCTTCTCCAGATGAAATTAAGCGGATGGTGGAAGCCTTATACCGTGTTCATCGGCTTATTGCTGCTATCACCGATCTTGACGAGCTGCTCGAGTGTATCACAGAAGAAAGCCGTCAGGTTGCCCGTGCTGAAGCATCCTCTATTATGCTTCACGATCCAAAAAATGATGAGCTGTATTTTCATGTCGCTTTAGGGAGCTCTGGGGATCAGGAAGCGTTGAAAAAAGAAGTGCGCCTTAAACGTGGACAAGGGGTTGCGGGGGTAACAGCGGAACGCCGTACTTCAATCATTGTTGATGACGCCCAATCAGACCCGCGCTTTTTTAAACACGCGGACAAGACAAGTCATTTCCAGACCAGAAATCTGCTTGCAGTACCTATGGTAGACAAAGAAAATCTGATAGGTGTCATTGAAGTACTCAACAAAATTGGGCAGCCCTCTTTTACAGATTTGGATATGCGTGTACTGGAAATGTTTGCCAACCTGGCAGCCAGTGCCATCGTCAACGCGCAACTGATTAAAGAGCAAATTCGTAATGTGCGACTTGCTGCAATTGGGCAAGCGGTAACCGGGCTTTCACATTTTACAAAAAACATTATCACCGGCCTTACAAGCAGCGTTGAATTAATTGAAATGGGATTGGAAAGAAATAATATCGAGGTGTTGCAGAAAACCTTTCCCGTCTTTAAGCGCAGTACACGCCGAATTTCCAATTTTGTACAGGACATGCTATCGTTTTCCAAACCCCGGGAACCCGTGCGGCGGCTTTGCGATATTGACTCCATTCTCCGTGATGCACACGAATCACTGAATGAATTTTATAAGGAAAGAGGTATCACCTTTATATTGAATACAGAGGATGTCAGGGGGACAGTAAATGTTGATCAAAATGCATTGTACAGGTGCTTTCTAAATTTATATACCAATGCTGCTGACGCATTGATCGATACACAAGATGGATTGATTCAAGTAACTGCGGCCCACGAATCGCATACGAATTTGCGTATTACAGTTTGTGATAATGGCTCTGGGATACCCGAATCGATACGGGAGTTGGTTTTCGACCCCTTTTTCTCAACCAAAGGTTCACAAGGCACTGGATTGGGATTGGCTGTCACGAAAAAGATCATTCTGGAACATGGTGGTGATATACATATCGAGAGCAATCCAACCGGTGGAACTTGTTTTGTGATACGACTTCCTATTGGTAATTTGATACAATGAGCTAAAGTTTGTCTGGAGCATTATAGTAATGAAGAAAATTGAGTCGCTTGGGTGGGGCTTCTTTTTAATTGTTTGGGCGCTTACTGCACCTTTGTGTATTTTTGCGACCTGGCAATATACATATGAATTTGTAGAACCCCAGGTACGTGTTGTCAGTGCTTTGTTTATGGCCGCAGGCTTGGCCGCCGTCATTGCCTGGGCCGCCAATGCATTTTTGCAATTACGTCATGAAAGACAACGTGAGGCAAACCAGAAAAAAGTTAAAACGTCCCGTAAAAAATAAGGGTTAAGATGAAATCACTCCTGGGCTTGTTGTTTTGTTGACAGCCAACCTGTTAATTATTAAAAATAGATTGCTGTGTACTTACAGAAATTTAGGGTAAATTCAGGAGCAAAGGCTTCAATCTTCTTTGGCAACATAGATTGATTGTTCCCCAAGCACATTTTAACCACACGTATATGATTGTCGGCCTGATGAACAGGAAGTTGTAATGACCGATCTTTGGGAAATTGCACGCTATGTTGAAAAGAATCCAACGGATTTATCACAACGTTGGCGTTTGGCTAAAAAACTGTATTCTGCCTGGGAATACCGCCTTGCGCTTGAAAATTTGCTGATACTCAAAAATGAGTGGAAGCACAATTTAAACATCTTGCGCTATCTGGCTGCTACGTATTACAGGCTTGGGCGATATGAAGATGCCATTGTTGAACTTAAAGAAGCCCTCATAATATGGCCCAATGAGGTTGGACTCTATGAGCAGCTCGCCCGGGTTTTAGAGGTTAACGGCCATAGAAGTGAGGCAGCCCAAGTTTGGGAAGATGTACACAAGATTGTTCCCAACCATCCCTTTGCCAGAATAGCGATGAAACGACTGCGTGAGCAGCCGGGAGATACCTCCAGTGAAGACCTTCACCTGGCAGACAGTGATACCGGTATCGACCTGAGGCTGGGTAGAATTTGTACCCATTGTGGAGCCCAAAATAACGATGCCCAGGCACGATGCTGGCAATGTCATGCCAACTTGCCTTCAATTTCTAAACTCAATAATCCACTAGATGAACCCGATCAGATCGAAGACAATTCATATCCCGCCAAAGAAGACTTGAATTTAATCTGGGGGTTGCTTGTTGTTTCACTTATTTCTACAGGTATCTATCTATCGCTCATTCTATTACTGAACATGGGCAATATATCACAAGGTGAAACATTTCAAAATTTTTGGGAGCTGTATCGTAGTAATCTTGCCATTACGCGTGTGGTTACTGGTGTTGTTGCCATTTTGATTTGGCCCATTGTTTTACTTTTGGTTGCCAGGTTGATACAGCCAAAAGGTTGTAAACTTTCGACAGAAAGGGTGTTGTTTACCGGATTGGTTTTTGGCTTGATGGCATTTTTGTGTACCTGGTTACCCGGCAAAACGATTTTGCTTTCCGTTGCTGCTCCCGCAACTCTGTCCTTATTGATCATCGCGTTCTTCTATGGCCTGGGGTTGGCAAGAACATTGGTCGTTTGGAGTGTACACCTGGTTATTGTTGGTGCAATTGTGGTCACGACATTTTTTACTTCTGAGTCCATCTTGCTGGGGCGTACGTTCAACCCTTTCCGTGAATTGTCCGCAATCGCATCCTTTCTTCAAACGGCTCCTGATTTGCGAGCCCGATCCTGGCCCTTGGAAGGGGAAATCCTGCCATTACGACAGAAAATTTTATGGAATTCCACGGGTTCCGAATGGTTGGATGCACGAATCAATCTAGTAAAAATTAACCTCTCCACCAATATTATCAGCCGTGATCTGAAGTTTGAATTGCGGGACAGTTCCGGCACACAGTTATTCGAGTTTATCAGGGGATTGCAATGGACCCATCTGCATACTGTTGTGCCAGGCGAAACTTACACGGTTATTTCTGATGGCACACCAGGCAATGGAATTAACATTACTGTTACGGGCATGTTGATACCTACTTTCCTGCCGTTCGAAGAATCTGGCATTATTGATACCAATATTCCTGGTGAATCAAGGCAAAATCAGGGTGATGCACGTTAATTTATTTAGATTGAATAAAATGTCCGTGCAGATAGAATGTAGTCATTAAATTCCGCTATATGCCAGGTATACGCTGAGTTCGATCAAGGCATTGCTATGGTAAGCATTCTTGACATAGCGCTCTTCAACTTCGCCTTCCTCTTCATATACACAGACAGGATTAACAAGGTTGCCAAGGTTCCAGGAACCCATGGGTACGTCTTGATAATCCTGCTGGTGTGTTCTTCACATTAAAAAATTTTTCATGAACCCTATAAAACGTCTTGCTAGCTGAGCGGTGGCACGGCTTCGACCAGTTCGCGGATGGTTTTCAGTTCATCCTCACGTAGCTGGATATCGCCCGCGGCCGCGTTTTCCATGACTTGTGCTTCATTGCGAGCGCCAACGAGTGCCGAGGCCATTCCGGGCTGGGCATTGAGCCAGGCAATGAAGAGCTGACCCAGAGTAATGCTGTACGCATCGGCTATCGGTTGCACCTTCTCAAGCATTTCCAGAACATTACGCCGGTTTTTTTGAGAATACAGGGGACTGTTTTTGCGGTGGTCTCCCTGCTTAAATTCACGATCCACGGTGATCTTGCCGGTCAGCAGGCCCTGGGCAATCGGGCAATACGCCAGGATACCGATATCGTTCTTCACACAACAAGGAATAATCTCGTTTTCCAAATCCCGCTCCAGGGCATTGTATTTGGACTGCTCACTGACTACGGTCCCATGTTTCAAGCAGGTTTCTATCATGTCGACGGTAAAATTACTGACACCAATGGCCCGTATCTTGCCTTCTGCCTGGAGTTGGGTCAACCCTTCCATGGTCTCTTCCAGAGGCGTAGTTGCATCCGGCCAGTGACATTGGAGCAAGTCAATGACGTCTACATTGAGGCGGCGCAGGCTCTGTTCGCATTCCCAGATAATAGAGTCTTTACGCAGGTTTCGGTAGACAGAGCGGGAGTTGCCTTCGTTGTCCTTCGTATCAAAAAAATGCTCCCCTTCCGCCTTGTCCCATCGCAAACAGCACTTCGTGGCAATAATCACTTCATCACGTTTGCCTGCAATGGCCTTGCCTACAACTTCTTCGCTGTGCCCCATACCATAAATCGGGGCGGTATCAATACAGTTGACCCCGTGATCGATGGCACAATGAATTGCGCGGATGGCTTCGTCGTCGTCACTGCCTCCCCACATCCAACCGCCGATGGCCCAGGCGCCAAAAGACACCACAGGTACCTGTAAGTCTGATTTTCCCAGCTTGCGGTATTGCATAATCCATTACTCCTCTATAGGTTGATTTCAAGATGACATATTTAGTATTTCCAGCGATATACATGGATGTCTTGAAGTAATCCCTGCATGGTGTGCTGGTATTGACGTAGAGAAAAACTACGGTATTCAGTTGACTGTAAAGAATATATAGCATACGTTATCTGAAGGCAGGTTGCCAAACAAAACTATAGAAAGTGATTTATTAAATAAATCATTCCAACCAGTAGTGATGGGAACCAGTTAATTTCCATGGGGTTATACACAAGTAGAAGAATTGTTGAAACATTTTGCCGAAATTGGAGAACATAAACATGAAAACCACAGTATCAATTATAATCGCTGTATCTTTAGGCGCTATTGCTGGCGCGGTTGGACTCAATGTTTATCAGCAGGCACAGAACCCAGGCACATCATCGCTCCGAGGCGATACGGAACTGCAACTGGCCGAATTGCAAAAAACATTGAATGATCAGCAGGAGCAACTGGAACGTCTCAGGTGGGAAAATGAAAACTACCGGGAAGAGCTAAGTCGTCAACCAATCAATTTTATCCCGGACAATGCCACAACAACCCAAACTCCGCGCATTTTGCCGGAAATGTTGGGTGAAATGGACTTTGAAGGCATGGCCACCTTGGAAGACAGGCAGGGAGAAAATGGTGACCCAGGAGAAATGACTGAAGAAGAACGCCAGGCAGCCGAAGAACGTCGCCGGGCACGTGATGAACGTAGAGCAGAATGGGGAGAACGCCGTGGTGAATGGGTAGACCGTGCCCAGGACAATATGTATCGGATGCTGGATGAGGAACTTGCCAAGACCAATGATCCAGCAGCCCAGGAACGAATTTATGCCATTGGTGAATATACCGAATATTTCTTTAATATCGGTGAGCGCATGCGCCAGGCAGAAAGTGATGAAGAGCGCCAGGCAATCAGAGAAGAGATGGGCCAAGCCATGCGAGAAATGGGAAGTCTTGTGGACGAACACCAGCAATACACATTAAACCAGGTTGCCGGACAATATGTTCAGGACCCTGCACAGCAACAAGCCTTGGTAGATGCGTTTCGTGAAACGATGAGCAGTCCTTTATTTCAGAATAGAGGCATGATGGGTGGAGGTGGCCCTGGTGGAGGTGGCCCTGGTGGTGGTTTCGGCGGGCGTGGTGGTGGTCGTGGCGGTAATTAAAAAATTGTTCTGTTTCCTGTAAGTACCTATTCTGTTTTTTGTAGGTGAACAGTATCGCAAACCAGCATTTTCTGGTTGCAACTGATAATGTGTAGTATCGTGATTTCACGATTTGCAACAAACTATTAAAATTTATGTTCGCAGGTACACTCCATTACACCAGTCGTTTCGGATCGGGTACCTGATGAAAACCTCTCCTGTTGGCCCAGGGTTCAGAACAATGTTAATTCATTGTCAACTAGCCTTGGGTCACTTTTTTGTCTGTACAGACGCGAATTCAGAGACTAAGGCAACATTATCTCTTGTCATGGTATAGAAAACATAAGGAGCAGGATTGGTATGGATTGTCGTTCACTACTCTGGAAAGCAGACGTGATAAAGTGGTAGGATGTTAAATAGTGCTCTACAGGACAGTTTTTCAAGTTACCACATGATGCAATTATTATAAACTACACTCCCAAGTGTGCCTTGTCCGAAGGCACCACGAAGCCTGGTGGCAATGACAAAGGAGATAAACTTTGCGAAGGATAATACAGGTTGGTGTAGGTGGCATGGGAACAGTGTGGTCTGAAATCGTTGCTGCGTCGGATCGTTGGGAAGCAGCAGCCTATGTCGATGTCAATCAATCAAACCTGGTAATCGCTGCCGAGCAACATGGCATGCCCATGGAACGCTGTTTCCATGATGTTAACACTGCGGTTGCATCCGTTGAAGCCGATGCTTTACTGGACGTAACTCCGCAACAATACCGATCGGAAACCTGTTTGGAAGCGTTCAAGCACAATTATGATGTCTTGTGTGAAAAGCCTTTGGCAGACACGTTGAAAAGTGCACGACAATTGGTCAGTCAAGCAGAAAAAAATGGTTGTAAGCTGATGGTGGCTCAGAACTACCGATATCAAGCGGTGGTACAAACCGCAAAACACTTCATCGCAAGTGGCCGACTTGGTACTGTGAGCTACGCGACAATTGACTTTTTTAAAGGCCCCCATTTTGGTGGATACCGTGAATCAATGGAATATCCGCTGCTACTGGATATGTCAATACATCATTTTGACATGATCCGATGTATCTTGGGTTCTGATATTAAAACGGTACGAGGCTTCAGTGTAAATGCCCCTTGGAACTGGAATCAGGGAGATGCGACAGCCATCCTGCATTTGTTACTGGATAACAATATCAATGTTGCATACAATGCAAGCTGGGTAAGTCAGGGATGGGAAACTTCCTGGAACGGTAACTGGCGCATAGAAGGCAGTAAAGGTGTATTGATTATGGAAAATGATCAGCTCTTTTTTTCTTGCAAACCGGATTCACGCCGTGAAGTCTCGCTCAGGAAATGGCCTTTGGCACATCAGGCGTATCTGCTGGAATCCTTTTACGATTGTCTGGAAAAAGACCTTGAGCCGGAAACAAGTGGCAAAGCCAACCTCAACAGTCTGGCGGCAACCCATGCGGCAGTCAAGGCAGTACGTGATGGTCGTACCGTCAATGTACTGACCTGACGTATTCGATAAACTATGCTTCTTCCGGAACACAATCGTTATCCTTTATTGTATCTGTTTCTTCCTGGCGTGGTACTGGCCTTGCTGATTCCCCTGTTTTGGAACATCACCATAGAACCGCCGCAGGGAACGGGTGCTGCCGGGCGTTCTTTCGAAAACACCGCGTTGTATCAACGTGTCTATCCCCAATTTTTCTACAGCTTTGAGCAGTTGCGGTTGGGTGATATGCCATTGTGGAATCCGAATGTTCTGACCGGTGTTCCACATCAGGCCCAGCCCAATGCTGCCATCTTTCAACCCCTGCACCTGCCCTTTTTCTTTCTGCCTACAGAACGCGCCCTGGTGCTGCATGTGCTGCTATGTTATTTTTTAATGGCCATGTTTTTTATGTTGTTTGCCCGCTCACTCGATGTGTCTTTTCCGGCAGCCATGCTTGGTGGTATTGCCTATGCATTTTCAGGAGCCTCTGTAACTGCCATAATGCTCCCGGAAATTGCATCGACATTGGTGTGGGCACCACTGCTTTTTTTTGCATTACGTGAATATACACGAAATTTTCATACAGCATTTGCTGTGCTGGCTGGCTTGTCTATGGGTATGCTCCTGCTGGCTGGTGGGGGTATGGTTGCGGTACTGTTTTTATTGTTGGCACTGTACTATGCACTGGTACGTACTTTTTTCAGTCGACCTGCTTTTTCAATCGGCATTTTGCGGCGGGGAACCGGTGCGATGCTCATTGTAATATTGGGTTTTGGAGTAGGTGCCATACAATGGATACCAACCTATTTCTGGTACCTGTCCCTGGATGCGCCGCTGGAAACTTTGTTTCATCTGGATATAGCCTGGCGTTTGCCACAGCAACCCAGGGAATTTCTGTATCACCTACTGAGCACGGGCGAGGCGTATCTTCCCAATGCCGGGTATTTGGGTACGGCGACATTGCTATTTGCGCCTGCCGCGTTTCTCCACCGTTTTGGCAGATTCGAGTCTATTTACTTTGGCCTTGCGATTGTAGTGATGTTATTTCTGGCTGTTTTTGAACCATTCCCGCTGAACACATCGAAGATTTTTCCTTTTTTTATGTTTCCGATTATGTTTTCATTTGCGATCCTTGCCGCGCTCGGTATGGACCGTTTTTTTGATACAGAACAAGGACTGCGTTCTACCTTTGTGCGTCTGGCTGTAGGGGTTTTTTTTATACTGGTGATCCTGGTTGTCTTGTATGGCGATACGGCCATCCGTGGACGTGCGATTTTGTTGACATTGTTTTTGCTTCCAGCCGTTTTCTGGCGTCAGGTCTGGACTGCCCGTATTTTTGGTTGTCTGACGGTGTTGTTGCTCTTCACGGACCTGGCATTCAGTAATGTTGCTTTGTCTCGACACCCGATTCAAGATGCGCCACAATGTTACAGAATGGACGACGAACTCATACAGGAAGCGCGGCGCCAGGCCTTGTCCGATCGTATTTTGTTTAATAGCCGGGCACAAGATATTTCTTTTTCTCCCGGTATCGCAATGATGCAACCGATTCGGGCAGTCAATGCCCGACAGATTCCCTTGTCAAAAGACCAAGCTGTTTTTTGGCGCTACATAACTTCCGTCGAGCAGGAAGAGCAAGGCAGGAAAAGACCTATCCCAGAATTGCTGTTGGCACCATCAAATCTGGCTGCCTCCCTCTTGAATCACCTTGGGGCAAGAGCGCTATTAATTGGCGCACAAACACCGCTGGGCAGTTTGCCGGTGCTGCGCCCGGAAGGATTGCGTTTGCGACCTGTTAGGAGCCTGGGAGATTGGATGCTCTATGCCAATGATGCTGCGTATGCGCGTGTGCGATGGGTTCCGGGGTGGCGCGCAGTTGCTGACACAGAAGAAGCAATACGTGTATTGTTATCGGATGATTTTGAGGGCAGTCTGGAGTGTACGGTTGAGACCGAGGGAGATGCGTTTGTGAATCTCGTACGGGTCGTTTCTGATGTACCAGTCGAACAACGCCAAAATAATTTGAGCACTGTAAGCTGTACCATCGTTGATGAATCACCGGACCGTGTCGTAATTGATGTGGAGGCAGAAGTAGCCGGGGTTACTTTGCTTGCAGACACTTATGCGGCTGGCTGGGAGGCAACGCTGGACGGTCACAAGACTCCCATACTAAAAGTGAATGGTATATTTCGTGGTGTCGCCACACCGCCTGGGCGTCATTTACTGGTGTTTTCATACCGTCCCCTTCCTTTTAGAATCGCATTATACATCACTGTTTTATCATTGACGATAATAGTAGTCTGTGGATTCATGCAGCTTGTCAGGAAACGTTCTGGTTAATAGTACCGGTATTTCTTGAACTGGCGTTGATAAGCAATACAGGTTATACCTGGCACAGTTTGCATCTTGAGGGCATACGTTGTACGATGATTGTCATGTGACTTTTATTTTACCGGTTGAATTAATGAGGGAACCTTATTAGGGAGGACAAAACATTATGCCAAAGAAGGTACGTATTGGATTCATCGGTGCGGGGGGAATTGCTGTCTGGCATTTTAATCGTCAAAGTCTACACAAACAGGCAGAGTTGGTTGCGCTTACTGAGCCGAACAAAAATGCGCTCAAAAATTTTACGGAGAAGTGCCCTGGAACAGATACATTGCCGGCCTATTCTGATTACCTGGAAATGATTCAGAATGAAACCCTGGACGGTGTCGTGATCATGAGTCCGCACACATTGCATTATGATCAGATCACCACCTGCCTGAACAAGGGATTAAATGTATTGGCAGAAAAACCGATGGTGTGTACTATCAAGCATGCCAAAGCGGTCATTAAAAAGGCAGAAGAAAAAGGTCTGGTTTTGATGCTTGCCTATCAGCGGCATTTCGAACCCACATTCCGCTATATGCGAGACCAGATTCAAAAAGGTGCCATAGGCGAGGTACAGTTTGTTCAGGCAATCCAGTCGCAGGAGTGGCTTCGCGCGACCAAGGGTACCTGGCGTCAAGACCCCGAACTTTCTGGTGGTGGCCAGTTAAATGATTCCGGTAGTCACTTGGTGGACATCATCATGTGGGTCACCGGGATGAAGGTCAAGGAAGTATTTGCCAAAAGCGAAAACTTTGAAGCCAAGGTTGATATTAACAGTACATTGGCCATGACATTTGAAAACGGTGCGTTGGGCAGCATGTCCATCATCGGGAACGCGCCCTGCTGGTATGAGGATCATAGTATAGTCGGTAGTAAAGGTGCTTTTTATCTGCGACAAGGCATTGGACTGATTCACCAGGACGCTACGGGTAAAGAAGTCAAAGTCAAGCTGCCAAATTATAAAAAAGACCCGAACACCAACTTCATTGACTGTATTCTCGGTAAGGCAGCACCGGAAACACCCGCGGTTTGTGGATTGCGTACCATCGAGGTTACAGAAGCAGCCTGGAAATCGGCTGCGTCTGGAAAACCGGTACGTGTGCCATAATTAAAAGAAAGCATCTCTATTATCGGACAGTTGAATATATTTTAATTAGTCGAAGTACTCCGCCAGAAAATTGTTTTGAATCTGGCGGAGTTTGATTTTATATAGTCTGTACTTTTATGGTAATCAGTGACGTTGTTATTATTTTAATTATCAGGGGAAAAGTACTTGGCACGAAATTGCTATTGTTTTTTGTATTTCGTATTGCTGACAAGTCTGGCAATTTCAATTTCTGCCACGGGGGAAATGGACATCATGGAACACGATGTAATTCAAACCTATACCAATCCATTAAACGTTCAGTTGGCAGACCCTTATGTGCTCTTGCATGATGGTACATACTATCTGTATGGCACCCATGATCGTAACCCGCATCTGGGCATTCCGGTGTATACCTCACACGATCTCGTACACTGGCAATGGCAGGGATTTGCCTTCAGGAAACACCGCAAGTCCTGGGCACAACATCATTTCTGGGGACCAGAAGTGAAGCAAGTTGAAGATGCATTTTATATGTACATGAGTGCTTCACCAAACCCACATGTTGAGTCGCCTTACCAGATGCGTATCGTGGTGGCGCGGGCTGATTCTCCCCTGGGGCCTTTTGAAGAATGGGTAACGCCCCTGTTTGAACCGCTTGATGGCGATGAAGCCATTGACCAACACCTCTTCCTTGATGACGATGGCACCCCAGTATTATTTTGGACAAATGTCACCAAGGGTCGTAACGAAATTTTATGCGCGCAAATGAAAGATTGCCTGACGGAATTGGCAGAAGAGCCTTCCGTTGTGATTGTGCCGGAACAACCCTGGGAGAGCAATGCCTGGGAGGGCCACCAGGTAACAGAAGGCCCGTATGTTTTCAAACATGCTGGCAGTTACTTCCTGACATACACGGGCAATCATTATATGGACCCGGGTTATGCAATCGGATATGCCAAAGCAGACCATATCCGCGGGCCGTGGAGTAAATATGCCGATAACCCGGTTCTACAAAAAACGGAGCACCTTGCTGGACCAGGCAACGGCATGATCATTCCGTCACCAGACGCTTCAGAATTGTTTATGGTGTACCACACACACCAGAGTCCCCGGGAAGCGGGATGGCGCCAACTTGCCATTGATCGCGTACGAATCGAGTCGTCGGAACACGGCCAGGCACTGCTATTTGTTGATGGGCCTACACATACACCTCAACCAATCCCATCTGGCGCTGTGCCAAGGCCTGCTGCCCAGACCATCACCAATTTTTCAGAGCCGATAGATTATAACCAGTGGTTGATAGTGAATGAAGCACCTGTTGAATGGGAACAAAAAGATGCCAAACTCTACATCCATACTGGTGACGGCGACATGTGGAAGAAGCGCGCCGATTTCCAGAATCTGTTTTTACAGCATGCACCGCAAGGTGACTTTGTGGTGAAAACACAAGTAGAATTTCATCCCGCACAAAATTTTGAACAGGCCTTTCTGATCGTTTACCAGGACCATGACAACTACGTCCGGTTATCTCATGCATATGATGACGATCTCGAATTTCTGGCTGCACATGAAGTTGCGGGGAGATTTCGTTTTACGAGCATGTCCAATACCATAGGAAGCAATGTCTTTCTGGCTATCCGGAAAGAAGGCACGCGCTATACCATGAGTGTTAGTGTTGATAACGCAAAATGGCATTGTATTGGACATTGTGAAGCGCACTTCGAGCGTCTTATGGTTGGAATCGGTGCCATTTCGCCAGGAAGTGAAAGCAGGCGTACGGCCGCATTTTCCAGCTTTATTATTGAGACAGAACCACACACACAACAAGACCCAATAACAATGGACACCGAAGCGGTGGCCGTGGAAGCCAGGCAAGAAGATTAACGAGGGGTTCAACCAGGTGTTGCTGGCACGCCCTATGAGATGCGGGGGAAGGCCAACGGCTGCCACCTGTCCCTATCGCGGAGCTAAAGCGCCGTAGCGCGATATACGTCCCGCCGCCTGTTCCTGTCGCGGAGCGATTAAAGCGCCGTAGCGCGGGGTAAGGCCCGGGTATGCTTATACCTGTTCCTATCGCGGAGCGATTACAGCGCCGTAGCGCGGGGTAAGGCCAACGAGCCGCCACCCCGGGTCAATCGCGCCCCCCAACACAGCACCCCGGAGGGCGTGCCAGCAATATTCAGTCGTACTTCCCTCACCCCTTCTGGTTTGCCGCCTACGTGGTCATGACAGGGGCCGACCAAAATATGGTTTGAGAATGCGGGAATTGTTTTGTAGCTTTTCGGGTGCTTCAAGTATACTGGCTAACAAAAATCTGTGCGATTACTGACACCATTTATTGGGGGAAGGAAAACGGTCATATCATGCAGGACAGGGAACGATTTGTACGCCATGTTTTGGGGTTGGAGGTGGACCGCCCGCCGTATTGGCTTTACTGGGGGCCGTGGGGAACAACCTGGCAGCGATGGGAGCGGGAGAACAAGCCCGCATCAGTAACTGATCACCGTATGGCGTTTCCAGTAGACTTTGCACCGTGCGCAGTGCCTGTTAATGCCGGGCCCTGCCCGGTCTTTGAGCAGGATATCGTGGATGAAGGTGATTATTACCAATTCACGGACACGTGGGGCATCCGTCGACGTATACTCAAGGGACGTGAGTCCATGCCGGAGTTTATTTCATTTCCGGTACAGGATGCTGCAGGCTGGAAACGGTATAAGGAAGAACGGCTGAATCTGGAACATCCCGGTCGTCTTGCGGGGGACTGGAGGCAACATGTGGCGACGTGGATGAAAGAGGGCCGCCCGATTCAACTGGGCTATTTCCCGGATGTCGGCTTTTTTGGCGGGGTACGCTGGCTACTGGGCGATGAACAGTGCCTTACCGCATTCTACACGGACCCAGAACTGGTACATGATATCATGGGCCATCTTGCAACATTGTATCTGCATGTGTTTGAAGTTGTGGTGCAGGAATGTAAAGTCGATGTGATTCATATCTGGGAAGACATGTGTGGCCGCAACGGCCCGCTGATTTCGCCTGCGCTGTGGGAAGAATTTATGGGGCCGCAGTACCGACGAGTACGTGACTTTGCACATCGGCATGATATCCCTGTCATTTCTGTTGATACAGACGGTGACCCGGACCTGATTATCCAGCCCATGATCGACGCGGGTGTGAATCTGTTATTCCCCTGCGAAGTTGCAGCAGGCTGCGATGTGAATGTAATGCGCAAAAAACATCCTGACATGGCGTTGATGGGTGGTATCGACAAGCGGGCATTGGCGGACGGACCATCTGCCATTGATACAGAACTGGAAAGAATTCGTCCGGCACTTGAAGGGGGAAAATACATACCCGACCTGGATCACCTTGTTCCCGACGATGTTTCCTGGGACAATTATGACTATTACGCACTGGCCCTGGCCCGCATGCACGGAATCAAATCGCAGTAAATAGTATGTGAAAAACCTTTAAAAATCTTTAATTACTCTTTGCTAAGCTTACCTTTTTTAACAATTTAAGTTAAGCTTTTTGGGATACAAATTCTACTAATCAGCAAAACAAGGAGGAACACTCCATGAACAATTCAGCTAAAATTTTTTGCATAAGTGCAATTGCGTTTTTTGGGTTTATGATTTTTATTGTAGCCCTGGGTAAATTCGCCAACGAAAACAAAGAAAGAAAGGCAGTAGAAGCCGCGAAAACAGCGGAACAAGAAAGAGGTATGGCTATATTGGCTCAGATGGAAGCCAATTGGGAAGCGAATAAAAAGGAATTCGAATTATCCAAATCGGCAATATTGGCAGAGATAGCACAGCAAGGAATAGATAGCAGCTATATTAATAGCTTTAATATTTCCACCGAAAATACTTTTTTTCTTGAAATTGTTATACCTGGCGAATTGGTAGAGCAATCTTTTTTACACTCGAACTCAGATAATTTTGAAGACTGGACAAAATCTTACATCAAGCAAATTATCAAAGCTGTAGAAGGTATTATCCCTAAATACTACACTGGTGTTGATCCATTTATTTACAATGTGCAAGTCTCACTTGGATTTATCAATCCTTTCGGCAGCACAACCCCCCTTGGTCAATTAGAGTATATGGGCAACATTGAAGCGTGGACATTCCATGCTCCTGGATTGTTTCGCGATGTCAATCCACGGCAAATAAACAGGTAGCAAAACGCTACAAGCTCAAATATGCGCACAGACGAAAGGCAACAAAATTTGGTATACATCACAAATGTCGGCAAAAGATACCATAAACAAGTTTGTAGACACCTCAAAACCATTACTGGCTCAGGGACAAAAGAGCAAGCCGCTGCAAATGGATACACCCCATGCCTTGTGTGTAAACCCTGAAGTTAAAAGCAGTTAATATCCGGGTCACTCGGTAGTAATTGTGCACATATCTGCGTGGTCTGATAGTTTGTAATGCCACAACCAAGTGCTCACACAAAAACAAATCAGTCCCCATAGCCACTACTGACCGGAAATATACCCGCAATGGATGGCTCTTGTAAACATGAAAAGCGCTGTGCTGCATAAAGAAGAGGCAGTGCATTGTCTTAAAAACAGTATGCACTGCCCCGGTAAAGATTTTATAAAACACCTTATGCGATTATGCTATATGCCACCCAACACTTAACCCAGTGCTTTCCGCGCATCTCCGGCAACACGTGTTTTGATACCCAGATGCTTGCAGGTCGCCAGCAACTCCTGCAAGATGTCGCCGTAGCCCATCACAATATGGTTGGACATGTGCGTCGCCATGAGTTGATCCCTATCGTACCCTGGAATGTGTACGTTGGCAATCGGCCAAACCGGTGTTGTGCGGTTGAGTCGGTCCTGCACCTCTTCTTCCGGCATGGCAATGACTTCTGCTGTGCCGCAGTCCATGCACAATTCGCCGAAGCTATCAAAGAGACGAGACCAAGTAATGATGCCTGGTTTTGAAACACCGGCGCAGGTGCCGCCACCTTTGGGGAAGTACATCGGTGGCTGACGGAACACCTGGGTATGTTTCCAACCGCCAAAGTGCGCGGGAGGCGCGCCACCAGAGATGAGGAACACCCAGATAAAACGGCCTTCCCATTCACGGCCCCACCGCACATCGTGCAAGGTGGTTTCCGGTGCCATACCCTTGCGCAGAAAAATGTCGTGCATGAGCAATTGAGGCACACCAGCGCCCAGGTCACCTTCGTTGAAATGTGGAATCGGCAAGCCCTTCTTGACGATCTGACGGGACTCGGGGTCTTTAATGTTGGGGCGATCGCTGTTGTTCAACATCCCTTCGACCAGGTCGGAAGCGGGACACTGCCGGACGAGTCCCAACTGATAGGGAATACCGATCGTGCTCAGCCCGTAGCGGGCGGTCATACGTCCTGCCGCAGCATACATCTTCATCTGGGAAATTACCTGGCCATGCACCAGCTCCTTGAATCCGTCGGTGCCCCAATGAAATTTGCAGCCCTTGCGAATCAGCCAGTTCAAATGGGATTGGGCTTCTTCATCGGTCACCAGCTCCATTTCCGCCAGTAGATCAGACTGGTTCAGGTATTCGATCGGCATGCCTGCCGCGCCGACTTTGGCAGGATCAAGAACGGCGTTCAACATCCCCATACACCCGGGATCAAACTGCCCCATGATACGCCTGTGTTTCAGGATGTCTTGTGCCAGCTCACCGCCGAATTTTTCGGCATCGGACGACAACTTGAAAGTATCACCCGCAGTAATGTGACGGGTATCATGTTTGACCTCACCTTTCGCGCACCAAGTTTCCAGATGTTTCATGAATGATTCGTCTGAGGTAAAATTATCGGTCCAGAGCCGTGAATGTTTTACATGCAAGCGGTCCAGGGTGCCAGAGTGATTCAGGAGTCCCACCAGGCCTGGCCAGGTGCCATCGAAATTGGCTACCAGCAGAACCGGGCCACGGTGTGTTTGCAATGGCCCGGAAACATGATGGGCGTACGCCCAGGCACTCAGGACAATCACGACCGGTGCCTCAGCGTCGAGCTTTGAGAATATTTCTGTACCTTCGCATTGCCGGGTTATAAAGCCATGCTTACGGGCAGGATCGTATTTGGTAACAACCTGTGTCTTTACCCCGATTTTCCGAAAGGTCTTTTGCACTTCCTTTAAAGTGGCTTCCTGCATCGGCCAGCAGACTTCGCATGCCGAATTACGGAAGTCACCGTTGGAAATGAGATATACGGTTTCAATCTTCTTCATTTGGAACCCCCTCCCTATATGCTTATATTTGTCAAAATGTATTTCAAAGAAAAATATTGTGTGATTACATTATGAATAGCATAGTACCATGATGCAGGTGTTCACAAATAAGTGCCCGCACAAAGTGTTGTTGGTAGCTTTCGGTATGGTGCGACGTCATATGCTTAAAGGAAACAGTCCCTGGACTTCTGCCTTGAAGCGCTCCAGTGCTGTCCGTAGTAATTCATAATCAGAGGCTATATGCTCATTGAAACTAATTTTTAACTGCTTCTCCATCTTTGCCGCAATCGCCTGCATTTCAACTGCGCCGATGTTGGCAGAGGCACCCTTAATCGCATGTGCCCAATACTGACAACCTTCAGTGTCACTTGCTTCAACAACAGAACTGAACGAATTTAGATTATCTTCCATGTCCTCAAAAAATGCAGTCAATATTTCCTGAATAAAAACAACATCACCTCCACCAATTTCATCAAAACGTTTTTTGTCAAAACATACGTTTGAAGAAATTGCTGAGTCGTAACCATTGGATGATACGTGCAATGTGTTCTGTTTTTTTCTTTTTCTCGGTGTGTTGTTTAACAGGTGATTCAAAGTAGATTGAAGCTGCTCCAGTGAAACAGGCTTGCTCAGATATGCGTTCATACCCGCGGCCATACTCCGCTTCCGGTCTGTGTTTAATACAGAAGCCGTCAATGCAATAATGGGTATATCTGCAATGATCTTGTATTTTTCATGCGAACGTATACGCTCTGCCGTGGTAAATCCGTCTATACCTGGAAGGTGACAATCAAGCAGGATAACATCATAGGGGTTGGCAAGAGCTTCCGGAAGCATCAGGTGTTCCAGAGCTTCTTCTCCCGATGCCACTATGTCACAGGAGTAATGCAATCTTTCCAACATACTTTGGGAAACCCGTTGATTAACAACAATGTCCTCTACCAGAAGCACTCGACCGAGCAATTCAGTATTGCTTTTGTTGATTTGTTGTTCCTGGGTATTGCTTTCCGTTACATTGATTGCCTGATTTAATAACAGCGATGCAAATTGAAATGATTTTAATGGTTTACTCAACCGATCATCCATCGCAACAACCTGGCACTGCGATTTGTGATTGCAGTCAACAGAAGCTTCCAGAGAAATCAGTTTCAATTGCCTGGACTGGCTACGTAGCCGGGTGGAAATCGAATGAAGTAGCTCACAGTCTGTTTCATGGACCAATGCGCGTTTTTCCATCAATATCCACACATTGGCATTCCTTGTATCAATATGCCCCGGGACGGAAGCCTTACCTTCAGTCAGACTCTCCAGGTACTGATCCACCTCGTGTAATTCGGAACATTCCAGCGACTTAATGCCGTAATATCGCGCCAATGCTACAACACTGTCTCGGGTAGCCTTATGTCTGTCAATAACAATAACCAGTTTGTCGGACGATTCCGATTTGCCAGAAACTTCCTGATCTTTCGCATCGTTGCTCATCTGTATTGGCATGGTTACAGAAAAAACACTACCCTGTCCGGGTGTACTGCTAACAGTAATTGTGCCGCCCATCGCGGTTACCAACCTTTGGACAATGGCCAGTCCAAGACCACTACCCCCAAATCGACGAGTAGTTGTTGAATCTACTTGTTTGAAGGCTTCAAAAAGTTTGGGTATGTGGTGTTTTGCGATACCTATACCGGAATCGCGCACTTCAAACAGAACTTTTGCTACTTCACCATTTGCCGATTCCTGCATGGCTGCCTTCAGAACGACTTCGCCAGACTCGGTGAACTTAACTGCATTTCCCAGCAAATTCACCATTATCTGTTTAATACGCAGTGAATCACCGATCATAACATCCGATAAGGTTGGCTCAACTATCAACGCCAGGGAAAGGCTTTTTTTGCTCGCCTCGAATGCTATGACATCCATGCTCTCTTCGAGCAGTGCGCGCAATTGGAAAGATGCCGATTCAAATTCCAGCTTGCCTGCTTCTATTTTGGAAAAATCCAACACATCATTTACAACCTGCAACAACGCGCGACCCGCACCACATATAATATCGGTATATTCGCGTTGATCAGCCGCTTGATCCATTTCAAGCAGTAACCCAGACATACCAATAATGGCATGAAGAGGTGTGCGGATTTCGTGGCTCATATTGGCTAGAAATTCGTTCTTCGCTTGTACTGCCCGCTCCGACACCCGCACCACCTGGTCTGCCTTCATCTCTGCATGCCGCAATGCATTCTCTGCTTGTATCCGAAGGTGCTCAGAATGTCGCCAGCTTCGATTCAGGTATTCCTTTTCGAGTTCAATGGCAACCTGACTTTGTCGAGTGTGTTGCTCAGAGAGTAATTTGTCCAGGCGGGCGAGCACTATTTTGAGGTCTTCTTCCAGTGAAGTGCAGTCGATACGATATTGGGTTAAGATGCCTGTATTTTCTGCCAGTAACCTCTGTGAGGGAAATAGCACCAAAACCGGCAAATGGGGCATTTTAAGTGCCAAACGCAATGATGCTATACGTTCTTGGAGTACGTGGAAGGCGTCATCGGTCTGAAGAATCACCACCGATGCCGTTGGCATTGCCAAGTCATCCAGTGACGCCCAGTTCACCTGTTTGTAGCATATACTTCTACCGGTGTCTGGCAACACTGGCAACAATGGATGTTCCGAGCCATATACATATAACACAATGTCTACCATGAAGCCGACAGCCTTTCCTGAAGACAAACCCCTGTAAACCCCGCTCAGATATTAATTGACTCCCCCACTTATACTACGGAAAAGCAACAACTTGAATCAAGCAAATGAATCTTGTATAATCAGGCTTACTAAAGTGATATAACATTTTCGAATTCGATGCATTGACAGGACTTGCAACTCCCACTCCTCCTTGTGGAGGAATGCAGGTTCGGGATGCCTCGAATTTCTTTTTGTTTTATACATATTAGGTCTTGAAAGTGAGTCTCTGCTTATTAAATGCTTGGCTGTATCCAGGCAATAGCGATGAAGTTTTAGTAAACAACACCTGAAATTGACCACCAATCAGTACAAGCAGGCATATGTCTACAGACATGCTTTGTTGAATAAGGTTGTATGGCAATTCAGTTGCATCTACAGAGGCACATTGCGTATAATTTTGACCGGTATGATCTGGGCATAGCTCCTTGGTTTCATAACCAAAATAGTTCAAAGCAACATCATATCATTCCACTTCGTGACAGGCCTGGGTAGCTCAGTTGGTTAGAGCGCTGGATTGTGGATCCAGAGGTCGACGGTTCAACCCCGTCCCCAGGTACCACTTTTAAATTATCACGACATAATCTCACAGTTATCTGCTCACAATTCTGTTTTCGCCATCTGTTTTCGCCCATGTCGTGTCGCTAAAAATCAATACTCAGACATACACCAACTCGTCGGCGTTGTAATCACGAACGCTGTTCTTTACCAGCCGGGCCTCACTGTCGCGCCGTTTTAACAGCCCATCCAGTCCCTCACCAACCCACAAACGTTTCATAGACTCAATTTCTGCAGCGATGGCATCCAGGTTATTATCTCGTATAAATGGCTTGATGTTGGCCATCTCAACACGTGTACTTCCCTGAAGCTTTGCGCCTCGGTTATATACCAGTGACACGATTGCGGACTGTGCATCGGGTGGCAATTTTTCCAACCCGGGGTAGGTGCGTTTCGCAATCTCGGCAAACTCCGGCAATGACACGGTATAAAAAACTATTTTGGCGACCTCCAGGGTAATTTTAACCCCGGCCTGCTTCAGACTCCTGGCTACGCCTCTGGCATCTTCCCCCTTAATTCCTGAAGCGGAAACGAGCTGCGCGAGATGGTTCTCGGAAAGATGTTCCCCCCAGTCTTGCTTTATCGCGGTCTTTGTCCGGTACCCCAGATCATACCCAATACCAATAGTTACACCACTTGCCCCTCCGGGCCAGGTTGGTGCTGCCAGACGTTTATTGTAGTAACTGTCGCTAGTGACTTCGAATGCGATCAGTTTATCAATTCCTTTACGAGAAAGTGTCAGGTTTGCAGTACTTGGAGACAAAACTGTAACGACATCATCAACAGCGACCATCCCCAATGCACGCTCCAGCGCGCTCAAGGTTTGTACTCCAATTACTCCATCCGGTTTTACACCTACAAATTTCTGAATATTTTGTATCCGTGTTTTCAGACTCATGATTCTGTTGCTCCCTGGTTTATGTGATTTCCTTATACCACCTTTCCAACTATCAGATTACTTAATTAAACGGATAAATGATTATAGCATTATAATCATTAACTAAACACAAATTTACTTTCTTTGGTATTTCTTTCACGAAAGCAGATCCCAACAACATTCACATGTTAAGGGCAATGAGTTGCCGTAATATATATCTGACACTTACTGTTTATTCAGGATTTTCATAATATCTTCGAAAGTCCTGCGTGCTGCTTGTTCTGTATTGCCCTTGAGAACACGCTCGTGATAGGCAAAGGATTCAAATTCCACCGAGCAGCAACCGCAATACCCAATGTCATCGAGCGTTTGGAAAAATGCTTCCCAGGGTACCAGTCCTTCGCCAATCAAGGGAAACAGGAACTCACCCATTTTGGGCTTGCCTATGGCATCTTTCAGATGTACGTGGTGGATACGTTCCTGTCCCCATTGCCGGGTAATCCAGGGAATGTCGAGATTGCCCGCCAGGATGTCATGAGAAGGATCGAAATTGACCCCCAGCCAGGGGGAATTGAAGTGATCGACAAGCAAGCGTGTCGTATAATAGTCATGGCACAACATACCCCAAACACCTTCAACACCGATAAACACCTGGTGTTTCTCCGCCGCAGCCAACACCTGTTCATATACACTCAACAACAGCTCCCAGGCTGCACCTTCGGTAATGTCTTTCCCGATGACTGGGGCAGAAGGGTCCCAGGGGGCAGGCCCGGTAAAAAAATTCAACACCGGCAATCTGCAAGCTCCAGCGGCTTCAATACATTCAATGCTGAGCTTAATTCGCTCCTCGCGCAGGGCGTCATCCAACGTGATGTAATCTTGCTGCACAACAATTTCACCCACCTCAAGACCGCCATTTCGGGTTAGCTCCACCAATTCCAGAAGCTGGCCAAGCGTATGGGTACGTGGGTTGAAGTGGGCCAAAGTCCAGCCTACCGCTTCGTACCCGATTTCGGCTAAAGAAGAGACCACTTGCTGCGGTTGCATGGCGGCATAGGCAAGGGAAGCCATGAATTCCAGTTTCCATTGTTTCATCGTGCTTACTCCCAATTTTCGATGTCGCGGCAATCGCACCTTGGTTCAAATCCCAGTCCCTGTTGCGCCTTGCGGATGTCAAATGGGGAAGCACAAGGATTATCTGCAAAATACGCGGGATCCCGCACCTCCGGCACTTCGCCATAAATACGCTTCATCACGGATAAAGTAGGCTCGGAATAGAAGGTGTTTGCGGCGGTAATATAAAAGGCATCGAACGGAATTTCATTCGACGCTGGAAAACGGTATTCAATTGCCAGCCGCATGGCCTGCGCCACATCCTGTGCCGCGACATAGGAACCGAACCAGGGAGCTTCCGCAATTTCACCACGTTGAAACGGCGCTATCATGGCCGAAAGCCCCGGAATGTTTTTCCCGGTCCACACCCCGCAATAGCGCAAAGAAATCGCTTCAATGCCATGAGCACGTGCGAAGTTCTCAAGCATCTCCTCTCCAAATCGTTTGGTGAAGCTGTAGACCTCATGCGGCCACAAGGGATGTTCCTCATCAATGGGCAGGTAACGAGGTTTCAACACAACATCATGGATACCGAAGCCGGTGGAAGACTCGCTGCCAGCATACACGATGCGAGGTATCTTGTTTATACGCACTGCCTCGAACACATTAAAGCAAGTAACCATATTAACTGACATGACCTTTTCAAAAGGGTCAAAAGAAGCATTCGGTATCGCTGCCAGATGAACTACGACATCGTAACCACGAATGGTATTGGTTGCAGCTTCCAAAGACATCAAGTCACATTGTACAAAGTCAACCCCTGCCGGTAATGACGCTGGTGCCTTCAAATCGAGCACCGTTGTCGGGATACCATGCTCAGCAAACTCTTTTACAACATATCCACCGACATCGCCGGCGCCACCTGTTATAAGTACCTTCATCGTATTTCCCCCGCAATTCCTTTGGTTAATATACCGTGTAATCAAACTATGTCATCAGGTTATGGCAGCCAAGTCAGTCTGGGCACCACTACAAGTCATCATCGTTAAACATAAGTATAGGGCAGTCCATCTTAGCATTCAATTCTGCGCTAATACGCTCAGTAAGCAATAAAATCCAATAGAAAATGACCTGGGCAATGATTTTATGCAGGTCTGCACAGTAAGCGAATCATACCCCGGCTGATACAGAAGCCTGGTTGCATCTGGTTGCTCAATACCGTATTGTTTATTTCTGATAAACACAAAAGCTTATAGAATCCTCAAGCCACTGAGCATCAGAAGTGTGCCTTTGGAAAGAGAATTGGAACAGCACAACCCGGGAGGAAGAACGACAATGGACTTACTATACGATCGAGATGTAAACATGGACGCACTAAAAAATCGTACGGTAGCCGTGCTTGGTTATGGCAATCAGGGGCGTGCCCAGGCCATGAACCTGCGGGACAGCGGTGTCAACGTAATCGTCGGGAACCGGGAAGATGATTACCGAGACCAGGCCATCGCGGACGGTTTCCAGCCCATGAGTATTGCCGATGCCGCAGTCGCGGGTGATATCCTGCTGGTGTTGACGACCGATGAGTCACAACCGCATATCTGGACAGAGCAGATTGCACCGGGCATACAACCAGGCAACACGGTATGTTGGGCCAGTGGTTACAACATCGGATTTGAGGTAATCGTGCCACCGAAAGAGGTTGATGTTATCATGGTAGCCCCCCGGATGACCGGCAACTTTGTGCGAAGCCTGTTTGAGTCGGGTCGCGGCGCATTGGCCATGTATGCTGTACATCAGGATGCGACCGGTACAGCACATGAGACCGCGCTGGCACTTTGCAAGGGTATTGGTTTGACCCGGGGTGGTGTTTTCAAGTCTACATTCCGCGAAGAAGCAGAGCTGGACCTGTTTGCCGAGCAGGTGGTGTGGGCTGGCTTCACACAGTGGATGGTAGACTGCTTCGAGATAGGTGTCAAGCATGGTTTCTCCCCGGAACTCATGGTCATGGAGCTGTATTGTTCTGGTGAAGGCGCGGAAATCATGGGCATGATGGCCAACCAGGGATTCTTCAAGCAGATGGCACGTCATTCCACCACCAGTCAATATGGCACCCTTTCCCGTGGTCCGCGTCTGATACCCAATGAAATGCGTCGACGTGCGGAAGAATTCTTTACCAAAGATATTCGGGGTGGCGCCTTTGTAGATGAATGGAGCTCAGAACAGGCAGAAGGCTCCAAAACCTTGAAAACACTTAAAGAAAAAGGCCTGCAACACCCCATGAACGCAGCAGAAGACCGGGTAATCGCCTTGATTCGTGCAGCCCGGGGCGAATAACAACACCCACGCAAACAATTGCGTACGCAGCGGGGCGTGAAGCGCGGCATGGAATTCAAATAAACCGTGTGAAAGCAGTTCAACATCGCATAGTACACACATAGATAAATCAATGAGGAAATGAGTTATAAATTTTTTGTGCTAGTAATATGTATTTCTTGGTTTCTTCCTTCGCGGGAGTGACGGGAAGGGGGTTATGTGTAGGTGGCTGTTTGGTAAGCGAATGCAGGTGTCTCTTGCTGGCACGCCCTACGGGGTGCGGGGTTGGGGGCATGTTACCCCGGGGTGGCGGCTCGTTAGCCTTACCCCGCGCTACGGTGATGTAATCGCTCCGTGATAGAAAACCGACAGCTTCAAATAACAAATTTTTTATGATACGAGACCACCCACACCGTTATACCCGCGCAGGTGGGTAGCCATAGTATCAGAAAAGGGTATAAATTTCAGGCAGGTGACGGTATTGTTCGTTGTAGTCCAGTCCATATCCAACGACAAAGTGATCGTCGATGGTGAAACCGGTGAAGTCGGCGTGAACCGGCACAAGCCGGCGGTCAGGTTTATCCAGCAAGGTGCAAAATCGAATCGATGCTGGCTTCTGATTGGCTACATAATTTTGAACCACACTGGCGGTATGCCCTGTATCCAGGATGTCTTCGATGATGAGCACGTGCTTATGGGCGAAGCTGTTTTCTGGTTTGTATAGAATCTGGGCTCTGCTATTTGATTCGGTACCTTCATAGCTGCGTACCCGGATAAACTCACTCGTTATATCCAGTGCAGGGTTCAGGGCACGTTGGAGATCGCTCGAAAAATGGAGGGCGCCTTTGAGCACGGTCAGCATTATAAAAGCTGTATCACTATAGGCAATACTGATTTCAGCCGCGAGAGATTGAATGCCTGCGTGCAATGTTGCTGCGTTTATCAACGGGGTCTCACTCAGTTTCATAGTGTATCTCGACGACCAGCCAGCGTTGTGTGTTCTGGTGTACTGCCGCGCTTGCCCCGGGTTGCCCCCCTACATGCCATAGTATGTGAAAGCCATCGACCAAAAGCAGTTCATTTTTCCGCAGTGGTGCGGGAACACCCCGGTCGACAAAATAATCGCTTAGTTTCTTTCTGCCCCGCATACCGAGCGGTTGAAAAACATCACCCGCTTGCCAATGGCGTAAAGCCAGGGGGTACTCCACAGCATCCGCATCGAAAACCTGGCGACCGGAATGGCAAAACGCAGACAGGTTGTCCGCGGGGTTGACCGATGTAATCTGGCAGTGGAAAATGCAGCCGCATATCGGTGTGATTCCCGGTACATTCAATTGACAGGTAAAACCGACGCCAACATACGCCCCTTTCGTATCACCGTGATCAACGCTGGCACGGCTGTCCGCGTTATCAATTGATGTGCTCTTCGACTCAGGCGGTAATAACAACACATAGTCCCGGCCAATATATAGCTGATAATTCTCTCCTGCATCCAGGAACTCCCCGGTGCTGTGAGGTTGGACAACCGCATTCACCATGGTGTCCAATCGTTCCGAGGTCAGTTCCTGAACACCTTGCTCATGGCACCATAAGGCCAGGAGGCGGTACTGTATGGCCGGGTCTTCTTTTCGAAAATCTACCCGTGACAATCCCTGTGGTGTAAGACACCTGGAAATTGCCTGTTGCGCTGCCTGCTCCATAAAATCATTGTCGCGACGCAAGTTAATAATGAGGCGCGTAAGCGCGGCGGCAAGGCCAGGATTATAGGTGTCTTTCAACTGCGGTATGAGTTCATGCCGAATACGATTGCGCTGGTAGTGCATTTCCTGGTTGGTTCGGTCTTCACACCAAGGCTGTTCCTGTTGTTGAAGCCAAGCCAGGATGCGGTCATGCGACTGTTCCCAAAGTGGGCGGACTATTCGCAGCCCCTCCCAGAGTCGCACAGGCGGTATGCTCGCCAGCCCACGGAGCGAAGTTCCCCGTAGCATTCGCATCAACATGGTCTCAATCACATCATCCGCATGATGCCCGGTGGCAATGACGGTGCATTCCTGTGCTATTGCCATTTCCCGAAAAAAATCATACCGCAGTTTGCGGGCATATGCTTCAAACGATTGCCCCGCTTGTTCTGCCGCAGATTCCACAGGATGTTGGGTCGATACATAGTCAATACCCAGCGACGCCGCGAAATCTTCGACAAATCGGGCGTCCCTGGAGCTATCCCCGCTACGGGTCAGGTGGTCAAAATGTGCTACTACCAGCGAATAGCCCAAGTGTTGCAGTACCAGCAGCAAAGCGACAGAGTCTGCGCCACCAGACACAGCTACCAATACGCGCTCCTCCGTGCTTATCCCTATATGTCGCGTAATGGTAGCTGCCACATCTTCAGTAAAAGTGTCTGTATCGTTCATTTGATTGTAAAAAATATTGGGTACTTCTATTTTCTGTCACGTTTTTGTATAGGAATACAAGGTTAATCAAAACAGTATTTTTCATGACAAACACGATACAGACCACGATTTAGTTTTGTAAAATCAGCCGGGTTTTATGTCTGGGTAAGCACTTCTGGTTCTTCATCTGCAACCAATGCGTACGCCCCGTCTTTGTCATGAACCTCACGACCGGTCACGGGCGGGTTAAACACACAGAGCAACCGCAGGTCTTCTGCCACCCGTATGACATGACGATCGTGATTGTTTAAAGCATATAAAAAACCAGGCTCAATTGTGTACTTTTTCCCATCTTCCAGGTTTTCAATTTCTCCTTTACCCGCAACACAATATACGGATTCAACATGGTTCTTATACCACATGCGTGTTTCTGTACCAGCGCGAATGATGGTTTCATGGAACGAAAAGCCCATACCATCTTTTTTTAACAACAAGCGCCAGCTTGTCCAGGTTTCACCCCGCACTTCACGGTCGGTACCTCGAATCTCATCTATCGTTCTTACAATCATCAGGCTATTTCCTGTTCTAATTTAATCTTATTCATCGCAGCCAAGTAAACAATATTGCGAACAATATTGCGAACAATATTGCGAACTTTATGTTGTTGTTTCAACGGCATCTTCTAACTATGCATTGACCGATTCAGCAGTTGCCTTAGATATGGCCGCTGCCATGGCTTCTTCCAGGATGTCCAGACCTTCATGTAACGTTTCTTCAGAAATGCTCAATGGTGTAAGCACCTTGACCACTTCATCTTCCGGGCCTGAGGTCTCAATAATCAGATTCCGTTTGAAAGACTCTTTCACAATCTGTGAAGCTATTTCCGGGTCTTCCATGACGATACCACGCATCATCCCACGCCCGCGTACTTCAACAACATGTTTGCTGTGACGTGAAGCCATTTTTTCCAAACGGGATTTTATAATGGTTCCCTTGGACAACACACTCCGTGAAAAATCCTGGTTCTTCCAGAACTTCTCCAGTGCCGCTTTTGCCGTTACAAAGGCGACATTGTTGCCGCGAAACGTACCGTTATGTTCGCCAGGTTCCCAGGCATCCAGCTCCGGTTTCATTAATACGATGGACATGGGCAGTCCGAAACCACTCAGTGATTTGGACAACGTAATAATGTCCGGATTGATACCCGCCGGTTCAAAACTGAAGAAAGTACCGGTACGACCACAACCTGCCTGAATGTCGTCCACGATCAGGAGGATGTCATACTTACGGCATAAACGCTCAAGCCTGCGAAGCCAGGAAAAGCTGGCGGTGTTCAGTCCCCCTTCACCCTGCACCGTTTCCACAACGATAGCTGCCGGATCATCCAGTCCACTGCTTTTATCTTCAAGCGCCTTCTCAAGGTAATCCAGCGTATCGACTTCTTTGCCCATGTAGCCGTCATACGGCATGAAGCTGACATCGGGTAACGCCGATCCGGAAACATCACGAAAATGGGCATTGCCTGTGGCCGCCAACGAGCCGAGTGAAACCCCGTGGAATCCATTGGTAAATGAAACGATGTTGCTTCGGCCGGTAATCTTACGGGCAAGTTTGAAAGCTGCTTCAACAGAATTGGTACCCGTCGGACCGGTAAATTGAATCTTGTATTCAAATTCACGTGGCTTCAGAATGATTTCATGAAATGTTTCCAGAAAATTCTTTTTTGCCACACTGGCCATGTCCAGCCCGTGAACCAAACCATTGTTTTCCAGATAGTCCATCAACGCCTTCTTCAAGTCCGGATCATTATGCCCGTAGTTCAGAGACCCGGCACCAGCGAGAAAGTCAATATAACGGTTGCCTTCTTCATTAAACAGCCAGGCGCCTTCTGCGCGTGTGAATATGGTGGGGAATGAACGCACATAACCCCGTACTTCGGACTCCATATTGTCAAATGTCTTCATATGATTATTTTCTGTACCTGGGTTTGTTTCTTTTTCTGTACTCATTGTTAAATTCTCCATCCTTCCATTGCGTTTTCTTAATTCTGTATTTCTAAAATTGTTACATGGTTGTGCAGTTAAAAGTGCTACACAATCAAACTTCTATGTATATCAAAGCCAACAGAAAAGTGCTGGCATAATTCCCGACTATGATTCCCATCTCTTATTTCCAAGGTCCAATGCGGTAGCATTCTTCGGGCTCATGCCCTTCTTCACCAAAATGCTCCGTGGTAAACAAAATCGTTTTTTCGCAATTCGCATCCCAGGTTTCGGCCAGCGACTGAAACAATCGCTGCGAAGCAGTATTCGATGGGGTAATGGTAGTTTCAAGACAGGTCACATTGCGCTCTTTCACATTATCACGTAGAAAATTTATCATGCGTTTGGCCAGACCCAATCCACGCGCTTCGCTACTCACTGCCACCTGCCAGATAAAAAGGGTGTTTTCTTTTTTGGGCAGGATGTACCCCGAAACATAACCTAGAATTTTCCCTTCGGCTTCAGCAACGACACAGGTGTCCCGAAAGTGTTCGGTTAGCAACAGGTAGCTATAACATGAATTTACATCCAGCGGAGGACATGCCTTTACAAGCTCCCAAATATTCCTACCATCATCTGGGTTGAGATTTCGAAGCGTTACTTTATCTTTTATAATTTCAACTGTCATGGGTACGTATGGCTTTCTTCTGGTCAGGACATATGAAGCGGTTGTAATTCTCTGTGCTGAAAACGGATCAATTCTCCAACGTCCTTCTTTTCCAGCAACAACGTTTGAGGTTGACTCTCCAGTGCCTGTGTACTGGCAGTGTCCAGGCTGTCTGCCAACACGACAATGGGTATACTTGGTTCAAAATCACGTACATTCAATACAAATTCCAACGTGTCAAAAGATGCATGATCACGGTCTATGATAATGGCATTGAACCGGGTACGTCTTAGCTGCTGAACAGCTTCTATGGTATTGTTGACCAGTATTTGGCGCAATCCAATTTGGTTCAATATATCCTGTGTCGTTGGGTTAAGGTTTGAAATCATTACCATCATCATTTTGCTCTCCACATCTGGCTTTCGAGTACATAACTCAAAAGCATTAAAATCGGCATATTTATAAGATAGGCAATATTGATGCCAAGAATTTCACGAGGTGGGCTAAGTTACTGAAGTGGTACGATTTAAAAATTACGGACTATTTTTTTTGAATGGAAACACTGCCTGCACAGTGCTGTAATTCTGGCGAGAGACCTCAAAACTGTAAACATTATGCACAACTACATCATAAGTATTCATATGTGTAAATTTTATGCACATATAAAGCGATTGATGATATATCAGGTAGAGATATTGAGCAAAATATGCACAGAATACTCTACGTTATGCCGTATCGCTCGATTTTGTTATACAAGGCACGACGACTAATACCCAGTAATTCTGCTGCCTGGGTACGGTTTTTAGATACAGAGAGTGCCCGAATAATCATTTCGCGTTCTACTTCTCGTAACGGCGTACCAATTTCGAAGGTTATTTTGCTGGCACGTTGAATTTCTATAGTAAATCGTTGGGGTAAATTGGCTGGAACCAATTTGTCACTTTCACAAATCAGTACAGCACGCTGTATAACATTCTTCAGTTCTCGAACATTGCCGGGCCACGGGTACGTTTGAAGCAGCGTCATGCAATCGGATTCAACACCTTTTATCTGTTTGCCGATACTGCGGTTGAAGCGCCGCAAAAAACTTCGCACCAACGCAGGTATATCGGATTGTCGTTCCCGCAGCGGGGGCATGGTCAACCGGAAAACATCCAATCTGTATAATAAGTCTTCCCGAAACGACCCTGTCATCACCAGCTCATTGAGATTCTCATTGGTAGCAGCAACCACACGCGCATTGCTGTGAAGTGTTTCCCGCCCCCCAAGTCGATTAAATATTTTCTGCTCAATCAAACGCAACAGCGAAATTTGAATTCGCTCGTCAATGGTTCCAATCTCATCCAGAAAAATAGTACCCTTATCTGCTTGTTCAAACTTACCTATGCGCCGTTCATGCGCACCTGTAAAAGCACCTTTTTCATGACCGAAAAGTTCGCTCGCGACCAGTTCCTGGGGAAAGGCACCGAGATGTACTGGTAAATAAGGGCCATGACGACGGGGGCTGTTTTCATGAATCGCCTGTGCGGCCAGGTCCTTACCCGTACCCGTTTCACCCAGAATCAGAATGGGGATATCGGTCTCTGCTGCCTGATGAATCTGCGTATACACATCACGCATACGTCGTGAGCGTCCCAGAATGGGTTGCGAGTGGGGGCCAGCATCAACGCCATCATTGCGCAAGGTTTCGACACGAAAAGTAATCTGCTGCAACGCCGATTCGACCAATGCTTTAAGCTCGAAATTATCCAGTGGCAACTTACCGTATTGATACGTTCCAGCTTTCATATCAGTCAACAACGTTTCGAGTTCTTCCGACGTGGCCAATAGTAATAGCTGCGGACCGTCTTGACCACGCGCCATAGTATCGAGCAATTCAGAAGCCGCCGCACCGCCACTCAGTAAAAGATTGCCTGTGACCAGTACAATATCCACTTCATTTTTGTCAATACGGTTTAACACCCGGTTCAATCGGGTTTCCCGGGCCACATCCAGCACGTCATGGGGAAACAAGCTGCGTACACGCTTGTAAAAAGTCTCCTCCTCTTCTACCGTGAGCAGATAAGGCAACGTTTTCGGCTGTGAAACGTCAGCATCTAGTTGTTCACTTGTCGGAAGTGTCGGGTCCATATATAGTTCCAAGTCGTCTGTTAATAATTAGTTCCATCATTACATGCTACAGGTACGGAATTACATAGATGGTCATCAAGTGCGCAGTAAACACATCATAAAATCGATTCAGCACACAACATCTATTTCCACCAAAGCATCATAACGTTACCAGAGTCCACAATCAAGAGAACACAAGAACAAGCCAAATTGCCATATGTGCAGGTGGGCACCCATCAGAGCGCGATATGCGACCCCTCACAGTCATTCACGCGAAGACGAAAACCCAGCAAGAAACGTTACTCTGATCATGCTACGCACTTTGCTGCTGGCCCACCTATTTCTACATATGCACACCCACACGTAGCCCCCTTCCCGTCATTCCCGCGCCCCCTTCCCGTCATTCCCGCGCAGGCGGGAACCCAGAAAGACATATTACTAGCACATGATAATAATCATCCCTGACAAGCAAACCCACCTGCATGAACACCAAAATGAATGCTATGCTGAGCCCTCGGCTCCTTCATCACCTCGCTGGATACCCACCTTCGTGGGCATGACGGTGTGGATGAGAATGACGGTGTGGATGGGCATGATGGTACGGGTGGGAATGACAGTGTGGATGAGAATGACGGTGTGGATGAGAATGATGATTGGGATTATATACGACCGACACCTGGTTCCTATCCCGGAGGGATTGCATCGCCGTAGCGCGGGGTAAGGCCAACGAGCCGCCACCCCGGGAAAACGCCACAACCGCTTTCGTTCCATATCGCGGAGCGATTAAAGCGCCATAGCGCGGGGTAAGGCCAACGGCCGCCACCCCGGGACCACGACACCCCCCAACCCAGCACCCCGGAGGGCGTGCCAGCGGAGGGACATGCCGAATTCGCTTAGCAAATACCCACCCACGCGTAGCCCCCGTCCCGTCATTCCCGCGAAGGCGGGAACCCAGATAAGCACAAAACTAGCACAAAACTATATCCATCCCTAACAACCAAACCCACTTACAGGAACACCAAAATGCAAGCTAATGCTGTACCCTCGGTTCCTTCATCACCCCTCTGGATACCCACCTGCGTGGGCATGACGGTGTGGATGGGCATGATGGTACGGATGGGCATGATGGTACGGATGGGCATGATGGTACGGATGAGAATGATGATTGGGATTATATACGACCGACACCTGGTTCCATATCCCAGAGGGATTACATCACCGTAGCGCGGGGTAAGGCCAACGGCCGCCACCCCGGGACAAACATCACAACCGCTTTCGTTCCATATCCCGGAGGGATTGCAACGCCGTAGCGCGGGGTAAGGCCAACGGCCGCCACCCCGGGACCACGACACCCCCCAACCCAGCACCCCGAAGGGCGTGCCAGCAAAAAGAACACAGATCGTTATCCGCAGATTACGCCGATGAATGCATATTTTAGAAAATGGAAGAGATGAGTAGACACGTGCGGTCATCGCATCGGTGCCGTGATGGCTACACTTTGCTGCTGGCCTACCTATTTCTACAAATGCACACCCACGCGTAGCCCCCTTCCCGTCATTCCCGCGAAGGCGGGAACCCAGATAAGCATAAAACTAGCACAAAACTATATCCATCCCTAACAACCAAACCCACTTACAGGAACA
>CAZIDP010000037.1:0-43040 GCA_964537975.1 uncultured Nitrospirales bacterium | reverse complement strand
CTGCTGCCACCCGTAGGTGTCTGGACCGTATCTCAGTTCCAGTGTGGCCGATCAACCTCTCAGCTCGGCTACCCATCGAAGCCTTGGTGAGCTATTATCTCACCAACTAGCTAATGGGAGGCGGACCCATCTCCTAGCGACGCCGTAAAGCGCCTTCATTTTTCGGTTCTTATGAATCGAAAACCACATGCGGTATTAGCAGTCGTTTCCAACTGTTATCCCCCACTAAGAGGCAGGTTGTCCACCCGTTACTCACCCGTTCGCCGCTCTATACACTCCCGAAGGAGCTTTAATCGCTCGACTTGCATGTATTAAGCCTGCCGCCAGCGTTCGTTCTGAGCCAGGATCAAACTCTCCGATAAAAATTTAAACACAGACCGAAGTCTAATGTTTTGGGATTGTTTTGACCCCTGAAATTCTGGAGTATAAAGGAATTTCAGGAAACTTACTTGTAGTTGATGTTGCTTTCACAACATACAACCGCACAAGCCAATTTTCCTTGACATACATCGTATTCAACTTTCAAAGAGCCTATAAACCAGACCAATTTTAACTTGGTCGGCTTGGCTGCAAGCAGTCCTAACCGCTCGCCAACCGGACGCACATATTAGCAAAATTCAGTAGCTCTTGTCAAGCACTTTCTTTTGCCCTTCGGCTTTAACCGAAGAAGTTGAGCTTGAATATTCCGAAGAAATTCCAGAAACTCAATAATAAGCAAAAAACTTTCAGGAATCGTTCAGGCACACTTTACTTCATCACATATAATGCGGTGAAAACTCAGAAATGAGCAGTGACTAGACGCTTCCATCAGCGGAGGAAAACTATAACATATTTGGGAATGGCCTGTCAAGCTTTTCAACTCTTCCGAGTGCCTGTGGTGCATCCCACTGTTAGCGTTCTCTCACGCGGCCATATAGAATACAAAATAATTACAAGCAATGTCAAGTATTTATTCGATTTTTTTTTGGCCCCTTCAGTTCAACTTTTTTAAGGAGCCGAACTACCCCCTGCCGTTTCCAACAGGGCAAAACGAAGTGTATCATTTAGAAGCAACTTGTGTCAAACAAAAACACAACAAATTTCCAATGATACTAGATATTTTATTTTTCCCTGTGCCAAACCACAAAGATCATCAACCAAACATTGGCTTTTCAAACAGTTGACCGCAATAAAGACACTTGTAATGTTTTGAATTGGAGACCCTGCTGCACGTGGGACACCGAACCGGTGAGGCAGAAATTTTACCATCCGCAATACCATCCCGCATGTCGATATCGTGTGCGATGCGTTGCAGGTCTGCTTCGTTCAATTGCAATCGCTCACGCAACAATTCCCATAATGCCTGGTTCAACAGCGACAACCGTTCTACCTGATGCCTCAATTCACGCATATTACTTTGTGCAGCACGGCTAGAGCTGACACTGGCCGTTTTTCTTCTTGCCTCTTCCTGCAAATCCCGAAACGGACTGGTATCGTCTTCTGATAAGCCTTGTAAAAAAGTTCCAATTTTCATTGGTATGATTTTCTCCTTCCGACATGTTCCTAATTGGCTATCTGTAAATCTTTCATGAATATGATTACACTAGCATGTCCGAATAAATTCATTCATTTCAATTACAACTTGGAAGTGCTATCTGGAAATTATCCTAAAATGTCTTATGCTGATCAAGAAAAAAAAGAAACAGTCACCAATCGTACTGTGCAGGTAACCCATGAATTGTCACCAGTTACGTTGTGGAATGTCGCGAACTTCCTCGAAAAACGCTCTGATTTACTTTTTGTTCGTGCCGATGTCCTGCGCAACCAAATTCAATTAACAGGATACATGCAACGGTTCAACCAGAATGCTGTAAATGCAACGCTGAATTCAATGGGGGTTGAAATAAGCGAACCCTACACGCACCAGGTATTGATGGACCGCACTGCAAATAATTGTTCCCGATACCGTCAGCAATCCATCCGGTCTGCTTATATCTTAATAGTTTTGATTACGATTAGTTTGATCAACTATTTTCTCCCACCAACAACCTGGTTCAACCACCAGGTGTTTACTGGAATAAGTTTACTGCTGAATTTTCTATTACTGTCCTATTCCATTCCCAAATTGACACGTCAATTATTGATCGAAATTCGGTGTCATTACATATCACGTATCCCGATACCGGGACCAACAGGGCACTTGTTATTGTCCATAGCCGGTTTGTTCTCGATATACCTCGTACATTGGCATACCCCATTACCACTGTATGTTGAAACGATGGGTATTTACTGCTGGTGGCTTATATTGTCCGAATACTTCAGTGAACGTCGCAGGTACCAGGTGTTGACATCACTGGATGCTGCCGGCCTGAACAATCCCGGTTTGATCTCTGAAAGCGCGGTACTGGCAGAATGCGATCCATTGGGTTACCTGCAAATCAACCAGAATATGATTCGCGTGGGCATGCCACTCGCCACCTGGATTGGATTCTCAGCTATCCTCTGGTGGTGGATGTACCCCGATCTCTTTGCCCATATTGCTCCCTGGCAACAGTCACTCTTATTCGACACCTCGCACCTGTCTGGCTGGGCTACCGGTTTATGGGTTGCCGCAGGTATATGGATATTGGCAGGCATCATGATGAATACCGCGCCGCTGGCACAGACCATAACGGAATTACTGCAGTACCGTGCATTGGATTATGGAGTAGTGTTGCCCACAGATAGTCATATAGCACTGTTATTTAAAATGAGAGTAATGTGTTTCCTGCGCCACAGGGTGTTCATCACCCAGGATACACACGTGGCCCATTTTGAGGGGTTGAACACAGTCGACCAGCTTGACGCCCTCTCCTGGGCTCGTGCCATTACTGACAGCTTTCAAGACCTGGCCGGTGAAGACAATGATTTGCGACTTGCGTTGAACGCTTGTGCCACACGTGAGCGTGCCCCTGTGCGCGTATTGTTTTCTTCAGCAAAAGAAGACGGACTTGCATTTATTGCCCACAATGAAGACGAAGGGTTTATGCTGGCACGAGCCCCATACCTGGAAAAACTGGGTATATCTCTTGAAGTGTTCAAACACCAACGCTACAAATTATTACAAGAGGGCAAAACGGTGCTTTATCTCGCCCGTGGTGGGCGGTGGGATGCACATGCTGAAAAGCTGCACAACATTTCACGCATGACAGTTTTCGGACTGGTAGCTGCAACCCATGGTATATACCAGAAAGCGATACCGGCGATGCGCATTCTGAAACGATTGCAAATTGAAACTCGGTTGCTCAGTCCGGATGACAGCGACCGCGCCAAGATATTGGCACAACAAATAGGTATCTCTGCGTATCAGGGCAAACAATTGCCGGTAGAAATTGAGCGCACCATGAAACAATTTGAACGCAATACGGTTGGAACACTTGGGCTGGTGGTGCACGAAAGTGAAATGCCAGCAAAACCATTGCCTGCCGATCTGACCATCATCATCAATACTTCCCAGGACGATACGTCCCGGATTCCCGAGAACTATTCTACGGATGAAACTTCACCCACGGTGAATGAATCTTCGTTGCCCGCACGTATTTACCGTGGTGGCATTGAGAGTCTGATACCTGTTCTGATGCTTGTTCGTGCGGGTGAATTCGCTGCATTGCGAGGGCTGGTATTCTTCATTCTGTTGTGGAGTGCTGGACTGGCAGGGGCTTTCACCGGTCTGATTCATCCCCTTATTGCTGTTTGTTGGGGGCTGCTGGCAGAGTGGGTGCTTTTTCGACATACCCGTGCTGTAGACCGTTTTGAGTACGAATCAAGTCTCAAAAATTTGATGTCCGATTAAACTGAAAGTACCATACACCACAAAAAGATTCAGAGCAGGCTGCGTTCAGTCTGTATGGCATGATTTCACAGTAGCAAGGAAAACAAAATGCGTCACCTTTACAATATTTCGAAACCCGTCCCTGCTGCTCAGGCGGGTACAGGGTCACTCGAATTTATCATGATTCTACTGGCACCGTTCCTGATGCTTTACAGTGTGTTTGCACGTATCTTTCCGAATGCGCAAAAAGATTACCTTGACAACAACAACAACAGCCAGCCCCCTGAACCTTAGGTAAATTTTAACTATTTGCCAAACTATTTTTGTATTGTGGCCTATTGATTACTGATTGTTGATTACTGATTGCGCAGGGGATCAATAATTGCCTTTATGGCACGGATGTGATCGGGGGTGGTACCACAACAACCACCGATAATCTGCGCTCCGGCTTCTACCAAGGCTTGCACATATCCGGCCATGACTTCTGGGCCTTGGTTATAAACTGCCTTACTACCCACCATTTCTGGTAATCCGGCATTGGCGTGGATCAAGATGGGCAAATCGGTGGCATTCCTGAACTCTCGTGTAATGGGTATCATCTGCTCAATACCATTACCGCAATTCGAGCCGACGACATTGGCGCCAGCCTCTGCGACTGCTTCAGCCAGTTCGGCTGGACTGTTGCCCATCATCGTACGATAGGAATCTCCAGCCGCATTAAAGGTAAAGGTGCTCACGATATCCAGGTCTGGATCGAGCCTGCGTGCGGCACGAATGGCGCACAGCGCTTCCTGCTGGTCCATCATCGTCTCAACGCAAATGGCGTGAACTCCCGCTTCCAGCATGGCGCTAATCTGGTCTGTGAACGCAGACGCAAGCGTTTCTTCTTCCATATCTCCAAGTGGCATCAGAAACTCACCACTTGGCCCGACTGAACCCATGATGATTGCGTCAGGTGCCCCTTCCAGAGACAACCGGATACCGGCTTTATTGATTTCTGTCACCTTCGTGTCATAGCCCATCTTCGCCAGCTTGACTGTTGAAGCGCCAAAGGTGTTGGTGAGGACAATATCACTTCCCGCCTCGCCATACGCCTGGGCAATGCCGCGCACCACCTCAGGATGCGACAAGTTCCAAGCTTCCGGACAATCATTCGCTGTCATACCTGCTTCTTGCAGCATGGTGCCCCAGGCCCCATCCGAAACCAATAATTTATTCTGCGCCAACGCGTCAAGTAACTTGCCCATGTCGCCAAACTCCCCAGATATGAGCCATTGAACTTTTTATTAACACGGTATAATTCACCATAGATTACTTTATATATAACAGTAAATCTGTCAACGTCATAAAAAAACTTTACAACAACACACAGTCACTACGTCAACTATTCATTGCGCTCATCTTCTGGTTCAGATTCAAGAGCATCGTAATGCATTGTGTCCATGTCTTCTGATGGTGTCACAGATTCGTCAGGCTCGGTAGAAGATTCAGCCGCCATCTCATCTGCCTTTTCTTCTGCATCCGCACGCATTGCTCCTGAAGCACTGCGCATCTGCTCTCCAGCCTTTTGCTTTAATTCACGGAATTTGTCACTGACCGTTTCGATACGTTCTTCCCAAACTGGGTCGGGTGTCATGTGTTCTGTTTCGGCTAAAAAGGTAAGGATGGTAGAGGCACAAGCGATGGGATCAAAGAGAATCCATTTCAACAAAAAACCCATGAACAAGGCAAGAACAAACAAACCGAATTTCGCGAAACTCCAGGTCTCCGGCAACATAAATGCAATTGCACCAAGGGGTATCAGGAAGATAACTGCGCAAGCAATGGTAAACGCGTAACTCAACAAGGTCAGCGCAACCGCATTCTTTAATAAGCCCTTCCAGGCCTGGCAATACAAAATGATGCCGGATTGGGCTGCTTCATAGACATTTTCATTACGCGTTTTAAAGGTATAAGCCAGAATGGACTCATCAATATAGGTAAGACTGAAGTCCACCACCCTTTGCATCACTTTGGATACGCCTTCCAAACCCGGTATGGGCATGGCCTGCATTACATTGAATAACGTGCGATTCAAAGCCTTGATGATCCCCTTAACCAATTGATCAATCAATGCCAGTACGCTGATTTCCTTGAAATAAGTCTTAACACGATCACTGCCCCACTGGGTCTGGTTGACCCCTGCCGGCAAACTGCCGCGTTCGATGATTTCAGTAATCACGGCAACATGCCCGGCCCGTAACAAGTACAAGACATACTCCCGTAGAATCCGGGCACCAAATCCACCACCAATCATCATGATAATAAACATGACTCCTGCTGCTCCTGGCCCAAACACTCGGCCAATCAACGCCAGAAAGAGCAACAAGACGGCAAACACAGCACAGACAATGCCATACACCACTGCACGATACAGTATATAGGGTGTGGTCTTCATGACAATCCCAAACGCACGGCCCAATTGAAGGTTCATGACATTAATTCTCCCAAGCGTTTATAACTCTGGTCAGCTGCAAGTACAGGTTACATTATGCCGAACATAAGAAGCATTGTCCAGTAGATGGCATATAGCAGCATCCGAGTGAAGAACACTGCCAAACTGGAAACCACACCTGATGAAGCCTGATGCGTTGAGAACCAGAGAACACGCACTGCATCCTGGAATGCAGCAGCAGAAAAGCATTGTTACTTGATTAGATATCATGTTGACTATCATGACGAGTTTGCTTTCTTACAAACTGTTAATGAGAACCGAATCTTAGGTTCTCAGAAGCATTGGCACGTTCTTTTACTGGAATTGGATAGAATACAGCATTGTGAAACTCGAAAAACTTGATTCTTGCGATATTATATGGTAATATCATGAAGTTTTGCGCAAAACCTCTCACGTTTTCGAACTTTCCTTATCAAAATATCAAAAAAGGGTGGATCTGTCATGGAATATCGAATAGAACGGGATACTATGGGGGAAATGCGTGTACCTGCGGACAAATATTACGGTTGTCAAACTGCACGCTCTCTCGTAAATTTTAAAATCGGTGGCGAAACCATGCCACGCGAAATCATTGTTGCGTTTGGCTACCTCAAAAAAGCAGCCGCTTTAGTCAATTTCGATATGGGCAAGCTGGACGAGCGAATCTGCCATGCCATATGTGAGGCTGCGGATGAGGTGATACGTGGCGATTTAATGGACCACTTTCCCTTGGTCGTGTGGCAGACCGGTAGTGGCACCCAGTCCAACATGAACGTCAACGAGGTGATTGCCAATCGGGCTATTGAAATTCTCGGAGGCGAGATGGGTAGTAAAGACCCTGTAGACCCCAATGATCACGTCAACATGTCCCAATCTTCAAACGACACCTTCCCTACAGCCATGAGCATTGCAGCAGTTGACGATATCCATGACAGGCTTTTGCCAGCACTGGACAAGTTCAGGGTTTCTCTGGACCAGATGGCCGAGCGCTTCAAAGACATCATCAAGATTGGGCGTACCCATCTCATGGACGCCACACCCCTGACACTTGGCCAGGAGTTTTCAGGGTATGCCACGCAAGTGGAGTACGGAATTCAACGCGTTAAAATGTGCTTGCCTCACCTGGGTGAGCTGGCCATCGGTGGTACCGCGGTAGGAACTGGCTTAAACACCAAAAAAGGGTATGCCGAGAAAATGGCTCAGAAAATATCTGAATTGACCGGGCATACCTATACTTCGGCACCCAACAAATTTGAATCGTTGGCTGCGCACGATGCCATGGTGATGTGCTCCGGCGCATTGAAAACCATTGCTGCCAGTTTTATGAAAATTGCCAATGACATTCGCTGGCTGGGCAGTGGGCCTCGCTGTGGTTTGTCAGAGTTAATTCTGCCAGCAAATGAACCCGGTTCCAGCATCATGCCGGGCAAAGTGAATCCCACACAGTCTGAAGCCATGACGATGGTTGCTGCACAAGTGATGGGCAACGATGTTGCCATCAACATTGGTGGCGCATCCGGCAATTTTGAGCTGAATGTGTTCAAGCCGGTAATCATCTACAATCTGCTACAATCCATCCGTTTGCTGACCGATGCAGCAAATTCATTCCGTGAAAACTGTGTATCAGGTATTAAACCGAATGAAACCATGATTAATAATCACCTGAACAACTCACTGATGTTGGTCACGGCATTGAATAGCAAGATTGGTTATAACAATGCAGCCAAGATTGCCAAAGCAGCCTACACCAACAATACGACACTCAAAGAAGAGACAATCAAACTCGGGTTCCTTTCAGAAGAAGAGTTTGACAAAGCAGTTGATCCCAGTAAAATGATTGGGCCCTCTGACTGAGGTTCTGGATAAAATCTACTCAAAAACGTTTTTCTGAATCTCGGCGCTTTCGGACACAATTGATCCGAAGGCGCCGATGTATGCATGATAGACAATATTAATGACTTCATGTGCCATTAACCGCAGGACGGCCCCAAGAATAAAGTCCTGTGGAATTTGTTTTAGATTAATACAAACTGAAACAAAATACATGTAAAGTTGCGTTTCATACGCAAAACAACTATTGTTGAGTCTGTACATACAACCATCCCAGTTTTAACACAGCAACGAATCACCTGCTTTGAAGTACCGCTGGTCATCACACGATGGCCCCGGCATTAAAGGAAACACATACTGCATATGAGTGAAGAACTACTCAGAGAAATACTGCGCAACGCCAATCGCGGTGATTTATACTTGCAAATCCTGCGGGAAGCACGTGAAAAAAACACCTTGGTACAAATTCACGCCAATCCACACGACTTGGAACAACCTGTAATCGGATATGTTCGCAGTATTGGTGATGAAACCTGCATCGTACAGGAACTGGATTGGGAAGGTCTGCCCGACGGCTTAACAACTATAACTATCCGGCAGATTCGACAAATTCAACAAAATACACGACACCTGTGTCGGATTGCCTGGCTGCAACAACACCATCCACACCCTTTTGACCCCATGGAAATCGAAGATTTAACCGAAGACCCGGAAGATTGCCTGGTATCCGAGTTGGAATTGGCCCGTGATTCGGGTCAGTTGGTAAATTGCCGCATCGCTTCTGAAAACGATTTTGTGCAGGTATTGGGATTCGTGCGGGATATTGTGGACGGTTATGTGCAAATTCACTTGTTGACCATCTGGGGTGAGCCCGATGGTGTCGCGACAGTTCGCCTGCAAGACATTGTCAGTATTTACCGCAATGACAGGCAGCAGAATGCAGCCTACACACTATATGAAAATCGCCACGAAGTGTACAAACAGACAGAATGGCTCCCACCAGCTTCAGAAACAGACGACGAAACAACTTCCTGATCACAACAGGTCTGGCCATATTCCAATACTGCCTTTGACACTATATCACCATGCCGTCACCATGCTGTAGTTCATACAAACATCATGTGACGGCATTATTTTTTACTACATCTCTGATTCTGTAATATCCATATGTTGTGTATGCCCAAGGCAACAACCACACCATAGTTATCCACAAGGATTTCCAGATTTATTCACCATTTATTCAGGCTTGATCAAATCATTGAAATCCTTATACCAACAACAATATTTATTGCATATCTCCTTTAATATCTATACTTTACGAAAACACATACCCATGTTTTGCTACGGACAGCATTAAACAGGTTCTCCACATTCCATGCGAAGAAACAACAACTTATCCACAAGTTATCCACAGCCTGCTCAACCCGTATTCCACCATAACGACTCCCCATATTTTGGGTATGGCTCGTTTTAAAACTGACTAAAATCAAAGGGATCATTTATCATGACTTTTCAGATAGTACCGTATCCGGTAAAAAAAATAATCATTATTAACTCTCAGAAAAAGCATCCATTTATTGTTGACTTTTCAGCATTCTTGATATTACAGTTATTTCTGGAGTACATTGTACCTATATAGTGTAGTTTACACTTAATAATTTAGTATTTATAGCTTAATTGTTGCTAGTCAGTATCGCTCATTGTAATCTCATGTAATTTCCATACATAGGTTTTGGGAGTGTAGTTCATATATGTCCAGAGAATTGAAAAACAAACCACTGGTTGAAGCGATTGTAGAAATCAGATGGAAGCTAAAAGGAACACCACCAGGACCGCAGGTGGACCCACACTACAAATTATTATTAGGGCGCTTGTTTGATAGGTTGCACCAGGATTATCCTGAGCATGAACAACTGCCAACAGCCAATATACCTGACGAATTGGTCGGTCATGTGATCCAGCACCGTTTTCGTTCTGCCGCGAATGCCTGGCCATTGGTTCAGGTTGGTCCAGGTATATATGCAATCAATTCGACCGACGATTACAAGTGGCATGATTTTCGGACACGTGTAATAACATCTGTAGAGAAGCTGTATGATGCACATCCGAAACCTCATGAGTTTAAAATAACAAATTTGACTATGCGGTACATTGATGCAATTCAATTTGACTACGAGCACAAAAACGCTTTCGCGTTTTTAAAAGAACACCTAAAATTAAATATATCGTTACCAGATAATCTGTTCCAGGATACCAGCGTGGATAACAGGCCGAACAGTTTTACATGGCAGAGTTCGTTCAGTTGTCAGAGCCCAATGGGTCAGATGGACATTCGATTTGCAACAGGACAAAAAAACAATATGCCAGCCATTATCTGGGAGACTGTAGTTGAATCAACAGGCGATGATGTACCAGAAATGCCAAAGGCATTTAATGATTGGCTTGATGCTGCCCATGACATCACGGATGACTGGTTTTTCAAAATAATCGAAGGTGAGCTTGAAAGGAGGTTTTCAAGTGAATAATGCCTATGTTGTAGAGCAATCATACAAAGCTCAGATAGATGACGGCAAGGGAACTGAAAGCTTGCTTGGAGTTCGAGAGCAGCAATCGACCTATCAATTAAATCCGCTTTCTATGGCAAAAATGGCAGGGATAACGTTTCTTTTTACTGGCTCATCGGTTACAGCGATAGAAGACCCCTGGTTGACTGAAAAGAAGCAACGTGATGCCGTGTTAACCATGTCGTCAATGTACCAAAAATTACTTGGTCGCCCCATAACCTGGGCCGAAGCAATACAGATGGCCAGAGCGATTGGCGAAAAGGCTGAGCGAGAGCGACTCGAATTCACTGCGTATGAGGCGTCTCAAGGTATTCAATATGATTTATGAGTTTCCCCTTGCGTCTGATGCGATCCGCCAAGGAGATATTTTTGTTGGTATTCCCAGAATCGAATTTTCACTGAAAAATATTGTGCTTGCTAGTGAAAAAAACCCCCGTAATGTAAAATGGACCGAGATAGTCGATATGAACAAAGACGTTGCAATCGTCGTATCTGTTCGACCAGTTACTGCAATCGTAGCAACGCAAGATTGCGATGCCGCTCGAAGTCGGTTTATCACACTTTGTGAGATTCAACAATTCTCTGATGTAGAAGGTAAAAGCAAGCAGACAACTTCTCCCAAAAGCTGGGTAAACCTACTGACACAGCAAGCACGCATTAATCAGAAGTGGTTTTATCTTCCCTTGGATGAAAAAATGGGTTTTGCAGATAAAATGGCCGTTGATTTTATGATGACTGTACGCGTCTCACGAATTGAACTTGAGGAAATGCGAGACCTTCGAAAAGGAAGACTCAATCCTGTTGCTGACGAACATTTTCGTGAGCGGATAGGCGAGTTTTTCCGACGTTATCCTTACGATGAATGGTATCCTCTTGATCAAGATGAGTTAAAAGCTTATATGGCTAACCATAACGGAGTCAGACCATTCCCCTGGCAATAAATTTTTATAAATTGAAAGAGCTGAACCCTAGTCCTACAGGTGCAAAGCCTTAACCCAAAAGTCTGCCTGACACCTGATGCGGACATATAGGGTGCACCTAACGCAATGTCTTGAATATTCCTATTTCTCGATTGGGATGCTGTACAGGGTAATGCTGACCGGTGGCAATACGATTTTTTCACCTGCATTGGACGCAGGCAATTCAACCACATCAATGACACGGTCTTGTCCGGGATGGTTGTAGGCTAACGGGTCCGGGTTGGCAATCCGCCACCCTGCTGCATCACCTGCTGGCTTGTACGACCCCGTATTCAGCGTCACTTCATAGGTATCCCAGGTTGCATTCACCATACCAACCGTCAGATAGGTCTCGTCTTCAGTGAGCGCAGCCGCGACATCGAGTCTTTCATCCCAGCCCGTCACTTCTACCGGCTGTTTCCCGAATAGGTTGCGATACAGCATCAGGGGCAGTGCCGTGGCATCGAACTCGGCTGCTGTCGGAGTAGTTTTGATACAACCAATCACATTTACGGTCTGCGCGTACAGCGCCATGTGTACGATATCGGAGTGACGGAAATACTCATGCAGGCCGATGGCAATGCCCAGTGCGTCTTTCATGAAGTAGCGGGTGCCGAGTTCTCCAAATACATGGGGACCATACCAGTAATTCCACTCTGTGAAAGCGATGCGTATGTCTTTATCGACGAGACCTGAAATATCACGACGGTATTGGCGGTGCATTCCGGTTACAGCGCGGATAGGTGCCACCGGTAGTTGCGCGTGTTCGGTGATGTCCGGGCGGGATTGCGTATAGAAGTGCTCCGCGATGTAATCCATGTGCTCTGCGCAATGGGTCAGCAAGCCCTCTGACCAGGGTCCCGCGCTGCCTGAAGCAATAGTGGTGATGTCCGGGTCTACCTGACGCATCATTTCTTCGACCCAGTTGTGTTTGAGAATGTAGTGCTCCAATTGCATGTACCCGAGCTGCCAGTTACCCCACATTTCATTGCCTACGCACCACCACTTCACATTGAATGGTTCCGGACTGCCGTTCTCCGCCCGCAAAGCACCCATGAGTGTGTCAGCGGCACCATTGGTGTACTCAACCTGCGCTGCCGCGGAATAGGCATCTCCGAAGCCAGTATTCACCGTGATGAGCGGTTCGGCATCAAGCAGGCGACACAACGCGATGAACTCATCCATACCTACATCGTTGGTTTCGATGCCTGTCCAGGCAGGATTCGTCCGGGTAGGTCGCCGGTCCCGGTCACCCAAGCCATCACGCCAGTCATAGCCACTGACAAAATTGCCGCCCGGCCAGCGGTAAATGGGGCTGTTCAACTGTTTCATGAGCACCAGGGTATCGGCGCGAAAGCCCTGTACATTGTCCTCCGGCATCAGCGACACCGCGCCAATCGTGAAGCTGCCATTGCCCGTGCCGATGATTTCCAGTCGTCCATTATCCGTATCGGCTCCCGCGGTCAGATGCAGTTCATGCATTGTAAATGCCGTATCAAGCTGATTATGCGGTATAACCGTTTCTGCCGCGCCATTTTCCCAGACCAGGCGCACAGTGACTGCCTGGACATCGCCTGCCACACGCAAGACAATATGTCCCGTGTACTCTTTACCCGCGACCAGGCCGAGTCGCTCCTGTGCCAGACCGGTTGCATTTTCTGAGACAGTAATCCGGGGACTGTGCCTTCCTGATAAAGGCGCGTCGGCAGACATTTCTATCCGATCAGGATCGCCGATGGGCAACCAGGGCGACGCGGTCAACACTTCTGCACCCTGGTTGGTCGTGGTCCAGACAGGGTCTGTCGCTGGAATCGGAAAATAAAACTTGCGGTCTTCCAGCATCTCCGCCCAGATACCTCCATAGATACACTGGCCGAGGTGCTCGATAAACTGGCCATAGATATATTTGGATATCGGTGCTTTCTCCGGTGCCGCTGCCAGGGTGATTTCCGCGTGCACCGTATTGGATTCCGGCACTATCTCTTTCACAAACTCCAGCTTGATGTCATCAAACCAGGCTGTGCCGGTGGCGCGCCCCCATCCTCCCAGCAAACAATTGATCTGGAGGCTTTGACCTCCGACAATATCAAATTCCGTTTCGAGAAATGTCCAGTCATTGTCGCCGGTTAGAGCCGGTGTTTCGGCACCTGGAATCCCATGTACGTTCAGGAGCACCCCTCTGCCATCTATAATCTGCACATCATCCGTTTTAATCCAACCGGAAAGACGGTATCGCCCATAGGGGTGGATGCTGATCAATTGGTACCAGGAAGCGTCGGCACCTTCGGTTGAGTCGATGCGAACACTGTGGCCGGTAACACGGCCTTCGTTTTCAATATTGAATTCTGCCTGACCGTGCCAGTTGTGACGCAACCAGTTCTCCGGTCGCGCATCAACAACCGTTTCAAAGGATGAATTAGATACCAAGTTCGCAGCGGTGACTGGCAATGAGGCAAACAGAGAAGTCAACAAAACGCCTATCATTACATAACTCCCCAGGTAATACATATATCAAGCCCTCCTTCGGTGATTCAGGTTTCAGCAGTACATACCTGCAATCATCATACGCAATATAACCTGAGAAAATACACCTGGTATCCAGAAAAACCCCCCGGGCCGAAGCGCCGGGGGGCATGCAGGGTTTCAGAAGATGTCAGCAATGCCAGACACTTCATTAATTTTCAGGGTTCAGATCAAGGCATTAAAATCCTCCGCCATTTGCTTGCGCCTGAACATCGGTTGATGTGATAACGGTTAAATTCCCTTCGCCACCATTTCGAAGTGGTACAGGAACCGTGGCCAGCGACTTGCGGGAAATCTCAAAATTTGTCATCACATACACCAAGCCATTTCCACTGATATCCGCTAACTGGGACAGCAAGTCAGCAGAAATAGTATGGCTTCCGGTGTCCTGCACCAAGCATGAGATTGTGCCATAGGTAGACTCAAAAGTCATTAAATCCATGACGGTACGGCGAATTTCGATTTCAATCAAATCGCCAGGAACCGAGGCATCCCAGACAATCTCCAGATCATTTTCAAAATCGATTTCGGTCGTGGGATAACCAAATTCACTCTCAATGATCACTGGACTGGTCAGGTTTAAGGCCCCGGGTAAGGGCACATCAATGGCGAAGGCATCGATATCCAGTCCACCCGGCCAAGAATAGGTCACCGTGTCGCCATGTCCGACACCGGGGAGAAAATCCGGACTCTGCATATACATGCCAAACATGTAAGGAGATGTTTCAATCATTTCATGCATGCCGAACTGCTGCAGGAAATCATATAAACGAATCATAGTCGCGCTGCTTTCCCCATGAGCGACTACCCCTGCGGTACCGGGGTCCAACACATCAACCAGGTTCATGAATTCAAAATTGGCTTCAAATTCGGAATCTGGTGCACCGTCATAGATTTCCAACTCACAGGTGTTCGGTATATCAGTAAACCAATCTGTCATGTTTCCAGGCAAGCTATGCGCGAAGAAGAACGCGAACGAACTTAATCCTTCCATCATAACTTCATCTTCATTGACCCATACAATGTCTTGACCGATGATGCTTTGCAGGATACCCACGTGGTCTCCGTCTTCAGGGTAACTGACTTCAATGAGCACAAATACGGCATCACCTGTCGCGCAACTTGTATTCGGAAGGGTAGTCACCTTTACCGGAAAACGCCCGGCAGCGAACACAGTCACTTCCTTATCCGCGGGAGCCCCAAAACAGAATGCGCCGAATTCATCGGTGACCGCACGTCCCCCAAAGGAGCTGAACACATCAATTCCCGGCACAGGCATACCATCTGTGTCACGCACTTCACCCTGGATGGCAGCGTCAAAATCAGCGCTCAATGGTCTTCCCAGTGAGCTTCCTCCTCCAACCGCGCAAGATGACGCAACGTCCGGCGATTCCACAATCATGGCATCGGCCACTATAGTTGAGCCGGGCAAAGTCACCCTGATTTCTACTGTGGCATTCCGCTTTACATTAACACAGAAATTACCATCCACATCCGTTGTGGCACTGGAGCTGCCAGTATAATCAACACCATCTGCGATGACGTTGGCACCCGATACCGGTTGCCCTTCGTTGTCTTCAATGGTACCAGTAAAATTGTGCGTTTCCGAAATCGGTTTGTCACAATTCCACCAGGAGAAATGACTGACATCCGCGGTGTATCGAAATCCACCATTACCATCCGACTCGACCACACCATTGCCGTCCTCAATCCATATTCCCAATGCTTCGTCGTAGTACCAAAGCGGCACCACCTCGCCATCAAAGAGAGTAGTTTCTTCAGGCAATTGCAATTGAATGGTTGCGTTTGAACCCGAAACCAGATTCAAGGGTTCATCACCCTGAGAAAACTGAAAGTCAGCAAGCGCGAAGGTCTCCAACTGCACGACTTCATCGGACTTACCAGCTGCTATAGCACGGAAATCGCCCGGAAAAGCCTTCAGCTCTGCCGCGTCTGTAATATCCAGCATAGTGATGCGCACATCCACATCGCCTGCCACCGACTTGTTCTCACCGTTCACCAGTGCGTTCGCCGGAAGTATCACCGCGTTGCCCTTACCATCATCGACCGTTCCTCCGTCTTGCGCGTTGTTCAGCACCACCGGGTCTGCAAGCCGCTTCAATCTCGCGTTTGCCGATGTGGTCGCGCCGGGGACGATATCGACGGTGCGGCTGTTGGCGGTATATCCCTCTTTCGAGAAAAATACGGTGACCTCATTGACGGCATCCAGCTCGCCAAACAGATACAGACCTTCGGCATTGGTGTACACCGTGGTGCCGTCCATCAGTCGGACTTCGGCAAAAGGTATGCCATTTCCTGCGGTGTCTGTGAGCCAGCCGGTAATACCAACAGCCGCGCTTTTGCCTTCAACCACAGTTGATTCAAAGGAAGCAGTGAATTGGGTATCGGCAGTTATCATAATGATCAGGGGATTGTCCAGGCTTTCAACATCACCGCTCCAGCCTGTAAACTGCGAGCCAGCTTCGGACTCTGCCAACAGACTGACTTCTGTGCCTTCTTCATATGCTTCCAGCTCTGGGTCAATGGTAACCGTACCTTCTCCAACAATATCAATGTTCAGAGTATAAGTGTCTTCTTCAGCAATTGGATCAAAGGTGGCTGTGATATTCAGATCACTTATAATAAGCACACTTCCGGGATTGTCCAGACCGGATATCGCTCCACTCCAACCTGTAAATTCCCAGCCGGCATCCGGTACCGCTGTCAACGTCACCAGTGTGTCAACTTCATATCGGTTGTCGGCAGCGACCGGGGCCAGATTCACTGTACCTTCACCAATCACCTCAACATCCAATTGGTACGTTATCGGGGTTGTATCCGGAACAAAGTTCGCGGTTACTGACACATTGTTCGTCATGGTAATCGTGGTTGGACTCACCGAGCCGGTTGCTCCGCCGCTCCAGGACTCAAAACGCCAGCCGGCGTCTGGAGTTGCTGTAAGCGTCACCTGGCTATTTGCCGCGTACTGATGGGTTCCAACAGCAGGCGACACCGTGCCCTCACCTTCCACCGCAACCGTTAGCGTAAACTGTGTTGGGGTTTGTGGGCACCCGGTTAACAATAAAATCGGTAACATCAACATCATACAAACTGTAAAAAAACGTACTGCACTTCGCATCTCTGAAACTCCCTGTTTTTTTCTACACCATACATCAACAAAAATTGGCAACAACCAGAATTCACCTTGATTTCAGAATGATACACCCCCTGACACTCCGTTTTGAACACATGGTCTTCATCTGGAAAAACATCATGCAATAAAATGGTATCTCATCATTGTACCGTCATTATTATTGCCAGAAAAGCAATATGTCAAAAAGCCAATGTATTAAAAAATCCCTTTGCTGATTACCTGCTTATACACAAATTGAACGGATTGTCCCCATACTGGAACCTCTCTCACTTCATGCCTCAGGCACCTTTCATGCCAACACCAATACTACCGCCAACAAGCAAAATGCCACCGTCATTCCCCATAAGCATAGTCGATAGTAACATTGGCATCGCTCATATCACCTCCGACATACCTATGTAAATGGGCAATCGGGGTGTGTGAAATGTGTCCAGGTTTATCTCTGCTGGCACGCCCTACGGGGTGCGGTATTGGGGTGGCGGTTTACCCGGGGTGGCGGCCATAGGCCTTACCCTACGCTACGGTGTTGTAATCGCTCCGCGATAGAGACAGGTGGTGGCATACATTAAGCACCGTCTATACACGGGTCTTATCCCGCGCTACGGTGCTGCAATCGCTCGGCGATAGAGAAAACACGACAGTATGGCTACGCAGGTTATGCTTTTTCGATCGGACTTCTCACCATTAGACCCACCCCTCCGTCATATCTGCGCAGCCGGGTAACCAGGGCAAGAAAAACATTTTCAGGTATTGTTTCCGCGCATACTTGCTATATTGTTATAGCTGGGAGCATATGATAAGTCCACCAACACCTTGCTTTCCAGGAGTGAATCCGGTAGGGTGTAACGGAAGCAAGACAGCTCAAAATAGCTGTACCGAGTAACATTGATAAGCGTATCTGGCTCATCCTTTGCCATAGCTTCATGTAAAATACAAGTAGCTGCAGAGCCTGATGCAACGTCACCAGACAAGGAGGACGATTAAATGATGGAGACCAGAACAACAGGATCATCGTTGGCAATTGCACGAACAGCCTGTTTCTTCTTAATTGCGATTCAGAGCGTAATACACACACCGGTTGCATCAGGTCAGGCATTGACAGAAGAACGCATGCATGCATTGGTTGAACTCATACAAGAAACAGCCAAACCGATTTCAGATGGTACTTCCCCAGATGAATTGATAGAAAAGGCAGCAGAACATCCCTATGTATTGTTGGGCGAGGCATCGCACGGAACATCAGAATATTATACGTATCGAACCGATATCAGTATGCGATTGATTCAAGAACATGGGTTTTCTTTTATCGCTGTCGAAGGTGACTGGGATGCCTGCTGGGAGGTCAATGCGTATGTAAAAGATTTACCGGGGGCAGCACAGACCGCTGAAGCAGCGTTGACACATTTCAACCGTTGGCCTCCCTGGATGTGGAATAACAGGGAAGTGTTAGAACTGGTACAGCAATTGCGAAGTTTCAACGACAGCAGACCACGCGCAGACCGGGTCGGCTTTTATGGTATTGATGTCTATGGTTTGGAGGGATCATTAAAAGCGGTACTGGACTATGTGGCGGAAGTGGACCCTGAAAAAGCCTCGGAGATACTGGCCGCATATGATTGTTTGATGCCTTTTCGAGAAGATGGCGCTGGATACGCACGCCGACTGGCACTGGGGGGAACTTCGTGTGAAGATGCTGTACGCTGGGTGCTGGAACACCTTCGGGAAGAAGCGGAAAACTACAGAGAACAAGACGCAAAGGCCTACTTTGCCGCCAAACAACATGCCTGGGTAGTGAAAAACGCCGAACACCATTATCGCGCTGCCGCACAAGGTGGTGCGGACTCCTGGAATTCACGTGCAGAACACTTCGCACAAACCGTCAATCGTCTGATGGATTACCACGGCGATAACGCGAAAGGTATAGTCTGGGCGCACAATACCCATATCGGAGATGCCCGGGCAACCGCTATGGGCCAGACCGGAAGGCTTAACATAGGGCAGATTCTACGAGAGCAGCATGGCCGTGACAACGTATTCGCTGTCGGATTCGGTACACACCGGGGAACGGTGCTCGCAGGGAGGGCCTGGGGACAAGCCATGGAAACCATGCAGGTGCCGGAAAGCGTCCCGGGCAGTTGGGAAAACCTCCTGTATCAGGCTGGCATATCGAACGCAGTATTATTCCTGGAGCCAAAGCACAGGGAAGGGCCACTGGATGCATTCATCGGCCACCGTGCAATCGGTGTGATCTACCAACCAGAAAGAGAAAATCCCGGCAACTATGTACCCACCCGCATCGCCGAGCGGTATGATGCATTTATCTTCATTGAAGAAACTCGTGCGTTGGATAATCTGGCACCGTGAACATAACACGCAAGTGCTCCTTTCGCGGAGCGATTAAATCACCGTAGCGCGGGGTAAGGCCCGGACAGTAGCGCCACCCCAACACCGCACCCCCGGAGGGCGTGCCAGAAAAAAAGAATTCAATCTGTTATCCGCAGATTACGCTGATGAACGCAGATTTTTTATGAATGGAAGAAATACATAGACCTATGTGATCTTTGGTGACGCTATAGCTGCACACTTTACTGCTGCCCCGCCCTTGTCTATCAAATGATCGCCTGCGCATAGCACCCTTTCCCGTCATTCCCGCGAAGGCGGGAACCCAGTATGTCATATTACTATTACATGTATTTTATCATCTCCAACAACCAAACTCATCTGCGGAAACACAAAAATGTAAGTTAAAGCTATGCCCTCGGCTCCTTTATGTCCCCTCTGGATACCCACCTTCGTGGGCATGACGGGACGGGATTGCGCTTTGCGTTTCACTGGGTACCCACCTTCGTGGGCATGACGGAGGGGTGGGTATAATGGTATTGTGTGTGTGAACAGCGTGCGTAATCTATGCCGCCACAATGTTCTCTATCCCGAAGGGATTACATCACCGTAGCGCGGGGTAAGGCCAACGAGCCGTCACCCCGGGACCACAACACCCCTTAACACCGCACCCCGGAGGGCGTGCAAACAAAAAAAAGAATTCAATCTGTTATCCGCAGATTACGCTGATGAACGCAGATTTTTTATGAATGGAAGAAATACATAGACCTATGTGATCTTTGGTGACGCTATAGCTGCACACTTTACTGCTGCCCCGCCCTTGTCTATCAAATGATCGCCTGCGCATAGCACCCTTTCCCGTCATTCCCGCGAAGGCGGGAACCCAGTATGTCATATTACTATTACATGTATTTTATCATCTCCAACAACCAAACTCATCTGCGGAAACACAAAAATGTAAGTTAAAGCTATGCCCTCGGCTCCTTTATGTCCCCTCTGGATACCCACCTTCGTGGGCATGACGGGACGGGATTGCGCTTTGCGTTTCACTGGATACCCACCTTCGTGGGCATGACGGAGGGGTGGTTATGCGTGGGTGGCTATTTAGGAAAAGCAGGCGGGTATCTCTTGCTGGCACGCCCTACGGGGTGCGGTGTTGGCAGCGTCGTGGTCCCGGGGTGGCGGCTCGTTGGCCTTACCCCGCGCTACGGCGATGTAATCCCTACGGGATAGGAACGTGAGCGGGAGTGACGGAGGGTGGAGGTGTTAGGGTGCTGGCACGCCCTACGGGGTGCGGTGTTGGCAGCGTCGTGGTCCCGGGGTGGCGGCTCGTTGGCCTTACCCCGCGCTACGGCGATGTAATCCCTACGGGATAGGGACAGGTGGCGGCACACATTACGCACCGCTGTTCACACACACATCACCATCATACCCACCCCTCCGTTATACCCACACAGGCGGGTAATCATAAGAAGTGCGAAGCGTGGTACCGTTGATCGCATACATCACCATCATTACACCCACGTCGTCATGCCTGCGCAGGCAGGTATCCAGAGGGGTAATAAAGAAGCCAAGGGCACAGTTTTAGCTTGCATTTTGTTGTCCCCACAGGTGGGTTGGGTTGTCAGGGAAGAATATAATCATGTGCTAGTATTATGCCTTTCTGGGTTCCCGCCTTCGCGAGAATGACGGAAAGGGGGCTATGCGCAGGGGGCTATTCAGTTTGCGATTGCGGGTATCTCTTGCTGGCACGCCCTACAGGGTGCGGTGTATGGGGCGACGTTGACCCGAGGTGGCGGGTAATCTGCGGTAGGTGTTACGCGACAGGGGTTGTTTTCACCGAGTAGTATGTGGGGTTACCCGTTTGTGGCCAGCCCCAGGCTTTGTACGAAACGTTTGAAGAAACTTTCTTTCAGCGGCTCGAATTCTGTCTGATGGTGTAGCAGGCGTGCTGCGAGGGCATGCATACATTTAGAAACGGGTGCTCCCGGGTATTTGAGAATGAATGGTTGGCTCTGCATGACGGACTGCGAAACAGCGGGATCGCGGGGGAGGTAGCCGAGGTAGGGGAAATTACGTTTGAGGTAATTTCTGGAAACATTGGCCAGTTTGTTGGCTACGGCTTGTGCTTGTGCTTTTCCCGATACCATGTTGACGATTAAACGGACGGGTGTGTCTTCCTGGCGATAATGAATGGATTTCAACATGGCGTAGGCATCGACAATGGACGATGGTTCTGGTGTAGTTATCAACAGCACTTCATCGGCAGCAGCGGCAAAGGTAACCGCGTTGGCACCGATGCCTGCCATGGTATCGATTATCAGGAAGTCTGCCAACCCCTGTAATGATTCCAGGCCACGCAGAATGTTGAATCGGCCTTCGTCATCCAGGTCAGCGATATGTGCCAAGCCGGAGGAACCGGGCACAACTTCAATACCTCCCGGGCCGCGTACCAGTATGTCTTCCATACTGCGGCTACCATCCAGGACATGTGCGATATTGTAGGATGAACTGAGCCCCAGGAGTACTTCGACATTGGCCAGCCCGAGATCGGCATCGAAGATAATCACCCGGTGGCGTCGTGATGCCAGCGCAATAGCAAGATTGACGCTGGTACTGGTTTTACCCACACCGCCTTTGCCGCTTGTGATGGTAATGACGTGTGCTCGTTCTCGGGATTTCCAGATTAGGTCTCTGAGTGCTTGTGCCTGATCAGCCACGATTCCACCTGCCTTCCAATACGAGACCTGCTACACCACCCGGGGTAGCCTGACGAATGTCGTCAGGCACGTTTTGCCCGGTACCCAAATAACTCAAGGGCAATGCTGATTCAACCAACATGTTAAAAAATGTGCCATAAAGACGTGTTTCATCCAGCTTGGTAAATAGTAGCGCGGTAGGATTGAGGCAGCGGAAATTGGTCATCACATTGCGCAGGTCTTCAATCTGGGTATTGGCACTTAACACCAGGAGGACATCGTCAGGTTTTGCTACCTGCAACATGGTTTTCAACTCGTTGATTTGTTCCAGATTAAATTGGCTGCCTCCCGCGGTATCCAAAAAAACCATATCGTAATCTTTGAATGCATGAACGGCCTCCTGCATCTCATGGGCATCGTTGGCTATCCGCATTGGCAACCCGATAATGTTGGCATATACCCGAAGTTGATCGGTGGCAGCGATGCGATAGGTGTCTGCTGTCAACAAGGCCACCCGAACACGTTCTTTAAGCGCGTAGTGTGCAGCAAGCTTGGCAAGGTTGGTGGTCTTTCCGACGCCTGTCGCGCCACACAGTGCTACAATGCGGCATCTGCCAGCACTCAGGGTCAAGCCATTGGTAACCTGAGTCATACGGCGGATTTCCATGTGCAAGCGTTCTCTGAATACACGGGCGTCACGAAGAATTGACAGGTCTCCATTTTGCGCGACAGAACCTACGAGTGTTGCTGCAATTTTTCGGGTTATCCCACGCTCCACCAATTGTCGGTAGAAGTCGGCAAATTCCGGGGGTAAACCGGTTTCGGGTTGCTCGGTATATAACACGCGGAGCATATCTCGCATTTCCTGAACTTCTTTTCGGAGGGAAGCAGCGTCGCCCGTTTCTTTTGGTGTCCGATCCGGGAAAGGCAAAACGGAGGCGGAAGCGGAGGCGGAAGCCGGGGCAGAGGCAACGTGGGTTCTGGAATGTTCTTTGACACTCGGGGTTTCCGGTCTGGACTGGGAGGGCTGGTTCATGCGTTGTTGCGCATCCCGCACAATTTTCTCGAAATAGCGGACGGTGTCTGTTCCAGCACCGGGTGTTGAAGGTGCTTCTTTCACTGATGGCTCGGTATCTTGTTCAGGCAATACAGAATGGGCACTGTAGCGTCGTTCCACAGCGCTGCGTGGCGTCGGCGTCTTACCGGTAGTTCGGAGGGGTGTTTTGAATTCATGCACAGAAGCGGTAAGCTCGACCAATCGTTTTCCGAAAAAGCCGAACAAGCCACCCTCCATGACTTCCGTGGTGTTCAATACTACCGCATCCGCACCGTATAACTGGCGCATGCGACGGTAAGCCTCCTCAAAGGAGTGTCCGCGTATTTTATAAAATTTCTGTCCCAAATCAGACCTCTACCTGTCCCGCGCTTTCCAAACTTATGGCGGGGTCTATCTCATTATAGGACAATACCACTATCTTTGGCACACGACGCTCTACAATCCGCTTGAAAAAGCGGCGAACCGGAGCAGATGTCAGCACTATCGGGTCCTGGCCAGACATCACCAGTGGCTGCACGGCTGTAGCTGTATTTTCGGCGATTTGGTCAGCCCGATCAGGGGGCACCGGAATATAATCCCCGGTTTCCGCTTGCTGGATGGCATTCAACACCTCCTGCTCCATCGCTGTAGCCAGTGTCACCACACGCAAGGTTTTGTTTTCGTCAGCATAGGGGCCACTGATTTCACGTGCCAAAGCGTGTCGAACATATTCCGTGAGAATTTCGACATCCTTGGTGCGTGCGCCATAATCACACAAAACTTCCAGAATAGTTTCCAAGTTGCGAATGGATACCCGCTCCCGCAACAAGCTGTGCAATACTTTTTGCAGTTCGCCATAGGTCAGTATGTTGGGCAATAATTCATCCACAACCGTCGGCGAAGTTTCCTTGAGATGCTTGACCAGGTTCTGCACATCTTCCCGTGTGAGTAATTCTTCGGCGTAAGTATAAATCATTTCTGTCAGGTGTGTCGCCAGAACCGCAGAAGGCTCGACGATAGTATAGCCCAGGCGTTCCGCATGGTCTCGGTCTGCTTTGGAAACCCAAACAGCCTGTAAGCCGAAAGCCGGTTCTTGGGTGGGATATCCGTCGACTTCTTCATCGACCAGCCCGGGGTTCATGGCCAGAAAATGCTCGGGCATCAGTTCATACGATGCAATGGGCGCTTCACGCAATTTGATCTGGTACTGGTTGGGACGCAGCCGCATGTTGTCAACAATGCGGATAACCGGCACGATAAATCCCATTTTTGCAGCGGTCTGTTGTCGGATAATTTGTATACGACTCAGCAAGTCTCCCCCCTGGTTGGGATCGGCAAGAGCTATAAGGCCGTAGCCCAATTCCAGCTTGAGCGGATCAATGGTAAGCAGGTCTTCGGTACGTTCCGGAGGCTCTTCCATATCACGTGCAATTTGTTCGGTTTCTTCCGCCAACTGCATTGACGCCAGACGCGTCTGATTTTGTTGTGCGACATACCCCATGAAGCCCAAGATAATCCCCACAACGACGAATGGCCCAGTGGGCATGCCAGGGATCACGCCAAATATGGTGAGCATAACACCGGATACCGCCAGCGCACGCGGGTACTTGGTAAGTTGCAGGCTTAAATCTTTTCCGAGATTCTCTTCGGATACAGCACGGGTAACCACAAGACCTGCCGCGACCGAGATGATGAGCGATGGAATTTGTGAGACCAACCCATCACCAATGGTCAGTTGGGTGTACAGCGATGCCGCATCACCGAGGCTCATCCCCATTACCAATACTCCGATAATAAGGCCGACGACGATGTTGATAATCGTAATGATAATGCCAGCGATTGCATCGCCCCGCACAAATTTCGTTGCACCGTCCATAGCGCCAAAGAAATCGGATTCACGTTCAATAAGACGCCGGCGGTCACGGGCCTGATCTTCAGTAATCAACCCGGCATTCAAGTCTGAATCCACACCCATTTGCTTGCCTGGCATGGCATCAAGTGTAAACCGGGCTGCCACTTCCGAAATGCGTGTGGCACCTCGGGTAATTACTACAAATTGTATAATCACCAGAATGGCAAAAATGACGATACCAACAAATATATTGCCAGCAGCAACAAAGCTCCCAAAAGACTGAATAACCGTGCCGGCATTGGCTTCAGACAGAATCAAACGGGTTGACGCCACATTCAGACTCAGACGCAACAAGGTCAAGATAAGAAGTAATGATGGAAAAACAGCAAATTCCACAGGGCGTGTCAAGTAGATGGTCGTCAGCAATACCACGACTGAAATGGAGATATTTATGGTTAGGAAAATATCAAGCATCCAGGTTTGTAACGGGATCAACAAGACAAGCAGGATGCCGAAAACGCACACTGCCAACGCAATATCTTGATTATTGCCCAGGCCGAGTCGTCTCAGTCCACTCAGTTGTTCCTCTGTTGCCGCCATACGATCTTTTTCCTGTTACATCTCATTGTACTGCTGCTGAATATCTTAATACACGGCTATTCTCTCCGCCTGCTGACTACGCTGCGCCGGCAGTCACGAATCCCGTACGCTCCTTGCGTTTTTCTTCTCTGCGGTCTATCTGATACACATATGAAAGCACTTCGGCCACTGCGCGGTACAGGTGTTCGGGGATAGCATGTCCCACCTCAATCGCATCAAACAGTGCTCGTGCCAGTTCCGGATTCTGAACAATTGGCACGTTGTTTTCCAGACCTATTTCCCGGATACGCTGTGCCTGTAATCGTGCGCCTTTAGCTATCACAACAGGCGAAGTCATCTCCCGCATATCGTATCGCAACGCCACCGCATAATGGGTTGGATTGGTTATGATGACATCGGCTTTCGGCACATCCGCCATCATACGCTGCATGGCCATCTGCCGTTGTAATTGACGCACCTTGCGTTTTATCTGCGGGTCACCTTCCATCTCGCGTGATTCTTGTTTAACCTCCTGGTGTGTCATGCGTAAATCCCGCAGGTGTTGCCACTTTTGAAAACCGAAGTCTATGATACCAAGGATAATCATGGCCACTGCCACCCGCCACCAAACGGCCACAATCATCTCTGTGACCACAGGTAAAATGGTCAGAGGCGTCATCTCCATCAATGATATGATATCTTCTCTTCGGTTGCGCAAGGCAAACCAGGCAATGGTTCCAATGAGTATGAGTTTGCTCATGGACTTGGCAAACTCAACAAAGGTTCGTGCGGATACAAACTTTTTTGCACCGGTTATCGGATTCAGTTTACTAAATTTTGGTTTAAGTGGAGCCGCGGTAAACAATACACCTACCTGCAGCAAATTCAATGTGACGCCACCAACCACCATGATGAGCATGAATGGCAACACCGATACAGCCAGATGGTAAAGCACTTGTATTGCTATAAATTGCTGTGAGACATTGTCGGTAGTCAGTTCATGTGCATTTCCCAGAAAATAACGACCTGCCATGATCAAAGTACTTAATATATGTTTTGCCAAAAAGAACAGAGCAAGCAGGGCCAGGGCCAATGCAAACCCGGCACCCAGGTCCTGACTTTTCGCAATATTGCCTTCCTCACGTGCCTTCAGAATTTTCTGAGGACTCGCCGGTAGGGATTTTTCACCTCCAGTATCTTCGGCCATGAATCATCCTGGTTTTAATTACTTACCCCATTCCACGCAAAAGTGTTTCCACGTTCTGAAACATTCTAAAAAACATGCCGTCCAATATGCGTAAATACACACCAATGGAACCTGCCACAATGATTAACGCGGTGGCGATAGTAATGGGAAAACCGACTACAAACAAATGAATTTGTGGTACCACACGTCCCAACAATCCCATCGAGGCATATGCCAGCAACATGGCAGCTGCCACCGGTGCAGCAATCATCAACCCGTCAATAAACAATCCCCGCCCCCAGGTACTCACCTCCCAGAGCAGCCCGGGCCGGTATACAAACCCGCCGATGGGTATGCTTTCAAACGACGCTACCAACGCACGAATCATTATATGGTGCAAGCTTAAAACTAAAAAGTACAAAGTCGCCAGTATAAACAGAAAAAAACCAAATATGGGAAACTGGGTTTCCAATGCGGGATTAAACACATTCATCATGCCAAATCCGCTTTGCATATCCATGATCTGCCCGCCAACCTGTATCGCCGTAAAAACCAGACTCATCACAAAACCCATCGCGACTCCAATCAGAAACTCAGAAGCGGCAATCAGGGCGAAAGCGAGTGGTTCCTCTGGAATAACAATTCCCAAACGAGCGATAGTCGGCGTGATAATCACAGCCATCATCCCAACCAACCCTGCCTTGGGCAACATGGGAAAATTGGCTGAACCCAGAATGGGTGCTGAAACCAGCATACCCGAAACACGGACCATTACCAGAAGAAACAACTGGAAAATATCAATTTCCGACATCTTGCTGTTTCCTTTCTCAAGTGATCATGCTAAGGTCCGATCAAAGTGTCAAAATTTGAGAACAACTCCCGTACAAAAACAATCACCACATCTGACATATAAGGCAGAAAAATAATAAACGAAATCATCACTACAACAATTTTTGGCACAAAGGTTAGCGTTATTTCCTGAATTTGCGTAACTGATTGGAGGATACTAATCGTCAGGCCAACAATCATGCCCGACAACAACATAGGTGCCGCAGCATACAATGTTACCAACATGGCGCGCTCACCAAGATTGACAATGGTGTCGATATCCATGACCGTTACCTTTACCAAGACCATAAAAAATATTAAAAATACAAAATAACACTATATATCCCTTTTCATTACACATGATACTACAATATGTTGTTGTTGTCAACGATTCGTCTATATGAATACTCGCAAGAATTCACATACCAAGGGCAATATTTGAATTGAGATTTAAAGAGCAATACAACCAATGAAACGCGAAGCGCGACCGGGTTTACTTCTGCTGGCACGCCCTACGGGGTGCTGGGTTGGGGAGCGTGTTGTCCCGGGGTGGCGGCCGTTGGCCTTACCCCGCGCTACGGTGCTGTAATCGCTTCGCGATAGAGAACAAGCAACGGCATGGGCATTAAGCCACGCTTATTCGATTGTCCACCAATGATCGCATATGTCTACTCTTCTCTTTCAATTTCAAAATATGCGTTCATCTGCGGATTACATAGTAGGTGGATGTGATGGTATGATTTGCTGGCACGCCCTACGGGGTGCTGGGTTGGGGAGCGCTACTTACCCGGGGTGGCGGCCGTTGGCCTTACCCCGCGCTACGGCGCTGTAATCGCTCCGCGATAGCGAACAAGCAACGGCATGGGCATGAAGATATGCTTATTCGATTGTCCACCAATGATCGCATATGTCTACTCTTCTCTTTCAATTTCAAAATATGCGTTCATCTGCGGATTACATAGTAGGTGGATGTGATGGTATGATTTGCTGGCACGCCCTACGGGGTGCTGGGTTGGGGAGCGCTACTTACCCGGGGTGGCGGCCGTTGGCCTTACCCCGCGCTACGGTGCTGTAATCGCTTCGCGATAGAGAACACATGATGACATGGGCATTAAAACACGCTACGGCGCTGTAATCGCTCCGCGATAGTGAACACATGACGGCATGGGCATTAAAACACGCTACGGCGCTGTAATCGCTTCGCGATTGAGAACACAACTCAACGGCATGGGCATTAAATTGGGTAAGGCAATAGGATCGAGGCAGCACAACCTGAGTAACGCCATACCCGTGCCTTGCTCCAGCGAGGTGTGAACACATCTCGGCACCGATAATCGCAAACGTCTACATATCTCTTTCCTATTCATTTTCAAAATCTGTGTTCATCTGCGTAATCTGCGGATAAATGATAAGCGAAGCGCGACACTACACCGTCATGTCCGTGCAGGTGAGCGCAGTGTTGTAGCTTGGAATATGGATGGGTCTGGGGTATTGGTCGGTATTGTATGCCTGAAGTTTATTGTATATGGCATGATTTGCTATACTTACCGCAGGATTAAGTATTCTCTGTAGATACTAATGTACAGGGTAAAAGCGGGGCTGTTCAGGCAGCCCTTGTTTGTGTGTGCTCGTAATCTTTATCTGTAAATGATTATGCATGTTGTGTGACCAATGACACCGCCTGGATAAAAAAAGCTGAATTCGGCTGTTGATTGGTACGTGGCACGGACTACGCCCTCCGAATCTTTTGGGTGTACTTTCCCGGCTTAACCTGACAGCTACCGCATTCAGGAAGAAACCTGGGCGCAGGCAGGAGAATATGGAAAAAATATATTTGTCAAAAGAAGGCCTGGACAAACTTGTCTTGGACCTGGCCGAGATGAAAGACCGTCGCATCAAGGTAGCGGAAACAATTGAGTATGCTCGTTCTTTAGGTGATTTGAAAGAAAATGCCGAGTACCACGCTGCTAAAGATGAACAAGCGATGTTGCACGCAAGAATCAAGGACACAGAAGATAAAGTAGCGCGTGCAGTGATCCTGGATACCAACGATATAGATGCAAACAAGGCATATGTTGGCGCTACGGTCAAAATATTAAACAAGAAGACAAGTAAAGAAGTTACGTATACATTGGTCAGTCCGGTTGAAGCGGATATGGAGAATGCGAAAATTTCCACCCAGTCTCCCGTAGGTCAAGCTTTGTTAGGTAAGACTGTGGGTGAAATTGCCCTGGCGCAGACCCCTGCTGGTACATTGGAACTGGAAGTGTTGGAAATATCGTACAACGCTTGAGTCATTATTGGTACCTATCGTCGATTTACTGTCTTGACTACGTGCCGTTGCCATAAGCCGCAATGTAACACATAAATTGTCTACTACCATTTGATTTTATAATTCAAATTACAAGCACAGGTGAATTATGCCAAAACGCACCGATATCAAGAAGATTTTGTTAATTGGGTCTGGTCCGATTGTCATCGGTCAAGCATGTGAATTTGATTATTCTGGAACGCAGGCTTGCAAGGCGCTTCGTGAAGAAGGTTTTGAAGTCGTCTTGGCAAACAGCAATCCCGCAACCATAATGACCGACCCCGAAACTGCCGATAAAGTCTATATTGAGCCTTTAACGGTAGACTTTCTGGAACGCATCATTGAGCGTGAGCGTCCGGATGCCTTGTTGCCTACGGTTGGTGGTCAGACTGCTTTAAATCTTGCCGTGAAACTGTCCGAGCAGGGAATTCTGGAGAAGTACAATTGTGAGTTGATCGGTGCACGCCTGGAGGCTATCCAGATGGCAGAAGACAGAGGTCTGTTCAAAGATGCGATGATTCGCTGCGGCCTGGATTTACCACAAAGTCAAGTTGTTCATTCCTATGAGGAAGCCCGTGAATTTGGAGAATTGGTAAATTATTCAGCGGTTATTCGTCCGGCTTTCACTATGGGTGGTTCCGGGGCAGGTCTCGCGTTCAACAAAGAAGAATTTGAGGCAGCGGTTAAGCATGGACTTGACGCAAGCCCTGTGAATGAAGTGTTGATCGAGGAATCACTGATTGGCTGGAAAGAATTTGAGCTTGAGGTGATGCGTGATCTCAATGACAATGTAGTCATTATTTGTTCCATTGAAAATATAGACCCTATGGGAGTACACACAGGGGACAGCATTACGGTAGCCCCCGCACAAACGTTGACCGACAAAGAATACCAGCAAATGCGGAACGCGGCCATTGCCGTGATACGGGAAATTGGTGTGGACACCGGTGGTTCCAACGTTCAGTTCGCGGTAAACCCAAAAAATGGGCGTATGGTAGTCATTGAAATGAATCCCCGGGTATCACGCAGCTCGGCCTTGGCTTCCAAGGCGACCGGCTTCCCCATAGCGAAAATTGCCGCGAAACTGGCCGTTGGATACTCACTCAATGAAATACCCAACGATATTACCCGTAAAACACCTGCATCATTTGAGCCATCTATCGACTATGTCGTGACGAAAATTCCGCGTTGGGCTTTTGAGAAGTTTCCCGGTGCCGAACCTTTCCTGACTGTACAGATGAAAAGTGTCGGCGAGACCATGAGTATCGGCCGCACTTTCAAGGAATCATTGCAGAAAGCCATTCGTGGCCTGGAAATCAACCGGTTTGGCTTTGGATTTGACGGCAAGCACAAGTCGCTTTCCGGCAGTGACAACCCAGATACAGAAAAACAAGCCCTTCTCAAATCACTGGTCTCCCCCAGTCCTGCACGGATTCTACATCTGGCAGAAGCCTTGCGATTGGGAGCAACTGTGGAAGAAATTTTTGAAGCCACCTGGATTGATCCCTGGTTTTTGCGTCAAATGCAGGAAATTGTCAGGGAAGGTGAAGCACTGCACCTGGCACCGCCAGATTCAAAAGAAACACTGCGCAAAGCGAAGCGACTGGGCTTCTCGGATTATCAACTGGGGCTTATCTGGGACCTATCTGAAGACGAAGTGCGCGCCTTGCGCAAGAAGCACCAAGTCATACCGGGATACCGCCTGGTGGATACCTGTGCCGCTGAATTTGAGGCCTATACACCCTACTACTATTCAACGTATGGCGACGATGATGAGGTCAAGCCTGCTGAAAATGAGCGTATTATCATCCTCGGTGGCGGCCCCAACCGCATTGGCCAGGGTATCGAATTTGACTATTGCTGCGTACACGCCGCCTTTGCGCTGAAAGAAGATGGCTATGAGACCGTGATGGTGAATTGCAATCCAGAAACGGTTTCCACCGACTACGACACATCGGACCGTCTCTTTTTCGAACCGGTAACGTTTGAAGATGTCATGAACATTATTGATCGGGTAAAGCCCAAAGGCGTAATTGTACAATTTGGTGGACAAACACCACTGAACCTGGCTGAACGCCTTGAGGCAGCAGGTGCGCCAATCATCGGTACATCTCCCGACAGTATTTCTCGGGCGGAAGACCGCAAACGTTTCCGGGAAGTGGTTGAGAAACTAAATTTGATTCAACCGGCAAACGATACGGCCACATCCACAGAGGAAGCTCTTATAATCGCTGAGCGTATCAGTTATCCTGTCGTCGTGCGTCCTTCATTTGTGTTGGGTGGCCGGGCCATGGAAATTGTCTATGATAAGGATTCATTAGTACGTTACATGAATTTTGCGGTAGAGGCTTCCCCGGAACACCCGATTTTGATAGACAAATTCCTGGAAGGTGCCACAGAAATTGATGTGGATGCCATATCAGACGGGGAAACAGTGGTAGTTGCAGGCATCATGCAGCATATTGAGGAAGCTGGAGTACACTCTGGCGACAGTGCCTGTATTTTGCCACCCTATGATCTGGACCCTAAATTGATAGAGGAAATTAAAGCGCAAACCCATGCACTTGCCCGGGAACTGAAGGTAATTGGATTGATGAACATTCAATACGCCATCCGGGACAACGTAATCTATCTGCTGGAAGTGAATCCTCGCGCATCACGCACCATCCCATTTGTCAGCAAGGCAATAGGTGTTCCGCTTGCCAAACTTGCGGCACGAGTCATGGCTGGTAAAACGTTAAAATCGTTGAACTTTACGGAAGAGATCATCCCGGTCTATTCCTCTGCCAAAGAAGTGGTGCTTCCCTTCATCAAGTTTCCCAATGTCGACATACTCCTGGGACCAGAAATGCGCAGCACCGGTGAAGTCATGGGAATCGACTTCAACATGGGCTTGTCCTTTGCCAAAAGTCAAATAGCAGCAGGCAATCGCGTTCCGGAGAGCGGTACGGTCTTCATTAGCTTAAATGACCGAGACAAGGCAGATATGGGCAGTCTGGCGCAAGACCTGAAGGAGCTTGGTTTTTCGATGGTCGCCACACGCGGTACGGCCCGTTTCTTGAGTGAGCAAGGGATTGAGGTAGAAGAGGTTTACAAGGTAGGTGAAGGTCGGCCCAATGTCAGCGACCTGATTATCAACGGTCAAGTCGATTGGATCATCAACACACCTTTGGGAATGAACTCAAAATTCGACGAAAAAGCAATCCGCCGCTCCGCACTGGAGCATGGATTGCCCACAATGACCACCCTGGCAGCGGCACGAGCAGGCGTACAGGCATTGCGATCATTACGGCAGGGGATGCCGAACATATGGTCCTTACAGGAGTATCATGCGGCTCTTCGCGAAGGCAATAAACTCCAATAAGGCAGGGCAGTCCAAGCAAGATCATGTGCCAGTGGCCCTATGTTGCATCAACAATGCTGACATATCTGCGCCTATGAACCAGCTATAAGTTCCCGGGGCTTACTGTCCCGGGACACCGGGTTCCAGATATATCCTGGATATTTCGCTGGCGCTCCAGAAACCGCGCAACAAAAGGAGTTGCAGGTTCATATAGAATTTCTTGCGGCGTTCCGATTTGGTGGCATTCCCCATCTTGCAGTACAGCAATACGATCGGCCAGGGCAACGGCTTCATCCTGATCATGGGTAACATAAACTGTAGTACACTTGAGTCGCCGTTGCAATTCAGCAAGTTGATGTCGGGTCGCATGGCGCAATTCAGCATCCAGATTACTCAGCGGTTCATCCAGTAGTAAAATCCTGGGATGAATCGCCAAAGCCCGGGCCAGTGCAACACGCTGCTGTTGACCACCACTAAGCTCGGTAACCGGCCGTTTGTACAGGGCTTCCATCTGTACATATCCCAAGGCTTCTTCAACGCGTACGTGGATATCTTTTCTGGGCATTTTACGGGCACGCAGACCGAAAGCCACATTCTCAAACACATTCATGTGCGGAAACAAGGCATAGCTCTGAAAGACCATGGCTGCTTCCCGCTTTTCCGGTGGGGTGGAGGTGACGTCACGTTCGTCAAAAAAAACCCGGCCCGAGTCCGGGGTTTCCAGTCCTGCAATGACACGAAGTGTTGTTGTTTTACCACAGCCACTGGGGCCAAGCAAAGCGAAGAATTCACCGTCCTCAATTTGGCAGGAAAAACCGGCTACACCACCGCCATCGGGGTAGCGTCGTGCTATGTTTTCAAGCCGTACACCACTCATGATCGACCACCATCAAACACGTCCAGTTGCCATCGTCGAACCCATTCCGCTTCAACCTCCGTAATATAATCCCAATCAAACTCCATGGGAATGATGGCTTGTTCGGACAGAAATTCCGGTAAATCTTCCGGCGCAATATCACCTCGGGCTGGCAACTTGGCATACGCTTCTGCCTGATGAATCATGGCTTCCCGCGATGTGACAAAATCATAAAACTTTTCTGCCCAATCTCGATTGGGTGCCCCTTCGATGATGGCAATGCCCTCCGTAAGAACAGGTGTCCCGGGAGGTACTTTAAAGGCAAACGGATACCCATTCCGCATACGTTGCATAATAATATCTGGCATAAGCCACACACTGATGCGGGTATCATTTTTCTTGAGGTGATCGAACAGCAGATGCGGGCTTTCGGGGTAGGCCACTGTATGCGCATGCAACTGCGCCAGCCAGTCAAGACCTGATTCCACCGAGTCTTGACGCGCAATCATCGCGCAGATAAATGTACGCATGGTACCTGAAGGCGGCATCCGCCGGAGCGTAATGCGACCCTTCCATTCCGGCGCCAACAAAGCATCCCAGGTATCCGGCACTTCATCAGGGCGCAAGCCACGATCATTATAGAGGATGGCCAGCGGTGACAGGTGGGTGGGGAACCAACGATTCTCCGGATCGTGGCTGCCCGCTGGCACCAGGTCTGCCCATTCTGGACGGTATACAGCCAGCAAACCTTCCCTTGATGCCTGAGTAAACATGGTATTGGGACCACCCCACCAGATATCGCAGGCTGGACGTCCTCGCTCTGCGTTGATGCGGCTGTACACTTCCTGTGAACCCATATCGAGCCACTGCACAGTGACTTCCGGGTAGGCTACTTCAAATAGATTCTTGTAATCACCTAGCATATCTGCGCCATGCGGGCTGTAGACCACAACCGTTTCTGTTGGTTGGCAACCCGATAATGACCACAAAACAATCAGGACGGTGATGGATCGGCATACTATTGTTTGTCTATTTATCATTTGAATAGTGTAGCCCGTAAAACAGGTTGAATGCCAGCATTCCGGGGAGCAGGAGCCAGACAGTATGGGAAACGGGGAGATTGGAGCAAGTATAAAAAAAATGATATGTTTGATCTTGCTAAGATTCATGTGTTTTTGTGCATGAATTTAACCTATACTGCCTGAATTATCATAGACATTTACTGATTAATGCTGAAGACCCTCACATCCCGGCCTGTTTTTTAGCGTGGGGGTTTTCAGAAATAAGTTTTCACAAAGGAGTTGTATTGTGAATATTATTGCCTTGACACTGCTGGCTACGTTGACATCAGGAGAAACGAGTCTGGACATTAATGAAGATAAAGTCGAAAAACCACTTGTTATTGCTTGCTACTACACTTGGTATACCACCCTGGATGGCCCACACAAACGTTGGGGCGCCTGGGGAAGCGATAAGCCAAGTGACTTCTCTGCTACGGGGAGCAATCCTGATCAATTAATTTTTCCACCTCACATTCGGGATATCAGCGCAAGCGCCTATCCGCTTGTTGGTCTGTATGACAGTGACGATCCGGAGATCGTACGGTGGCATATCCAACTTGCAAAAGCTGCTGGCATAGATGCCTTCTTTGTAGATTGGTGGGGTGCCGCAGGCTGGCAACAGCCGCCGGGTTATACCCATGATGTTTTTGTTAATGTGGTGCTTCCCATTGCGGAGGAGGAAGATTTCAAGGTTTGTCTGTTTGATGAAACTGCACAATTCTACCATGACCTGAACACAGTAAAAGAATGGGCTGCCGGGTACCTGGCACAGTTTAAAGACAACCCGGCTTATCTTCACATAGAAGGTAAACCGGTTTATGGTATATACCAGGTTCCTTTTGATCCCCGTTTGACACCGGAAGAAGCCACTTCCATTCGCGACTATGTCGAAGAACGGGTTGGCCCGGTATATTGGATTCTGGACAAAATCGCTAACGGCGAGAATCCCATCACAGGCAAATATGGCTTTATGATACCCGAAGAGTGGATTGCGCTCGACTGGGTTGATGCCTTCATGGGCTATGGCACCTTCAGTGTGCAACGCATCCATACCTATGAAGAATTGGCTCCGCAGTACGCCGGTATGGCAAAGCAGATTCAGCGTGCGGGCAAGGCTGCGATACTTCCATTACATCCTGGGCTGGACAACTCGCGACTGCAAGAGGGTTCCTACATCATTCCCCGTAAGCAAGGCGATACGCTACGTGCCTATATTCGGGCAGCAACAGATGCCGGAGCCGATGCCTTGATATTGACCAGCTTTAACGAATGGCCCGAGACCACCGTGGTCGAACCGGCGATGACGTGGGATGATCCCTATCGATACTTGAAAATTCTTGCCGATTGGAAAGGGCTTGATTTTACACCTCCACCCGTACCCGAAAACCGTGTCTTGCTCCGTCTAGACCTGGCCACACCATAGCCAGGAATTTCTTGCGGTTAAGACGAACAAGACAATCTGTTACTTCTCAAACTGCCTTGCAGGTCTAACAAAAACATTTCTGGGAGGTTTTCAGTGATGACGGTGCTGAGAACCTGAATTCACGACTTCTTTCAGTAGGGTACTAAAAGCCGACGCTTCCCCAATAGTAACGCCGAAATTCCCATTCCGATGAGTACCAATGCACTGGGTTCTGGAATTGGCACAGGGGAGTTTAGTGATCGTGCTTTATCCATATAGTGATACGAAGACATGGCCTGTGAAAAATTCTCTATTTCGTACACCAGAGATGATTCCGGAAACAATGGCATTGATATCGGATTTACAGGTGGTACATTCAATACAGATTTGGGAAGAACATCTGTGTATATGCTTGAATACATATTTATATATACCGGTAATAAAGACTTATTGTTCAACAAGTTCCCGTGAGCGATCCACTTTGTCATGTCAAACTTGCCAAAACTGTCCGCATTATCCAGCAACATCAACATTTTCTGCAAACCAATGGTGTGATTTACGTACGGCACGGAGTCGGAGTACAGCGGTGTATCATAAAGTGAATTTACCGTTAGTGCATGGCATTGTCCACCTACGATTAATACCGTCAGTAATAACAGTATTAACCACCTCGAGGACGCGCCAGTCTCGTAACCAAATTGAGTATTTTTTTTGTAAACATAGCTAATCATACGTTATAGGGAGCATATTCTATGCCAAGTACTATATGAAGTATGTTTTCATACTTTGTTGACATTTAGTCGTTGATTTTGCCCCTTTAACATCAATTTTAAGTGTATTTCGTCCTACTCAGGCGAAATCCCAGTTATCGACTATAAATAAGTACAATATATTATTCAGTTTTGAATATTATTTTATTATTGCCCTTCATATCAAGGTTGAGAAATAATAGATTAAAAAGGCAAATTTTGTTGTTAAGAGCCAAAAGATTAAGAACCGGCAGCTATGAGTTTGACTGATATACTACCATCATCGCATCTATATAGCTTGCAATACAGCAGATGCAACCTTTATCTCAGATCAGTTATAATATCGCCATTCCTTTCGGTGGTCTTTTCCGGAAAAGGAGACTGTTCTGTCACAATAATGCAAGACCAGGCAGGTGCAATTTCATAGGGAAACCAAGCATTTCATGAGTTCCGATTCGAATACAACAGCAATAACACCATTTAAACGGGTGCTGGTCACCAGTGCCCTGCCGTATGCAAATGGTCATATTCACCTTGGGCATATTGCCGGCGCCTATCTGCCTGCTGATATTTACGTACGCTACAAGCGGTTGTGCGGAGAACCCGTGCTATATATCGGTGGTTCCGATGAATTTGGTGTTCCCATCACCTTGACTGCACTGAAAGAAGGGGTGTCGCCCCAGGATGTGATTGATCGGTATCATGGGGCCAACAAGGCTGCTTTTGAACAGCTGGGCATTTCTTATGATCTGTACGGACGCACTTCATGGCCCCTCCATGTCGACACGACACAGGCTTTTTTCAATGCGCTCAATGATGCAGGTGCGATATTTTCTGAAGAAGTTGAGCTATGGTATTCTGAGCAATCAGACCGCTTTCTCCCCGACCGCTATGTCAAGGGTACCTGCCCAAAGTGTGGTTATACCGATGCCAATGGCGATGAATGTGAAAGCTGTGGTGCTCAATATTCTGCTCATGATCTGCTGGAACCTCGTGCGAATATTCCGGGAGACGCATCCAGACCTGTTTTGCGCAAATCAAAACACTGGTTTCTGGAACTTCCGCGGTTTGTAGAACCGTTGAATGAATGGGTAGATTTACACCCGGAATGGCGGGCCAATGTGCGGGGTATCGCACAAGGCTGGATCAATGATCTGCGCTCACGATGCATTACCCGGGACACAGACTGGGGAATTCCCATCCCACTGGAGGACCCGGATGCCCGTCTCAAACGCATCTATGTGTGGTTTGACGCACCTATCGGGTATGTGACCAACACACGGCAGTGGGGCATCGACAACCTGGGCGATGATACAGCATGGGAAATCTGGTGGAAAGACCCGGCTACACGACTCCTGCATTTCATTGGAAAAGACAACATACCTTTTCACGCGGTTATCTTTCCTGCCATGTTGATGGGCCAGGGCGATTATATACTCGCCGATCAGGTGGTGGGCAATGAATACCTCAATGTATTTAATCGTCGTACCGGAAAATCAGAAAAAGGCTCCAAATCAAAAGGCAACATGATCAGTGTCAAGTGGGCACTGGAACAGTTTCCCCGTGATGTCCTGCGGTATTACCTGTGTGCCAATGCGCCGGAAAGCAAGGATTCCGATTTCGATTGGGACGACTTCATGAACCGGTATAACGGTGAGTTGTGTGATGTTGTCGGCAATTTTGTTCACCGCAGTCTGACCATGGCAGTTAAAAATTTTGATCATCAGGTACCTCCACAGGGCGTACTGGACGACGAAGACATCACGATGCTCGCGTATATACCAGAGCAGATAAACGCAATCACTGAAGCGCTTGAGGCGTGTCGCTTTCGACTGGCAGTGGAGCGGGTCATTGACCTTGGCCGAAAAGCCAATGTCTATTTTGATGCCAAGGCACCCTGGGTAACCCGGAAAACCGATCTGGCCCGTACCGGTTCAACCTTGTATGTCTGTTGCCAGGTTGTGAAAGCGCTGTGTTATGTATTGGCACCTTTTACTCCCGATGCTTCCCATCAACTGGGTGAAATTCTGGGCGTAACCTTGCCGCAGGGAGGTCCAGAAGGAGGCATTAATGCCTGGGAGCTTGCCGCGGAACCATTGCCTGAAGGGCACCCGTTGCAAACGCCGAAAGTGTTGTTCCCAAAACTGGACCCAGATATTATTGGCGAACTGGCCGAAGCCCATGTACGGGGTGAAGCTTTTTAGGAACAACCCTGTTATATGCTTCAGTGTACACTGTGCATGGCAAACATCACGATCTTATATTGCCATCGAAAGAGGCATAGGGACATTGGTAAAACGATTGGTTGATTCTGCCAAGTGCTGAAGTTTGCAAAGCGAACGCACCGCACAACATACAGTAAAAAAATTTTGACTCTACACAACATACAGTCTAAACTATAATTCGTTACATCAAACTCATACGTGTACTTGCAAATGGCAAGGACAACAGGAGAGCAGATGTCAATGATTCTGTTACCCACATCCTGGTACAAGCATCGTGTTCATTTCGATGCCGATACTATTCCGGAGAAAACCAACATGCACATTCAACAGAATGAACGTACGCTATTATCTCAATACAAATTGCACCGAAGATTACGTAGCATAAAGAGCTGCGCCATCCTGCTTATGACGATATGGATCACCGGCTGTGCCACGCAGATGGGGCGTAATGTACATCAGTTCGACCCGCTACCCCGTGCGGAAGTCGACGCAGAAGAGTTGTCGCCGATTATATTGCCTTTACCCATCGTAGAAGCCCTGGGTAACGCTGAAGACGCGTATGGCAGCATGCTGATGGCAGAGCGTAGCGGTGACGAACCGGAGCGGGCCGCAGCCTATTCCCGGATTCAGGAGAGTCTCACAGGAACCGATATCGAGCTGTCCACCTTCATCACACTCATGGAAACCCATGGAAGCATTTTGAGCACAGCGGTTGCACAGGCGGATTTGGCCAACCGGTACCGCCGTATCTGGTTTGAAGATATTACAGACGGTGTTTACAGCCAAATTCACATCCCCGATCCGTTGCCCGATATGCTAGCACAGGAATTGAACCGCATCCAGCAAGGATATCCACGGGCTTTCCAACGTGGTCTTGACCGTAGCCACATCTACAGAAATTACATCCGTGCCGAGTTGTCCAACGCCGGATTGCCCCTGGAACTGGAATGGCTGGCCATGGTTGAAAGCCAATTTACTCCCAAGATTGTGTCCTGGGCTGGCGCAGGGGGAATGTGGCAGTTTATGAAACCTGCTGCGCAACGCTACAATTTGCGCATAGACAACTATGTGGATGAACGGTACAACTGGCAAAGTGCAACCCGGGCTGCCATTAATTATTTGCAGGACCTGCACAATTTCTTTGATGGTGACTGGGCACTCGCCGTCACCGCGTATAATATGGGTGAAGGGGGCTTGAGTCGGGCGATTGAGTCGACCAATGGCATTCGTGACCTCTGGGTATTAATGGATACCCCCCCTGCTTCAACCCGCATGAAAGATGAGTCTAAACAATTCTATGCCAAATTCCTGGCTTCGGTTATCATCGGTAACAATCCAGAAGCCTATGGTTTCGAAATTAATCCCATTCCAGCAGACAGCTCGGTTCGAGTTGAAGTTGATGGCTTGTATGTACTGGATGAATTGGACCGTAATCTCGGTCTGGAGTCTGGAACCCTGGCACGTCTGAACCCGGATTTATTACAGGAAGTAACCCCTCCAACCGGCAATTACAGCATCGCAGTACCGGTAGAAGTTCAGGCCCGCTTCAGGCAGGTACTTGATATATCGGCTCCAGTGATGCAAGTTGCAGCGAAGCACCGTGTCCAAAGGGGAGAAACCATTAACCGGATTGCAGATATTTACGGTATTTCTCAACAGGAATTGATGGACGCCAACAGAATTCGTTCTGCCCGCAGTCTTCGCGTAGGTCAGGAATTAACCATTCCCCAGCCAGGAGCCATGCCTCTTGGAAGCACCACGCAGATGGCCCGCGGTGGCGCGGACAGCCAGTCTGGAGCCAGCTTTGAAAGGCGTGAAACCTATCGGGTACAACAGGGTGATACCTTGTTTGACATCGCCCGCGCACATGACATTTCCGTCCATGAACTCCAACGGTTGAACAATATTGGCCGGGGACAGCGCCTTCTTGTTGGTTCTGTGTTGCGCACCTCTGATGGCGCGCCTGTCCCGTCGCCATCAGTTGCATCTGTTCCCGAGCGTCAGGCTGCCTCGGCGGGTAATCCAATACGGTATCACACGGTTCGGCGTGGTGAATATCCAGCCGTCATTGCCCGACGATATAATATTCCACTGAATGATTTTCTGCGTTGGAATAATCTGGCCAGAAACACCACCATCCATGTTGGGCAACGGCTGGTGATTGCTGTTGGCGCAGACTCAGGACCGGCAGAAATCGCCCCAACCGAAGTAGCTCCGACAGTGCCGCAGACGGTCATTGCTTCGGCTCCAACTCCAGCCCCAGAACCGGCACCGCAATATACCACCATTCGGCATCGTGTCGCACGGGGTGAAAATGCGGGCCGAATTGCCGCACGCTACAATGTCGCCACAGATGACTTGCTCACCTGGAACAATAAGCGGCGCTCCTCGATTCTACGTGTCGGTGAAGAACTGGTGATTCGTCAGCCGCTACAAGAGCAGCAGGCACCGGAGCCAGCCACCACGCCCCCCGCGCAACAACCTGACACCCATATCGTCGCGCAAGGAGAAACCTTGGGCGTTATTGCGGACCGCTACAAGATTGCATTAAGTGATTTGAAGACATTGAACGGCAAAGATGACCGTGCGCTGGTCCGGGTAGGCGAAACTATCCGCCTGCATGCAGATGCCCCTGTGCAAGCTGTTGAACCAACAGAATCCGCACAACCGACAGCACCCCCTGAACCACAGCAACAGACCCATGTAGTAGCACGAGGTGAAACGCTAGGGGGAATCGCGGATAAGCACAAGGTGCCCTTGCGTGACTTGCTTGCCTGGAACAACAAAACTTCACGATCGGTAATTCAAGTAGGTGAAAAACTGACCATCATGTCAACGTCACCGACAACTACACCGGCTGCCACACCAGCACCAAACCCTGCACCGACGCCAACTCCAGCGTCGCAGCCACGCACCCATACCGTAGCCCGGGGCGATACCGCCAGTGCCATTGCAAACCGCTACAACGTTACTACCCGCGAATTGCTTGCGTGGAACAACAAAACCGCAAGTGATGTCCTGCGCATCGGTGAAGAACTGATCATCGGTGAATCTAACGGAGCATCGGCACCGGCACCGGCTGCCACACAGGCCTCAGCACCAACCCCTGCACCGGCGCCAACTCCAGCACCACAAACACGTACCCACACCGTGGCCCGGGGCGATACCGCGAGTGGCATTGCAAACCGTTATAACGTCACTACCCGCGATTTGCTCGCGTGGAATAACAAAACCGCAAGTGATGTCCTGCGCATCGGTGAAGAACTGATCATCGGTGAAT
>CAZIDP010000036.1:0-43791 GCA_964537975.1 uncultured Nitrospirales bacterium | reverse complement strand
CCGATCCAATAAAATCAACCATTTACAAATATAACTGCGGAAGTTGGGCTAAGGCAAAATCATTGTGCTACCTGGCATCGGGCAACCGTCTGGTAGTCCCATCACGTCATGTCGCGGCATTCAGGCGGGCATTGCGAAAACTGGGTTTCATCGCACCTCAGACATAAAAACAGTCATCAAGTGATTCAGCGTCTACAATTTGCCGCATCTACCTGCATTGTGTGGTTGTCTGCCATACACCTGGGTTAGCACAAACCTGCGCACTGATTACTGGTGTTTGCGGTTATTCTGTGGGTATTTCGCGAATGTAGATATCTTTGAATGCCATACGCAGTTGACAACCGATATGCAGTTGAAGGGCAATATGTCCCTTGAGTCCGACATTGTAGGTCCGATGTTCTGCGTCATCCAGCAATCCGGCACCATCATAATCCGCGATGACATAACCATTGATTACAGTTTGTATCCGTGTCCCCTGACACCTGATGTAGACATCGTTCCAGCCATCACGAATCCATTCCCAATTCTGCGGTCCTTGGGATGGCTCAATCCCAGAACCACTTAACGACGGCTCAATCCAGCGTCGGGTACCACGGGTCTCATCATAAATAAGACCGGAACGCCATCCATCTGGCGGATGAATATCGACCTGCGGCCCATCCAGCCACCCGGCTTCGTCATCATACCGGGAGCGAACTTGCACACCGCTGTTCCCCGACGACTCGCCATAGGAGCGAATTTTAAGACGTAACTCGAAATCAGCGTACTCATGGTCGGTCATCAGCCAAACATAATTGTGATCGGCATCCTCCATTGAATCACAGAAAATTGCCCCATCACTTACACTCCAGAATGGCTTGTCCCGGTCTGCTTCCAATGCTTTGATGTGCCAGCCATCCAGGGTCTTACCATCAAACAGACTGGTCCACTCGCCCTCATCAACAACACCTTCTTGTACTATAATTCTGTCCCCTGGCTTGGCCTGATCCGCAGCCTGAAAGAGGGTACGCAATGGCGCATTCGCGTCACCGGAGTTGTCATCATGACCATCCACGGAAACATACCACTCCTCGGTGTGGGCAGAAAGCTGCGCGAACAAGGACAAGGCCGCAATTACTGCAATGTATTTCATTCTGTGTAATCCATATTGGTTTGTTGTGGGCATACTTTGTAAGCATACTATAACATAGACATCCCGTACGTCTATCGTTTATGTTCGTATATGAAGCTGAACGTATAAAACTGATTTCAACCAGGGTGGGTATTGTCGGGGAGTTATCGGGAAATGCGGTGCCAGTTTTTCCCATCGGTATCTTTTATTTCACAGGGTTTGAAATTGTTTTTATAGTTCATGGCAGCACATTCGGCGATATAGTATCCGAGATAGTAGTAGGTATTTTTCCAGTTACGAGCCAGTTCTATTTCATACAGGATGGAATAGGTACCCAAGCTGAAACGGGCTAAGTCAGGATGGAAATAGAAATATACCGAAGACAGGGCGTCTTTCATGCGGTCCAGGATACCCACACCAACCAATTTGCCATTGATATAATAATTGGTTTCAACAGTATCACTTCCCAAGCAACTATCCATGAGGAAAGCTCGGTAGCTTTCCGGGTTTGCCGCACCATCAGTGCCTCCGTGTTGAAACACCAGATAATCGTGGTACAGCTTCAACTTTTCTCGGCTGAATGACGGACGAACCACTTTTACATCGACCAGCCCTTCCAAACGATTCCAGACGCGCCGCTGCGCTTTGCTCCGCTTGAAAGAAGAAACCGGCACCCGCAAGACCTTGCACTCTGAGCACCCCTGGCAAACTGGCTTGTAGACTACATTGCCATTACGCCGAAATCCGTTGTCCAGGAGTTCCCGAAACAAAGGCGCCACCAATACCCCGTCACACCCGCGAAACGTAGCTTCACGCCCTTCAAAATAGGGGCATTTCTCTTTTACATCTACCATGGGAATCAGGGATGCAAATCTGTCCAGCAGTGTACTCATGTTATATGTCTGGTTGGGTGAATCGCATTATAAAATAAAACCTTCCTGGCTTACTGAAGGTGCCGACACAAAAAATGCAGGCATTTTCATGATACCATGAAAGCACCTGCAACCGTAAAAAATAAACCCTGATTTCGAAACACATTCACCGTACTATCGTGTTTCGAAATTGTCTCAACACCACGCGACAGTGTAATCCAGCTCGTTAATGTATTCTCTATGATGTCATTAAGAATATCTACACAGTACCAAGTATGAAAATGATGAACCATTCAGTGATATAAGGTTACTGAATTTTTTATAATTTACATACCAGAAAGTAAATCTGATCAGACCTGAATATTTAACTTTTGCCCGACTGCCGGGTCTGACACGGCACTTTCAATCAGTTGTTGGCTCATCTCGCCTGACATTTGCATTGCATCTTTTTGCAGTGACGCAACACGTGCATTATATGCCATTTGTAATTGCGCAGTAGAAAGTGTTGAACCGATCCCAGAAATAGAACTCATAACATAATCCCTCCATGGATGCCTTGTTCCGGTCGTCTTACGCTATTAACATTCAATATGACGCCCAGTGCAACTTAATGGTACCGTATAAATTTCGAAATAGCAAGCAATTCCTACAATTTATTGATTTTTTGCGGACAAATCCAACATAGGACAATTTTTAGCCGATTCTGTATCTTTACCGGCTTTATTGGCAACCGGACACTGCCCAGCCACGCTGCCACAACCACATACTGATCTCCCTTTGAAAAAAAGGAGTATTTGGTGTATCAGGTAAACTGTCGATACGAATATAATCGCAAATACTAAAATATATTCAATCATTACCCAGGCTCTTTTTTGTTATAGTGAAAATCATCCCCAGCCGACCATAACAGCCGCATTGTACATTAAAAATGCAGCTATATAGGCAAGCACTGTCATGTATACAAAAGTGATAATGGGCCAACGCCACTGGCGTGTTTCCCGTTTCATCGTAGCGAGCGTTGCACCACATTGGCAACAGAGTGCAAAAAACACCATGACGGACAAGGCGACCGCAAAGGTAAACAATGGGGTGCCATCGGGATGCGTAGCCTGTTGCAGAGTTTCAATAAGTGAAGTACTGTCTTCATCGACGTTTTGCCCCAGATGAAACAGCGTTCCAAGTGTCGCAACAATAATTTCCCGGGCGGGAAAACTGGCAATGGTAGCAGTAGCAATTCGCCAGTCCCAACCCAACGGCGCAAAGACTGGCTCTACCCAGCGCCCTGCCAAACCCAGGTAGCTCTCACGCAGGTAAGCTGCACTTTCTTCAAAGTCCAATTGATTGAGTTGCGCTTCAAGCAAATCGGGATTTTGTATTGTCTGATTCAAAGATAGCCTTTGAACTTCAAATTCATAACCAATATCAGCGGAACGGGGGAAGTAGGCCAAGGCCCAAACAACTATGGTTACGGCAAGTATCAATGTACCTGCACGCACAATGAATTCGCGGCCTTCCCGATATACCTTTTTGAGGACGATACGCGCCTGGGGATACTTATAGGAGGGTATCTCCAGAATAAACGGGGGTTTTTCTCCTCTGAACAAGGTCTTGCGCAATAACCAGGCTACCGGCACGGCAACTACAACGCCCAATCCATACATCATGAACAGGGTCAGGCCCTGCAAGCCGAGAATTCCACCGAGATAGCGTTCTGAAGGTACAAACGCGGCAATCAGGATGGTGTACACCGGGAGCCGTGCTGAACAACTCATCAGGGGCGCCACCAGTATTGTGGTAAATCTGTCACGCCTGTCGCGGATGGTACGTGTTGCCAGAATTCCGGGAATGGCACAGGCAAAACTCGACAACATGGGTAAAAATGACTGGCCACTAAGGCCACACCAGCCGAGTAGCTTATCCATCAGGAAGGCTGCACGGGCCATATATCCGAAGTCTTCCAAGACCGCAATAAAGAAACTCAAAATCAGAATCTGCGGTAAAAATATCAGTACACTGCCAACACCTGCAAAAATACCATCAACCACAAGACTCCGCAGGGCGCCTTCACGCATACCAGCGCCAAACATCTCTCCCAGGCCGCCAATTGTCTCTTCGATCAACTCCATGACCGGCACAGACCAGGTGAAGATACATTGAAAGAGTACCGCCATCATTCCGACAAAAAACAAGGTACCATAGACCCGATGCGTCAGATAATTGTCCAGACGCTCGGAACGAGTACGCTTTCTTTCTGCTGGAAATTGAACCGCCAGTTCCAGCAGGCCACGAACCCAGCCATAGCGTACACGTGCCTCCTGGGCTGCCAGATTTCCTCCCATGGTACGTGCCTGTTGGCGCAATCGGTTCAACTCATCCAGGAAACCCCGGCCAACTTTTTTGAGGATGCGCTTCTCGACATACCCCCCTTCATCAACCAGCAACCGAAATGCTTCAAGCCGGGGGATGTTTCTGCCCAGCATACCTTTACGGTTAAGTAACAACTCTTGCAATTCGTCGAGAGCCTGCTCTTGTTCTGGAGGGAATGTAGCGCGTACCGGGCTGGGTTGCAATTCTTCACGGGCCAGCTGTCCCAATGCGGATTTCAATTCGGAGATGCCGACTGCTTTATGGGCGCAAATCGGAACAACAGGTACCTGCAGCAACTGGGACATCAAGGTGACATCAATCTGAATTTCGCGACGTGTTGCGATGTCCATCATGTTCAGTGCAATAACCAGCGGTTTGCCAAATTCCAGCAATTGCGATACGAAATAAAAGTTCCGTTCGAGATTAGATGCATCCACGACAACAAGTAAGCCGTAAACCTCATCTTCTCCCCGCTGTTGATCGAGTAAGACATCGACAGCGATCATTTCATCAGGAGCATGCGCCGCCAGGCTGTATACACCGGGAAGGTCTACAATATGGACAGTAGAACCTTCCAGCTGCATCTTGCCATGCTTACGATCGATGGTGACACCCGGGTAATTACCAGTACTTTGATTGAGACCGGTCAGGGCATTGAAAACGGCAGTTTTCCCGACATTGGGATTTCCTACCAATGCAATAGATTTCATTATCAGCTCTGGATTTCTACGAGGGCTGCTTCTGATTTTCTTAGCGAAAGATGAAACCCGCGAACGCGGATTTCCATGGGGTCGCCCAAAGGTGCAAAACGCAAGACTTCTACCGTAGCACCATCAGACACGCCCATTTCCATCAGGCGCTGCTGGATGGTGCCTGTCCCCCGAAGTGTGGCCACCACCCCCGATTCATTTACTCTCAATTGGTCCAGTGTACGACTCACCTGTGCTCCTGTTCACCAAACTAAAAAATTTGTTTTGCGGTACGTCGTTTGTTATGCAGTATAGCTGTGACTGCGAAACACGAACTATTCCATATCGTCCAGTTTAACTGCCGCCATGCATTCCCCGGTTTCTTTGCAGATTGGACATTCCTCAACCGACTGAACATCGCAGCCATTTTCAAAATTAGCCATACGCTTGCGTACTTTTATGGCAAGTTCTTCTTCACTCAATAGATACCGTATAAGCCACATCAAACGACGCCCTGTCTCCAGGCTCATCAGATGTTCCATTTTACAGGCATCACCCAAAGCAGTATCTGAATCGACCCGTAGAACCCGCTGAAAAAATTGTGACAAAATCACAAAATTGTGCTCTACCAGGTTGGTAATGCGTTCGCCTTCATCGGTAAGCAACAAAAACCGGTTTGGGTCCTCGGCGACCCATCCCCGCTTTTTAAGCTGGGCCAACGCCATTGATGCAGCACCGCGGGAGACCTCCAGCCGCTCTGCCACATCGGTTGCACGCGCGTAACCAAATTCATTTCGCAGGCTGTCAATTGCCATGAGGTAATGTGCCATAGAGTGAGATAATGTGTTGTTTTCAAATTCACGCCAATGGCTGGCGTCATTAACTTCTCTTTGCATGAGATGTGCCTCCTTGCCTGGATGCATGTCAGCTATAGTGCTGACCAGGTTTTATGTTTATAAGCCCGAAAACACAATAAATAAATGCGTTTCGACCACATTAAGCCATATAAAAAAATCAAGTTTATGAATTGAATAAAAATTTACTGGTATTCAAACTAAACATTAATTATGATTATAGCATAACATGTTTGGCTTACTTATCCAACCTTCAGCATGGTGGACATTATTCCCTGGGCATCTCCCACTGATCTGTTTTGTATCTTGAAATCAACATAAGTTGAGTATAGCATGTTCTAATTACTAAATCAAAGTTTATCATACTATACTTGCGGCTTCATTAAATTAACAAATTGAGAATGTTTTGACCCATCTTCTGGCTAAGCATACGAAATTGCCTTAGACCATAATAGCCAAACACAAACAGGAGACAGGCAATATACTCTTGCTCATGACTTGAAAATGAGTGCTTCACGTCTCGTCATAGTCACATCAAATTTACATCAGAAACTGAGCATACATAATGTTTTCCTGTGAAATTTAATTCTTCTGAATAAAACAAGGTGCAATATGGTATATGTAGCCATATTATACGCATAAAATGACAATTATGAATTTGATTGTTGATGATAAAACAATCATGAACGGGTATATTCCAAAAAAAACTTGCAAAATTCATGAAAATGTCATAATATGCCATTAGAGAAAGAATTCACTTAAAACTCTATATTCCAATAAGGGTGGGCGAAACAATGGAAACCAAGCAATCATTTAGTACCTCAGAAGTTGCGAAGTACTGCCACGTAACTGCGGATACCATTCGCAAATGGGCGGAAGCAGGACGTATTCAGGTGTTTAAGACCCCGGGGGGACATCGCAGAATTCGCAGAACTGATCTCATTCGATTTTTAAGGGAGAACAGCATTCCCATCCACGATGATCTCGACCAGTCCGGTATAAAGATTCTGGTGGTTGACGATGAAAAATCCGTCATTTCTGTTATACGGCGTTTTCTGGAACGATCCAAAACCCCATTTCAAATTGAAATGGCGGGCGATGGTTATGAAGCAGGTTCACAGGTAGCCACATTCAAACCCAACGTCATTTTTCTGGACCTGCGGCTACCAGGTATAGATGGTTTTGAGGTATGCCGGCGGATCAAAAACAATCCCGAAACGGCAGATACCAGTATTATTGCCATGACAGGATATTATGAGGGCGACGTTGCCCTGCGCATTGTGGAACTGGGAGCGGCAATGTTATTACAAAAACCCTTTACACCAGATGATTTACGCCGGGCCCTTGCCCGGATTGGCGTTGAAGTACATTAAGGCAACCTGGGGGTTCGTCCGGGGGGCATCGTCTGGGGGATGATCAATTAATTCATTCAGGATATTCTTGAATACTGCCTGTAAAGTACGTGCACAGAATTCATCGTGATGTGTGTGGCAATAAAATTACATTTTTAAAGAATTACACTTTATGCTCTGCGTATAAGTCATCCATAAGGCTGGCCAGGTCACCGAATTTGTTGCGATAGTCCTCCATACTTTGCCTGATGACCTCCCGGGCTTCTTCAGCACCATATACATGGGTGATTTCACATGCCCGTTGTTTGGCATCAGGTGCCTGTTTGTACGTGAGAAAGTAATGCTTTAATCGTTCGATCAGCATAGAAGTACACTGTGAAATATCGCGCCAGTACCCATACGAAGGATCGTCTTCCAGAATGGCGATGATCTTGTCGTCTGCTTCGTTACCGTCCAGCATACGTAAGCCGCCAATGGGACGTGCCCGTAAAAAAATATTGTTATGTGAAATGTGTTTTTCCGTAAGCACACAAATATCCAACGGATCACCATCCCCTACAATACCGTCCCGCCCAGTCTTCTCCCTGCAAAACGCTCCTGTGGCATCTCCACAGAAAGTCTGTGGTACAAGACCGTACAGTTCCGGGCATACATTGGAAAACCGCTGTGGCCGGTCCACCCGGAGTAGTCCCGTAGCTTTATCCAGCTCGTATTTGACAGTATCGGTAGGTAAAATTTCGATATACGCGTTGATGATATCAGGCGCTTCCGCACCAATATGGATACCATGCCAGGGGTGAGCCCGGAACAAATCTCGCGCATGAATCCACAGCTTATCATTTACAGCTTCAGTCATCGTTTCTACTCATTTCCACTTCGGTTACATGTTTATAGTTCAATGTGCATGGTTAATCCAGGGTCTGGTACCGCCATCTCCTGGTTTTACATCCTGGGTAATGATTGCTATACTGCACCCTGTAACGTAAGATAAAACGGGAGAAACGTCATGTTTATTCGCACTTGCCAAAAACTAACCATTCTTTTCCTGCTGCTTTCATTAACAGCCGTTTCTGAAACAGCCAACTTTGATGTGGTTGATATCGAAGATGTCTGGTCGGGGCACCCTGTCAGCTTTGCACTCCTGACCCACCCCCCTAAACAAATTGCTGCATTTTATAATGCCAATCGCCAAATGACAGTGGTATCACGTAACCTGGATGAAAGCACCTGGACCCGTATAGAGCTTCCTGAAGCTGTTTTGTGGGACAGCCACAACTACATCACCATGGTCGTTGACAATGACGGGTACATTCACCTCAGTGGTAACATGCATGTAGACCCATTGGTCTATTTTCGGACACGAGAACCTTTGGACATTACCACATTTGAACGGGCGCCTATGGTAGGTGAATTGGAAAACAGAACGACCTATCCCCGTTTTTTGCGTGGACCGGACAACATTTTACTGTTTCGATATCGTGATGGCAGCAGTGGCTCCGGAAATGAAATCTTCAATCGGTATGACCATGAAACCCAAACCTGGAGCCGACTGCTGGATCAACCACTGGTAGATGGTGAGGGCAAGCAAAATGCCTATTTTTTTGGCCCACTATCTGGCCCGGATGGTTATTATCACCTATGCTGGGTCTGGCGGGTAACCCACCATGCAGAAACCAACAACAACCCCAGCTATGCGCGCAGTCGTGATTTAATTCACTGGGAAAACAGCCGTGGCGAAGCACTGGAACTACCGATAACCTTTGACACCAGTGACATCATTGATCCTATTCCACCAGAAGGCGGGGTCATCAATGGCAATGTACGGTTGGGATTCGACTTGGAAAACCGGCCCGTAGTGACTTATCACAAGTTTGACGAAGAAGGCAATACGCAGCTATACAATGCACGTCTGGAAGATGGGAGTTGGGTTGTCTACCAAGCCAGCGATTGGGATTACCGCTGGTGGTTCCACGGGGGTGGAAGCTTGAACTTCGAGATTAGCGTTAACCCGGTTCGCAAAGAAGGTAATATCCTGACCCAAACCTGGAGACATAGCCAATATGGTACGCAACGCTGGCGCTTGGACCCCGAAACATTGAAATTTGCAGAGCAACTGGAGCTTATACCTAATAATATACCAGCGGAACTACGGGCAGTACGGTCGGATTTTCCTGGGATGCGAGTCAATTTCCAACATGATTCGGGGCGGGCAGAGGAATCAGGTGTGCAATATGTACTGCGTTGGGAAACGCTTAATTCCCATCGGGACCGACCGCGCGAAGAGCCGCACCCGGAACCATCCCGATTACAACTCTATCGAATCGTCCCCAAACATTAACCAGCAACGAGTCTGTAAGTCCTATTCGTACATAATGTTAAGTAGGTGTATCATGGAAAAACACCCATATCAATTATATAATGTGGTATGGAGAGACGGTAACCGATTGCTATAAGATTATTAATGAGATTACTGGAAGCAACGCTACTATTTGACATTGCCAGGCAAATTACTGTATGCTCCGTATTCTCAAGGTTGAGGGGTGTTTTAAAACTGAACCTTGCCTGTAGCACATCTTATAAAAAAATAAAAAAAAGATGTAACAAAAACAAAATTGTGTGGTAGTGTTTGTAGATTGCGTCACTGGGACGCTCAGACAAACAAAAATGTTCTAAGGAGGAACTAAACATGTTGGATTTAGGTCAAATCATTAGCGAAATCATTGAAGGTGTAATTGAGTCAATCATCGCTGCTATCGTAGCAATCATTGATGGTCTTCTTGCAGACATCTTCGGTGGACTGGGTCTGTAAGTTTAATCAGACAATCTGATTTTACAATCAAAACTCCGATACTTGTATAAATTTTATGTGAGTATCGGAGTTCTTTATTTTTGAGCACTAATCAACAGTCAGTCATGGCCCGTTGTAGGGCATGACGATGAAAAAGCAGTATGTCAGACCTGTTCGATGAGGCGATTCGCATTATTTATCATCGTTTATTATGATTCTGTTTCGGACTCGCTGTCAGGATTATCCAGCAATTCTACCTTCTGCTGCTTTTCCAATTTACGTTTGATACGTCGCAGTCGGCGCTCATGTATTCTTTTACGATATTCGATGACAAAAACTTTGGTCACATAATAGGAAATTACAGAAGCTATCGCGCCCATAAAGGTCAGCCCTGTGACAAGCATGATGATGGAACGGCCATACCGGCTGAAATCCGTGATGAATGCCCAAATGCGTTCATCATCGGTAGGTACCGCATGGCGAATGGGCAAACCGGTAATCCAGGAACCCAGTGTGAGTCCCAAGGGATAGATAATCGGCATGGTCAGGGGATTGGACACCCACACGGCACATGCAGCAGCTATGGGATTACAACGCATCAGGGGTGCCAAACCAAAAGCCACCACAGTCTGCATACCCGGGGGCACCACAAAACCTAGAAAAGCCCCCAATGCGACGCCACCCGCCACCGTTTCTGGTTTACCTTGTTGTCGCATTATTTTAAGATATAAAAAACGTATTACACGCTTTAATTCATCCCACTTTAATCCCATCATACTTCCTTGCACCTGTCAGAGGACATCCCGGGTAAAAAAATTCCAGAATAATAAAAAAATACTGTATAAATTGCGTTGTAATTATAATACATATTAAGCTTCAATCAGGTAACGAATCCACAAGGTTGTGATAGTATATAGCCATGGAAAACAAAGTACATGTAAGTCTTGAGCGCTTGACGCTGGGGGATGCACCCAAAGCCAGAAAGAGTCCCGAAGCCTTTTTGTCTTCCTTTGATGTTAGCACTGTACCCAGCAGTCCCGGGTGTTACATCATGCTTGACGCGAAAAACAAGCCCATTTACGTGGGTAAAGCCAAGGACTTACGCGCCCGCATCCGCACCTATATAAACGAAAGTGATTCCAGGTATAGTGTGAAATTTTTGATGCAGCGGGTGTCACAAATTGACTTTTTAATTACAAATACGGAAAAAGAAGCGCTGTTACTGGAAAACAGCCTGATAAAACAATACAGACCCCGCTACAATGTCCGTCTCAAAGATGACAAAACGTATATCAGTCTTCGGCTTGATCTCCGGGAAGCCTTTCCACGGATAACCGTGGTTCGGCGGTATAGAAAAGACGGTGCCCGCTACTTTGGTCCATACCATAGCGCGGCTTCAGTACGTCAGACACTGCGCCAGATTCAACGCCTGTTTCCCCTGCGAACCTGCACCGATTATGTACTTCATAACCGCACCCGCCCATGCCTGTATTATCAAATGGGGCAGTGCGCAGCACCCTGTGTGAAATATATCGACAAGCAGGCTTACCATGAGATTGTAGACCAGGTGGTCATGGTGCTTGAAGGTAGAAACGACGAATTGGAAAAGATGCTGCGCCGGAGAATTCAGGAGCATGTGGAAAAACTGGAGTTTGAACAGGCCGCTGCACTGAGAGACCGATTGCTTGATCTCCAACGTACCACGGAACGGCAGCGAACGGTAGGCGCGGAAGGTGCCGCGGACCGCGATGTATTCGGGGTATACAATGAAGGTTCCTATACAGAAATTCAGGCCTTGTTTTATCGAAGCGGGCGCATGATGGGTGGCAGAAGCTTCAGCTTTCAACACCGTGAAATGCCTGTCGATGAGCTGCTCGGTTCATTCATCTTGCAGTACTATGCTGAAGGTGCTGTGCTGCCCCGGGAAATTCTTCTCCCCTCCGATCTGGAAGAAGCTGAAACGTTGGGATTGTTGTTGAGCGAACAACGTGGAAGTAAAGTGATTATCCAGGCACCACAACGCGGAGAGAAACTGGCTTTGGTCGCGCTGGCAATCAGAAATGCCAAACACAGTTTTGAAGAGAAACAACTCACAGAAAAAGCCAACCAGGACATTCTGAATCAAATTCAAAAGACCTTGTTGTTGGCTAAAATTCCAGAGCGAATTGAGTGCTTTGACATATCCACAATTCAAGGCAATAAAACGGTTGCCTCTATGGTCGTATTTGAAGGCGGCATACCTAGTAAGTCACGATATCGCCATTTTACCATCAAGCAGGTAGAAGGCCAGGATGACTTTGCGGGTATGCGAGAAGCATTGATGCGACGTTTCAGACGTGCCATAGAAGAAAATGACATGCCGGACCTGGTGTTGATTGACGGTGGCAAGGGCCAACTCAACGTAGCCAGTGCCGTATTCCAGGATTTGGGTATAGACGATCTCCCCCATGTTGCCATTGCCAAATCCAGACCAGAAGACAATGGTGGTCAGTATGGGCATAGCGAAGGGGCTGGAGCGTCACCAGAGCGTTTTTTTCTACCCGGCCGCATGAATCCAGTCATTCCCCCTCAAAACGGCCCAGTGGTACTTTTACTGGCCCGCATTCGGGATGAGGCCCACCGGTTTGCCATCGGGCATCACCGAAAACTGAGAAACAAAGGGACTCTGCAGACGAGATTGACCGCTATTCCGGGCATCGGCCCAAAAAAAGCACGCCAACTCTTGAATCAAATAGGCTCAGTTGCGAAAATACGGGAAACGCCGGTTGACTCCCTGGCGACATTGCCGGGATTCAATGCAAAATTGGCGCAAACCGTATTGGAACACTTGAAATCAAGTTGAAACAAATTACTTGCTGCCCCACAATCAATCATTGTGCTATTGTCGCAAACCGGGGATAATTCCTGGAAGGGAGTGATACAACGTGTGGATTATTTTTGGACTGGTCTTGGCACTGATAGCGACCATATTACTTTATTACCATTTCTTGTTGTCGCTATATCCTGAAAAAATTCAGACGGAGGAAGTTCATACGGTAAAAACACCGGATTTGTGGAGTTTGCGGGTTTGTCGTTATCGCCGTGGCCGCATTGAGGGGCAACCCGTGCTTTTGGTGCATGGTTCTGTGTCCAATCACCACAATTTCACCAGTCCGGAAGGTGCCTGTCTTATAGAGCATCTGGTCAACAAGGGCTATGATTGCTGGGCAGTCGATTTGCGTGGTTGCCGTTCTTCTATTCCGCCATTTGAACGTAGCCGTTTCGAAACGACCCTGGACCAGCATTTGATGTCCGACTTACCTTCGGTAGTTCACTATATACGACGGGTATCGGGTTACAATAAAATCCACTGGGTAGGTCATTCTCTTGGGGGGATGTTGCTGTATGCTTATAGCCAGGTACACGGTGAAGAACATATCGCCAGTGGTACAACTATGGGATCGCCGCTTGGCTTTGATGGGGTGCAAGTCAAGATTCCAGAGACACTGCTTTTCTTTGTACGGCACAGTCCCCGGTTGGTCTGCGCGGTAGTCAGGGCACTAATCCCCCTTGGCATGTTGAGTAAAAAAAGTCTACCCTATTTTCCTGCAAACCTCCAAAACATTCCACCACAAATGAATACCGGGCATTTCATCAACATGCTGGAAGCACCGCTGCCCAAGGTTCAATCTGAGCTGGCGTTCTGGGTAAAAAATCAAGTCTGGCGTATGCTGGATGACCGTGTCAACATCCAGGCTGGGTTAAAAACCATGACCTTTCCGCTGTTGGCAATTTATGCACCAAAGGACCCGTTTGTTCCATTGCGACGCGCTGCACATTTCTTCCAGCAGCTTCCTCACAAGGACAAGAAATACCTGGTCTGCTCTAAAGAAGAAGGATTCTTGCATGATTACAACCACTGTGATCTTGCCTTCGGGAAAAATGGTGTACGCGAAGTATTTGAGCCAATAGCCACCTGGATTAAAGAACACAGCACAACAGAACGGTATATTGTGGATTCAGACCGGGCCATGGCTGGAGACAGCACCTGGACCACCCCATTGCTATCAGAAGAACGTGCGAGAATACTTTCAGGGGATCATTTTGAAGAAGGAGGCAGTTCTGTTACTGTACCTGAAGCTACACCTGTGGTCTACGATGAGACATTAGCAACTGCAGATGAAGGAGGATACACCGAGAAAATCAACGAATCGGTGCTTCGCCTTCAGCAATCTTCTCCACAAGCAGCAAAACAAAGCAAGGTAAAAGAGGCTGATGCCAAAGCAGTTGATGATGATGATGATGATTCCGGGGACACCATTGATAGTGAGGCCAAACCTGTAGAACCTGAACTGGATAGAACGACAAAGCCACTTAAAAAACCAGCGAAGAAAAAGCCTGCGACCATAAAAACAGCCCACAAAAAAAGTACGGCAAAGAAAAAAGCACCGGCAAAGAAAAAAGCATCGAGTACCGTATCAAAACCGCCATTTGAAACTAGTCCCACTGCAACAAGCCTTGATGAAACGGTGACGACACAGAACCTGCCTGAAGAGCAACATTCCAAGCAAGTATCAGCAAAGAAGGCACCAGCAAAGAAAGCTTCGGTGAAGAAGACTTCAACAGCGCGAACGACACGAAGCACCTCGAAAAGTACTGCGAAACCTGCGGCGAAAGGTATTGCTAAAAAAACATCCGCAACACGTGAATCATCTACCGCTAGTCCTGAGTCAGAAAATAGCATAAATTCAGAAAACAGTACGCTATCGGAAAAAAACATTGAACTGCCACAAGCAACAAGACGTGCAATAGCGCAGGCTGGTGATCTCATGCGGGCATTTTCGGAACCACCCAAGCCCAAATCGGAAAGCAGATCGTCTATTGACAGTTCTCGCACAGAGGAGGAAGACAATTCATGAATGTACCGCTGAGCAGAAGAGGATTTCTCAGAAAAAGTGTGGAAGTACCCTTGGTAGCAACCGTGTTGACCGCTGGGGTCGCCGGGATTCCGGGGAATAAACCACTGCTTGTTGATGCATCAACCGAATTGAATCCGGCCAGACCCAATACCAGCCCCAATATATGCCTGTTTTCCAAGCACCTGCAATTTCTAAATTATGACGAGATGGCAGACACCTGTGTGGAATTGGGCCTCGAGGGCATCGACCTTACGGTGCGTCTGGGTGGACACGTGACGCCGGAGAATCTGGACAGAGACTTCGAACGCGCAGTCCGCACCATCCGGGACACTGGACTGGAGGTTCCCATGATAACCACCCGGCTTACGGAAGCCAATGATGAAGCCGATACATTACTTGCCGCAGCCGCGGAGCTGGGTATTCCTTTTCTAAGAATTGGTGGGCATCGGTATAACGAGTACGAAGCAGTAAGCCTGCAAATTGAGCGTATCACTGAGGAATTACAGGCACTAACCGAATTGGCCGGAAATTACCACGTCAACCTTGGTTATCACAACCACTCCGGGTATGGGTATTATGGTGGCCCAGTATGGGATTTACTGCATACCTACCGCAGCATTGGCCTGCCGAATATCGGTTCAAACCTGGACCTGGGTCATGTCACAGTTGAAGGTGCCTATGGTGCCGGTATGGTCATCGTCCGCCTTCTGGCAGAAATGAATCGGGTTCACATGATCGCGTTAAAAGATTTTGTCTGGGAAGGAAGCCGGCCCCGATGGCTGACCCTTGGTGAGGGATATGTGCCCACGGCGGAATACTTGAAGGTGTTGCATGCACATGGATTCAGCGGTCCAGTCTCTCTACATTTTGAATACAACACCGGTACTGAAAGCGAACTGCTGGAAGAAATACGTAAATCGGTTGCATTGCTCAAGGTCTGGCTAGCAGAAGCAGGATATTCTGCACCGTCGAGTTAATACGGACAGCAATCACAGGTGGCAAAAGAGAAGGCTGGTCATGGTGGTTCGATCTTTAGAGATCAAGCTAATTTATACCCAGATGTAGTGACTACGCAGCGCCACGTCCTGCCACCACGGCACGAAATGTGCGAAGCAAGATCATAAAATCCTGCGCAATAGACCAGTTGTCGATGTATTGCAGGTCTAGCTCTACCCATTCCTGGAAACTGACATCACTCCTGCCACTGACTTGCCAAAGTCCGGTCATTCCAGGTTTTACGCTTAACCGGCGTCTTTGGTCCCAGGTATATTCCGCGACTTCAGCGGGTATAGGAGGGCGTGGTCCAACCAGACTCATTTCGCCCCACCACACATTGAACAACTGGGGGAATTCGTCAATGCTGTATTTTCGAATAAAGCGTCCCACACGGGTAATACGGGGATCATTCCGCATTTTAAAAACCGGTCCGTCTGCCTCATTCAATTCAACCAACTTGGCACGCAATTCCTCGGCATTGACTACCATAGAACGGAATTTTATCATACGGAAGCGACGTTGATTTTGGCCAACCCGTTCCTGAAAAAACAACAGGGGTCCTTTTGAGTCCAGTTTGATTAAGATGGCAACAAGCAAAAACATAGGTGACAGGGCTATAATCAGGAGCGTTGAGACAACCAGGTCAAACAATCGTTTGAAAGCCAGTTTCAAATGTGCTTCTGGAATGGTCGACAAAGACAACAACGGAATTTCATCTATGTACATTTGCCTGTTCGTAGCAATACGCATGGGAAACAGGTCGGCCAACAAGTTTACTGTAACTCCAGCGCCTTCACAATAATGTGCGATTTCCTGAATGTTGTGATAATTTGAGCGTACAGGTAAGCCGACGAAGACTGTGTCGACCGGCTCTTCTTTCAGGAGTTTCTCCAATTCATGAATTCCACCAAGATAGCGAGGCTTGAAAGCGCTCAGTAGTTCCAATCGCTCCGCGTCATCATCTACCACCCCCAATAACTGATACCCGTCTCCACCCTGGCTTTGAAAGACTTCAAGCAGGTGGGCGGTTCTGTTATTCGCGCCAATGACTATCGTTTTACGTATCTGGTATCCCATCCGTCGCAGTTCTCGCAGGAGCAGCCGGATCGAAAATCGAAACAGAAGCAAGACAAAAAAAGTTATAAAGCAATACGTTACCAGAAAATTGTGGTCCAAACCTCGATTGGTAAAAAGTGCCATGAAAACGACACAGTACAAGGTGGCATCTCCTGCCGCCTTGACAACCGCAGTCATATAGGAGACGATACCCTCACTCCAACTGAAACTCCACAAACGACGTTCAATGGCAGCACTGAACCAAACCAGAAGTAAAATTATCAGATAGGGAGCATAGGCTATAAAGCTTTCGCCTAACGGCACTTCCAGTGGTGTCGTCAGATGGACTGCAATGCCATAAGAAGTGAGAATGAAGGCAAAATCAGAGCATGCCAATCCCCATGCAACCATGGTCTTTTGATGCCAAAGTTGTTCCACAATATCCCTAACCTGTTAGTGGTGTTTGTTTGCTATCAGATGATTTATCAACATGGGCATGCCGTTGCACCGGTGTGACAAGCCTTTGGTCCATGCCAGACAATACGATATGCCCCTGGATAACATTAAATAATTGAGGCAGTTCTTCAAGCCCATTTCGGCGAATCCAGCGACCGACAAGCGTCAATTCGTTTTTAGCATGCGTTTCTGGTATTACATTCAAATTACCTGGCTTTATCTCGTCTCCCACCAGCTCTTCTTGAGAAGCTGTAGATGCGATAACTTCCTTGGTTACCCTGTAACTCAATAAATTAAATTCGCCTCCATTGGACTTTTCATTTTTGCGACGGCAAAAAACAGGCCCAGAAGATTCCAATTTAATTGCAATTGTCAGCAAGAGCATCACAGGCAATAAAAAGAGCAACAAAACAACGGCAGCTATCAAGTCAGATGCTTTTCGGAGGGCAAATCGAGTTTGAAACTCAGGTTCATAGGTCAGAGATAACATTGGTATATCATGAAGCCGAGTAAAATCGCTGGTAGCCAACCGCAGTGGAAAAATATCAGCGACAAACCGTACCGGCACCCCTATCCCTTCACACAAATGCGCAATACTTTGAATCGTTTCGTAATGAGAACGAACTGGTAGTGAAACATAGACGCCATCGGTAACTCGCTCCAGCAAAATATCTTCCAGATTGTCAACAGCCCCCAGACAGGGTACACCATATCGCTCCAGTATGGGTCTGCGCTCTGGGTCAGATTCCAGGAATCCTTCAATATGATAACCAAAATGCTCATTGGCCAGAAAAATCTGAACGAGGTTTGCAGTGCGCTCATTGGCACCAATCACAATAATTCTTTGTGCATTGAAACCCAGTCGTCGCAACTTACTCAAACTGATACCGATGGTCAACCGAAATGACAATAAAGCAGATAAAGCAAACAAACTATACAAGAGAAAGAATAATCGGTCAATGCCAGATTGCAAAAAAATAGCCAGTAGAAAGGCGGTGAACAAAAAAGTGGTAAAGAACGCGCGTGCCATAGAGTACAACAAGGACACCAAAGCCTCGCTACGTCGTGAAACGAATAAACGTTGGTCTGCTGCAGCTCCACACCAAACAACCGCGTACGTTGCGAGGTATGGCCAATACAACCGCAAGGCTTCACCTTTGCCGCCTTCGAAATAGGGGTCAATCAAGATCACCAACAGATAGGCCAGGATCAGGCAAAACAAATCCAATATGGCACGTACGACGGCCAATAAAAATCCGTGCTTGGTAGCATACGACATCATATTGGAAATAATACTCCTAAACAAATAGAACAACAATCGGATAACAAAAGGCTACAGGTATTTTGGTTGGTTTTTTAAGAAAAAGACAGTCCCTCACCAATACATACCCGCTGAATCAACACCAGACTATATAGGATTCCTTCCTTATTACCAAATATCGTTTAATAATAACACATTTTAGGATAAATTAGAGCTCAGCTTCCCCTATCAAGTGTGTTAATTATTAATAAATGTACTTGATAACTTGCTTATTAGTCAAGAATCTTTATCGCTGAAGTAGGAATTAAACAGCAGGGATTGAAAAAACATTTATAATCGTAGTCTAACCTTACCAAAAATTCATAATTCGTTTTTTTGCTAAAGATTTCTCTGTATTTCGTCGATAAATACTCTGTAACCGGCAATGCAATGAGATGTCGGTCATCCCAATACCAATGCAAGGATGCAGAGGTTACCCGAATCACGGAGGAAAATTATTATGGGTCTTCGTATTAATACGAACGTGTCCGCTCTGGGCACATCACGAATTCTGCGAAAAAACACTCTTGATCTTAACAAATCCTTGGAAAGATTATCGAGTGGTTTACGCGTCAATCGTGCCGCAGACGACGCGGCAGGACTCGCAATAGCAGAAGGTTTCCGTTCACAAGTCCGCGGTGCTATGGTTGCCCAGCGCAACGCACAAGACGGAATCAGTCTGGTACAAACAGCTGAAGGTTCATTGAGCGAAACAACCAATATTCTACAACGCATGCGTGAACTTGCTGTACAGGCTGCCAATGGCACCAACAGTGACGCCAACCGTAGCGCGTTAAATGCGGAAGTACTTCAATTGCTGCAGCAAATTGATGACATCGCATTGAATACAGAGTTTAATGGTTTCAATGTGCTCAGTGCTTCACAGACAGTAACCATTCAGGCTGGCGCGCAGCCAGGTCAAACTATTAATATTCAAGTAAATGGTGCAAAGACAAATGACTTGGGTGTGAATGGATTGGCGATTTCTACAGTCGAATTGGCCGTTTCCGCAATGAGTACCGTTGATCTGGCACTCCAAAGTGTAAACAACCTGCGCAGCGATTTGGGTTCATACCAGAATCGTCTGGAATTTACGATCGCGACACTTGCCATCCAGGAAGAGAACGCATCAGCTTCTGAAAGTGTTATTCGCGACGCAGACATCGCACAAGAAACGGTACGTTTTACCAGAAACCAGATTCTGGTAAGCGCGGGTACGACTGTGCTGGCACAGGCAAATCTGGTACCACAATCCGCATTACAATTATTAGGCGGTTAGCAGGATTCGGGTAGCCTATAATTACGCAGCACAGGGATTAGCAAAAAATTTGGGATATGCCGGGCTTACTATATAGTAGCCCGGTGCCCTTATTGGTGTTCGGGATCAGCATTTACAGGACACGAAATAAGCCAGAATCCCACAAGAAAATGAATCCGAATGAATATCCAGGTAGCTGTTGCCCTTTAAATTATAGATACGCCCAACCAGGGCACCATCGCAATAGATACCATCACGTCGTATGTGGTATTGAATATGCGAATCTGGTTTTTCCGTATCGAGTATTTCGGTATAAGGTGTTTTAATATTAAAGCGCTGGCGTATATGTGCAATGATTTTATTGTCTTTGAGCACATCAATTTGCGCAGGCAAGCCGTTTCCGTATAAAAAACTATGGGGCCGTCCTGAACCTATAATCGAAAACAAGTCATCTCCTCCGGCTTCCATAACCTTCCAGCGAAAACTCTGCTTCCAATTGTCAACAAGGTAGCACACTTTTTCGTCGGTGTTGCTACGTTCAAAAATCTGTGTTGCGTGGTAACAGTTACACCAGAACAAACGGTGCGCCTCAAACGGGTCTGGGATACCATCTGGGTCAGAACCAGAATCGGCTGACAAGTTATCGGCTGACATGGCATTGCGTGCTTCCTTGAGGAAGCGACGCTGGCGAAACTCATTCAAAAAGGCACGTGCCGTAAAAATTACAATACCGAAAACAACCAGGGCGACGAGTGCACCAACACCAACATTAATCCACATCTTGTGGTCCAATAATACCCCTATGACCAGCGCTACCAAGGCCTCCACAACACATACTGTATAGGCAATGATTATGCCGTACGTTAACGGGCTTATTACATGTGGCAGAGAATAATAACAGACAGCCCGCTCATACGGACTCAAATGGTCCATGGATTGGTTGCTTTGTGTCATTCCGCGCTTTCGTAGAGTTTCGCTTTCTTGGCAGCCATATGGTGTGAATTAATTATCAACCGTCAAATGTCGGGTATCATCAGCAATAGCACGCGCTATTTCTTCCAAGCCAGCAGACAAGGCACGAACTGCCGATGCGGGATTGTTGTTTTCGGCAGACCGAACGTCCCGGTAACGGTGCTGAAATAGCGGAGCAACATAGCGACTGCTAATTGAATCACGCACTTCGATATCTATTTCAATTTGTACCTGGGTTCCATCTGGTGTGTCGAGTTGTTCAAATGCCTGGATGGTTCCCATGATAACCAGCTCTGGACGTTCACCATGCCGTGGGCCCATTTCAATTTGCAACTTTCGCGCTACCAGCTCCCCTATGTTCGCAACCCACTGGTCGGTTGCATAATATTCCACTTCAGTCGGGCTGGTCTTGATCATGATCTCATCCCTGGAAAGGGCCTGGGCTACCCGGAACCGCTCGACATTGAAGTTGAAAGCCGGTTGCGCCTGGGCAGAATGGCTCATGTCGAGGGTATAATACCGCGCAGGAGGGCGTGTTGCACAACTGGAAGTGGTTAAAACAAGCATCACCAGTAAACAGGTGTATAGGCTATACCTGTGCAGTATCTTCTGCATCAAATCAGAAAAATTCATATCAGTTACGTCGTCCTTCCGGGGTTCGTCCACGAATTACCGATTGTGGTTGCTCTGCCAAAGTGCGGGAGAAATCTTTCAGATATCGTACCGTATCACGCAAATCCAGAATTACATCTTCTACAACCGGTCGGTTCCGTTCCAACATATCGCGGGTATTGTCACTCATTTGTGCTGCGTTGTCCAATCCCATTTCAAGGGATGCCAGTAATGCGTCCAGACGATCCGTCACACCGTCCAGTATGACATTTAAATCGTCCAGGAGATTTTGCGCACCTGCAATCCCTTCTCGAATTGGCTCCCGGTTCTCGGCAACCACCACATATATTTCATCGACCAGTCGCTTCGCGGAATGCTCAATATCTTGAACTTGTTGAAGGATGGCTTCGATATTCGGTCGTTGCTCATTCACCGCCTCCCGCACATCGCCCACCAGGCCAACCCCTTCTTCCAGCGTTGCGTTTAATTGGGCAGCAATACGGGTGACCTTGATGAACTCGCGCTCGCCTTGTGCATCCAATTGACGCGCTTCTTCCGCACCCAGGATTTCAAGTACATCGTCCAGCAAACGCTCCACCCGCGCAATCACACCACTGAGATCAGGCAAGTCTACGAGTCCCCCACTCTTTGTGACCGCGGCAATAATGTCACCTTCAACCAGACGTGGTGCCTGCACAGAGCCTGTTGAAACTTCAAGATGACTGGGAGACGTAAGACTCACCTGGTCTACAGTAGCTACGCTGTCCCTATTAACCGGGATGTCGGGTTGCAAGTTCAAGGCAACCTGAATCAACGTGGCATTTTCCGGATGAGGTTCGATGGCTTGAACCCGGCCTGCAATGACACCACCAAACCGCACATCGGCGTTGACGTTCAATCCGCCAATATTGGTGAAATTGGCATAGTAGGTATGAACTTCCTGTGGTGGCCGCCAACCATGTATTACCGCAATAAATGCAGCCAGTACTGCAACGCTGGACAATACAAGCGCTCCAGCCATTATTTCAGTTTTTGTAAAGTCGTGTTTGCTGTTACTCATGATTACCTGTTGTCAAATTGTAAAAATATCATACCGGATCATTGTATAGTATCTGGTTTTATTGTCATATTAATTCTGATTTCCGGTCAACGCCTGTAAGTAGGTAGCCTCATCTCCACCTTCCTCATTGGGACGTCGCTCAAAAAATTGCTGTACAAAAGGATGGTCGGTCTGTCTGAGTTCGTCCAATGTACCATACCCTACCACCTCCCCCTTGTCCAGCATGAGCACCCGGTCCGCAATGAGTTTTACACTCTCCATCTCATGTGTCACCACAACACTGGTCAGATTGAAAGTATGCTGCATTTTGCGGATGAGCATATCCAGGTCCGCCGCCACGATGGGGTCCAGTCCCGCTGAAGGTTCATCATAGAAGATGATTTCCGGGTCCATCGCCATGGCACGGGCCAGTCCAGCCCGCTTTTTCATGCCGCCACTGAGCTCAGAAGGCATGTAGGTGTCAAAGCCTCCCAGCCCGACCAGTTCCAGCTTAATACGGGTCATTATCTCTATGGTTGAGTTTTCCAGACGGGTATGTTCTCTAAGCGGCAATGCCACATTTTCACCGATGGTCATGGAATTGAAGAGGGCGGAACCTTGAAAGCACATGCCCATACGCTTGCGAAGCGCCATGCGTTCTTCTTCATTCATCCCGGTGAAATCTTTGCCGTTAATCAGTATCTGCCCACTGTAAGGGCGCATCAAACCAACGAGATTGCGCAGTAGTGTACTCTTACCGCAACCACTGCCACCCAGGATAACCAGTACCTCCCCCCGATTCACCTCGAAATTGACTTTTTTCAAGACGGTGCGATCACCGTATTTCACCACAAGGTCGTGTACTTCCAGGTGGATATCAGATTGGGTTGTTGGTACATCTTGTTGCATACGGATCAACCTCAGATAAAGTAAAACAACGTGGTCCAGACCAGGTCTACCAGTATAATCAGGAAGATGGCGTTCACGACAGAAGCCGTGGTTTGTTTGCCCACACCTTCCGCTCCCCCTTCTACCTTGAAGCCCCGGTACACACCGACCCAGCAAATCACCACCGCGAAGAAAACACTTTTCACCAACCCCGTAACCAGGTCTTTCGTAGCCAGGGCCGACGCGGTTTGTTCAAAATATAGCTGGGTGTCCAAGCCGATAAGCAATACAGATACCGTGTAACCACCGAGAATCATAATGAGCATGGAAAGGACGGTAACACAGGGCAACGCCAACAACATGGCCAGAAATTTGGGAACCACCAGAAACTTGGTTGGGTTGAGCCCCATCACGTGAAGCGCGTCAATTTCTTCCGCCACCTTCATCGTCCCAATCTCCGCTGTGATAGCAGCACCACAACGTCCGGTGATGAGTATGGCGGCCATCAACGGTGCGAGTTCTCTCAGGGCGGAAACGCCGACAAGGTTGGCAATTAATCGTGTGGCGCCCCACTGCTCCAGGGAGTATGCCGACTGCATGGCCATAATGGCACCAATCAGGAAGCAGATGAGTCCTACGATGGGCATGGAACGCACGCCGAATTCCACGAAATGCTCCACAGTACTGCGAACCCGCAGGCCCTTGCCCCGTAAGGGCTGTACAAGCATCCAGTTGACCGTTTCCACCATGAGTACACACACCGTACTGCCGGAGTACAAGCCATTCAATGTGATGCGACCAGTATGGCCCAGAAATGCAGTCAATACAACTCCTCTCAAGCAATCCTTACGACAAATTGGCAGCTATAACTATTAAAATACAACCATTCAATTCTCGATCTGAAATACACTGTCGAGCCGGGAAAGCTGCAACACCTTCATTACAGATTGAGAAGGATGACGCAAGCTGAAGGCCAGTTTCTTATCTGAATTGGCCTTCAATCCCTCGACCAGCGTTGCCACGCCGGAGGAATCCATATATGCCACCTCCGTAAGGTCAAGTATTACACCTCCGGAAGACTGGGTTACCGCTTTCATGATAGCTTTGCGCAGCTCCGGCGAAGTATACAAATCCACTTCACCTGTTATACGAAGACAAATCTTCGTGGTCTCGTTGTTGGTCTCAATCCGTAAGCCCATCTTATTCACCTTCCTCAATATCGGGACGTCGTAACCGCATCCGGACATTATTTCCACCATCGCTGCCGGCTGTATAACGTACTTCATCAAACACCTGGTAAATGAATTGCACTCCCAAACCACCGGGTTGCATATGCTCAAGGTCCACCGGGGCAGGCGTACGGTGACAAACCTTGTCCTGTGATGCTGTACGCCCGTAATCTTCCAGGCATATTTCCAGGCTATTCCGGGTAACACCCAGTTGAAGCATAATAATGCCTCCGGGATGTCCGACATAGGAATGCCGTATCGCATTGGCACAGGCTTCATCTACCGCCAGCACAATTTCGCGGCACTGCTCATCGGAAAATCCATAACAAGACACATAGCAATACACCAGCTTCCGCACTGCTTGAAGCAACTTTGGATCAGAGCGTAATTCCAAGCGAAAATCACGGACTGCTGTTATGTCCAGCGTCATGATTAACGATTCCCCTTGTAGCGGGCTGCCAACATGGTGCAGTCGTCATGCGGTACATGTGGCGCGGTAAAGGCGGCAACATCTTCGAAGATTGCCCCAAGCATATGCTCCAGAGAGAAATCACGCCACTGCATGCCTATGGCTTCCACAGAGGTGCTGCCATATTCCTGTTCAGCAGTTCCCACTGTGGTAACACGCTCACCGCCCGATTTGCGCCGCGCTTCGGAGATGCCGTCTGTATACATCAAGAGGACATCACCGACACGCAACTGGTACTCATCGTCGTCCCATCTGGCATCCGGCATAATGCCCACAGGAATACTGGATGCATAAAAAATAGATTCCGCCATTCCTTCCGTAAACAGCATTACGGGATGATGACCCGCGTTTGCGCACAGGATGTGGCCGGTAGTCAGGTCCAGACGGAGGTAACACAACGTGCAGAACATGCCGCGTTGCGAGCGGGCAACCAGGCGTGAATTCAGCTCAGAAATGATTGCCGACGGATACTCCAGTTCGCGGGCCAGCAGCCGGAACTCTGCTACCATCTGCGCCATAGTCAAGGCAGCAGGCACCCCTTTACCACTGACATCGCCAATGAGTAAGCCCACACAATCCGGGCCAGGCTGCACAAAATCATAGAAATCACCACCAACTGTTTTTGCAGGACGTGTTTCGCCATATACTTCGTAGCGGGGGTCATCCGTTGGCCAGTCTTTGACCAGGAATCCTTGCTGTATCGACCAAGCTGTGGCAATGTCCTGGTCTATACGTTGCTTTTCTAACATTTGCAGATGCATGCGGGCATTCTCGAGGGCAAGCCCCGCGCTGTTGCCCACTGCAGATGCCAGCAACATGTCTTCTTCTGTATACGCTTCACCGGAACAGTCTGTATCGAAATAGAGAATCCCCAGTATGCCCTCTTTTGAACGCAGGGGAACACAGAGGACCGAGCGTAATTTGAGCGAGATAATGCTTGCCGACGGCGCATCAGTCGTCATGTCACCGGCATCTTCATATAACACACTTTCACCCTTTTCCAACACCCGCCGGGCTATGGAATGGCTAATATGGATTTCATTGTGCTCCACCGGCTGCAACTTTCCAGACTGGATACTATGTACCCGACCACATTCCGGGCAAGGTTGCAACTCAAACATTGGGCCGGATAGAAACACGGCGCCACGCTGCGCTGATATAGCGCCCACCGTAGTTTCCAGAATCTGATCCAAAAGCTGGCAGGGTTCATAGTTGGAAGAGATGGCATTGACAACAGTATATACCGCGTTTAACAACACGGCTGTTTTCGAGGGAGGTGGCAGGGGTTGCGCATTGCCTGCAGCATCCAGAAAGGTTTCCTGGAATAAAGGAGTGGATTGGGAAGATACCGCTGGTTCGATTTCCTCCTTCAGATCAAAGCGGAATTCTGAGTTGCCGACAAGTAATCGGTCACCAGATTGTAATTTGCCTTCTGTCATCCGCCGGCCATTTAACTTAGTACCGTTGGTACTTTCCAAATCCTGCCAATAATAGCCGCCATTCTCCTGCCGTATTTCTACATGCTTCCGGGAAACCGCGCCGTCATCGAGAGATATCTCACACCCTTCCCCCCGACCAATAACCAGCCTGCGGACAACAGGCATTCGTCTGCCATCAGACATTGCTACCAAATAACCCTGTTGCAATCCAATTCCTCCTGCATGATGCACTAAGTTTATGAACCCGAGTGCCAGCCAACCACAGCCACAACGTATGTGCCGCTCCGTAAAGTCGCTATTCTACCTGCATTTTCACACTTTGCTCAAGCTAATGCATATAGAAGGTTGCTCCTGCCCACATTGCAGGTGAGCAATAGTATTTCTAATTTCTGTATGGCATTATGCTCTTTTGAGCAACTTTCTTAAATAGTGCAAAGCAACATCACAGTATTCATCCAAGTAGCCTTTATCATCTTTCATTGAATATTTGAGAATTAATTTTCTGATTTTTGATTTGACAGGTTTACTGCTTTGGCGTTTTAAAACATAATCAACAGCACTGATGATATCTTTACGGTTGTCTTTGAGTCGTCGCCAGTTCAAGTTCAGGATTTCATTGAGCTCCTTGTCGAAGCTATCGTCATCAGAACAAATTACTCCGTTACCCAGATAATATATCTTCAGCCTGTCATGGTGTTCTGGATTTGCAGGATTAAACTGTATGTCACGTTCTCTTTTACGGGTATCACAGTGCTGCTCAAGAGGAAGATGGTGCTCATTACCATGACAACATGCCAAAAGGTTGGAGTAGCTCAATTGTTGTTCAGGGTATTTTGACTGGCAATGCCAATGCTCAATTTTCATAAAGTCAAAACTAATCCTGGACATACAATAAGCACAGATATACCCTTGCTCGTTCAGAAGGTGTTGACGCAAAGAATCTTTGGCCTGTCGGTCCATATCATTATATTTAGCACCCGGCTGCGAACGATAGGTCGTAAATGATACTGGCTCCAAATCCTTTTCAATTGCCCTCATACCTACTCACCATCAACGGATTGAAGCATGGAAATTATTGAATTGGCACGAACAAGATCAGGAATATCGCCATTTACCATTTGTCTGACTTCTTCTATAATTTCCTTTGCCTTAGCAAAATCATCCGAATCGATACGATGAAAAATCTCGTCAAGTTTTTTTTCAATCACCGTATTACGGCTCTTGGTCTCCATCAATTCTTCTAGTACAGATGAGGTATCCAGGCCATATGATTGGGCAGGGGTAGTGCTGATGAGTCCCAGGCTCTGGTCCTCATACAATTGCTTTACGCAAGTTGCATGCACCTCTCCCAGTACTTGTGGTGAATGTGTGGTAATGACAAACTGACAATTTGGAAAAGTTTTTATAAGTCTTGGCACCACCGATCGCTGCCAGGCTGGGTGCAGGTGCAGATCGATTTCGTCAATGAGGACCACCCCGTCACCCTCCAGAGCGTTCTCTCTGTTGGGGTTGGCAATGGCCAGCCTTCGCGCCAAATCACCAACGAGCGCCATAAGACATTTTTCACCATCTGACATTTGCTTGATATTATATTTTCTACCCAGTTTTTCCACCTCCATTCGTAATGGATTTCTTTTTACAGAAATAGATGAAAACTCAGGCAGAAAATTATTGATGGCGACTCGGACAGATGTCAATTGCATATCTTCTATGAACTTGCCTGATCCAGCACTCCTTGTATCCGTTTGTGTTGCATCACGGAAACGCTCATTCTCGTAATCTTCCCTGTTTCGAAACCATTCAAAGAAATCCCGGAAATTGGCACCTACTGTGAAGGCACTGTCATATGCTTCCAATAATTCAAAATTATGAGTATTTCTGATCCTAAGAGGTATGTCCAAAACTGAACGATTTACCGGATAATATACAAACAGAGGGATATTAATTTTCTCATTTGAATCACTAATTAATTGTCTTGTTGAGTATGCCCAAGCATTCAACGCTTCAAAGTTGGACTTCACAAAATTGGAATCTGCTTTAACAACAGGGTTTCTACCTTTACGCGTTTGCGTCATATGCCATGTGCATTCATCATCTTCAGTTGATGACTGGCAAGTTATCTCGAGAATGGAATGCGATTCTAGATTGTGAATATCAGAGTTCAGGATTTTGCGGCCAAAACCTTTAGGAGAACGCAAGCGAGCGACTACTTGAGACAAAAGAATTGCTATACCACTGAGTACTGTGGTCTTGCCTGCTCCGTTTATACCCACAAAAAGATTTAGATTCGGATCAAAGTCCATTCTCAAGTCTTTGGCGTTTCTAAAATTGACCAAATGTAATGTCTTTATTTTCATCTTTACCTGATTTCTGGAAAATTATGATGTTTTTTATGAAGAAAAAATTGGTTCCGTATTGTCAAATCAATCTCACAGCGGACACTTCTTTGAACCATTGTAATAAAAACCAAACAGGATATACACAAAGGTACTTTTCGTGTATATCCTGATTGTACTAAATTGCAATTAACACTTCGAAAGATCAGGCAACTTCCTACTCCAGCACACCGAACATGATGCGTTCTTTGCGATCATTGGAGTGATCGCCCTGGGTGGCGGTGAGGTATATGGTGCCGTTGTGCTGACGAAATACCGGGTATTGAAATGAGTTTTCCGTCTCGAAGCGGTACTTCCGCTCCCAGTTTTCGCCATCTCGCGAAATCTCGATGTTGAACACCGAACGATGGACGTTGTTGATCTCGGTCGCATCCTGCCAACCGAGGTAATAGACCCCGTCAAAACGATCAAAGGTGGCTTTGGAACTGGAAGAGGCGGGAATCATTTCCCAGTATTCATTGACTGTCCAGTCGATGCCGTCTACACTCTTGGAGAAGGTGTACCTTTGCGTGCCACCACTCTGGCGATTAATCGCCAGCCAGGAACCGTCGGGCATCCGCTGAATCGCGGCTTCTGAGAGCCGGTATTCGTTGGGTTCATTGAAATGCCCCAGTATCCGGAATGTTTTCATGTCGTCTTCCACCACGATCAGGGCATTCTGACCGATGGGAAAGTTGTTCATCACGGCATAGATTTTGTCATCAAAGTATTTAAAGGAATCAATAAAATACACGCCGTAATCTAATTGTGGCGCTTCAAAACCATGCCGCACAGCGTCATTGTAATAATGCTGCGGTTGCATGGGTAGGCGTTCACCGGCAGTCGTGATGATGTACGCCTCGTGAATCTGGTTGTTGAATGTGCGGCTTTCTATATTAAAATCGATATACCAGGCCTGGGACTCCCGTTCACCAGGGGCTTCACTGGCAAAAAAGCAGCGCAGGGTACTGTCATCAATTTTCAGCAACCGCGGCACGAAACAGGAACCTGGCGGTAATGTCACATTATCATACGCCCTTTCCGTTGCAGCGAAGGGGATGATGTCTTCGACTTCTCTGGTCGCCAGGTCCACAATCGACATGGCGTTGTACACAAAATGCCAGCGGGGATTCTCGCTTGGTTGCACGTCATTGGCCATATAGATGATGTAGGCCTTGTCACCCACGATGAGCAAGTCAGAATCGTGTGCGCCTTTCACTTCCGGCGCACAAACATTCACCAGGTCTACCATGACGCTGTCCGCCGCCGCCTTCGGGTCCCAGTCCGGGGGCAGCAAAGCGTCTTGACCCGCCTCTGCTTGCGCAAAGCTTTTAACGTTGAAAAAAATGGCCAGCAACACCGCCAGACTCGTACAGATGATTGTTGGATTCATGAGATACCTCCCGATATATTTGATTACTCCTACAAACGGACATACATGGATCAATTTTAATTGAACAGAGCATATCATTTTGAGTATACGGTACTGCACATTGCCTTTCAACCTGTCGAAACTCATAGTAATTCATATGTACGCATCTGTAGGTACAAACTCTCACTATTTGCCATTGTCCCGGGGTTGGCGATACACTAAACAGCGTTTTTGAAACAACATCAAAATGGGGCTGTAACCGGGAGCGGGAGACATCGGCATGTCGGGACTGGCAACACTGGATTGGATCGTTGTTCTGGGGTATTTTGTGCTTTTGGCGAGTGTGGTATGGATTACCATCCGAAAGCAGGAAACATCGGCGGACTACTTTCTCGCGGGGCGTAATGTCGGCTGGTTTGTAATCGGGGCGTCGCTGTTCGCGTCGAATATCGGATCGGAGCATCTGGTCGGATTGGCCGGTTCGGGCGCGAAGGATGGCGTGGCCATGGCACATTACGAACTGCATGCATGGTGTATTCTGGTGCTTGGCTGGGTGCTGGTGCCTTTTTATTACCGATCAGGCGTGTATACGATGCCAGAATTCCTGGAACGCCGTTACAATACGACGGCACGGTGGATTCTGTCGCTGGTGAGTCTGCTGGCCTATGTGTTCACCAAAGTCAGTGTGACGGTATACGCGGGCGGCGTCGTGTTTCAGACCCTGTTGCCGGACTTACATTTCGCGGGGCTCAACAGCTTCTGGCTGGGCGCGGTCAGCGTGGTGGTGCTGACGGGTATCTATACCATGATTGGTGGGTTGCGTGCGGTGATATATACCGATGCGGTACAGGTAGTGGTGTTGCTGTTGGGTTCCATTTGTATCACCGCTATCGGCTTGTATCAGCTTGGTGGGTGGTCGGAATTGCGGGAAATCAGCGGCAGTGAGCGGTTTAACCTGTGGCGGCCAGCATCCGACCCGGATTTTCCCTGGCCGGGCATGTTGTTTGCCGCGCCCATCGTCGGACTCTGGTACTGGTGTACCGATCAATATATAGTGCAACGCACCTTGGCAGCCCGCAACCTGAAAATCGCACGGCGGGGTACCATTTTTGGTGCCTATCTGAAGATAACCCCCGTATTCCTGTTTATCGTGCCCGGGATGATTGCCTACGCGCTGGTGCAGAAGAACATGTTGGTCATGGACGACCCGGACCAGGCTTATCCTGCGATGGTCAGTCAGCTCCTGCCGGTTGGCTTGCGTGGTCTAGTGGTTGGCGGTTTGCTGGCAGCTTTGATGAGCTCGCTCTCCTCCTTGTTCAACTCCTGCTCCACGATTTTTACCGTGGACATCTACAAGAAAATCAGGCCCGTTGCCCCGGAAAAAGAGTTGGTACGGGTTGGCCGTCTGGCCACGGGGATAGTGGTGGTGCTGGGTATCTTGTGGATTCCTGTGATGCAGCAAGTTTCAAGTGCGCTCTATGAATACTTGCAAAGCGTCCAGGCCTACCTCGCCCCTCCGATGACCGCCGTATTCTTTGTGGGTGTATTCTGGAGCCGGGTCAACGCCAAAGGTGCTGTCGTTACCTTGGCCGCGGGTTTCGTGCTGGGACTGGCGAAGCTGGGGGCACAGGTCTATGGTTCCTCGTTGTCGCCGGAGTACCTGGAGTCTGCTTCCCTACTCGCACGCACCGTTGCTGCCTATGGCGGTATCAACTTTTTGCTGTTCTGTGTGTACCTCTTCCTGTTCTGCTGTGTCACCCTGACTGGAATCAGCCTGTTAACGGCACCACCTTCAGCGAAACAAATTGAAAACCTGACCTTCATGACGTTGAACCAGGAAGGCCGTGAGAACATCCGGGCAAGCTGGAACAAGTGGGATGTCATCCATACGGCAGTGGTACTGTGTATCATCTTCAGTGTATATTTGTATTTCACAGGGTAAAATTCAGACAGGATACCATTCAAAACATCTGTCATAATCAGGCATTTTCAGTTTTTCTGAAAGTAACGGTCAAGTCATAGCATGATATAGAAGTAAATATTCTGGGATTTATTGATGACAAAGTTGTTTCATGTTTTCTGGATATGGCATAATCTGCGCATGATGCAATACGAATACAACTTGGAATTCAGGTTGTAGATTCCGACCTTTGTCATACGCGTCATGTTCTCCAGACCGCCTCCTTTCAGGGGCATCATATCATTCAGACAGGCCAGCAACAGGAACATTCCATGGGTTTGCATGAGATTAAAAAAGGGCTTGATCTGCCGATAACCGGCACGCCCGAACAGACTATTGACACAGCCCGAACACCGGATCAGGTCGCATTGATTGCGAGTGATTATATCGGGATGAAACCGACGTTTTTTGTCAAGGAAGGTGACGCGGTAAAACGCGGGCAACTTCTCTTTGAAGACAAGAAAACGCCAGGGGTTAAGTACACCGCTCCGGCAGCAGGTGTGATTAAAGCAATAAACAGGGGGGCCCGGCGGGCTTTTCAATCGGTGGTGATAACACTGGCTGAAGAAGAACGCTCCGGTGCGCTTTCCGAATCAACGCAGGTGTCGTTTGCGCATTACCAGGGTGACAATGTCAACAGTGTAAGCCGTGAACAGACACGTGATCTGCTTGTCGAGTCCGGATTGTGGACAGCCCTGCGCACCCGTCCTTTCAGTAAGATTCCCGCGCCAGAATCCCTGCCGCATGCTATCTTCATCAATGCAATGGACAGCAATCCATTGGCAGCGAATATGGATGTGGTGATGGAAGGGCGCTCAGCTGATATTGACGCGGGGCTGCAAGTATTGTCAAAACTGACAGACGGCACCTTGTTTTTCTGCAAGGCACGGGGCAGCGCCATTACTCCCGGAACCTTCGACAGACTACAAGTCGAGGAATTTTCCGGACCACATCCTGCTGGCAACGTCGGCACCCACATTCACCTGCTGAGTCCTGTATACAGAGAAAAAACTGTCTGGCACATTGGCATACAAGATGTGGCTGCCATTGGCGTACTGTTTCAAACTGGCATGCTGGACCCAACTCGCATCGTTGCTCTGGGCGGCCCAGGAGCGACAAAACCACGTCTGCTGCGCACCCGCCTGGGTGTTTACCTGGATGCATTGCTGGAAGATGAATTGGACACAAGCGAACAGCGTGTTATTTCGGGTTCGGTATTTGCCGGACGCGCCGCAAGCGGCGAAGTACATGGCTACCTGGGGCGGTATTCACAAATCATATCTATCCTGCCGGAGAACCGGGAGCGTGTATTTTTAGGCTGGCTGTCTCCAGGTTTAGAAAAGTTTTCTGTCACACAGGCATTCCTGTCTTCCCTGATACCGGAAAAACTGTTCAAGTTTACAACTTCCACCAATGGAAGTCATCGCGCCATCATGCCTATCGGTGTATATGAAGATGTGATGCCGCTGGATATAATGGCTACCTACTTGCTCCGCGCCATTGCTGTTGGTGATGCTGAACGCGCAGAACAGCTTGGGCTGCTGGAGCTGGATGAAGAAGACATCGCGTTATGCTCATTTGTATGCCCCGGCAAAAATGACTTCGTCACAATGCTACGGAATAATCTTGAAATAATTGAAAAAGAAGGCTAAACGGGCGTTAATCCATGAAATTCCTGCGTGATTTACTTGACAAGCAAAAGCCCCTTTTTGAGAAGGGCGGAAAATTAGAAAAGTTCTACCCGTTTTACGAAGCAAACGACACCTTGTTGTTTACTCCGGGAAACGTGACCAAAAATGCTTCGCATGTGCGTGATTCCATTGATCTGAAGCGGGTCATGGTCACCGTGGTAATCGCATTGATACCCTGCATCATCGTCGCCATGATCAACACAGGATATCAGGCCAACCTGGCGATACACCTGGCCGGAAGTTCCGCGGAAGGCTGGCGCGGCATGCTGATTGATATTTTCGGAATCGGGTACAACCCGGGCAATCCAATCGCCAATCTTATACATGGTGCACTGTATTATTTTCCAGTGCTGATTGTCACATTCGTCGTCGGTGGTCACATAGAAGTACTCTTTTCCATAGTCCGCAAGCATGAAATCAATGAGGGTTTCCTGGTTACGGGCATGCTTTTTCCCCTGGTACTCCCCCCCACCATACCACTGTGGCAAGTGGCCGTGGGTATCACCTTCGGGGTTGTCGCCGGCAAGGAAATATTTGGTGGCACCGGAAAGAACATCTTCAACCCCGCGCTCATGGGCCGTGCTTTTCTCTTCTTTGCTTATCCTGCACAGATATCAGGCGATAAAGTCTGGACAGCCGTCACCAGCGCTAACGCACCGGACGGATTCAGTGGTGCTACCGCGCTTGGTAATGTCGCTGTATTACCTTCCGGTGAAAGCTGGCGTGCTGGAATTGAAGAAATGGGTATTTCCTGGCTGGATGCTTTTCTCGGCACCATTCCGGGTTCGATGGGTGAAACTTCGGTTTTTGCCATTCTCCTGGGGGCGATTTTATTGATAGCAACGGGGATCGGTTCCTGGCGCGTCATGGCTGGTGTGTTTATCGGCAGTATGGTGACCATATTCAGTATGAACCTGATCGGTTCGGAGACCAATGCCCTGGTTAACATGCCATTTTATTGGCACATGGTATTAGGTGGCTGGGCTTTTGGCCTGGTATTCATGGCCACAGACCCGGTCTCGGCATCGTATACCAACACAGGTCGCTGGGTGTATGGATTGTTTATCGGGATAATCGCCATGATTGCACGCGTAATCAACCCTGCCTTCCCCGAGGGCATGATGTTGGCCATATTATTTATGAATGCATTCGCGCCCACCATTGACTACATGGTGATGAAGTCGAACATAAAAAGGAGAAAGCTCCGTTATGAAACAATTTAGCACCGCTTACATCTTTCTGTTTGCAGCAGTGCTCTGCCTGATTTGCTCCACGATGATATCGGTGGCTGCGGTGAGTTTGCGTGAGCGGCAGGAATTTAACCAGTCATTGGACCGCAAAAAAAGTGTTTTGCTCGCAACACGCATCATAGATGCCAATGAATCGATTAGCGCACAACGTATCAACGAACTTTTCGGCGACATCCGTTCTGTCATAATCGATGTCAGCACCGGGGAAGTGCTGGAAGATTACGACGTTGCGGAATATGATTTCCAGACGACACCGCGGATGCGTGTCCCGTCTAACCCGGCCAAAGTACAAGAAATACCGACAATATCACAGTTGTTCCAGGTTGAAGACAATGGCCAGGTAGATATGCTTGTAATTCCAATTTACGGCCAAGGTCTCTGGTCCACAATGTATGGCTATCTTGCGCTGGACGTGGACACCAAGACGGTACGCGGTATCACCTTTTACGATCATGGTGAGACCCCGGGACTTGGTGGAGAAGTGGACAACCCGCGTTGGAAAAACCGCTGGCCCGGACGCAAGGTATTTGATGATGACTGGAATCCCAAAATTGAAGTTATCAAGGGACAGGCTGGCTCACCAGATGAAGACCCGCACCGGGTAGACGGCTTGAGTGGTGCGACCATCACATCACGTGGTGTATCCAACATGATTGAATTCTGGTTGAGCGATTTGGCATTTGGCCCCTACCTGGAACAGTTCCGCGAACAACACGGGAGCGTATAGCACGATGAAATTAGGAAAAAAAGAGCGGGAAGTACTCCTTGACCCGCTGTTCAATAACAATCCCATTGCCTTGCAAGTGCTTGGAATATGTTCCGCGCTGGCAGTGACTACCCGCATGGATACATCGTTGGTCATGTGCGGTGCCGTAATCGGGGTAATGGCAGGTTCCTCTTTGGTGGTCAGCCTGCTGCGTAACAACATCCCCCCCAGCATTCGCATCATTGTACAATTGTCCATCATTGCCTCCTTTGTGATACTGACTGACCAGATATTAAAGGCCTATCTTTTTGAGATCAGCAAGTCCTTGTCGGTATTTGTGGGTCTGATTATCACCAACTGTATTGTCATGGGCCGTTGTGAAGCCTATGCCATGCAGAATGGCCCCTTTATGAGTGTGGTGGATGCTGTAGGCAACGCGCTTGGTTACAGTGTCATTTTGATTTGTACCGCATTTTTTAGGGAACTGCTGGGTTCAGGTTCCTTGTTCGGCTACACAATTTTACGCCCGATTACCGAAGAAGGCTGGTATTATCCCAATGGCATGATGGTGCTTTCGCCCGGTGCATTCTTTTTGATAGGCCTGTTCATCTGGGGCATACGCACTTGGAAACCGGAACAGAATGAGCTGGAGAATTAACGATGGTGCAACATTATCTCAGCATTTTTACGACAGCCGCATTTATTGAAAACATGGCTCTTGCCTTTTTCCTGGGTATGTGTTCCTTCCTGGCTTGTTCCAAAAAAGTGGATGCTTCCTTCGGACTGGGAATGGCGGTGGTTTTTGTATTGGCCATTACGGTGCCGGTAAATAACCTGATCTACAACTATTTCCTCAAGTCAGGTTCCATGACCTGGATGCCATTTATTGGGGACAGTATGGCTACAGTCAACCTGGAGTTCCTGTCTTTCCTCAGTGCCATCGGCGTGATTGCCGCCATGGTGCAGATTGTGGAAATGGCCTTGGACCGGTATGTCCCCTGGCTGTATGCATCGCTTGGTATTTTCCTGCCGCTCATTGCTGTGAACTGCGCCATTCTTGGTGGTTCATTATTTATGATTGAACGCAGCTATACTTTTGGCGAAAGTGTGGTCTTTGGACTTGGAGCCGGATTCGGTTGGTTGCTGGCCATTGTGGCCCTGGCATCCATCCGGGAAAAGATGCGGTACAGCGATGTGCCTGTCGGTCTTCGTGGTCTTGGCATAACATTCATGATTACGGGTCTGATGGCCATCGGATTTATGGTCTTTTCAGGTATCCAACTCTAAGCTCTGGTGTTCCTTGGCAGTCAAACCAAAGGAAAACACAACGCAAATAGTGTAATTGGTTCAGTTGCAGATATATTCTGTACTGTGTAGTTCTGTTGACGTTTACGATTTATAGGAGCCGTCCCAATGGAAACCATTATCATGGGTGTGGTGATGTTCACCGTAGTGATCCTTTCGCTGGTAGGCATACTGCTGCTCGCCAAGGCTAAATTGGTCACTTCGGGTGAAGTCACAATTACCATCAACGATGATCCCGACAAGGCACTGCATGTACCGGCGGGAGCAACATTGCTTGACACCCTAGGGCAAAACAACATTTTTATCCCTTCTGCCTGCGGCGGCAAGGGAAGCTGTGGTGTCTGCAAGGTAAACATTAAAGAGGGCGGTGGCTCCATACTGACAACCGAAGAGTCCCACATCAACCGTGGTGAAGCCCGCGAAGGCTGCCGGTTATCATGTCAGGTTAAAGTTAAAAACGACATGAAAATTGAAGTACCTGCCGAAGTCTTTGACGTGCGTAAGTGGCGCTGCAAGGTACGTTCCAACAAAAATGTGGCCACCTTTATCAAGGAGCTCGTGCTCGAACTTCCCCAGGGAGAAACCGTTCCATTCCGTGCAGGCGGGTACATTCAGATTGAATGTCCTCCCTACGAAATTGATTACAAAAACTTTGAAGTAGAAGAAAAGTTTCGTGATGCCTGGGATGCCATGAATTTATGGGACCTGAAAGCTACCAACGACGAAGAAGTGACCCGGGCGTATTCCATGGCGAGTTATCCCGAAGAGAAAGACATCATCATGCTGAATGTCCGCATCGCGACACCGCCCCCCAATGCAAACGACATTCCGCCGGGTATCATGTCCTCCTATATCTTTAATTTGAAACCTGGTGATGAAGTAACCATCTCCGGGCCTTATGGTGAATTTTTTGCCAAGGAAACCGAACGCGAGATGTGTTTTATCGGTGGTGGTGCTGGCATGGCCCCCATGCGGTCGCATATTTTCGACCAATTCAAGCGGCTGCACTCCAATCGTAAAGCCACCTTCTGGTATGGCGCACGTAGTTACCGCGAAATGTTTTATGTGGAAGACTTCGACAGTATCCAAAATGAGTATGAAAATTTCAAATGGTATGTTGCGCTTTCAGAGCCATTACCAGAGGACAACTGGACAGGATACACCGGCTTCATTCACCAGGTATTGCATGATGAATATCTGAAAGACCATCCGGCACCTGAAGACATCGAATATTATCTGTGTGGCCCGCCCATGATGCTCAAGGCCTGCATGAATATGTTGTACGATTTGGGTGTGGAAAATGAAATGATAGCATTTGATGACTTCGGTTAATATGAATAGTAACGGAATGACATTTTCAGGGAGTGTGAGGAAGCTCACGCTTCCTATTTCTTTTTTATTATCGCGATTTACTTTGTTACCGCGGCATGCCTTCCTTTTCCGTATAGTTGTTCTGACATTGGCAACAGTATCACTGACAGGTTGCGGGTCGAACGAAATACGCGAACACCGTTTCTCCGGCCCTACCATGGGCACCTGGTATAATGTAAAGATTATCGCCCCCCTCTCGCAGGATGAATGCACCAGAATAGCCAAAGCACTGGAGGATACATTGGAGGAAATCAACCAGTTGATGTCCACCTATGTACCGGACTCAGAATTATCTCTCTTAAATGCACACACCGCAGAGGTCCCTTTTTCACTTTCAGCAAAAACACGTACTGTGTTCTCCTATGCACTTCAGGTCAGCCAGGAAAGTGACGGCGCATTTGACGTAACCGTCGGCCCACTTGTGAACGCCTGGGGCTTTGGTCCCAACACGCCAGATACACCACCAACCGATTCAGAAATTGCGACATTGCTGGAGCGTGTCGGATTTCAAAAATTGGTACTGGATGAAGAAGCAGGAACTATCAGCAAGAAACGTGCGGACCTGTATTGCGACCTCTCCGCTATCGCAAAAGGGTATGCAGTTGATGCCATGGCACAAGTATTGGAAAGCATGGGAAAAAACAACTTCATGGTAGAAATTGGCGGTGAAATCGTAGTCCGTGGCTACAACGCACAGAAAGAGCCTTGGCGCATCGCCATAGAAGAACCCCTGACAGAAACACGCGCACTACATTGCGTACTCCCACTTCAGGACATCGCGCTGGCTACTTCCGGGGACTACCGTAATTTCGTCGAAGTAGACGGTAAGCGCCTTTCCCACGCGATAGACCCTAAAACTGGTACCCCGATTTTTCATGAACTGGCCTCGGTGAGTGTGCTCCACGAGTCGTGTGCCCTGGCCGATGCCTATGCTACCGCCATACTGGTTCTGGGTGCTGAAAAGGGTCTGGCATTTGCTGAATCACAGAATCTGGCCGTGCTCATGCTTGTCCACGATCAGGCAGACGGATTCCGTGAAAAACGCTCCTCGGCATTTCAGGCGCTCTTTCCTGAATTGCCCGGAACATAATTACACATAAGTCACTGCTCATGTGTACCTATAGTACAACCTGGCTAAATAATCACTGCCCTTCCCAAAACGAATCGTGAATATAGTAATCATTCCATTTCTAGATCAGGGAAGATAATCCGGGTCCGCTTCAACCACATAGTAATAAAATAGTCCTCCTTCGAATCGGGCCAGCGCCGACTGGATTCTATCACTCGGGTCTTGGGGCGTTCCGGAAGCTGAACCGCTGTAAGAACCACCCACAAGGCCAAGGTACTCATATTCACTAGACATCTGACTTTGTAAGCGTTCTGGAATTGCAACGCCAGTGCTCCAAGTGCTGCCTGCTCCATACACAGTGATGCTTTCACCATAATAGCGTTCATCGTAAAAATTGTAGCCCTCAACTTTATACCGCGTGGCACCTGGTACCTTGGGAAAGCACACCCCCACCCTGTAGATAAATGACGTTCCACCCCTGTCATTGATCCATACATCATGAAGACTGAACAACTCGGCTTCACCCCTGTTTGGTATTACAGTAATCCGGCATGTATCCTCTCCCAGAACCATCCATTGGTTTAGAATGTTGTTGTATTGAGAAACTGTACACTTCAATTCAACTTCTTCCTCTTCTTCAATATCCATAGCAGCAACAAAACGGATGGCATTGGCCGTAGTCATTAATTGCTGCCCCTGCGACATGTCTTCTGATCTGAGGTATCCCTTATCCTGTCCATCTATAAGCTGCCAGGAGTAACGAAGATTCCCTGTCACCGGTTCATACCCATCTAGCACGTTTGCAGTAAACTTCGCACTCATGGCTGCGGGGACAATTTGAATCGATGGACTTAACGTGACCTTTGGCGGTAAGACAACGATCTCGAAAAACAGTACTGGTTCAGTTTTATGCACCGCGGACAACACCGCACCCAAGTCATAGGCTCCCAAGAAAAAATCGGTTAAACCTAGAACACGCTTCATCGAGATAAACGCATCATTCATGCGAGTCCAGGCTGCTGGCGAGACATTATCTCCACCAAGAAAAACCCTGATAAATTCATTAAAAATATATTCTTGCAGATTACTATTGGTTTTCATAGTATTCAGCACCAGCAAAAAACCTTCTTTAAACTTTCCTTCCCGAATCAAGGGCAATAAGTCCGGTATTTGAATGATTAATTCAGTCTTGGTATTTTCCACCAAACGCCCAAACCCACCAATAGACGCCAGGTGCGCTTTGTTGGTTGGCAACTGCGTTGTCAACACAGGAAATACCAAGTCTCGGAACAACCATTCAAAGCTCGTCAACAACCACCGCTCGTACATTTCCTCTGTAATATCTGATTCATATTGTTGAATTGAATGACTTGCCGGCCCCACTACAACTATTCGGTATTCGCTTTTCACGATGTCCGGGTTGGTTGGATTTGGTATGAAGAACGGGTCAAGCATCACCGGGGTATAGGCCAGGTCACCACATAGGATGTCTGAAAAAGTTGAAATAGTCCCCCCCAGGCCAGTGACAGACTCCAATTTTTTGTCAAAAATCTTAACGTTTTTTTCGTCAATCCAGGTGCCGGATTCGTCTTTAATATGATCGCGTAGGTGTTCAAAAAATACCCAGGTTATCCGGCGGCGATCGTTGCTGATTTGAACGGTATTAAGTGCATCGTCTGAACCCAGGTTGTTGACTGCAATGCCGCCCTCCTGGGTTATGGGCTGGATCAACATGGCTTTGGAATTCTGTGAGTCTGGCTTGTAATGCTGTGGATGCTTTGCTGCCAATGCGGCCGCATCCAGAACTGCTTCCTCCAGCGCTGCACGTATCAACGGGTTTCCGTTGACCAGTGCCTTGGGGTCTTCCTCCAGACACGCGGCGATGCAACTGGCCAGATTCTCTGACAACGTTGTTTCCGCCAGTACATCACGAAAATCGGACCAGTAATCATAATGTAGAAAGTACCCTCCCAACGCGTAGAACAGGAGAACATCGGCGGTAGTGGTAGGCGTGATTACCTGGTCATTGCCATACGCCGCGTCGAGCCAACCCAACAGCACCGGATCATCCTCCTCGTCCAGCACCATGCCGAGATACCGTCCTTCATAAGACTGGGGCATGAAAAATTGTCCTGTTTCTGATACATCAGCCGCGCCAAAAAGTGTCAACAGTTCTACATTGTCAACTGTTGAAGGTAAGGCAACATTACCCGATATCGACCCTACGTTTTCCCAGGGACTTTCAACCTCAGATGCCAACAGCAGGATAATAGCAAAAGCAGGCGAAGACTCCCCCACTTCGTTTCGCAACTTGAGATATACGGTTTTCTCTCCCGGAGCTACGGAAAGCGTAAACATCGGGCTGCTTTCATAGGGTAACCATTCTGCTCCGGCAAAGGCCTCCGATTCTGATGCCAGGTAGTCAACAGGTGTGCCTGTGCAAGTAATTTGAAGCGATACCAGGCGCTGTGTGGTTTCCGTGGCACCGTCATTGATAGTAAACGATCTAATTTCCGGCTTTTGTGGTTCACGAGGTGGGCAGCCAGAAAAAATAATGGTGAGTATACCTGTTACAAGTAGTATGCCAGTAATACGTTTGCAGTGTCGCACGACTAGACCCCCTTTATGTGAAGCAATAGATTTTATTTGCTTCACTTTTTGGTGTGTTCACCGGAAACATTATTTATAGACCAATCAACTCTGAGATTCAATTAGTAGTGGGGTGTGGAGGTATCCCCTAATTAAAATTATAACATCAAACCTTAATATGTCAATATTAAAATGAAACTCGAATTCATATTCATCGTACACAATGCGATTCTGGAATAACAAAGCAGTATGCCCAGAAAGGTAGCGACGGCTGGGTCAATATTAAGACTGAAAAATACAATATATGTAGGTTATTATTAAAATGATAAGGAAATATTGGAAATCATGCTGGAGACTTCCGAGGGGCACAATTTCCAATATTTATCTAATATTATCTACGATAAAACAGTACTGATTAAATCTATGGCATGTATTTTACACTGGATTTCCTGGTCAACAACAAAAGGATTATCAGCAATACAACAACATTCCCGACTGAATTGCTGGTAGTTTTTTGACTCTGGCCACAAATCGCTGGCACTTTTTCTTCACCTTCACCTTCACCTTCACCTTCACCTTCACCTTCGCCCTCGCCTCCTTGGAATGAACCATCCCACGAGGAATCCGTCGCGGCAGCAACGAAATCAACCAGGGTACCGTTCCAGGATTTTACATTTTCATATTCTTCGAGATTTGAAAAATTATCCTTGTCAAAATCACCTGTGGCAGCAAAGGGGTATTCAAGACCTTCCGCTTTGAGATCAAATGTCAGATAACTTTCCCATAAGGCTTTGTCACCGTCCATTGCCGGCATACATTGCCCGGTCGCGTCACATGTCACAACGTCATACTCACCAGTCAACACAATACCCTGGCTGTTCATATGCGCAATGAATGCTTGCTGTGTTTCTGGGCTGACTGCCAGCAACGCGGCGATTAACACGAGATGCTCGCCCAGCGTATCTGCCTCTGCTTCCAGTTCCAATCGTAAATAATTCAGTTCAATGGCGTTTAATACTGCGCCCCAGATGATGCCAGCATCATTTTGCTGTATGGCATACTGTACCAACCCCAGGCTGTACAATTGCGGCAAGCCTTCCAGCGTAAGATCATGCGGGAGATCAAATTCATCTGACATATTGTCATATGCCACCATCAAGTCCTCCAGCGTCGGTAATTCATCCAGGAAGTTGGGTATTTCACCTTCGCCTTCGCCTTCGCCTTCGCCTTCGCCTTCGCCTTCGCCTTCGCCTTCGCCCTCGCCCTCACCCTCACCCTCACCCTCGCCCTCACCCTCACCCTCACCTTCACCCTCACCCTCACCTTCACCCTCACCTTCACCCTCACCCTCACCTTCACCCTCACCCTCACCCTCACCCTCGCCCTCACCCTCACCCTCACCCTCACCCTCACCCTCGCCCTCACCTTCGCCCTCACCTTCGCCCTCACCTTCGCTAC
>CAZIDP010000035.1:0-45735 GCA_964537975.1 uncultured Nitrospirales bacterium | reverse complement strand
GCACTAATGTCATCCATTTATGGATGACTCTTCGGTACAAGATTTGGATTGGCGCAGTTATTACGCGCCCTGGCATTTACTGTCAAAAATTTTCAGCATACTATACTATGCTACAATTTTTGCCGGCGGCAATAGCGGTGGGGTCACACCCGTTCCCATTCCGAACACGGTAGTTAAGTCCGCCAGCGCCTATGGTACTGCAAGGGCAACTTTGTGGGAGAGTCGGTCGTCGCCGGCGCAATATTAAAGACTTGGATGTCTATTCTATGATGTCCAGGTCTTTTTTTTGCATGCAATGCTCTATGCTATTAATAAAGTCTACTTGAATCAGCATTATCAAGTATCGTTTGAGTTTTCTTCCCTAATACCAGCAATGAGTACTTTTGTGTACAATCAGGCAATGATAGTTTGAAGATTTTAGTAAGAGCTTACCAGTATCTTTGTAATTGATTTGCATTTCACAACACTAAACAATTAAAGTGTGAAGATTGTGTAATAGCAATTACTGGGGGACCTTTGTATATGAGAAATATGCAAAAAATCATTTCTATAACCTTGTTGTGTCTTCTCACTTCAGATTGGGGATTCGCAAAGGAATCCCTCATAAATCAGAATGGTTGGTTTGTGCATGACGGTAAAGCTATTTGGGGTTGGGTGCAGCACAATGGTTGGTGGCGGGTTGGCCAAAGAGCCAATATTACCCGGCGTTCTGTCGGGGATCCGGAAGGTGATATACGTCCAAATCGTACAGAAGACCTGAATGCGCTGACAAACAGCATGTTGCAGTATGGTTACCCCGGTTTTGAACATAATTTTGGCTTGTGGTATGACCGGCGGCGCGATGAACATGACGCTGAACACCGAGATAACCCGAATGTGGTTCCGCCGTTTCTGGAGCAACCTTGGGTACGCACAGACCAGGGTATGGCAGCGGATGGTTTGCCATTATATGATTTAACTTCGTTTAATCCCTGGTATTTTCAACGTTTGAAAGAATTTGCTGATCAGTGTGATCGTAAAGGAACCGTGTTATTCCATAAATTTTACATGCAACACGCATTACTTGAGATCCAGGCGCATTATGTCGACTTTCCCTGGCGACCAGCCAATACAATCCAAGACACCGGTATGCCGGACACTATCCCTGCCGCCAATGCTTTTTATGATATCAGTGACCCGACACGCCGTGAATTACATCGCATTTATATCTATAAGTGTCTGGATACATTAAAAGACAACCGCAATGTGGTCCACCTGATTTCACAGGAATTCACTGGCCCGGCGCATTTTGTCCTGTTCTGGCTGGATACCATTGAAGAATGGAAACAGGAAAATCGTCGAAATGTTGTGGTCGGGTTAGGTGCGACGAAAGATGTGCAAGATTTAATCCTGGAAGACCAGGAATTAGCACAACGAATTCGGGTACTCGATCTGCGGTATTGGTGGGTAAAAAATGATGGAGAGCTATTTGCTCCCAGTGGGGGCATTGAAATTCCGGGTCGTGGTCTCGAAACGGGCTACACACAAGCTGAAGATTGTTCTCCCGAACGGATATACCAGAAAGTACGGTCATACAGAGAAAAATATCCAGACAAAGCGATCATTGATGCTATAGCTGCAAATCGGCAACAGAGCTGGGCATTTCTCATGGCAGGGGGTGGCCTCTTGGTTCGTGGACAAATTTCGTATCCGGATTACCAGGACCCGCTCGAATATATCATGCCAGCAGAGATGGACATAATTTTACCGACCTATCAGTTCATTCGCGAATACCTACATGATACTTTGCCTGATATGATTCCTGTAGAACTCGCAACAGATCGGGAGGATGTCTGGTGCCTGCTATCGAAAGATCGGGCAGTACTTGCTTACGCGTTGAATGGGGGAACATTTCATCTGGATTTGTCTGATTTAAAAGGAAGTTATAATTGCTTCTGGTTCAACCCGCGTAATGGTGAATTGACTCAATGTGAACCCAGCAGTTTTAATGCAGACAGCTCAGCAATATTTGTGGCACCAAACCAAGAAGATTGGGCGTTACTAATTCTTCGAGCGTAAGCATTTAGATACAGTCTATGGGGTATTAGGGGTATGTAAAATAAATAGTTCTGCTGCATTAGACAATTCATCGGTAATAACAGCAGCATGTTTATTGAATAAAATTCTGGGGGCGAAGGCAATTTGTCATGTTTTCAATCTGAAACAAATTGCTTCATAAAATACGAGAACAACAAAATGAATCCGATTAAAAATCGATGGCTGATAGTGATATCAGCCGTTTGTATTCACCTGTCCATTGGCGCTGCATATGCCTATAGTGTGTATTCAAAACCTATTAATGAAGCTATGGGTTGGACATTGCCGCACATAACCTGGGCGTTTACCATCATGATGGCACTGGGTGGTCTCTCGGCAGCTTTTTTTGGTACATCAGTGGAAAGGCTTGGCCCGAAAAAATCCGCTATGGTGGCAGCCTTCTTGTTTGGTTTTGGGCAAGTCGGAGCTGGTGTTTCGTTGCAGTTAAATTCTTTGATCCTGTTTTTGCTCACGTATGGATTTGCAAGTGGACTGGGGCTGGGCATTGGTTATATTGCGCCGGTTTCGACATTGGTCAAGTGGTTTCCCGATCGGAGAGGTCTGGCAACAGGTATGGCAGTGATGGGCTTTGGGGCAGGTGCGTTAATCACAGCACCTATTGCGGCAAACCTGATTAAAATTGTTGGTATCACGAGCACATTTTACATCCTGGGGTGCTGTTATTTTTTTCTGATTCTCCTGGGTGCCTCCTATCTGTCACCACCGCCATTGGGTTGGATGCCTGACGGAATGAAAAGGGATATCGCATCAGGAAAGCGAATCATGAAAAAAGATTTGTCCCAGATGAACGCGAAAGAAGCGGTTCGAACTAAACGTTTCTGGATGCTGTGGACCATGATGCTCATCAACACCAGTGCCGGAATTATGATGATTTCAGTAGCTTCACCCATGTCGCAGGAAGTGGTAGGATTGACGGTCACAGCCGCCGCAACGATGGTGGGGATCATGGGGATTTTTAATGGTGGCGGTAGATTGATATGGGCTGCAATTTCAGACTACATCGGTCGTTCAACGGTGTATGTTATATTTTTTTCATTACAGATAATTATATTTATCACACTGCCCAATGTAACCAATGCGTTGATATTTCAGGTTTTGATTTTGCTCGTGGTCAGTTGCTATGGAGGTGGGTTTGCGAATTTACCGGCATTTATTGGAGATTTGTTTGGTACCAAACAGATTGGTGCCATTCATGGCTATCTTCTGACTACTTGGTCTTTAGGTGGGATTATTGGGCCTGCCCTGGTATCGCAGATACGAGAACGAACCAGCAGTTATATACCGGTTTTTTATGTATTTACAGGGCTGATTTTGTGTGCGTTCCTGATTTCACTGCTGTTGAAGCAGGAAATTAAAAATGTTGAACGCCAGTTTGAAGCGACGGAAGAGGATTCTGTAGTTCAGGAAGCTTAAACGTGCTGTAGATTCATCCCATTTTTCGCTACAGGAGATGACAGTAGGTGTTGTTATACAAGGCCCCGAAAGACCAATAAACCGCCAAAGAGAAACGCTGGGATAGATAATAGCAGACCAATGAACGATGCTGAGAACAGCATCCAGCCTAACAGCAGGAAAACGCCGCCCAAGATAAAACTCCATACAATCCCTACACGTCTGGATAAAATAATGGAGTGGTACGACAACCATTGAATGGGTTGTGTGATGGTTGGCACTATTTTCTTAATGTGGTTCATGTGTTGCATTCCTATTCTTTGCTGCCATTCAACGCGTCTTGAAACGCACGGTCTTTTTCATTGTCCACTACCAGTGTTTCCAAGTTACGCAAACGTTCCTCCATACGGTCGAGGCGCGATAAAATGTTTTCTTCCTGATCTTTCATTTGCGCCCAAGTGGTCTGTGCCTTCAATCGCGCTCGGTGTATTTCGGAAACAACCCCCAGCGCGACAACGACTGCTATCATAGTCCATAGATTCATTGCAGGATTCCTTATCAGTTCAAAGATATTTTGTGTTGTGTGATGTCAGAAATTTTCTGATCGAGACGTGCTTCAAAGCGACGTACCTTGTCATTAATTGTCCTGGTAATCATCCAAAACAGTCCTGTAAAAAATAGAGCAAATATTATGAAGGTTATTGCCAGACCATACCAAAGTTCTAACAAAGCGACTATCATTATCTTACCTTGTCTATTGTGCAGTAAAAATCAACAATTATTGTTAGTTATGTTTGTCCGTTGCGAGTATGAGTGTTTCCAAGGTGTCCACGCGTTCTTCCAGCCGCATCAGCCCCTGCAACATTTCCTGTATCATCCGGCTTTCGTCGTCATTGGTTGTGCGTGTATTGCGTTGCATTAGCAGTATGAACAAAAAAAATATACACGCAATGAATATGGTGGTTATGATAAAAATTAATGAAAATAATGACATTGTTATACCCTCTAGATTGCTTGGCGTTTAACTGCAATACCAGTAGTATCAGAGTTCGCTGTGGAAGCGCCGGTCCCAGTCAAATTCCCGGTCTGTCACCACGCTTTCCAAGCGTTGAATACGCCGGTCCAGGCTGTCGAAGGTGCGCTTCAGACGGTGAATGGCCAGCTTGCGCGAGCTGGAATAGGTATTATAGAACTCGGCTTCCTGATCAGAATTTAATGGCAATACCGGTTCCGGCTTCATGATCATACCCGCAATCAGGTAAAATAAAGCGATTGGCCATAACCCGGAAAAAAGTAAAGCGAAAACCGCGATAAGGCGTATCCAGGTCACAGAAAAATCAAAGTGCTCTGCGATTCCGCGGCAAACGCCGAAGATGAGTCCGTTCCGGGAGCGGTATGGGCCGCCATTTTGTCGTTCTGATTTATACTTAGCATGCATTGGTTATGCTCCTTATTACCTAAAGCTGCCGTATTAGTGCAACGTTATCGTATGATATCTTCCAGGTTGTCTACACGTCGTTCCATATTTTCCAGGCTATTGTATATATCATGCAGCATCAGTGTTTCCTGGCTTTGGTGCTTGTTTCTTGTTTTGTGCTGTCGGATCTTCCAAACAAAATTACGTGTGATATATCCTGCTACCAAAATCAGCAGCAGTGCGACATAAATATACACGAAGCCTTCCCTCCTTGGGATCCATATTAGCGAGTTTTCTGTATAGTGTGTGGTGGGAAATGTTATTGTCGAAAGGACACCCATAAAAGTACCGAACAATAATATTAACATCATCAATAAGAATGATCTGAACAAGCAGCCCATAATTTTTCCCCTTTATATCTACAAATCCTATGGAAGATTTACTGTTGTAAATAAACCATCCATTTGATTAATAGCGGTTGCGTGTGCGCTCACTGTTCCATTCTGCGCGTTCCCGATCAAACAACCGGTCTTCCAACGGTTCAATACGGCGCTCCAGCCTTTCCAGGGTGCGATAGATTTCTTGAATCATTTCCACCTCTTCCCTGCTCATTTGATCTCCCTGATCCTGGTTGCCGCTTAACGTATTGGTTAATCCCTTAAGAAGAAGTAATAGAATTAGCACACCGAAAAGCAGTATGAACATCAGAGGAAAAATCATTATAGTCATATCCAGATACTCCCTGCCCTCTGGTCTGGTTTCACCCCGGAGGTCTTGAATCAACAAGATACTCCGGGGCTAAGCGAGTTTGGGCTGTCAAAGTCTAAGCCAACATGTATTTATGTTGTCGACTGCCTGATGTGTTACTCGGTGATGGTATTGTCGGTGCGACTGCGTGCCTTGAGGCGTTGCAGTTCATTTTCAATTTCATCATCGGTTTCCAGCTTTTTCAACTCTTCTTCCAGGCTGGGTTTCCGGCCGAAGTTCACCAGGTCCGCATCGGCCTCCATGCGATCGATGCGTTGCTGAAACGCTTCAAATTTATGGAAAGCATCGCTGGTGTCGAAGCGGCGAATATTTTGCTGTGCCTTCTTCATGGTTTGCGCGTTGCGGTGACGTTGCACCAGCATCCGTTGCTTCTCACGCGCCGCGCCAAGCTTGTCTTCCAACTGCATGATGTCGCTTTGGCATTGGGTAACCAGATTCTTCGCCTGTTCCAGCTCATCTTCCAGGGAATCCGCCCGCTCTACATAACGGCGCTTCTCCTGAAGCGCTTCACGGGCCAGGTCCTCGCGACCCTTATCAACCGCAAGTTGTGCTTTGGATTCCCAATTCTTCACATGATCGAGCACGATGTCCAGGTCTCGGCGAATCTTCTTTTTGGTTGCCATTGATGCCGCGCAATTCGCCTTGATCTCAATCAGCGTGTCTTCCATTTCCCGGATGATTTGTTTGACCATCTTTTCGGGGTCTTCCGCATGATCCAGCATGGCATTGATGTTGGCGTTGATGATGTCGCGTACCCGTGTAAAAACTCCCATGACTATACCTCCTGTGGTTATTCCGGTTGCTATAAATTGAGCACACCGGTATTTTCTGCTGCTCTACCGTTCACGATTCGGAAGTGTGACCATTGGTCCCATTTCCTGGGGGCGTCTGGATTCTGCATACGTTGGGCCAGATAACCTAACGTTGCAAATGCCAGTGCTGCGTCTGGGTTGTCGCGCAGGACATGAATTCCTGCATACCAAACCTGTTGAATCTGACTTCTGGATGCACTTGCTGGTGTAATCTCGGCAACGTGCTGATCCATTTCGTCAATTCGTTGTTCTCGGTCACGCAGTCGCGTAGATTCCCGAGGCGCACACCAGACTACCCGACCTTCAAGGATAACTTGTTTGTCAGCGGCGAACGGCGATTCAAAGGAGAGCCATATAGTCTCACCGGGATTTAATTCCCGGTACAATAGTATTTGCGCACCAACACGGCTCAGGTTGACCCATTTTGCAATACGATAACTGCCTTGCGTGAGGCAGGTTAACGTGCCTTGCGCGGGGGTTCTGATTTCGCGTGTGGTAGTTGCTTGTGTTTCCATTTTTTCGTTCCTTTGCTCCGCCATCAGGCTGATGCCTTTTGAAGGAGCAATATGTATGCCAATTGATTGTCACTATATGCAAAACTATGCATATCAACGACTTAGTGGCAGTTAATCTAATTCAAGTGTTGTGGTTCCATTGGTTGAATACACCAATGGTTATTTTTTTATGCCACCAGGTGGCAAAATGTTGCAAGATAAAAACTGTATAGTTGAAACATTGTATTTTTATAATGAATACAACTGGTGCTTCGGTGGTATTCATAACCTACTGATTATTTGATCTTTATGTGTATAATCTGAGTTTGGGGCTACAAGTTGCATATACTGTTAAACCCCTGGCATCAGAAAAGGAGCTGCGATATGTTCAAGTCAGGATTAGACGAGCAACAACGTGAAATTATTCATAATGCCATTGGACAGTCCGATGCATTCCTGAGTTTCCAGGAAAACCTTTCACGGGTTGCCGGAGTAGACCGTCCTGTACTAATTATCGGAGAACGGGGTACAGGTAAAGAACTTGCAGCACAGCGCATCCATTACCTGTCGGAACGTTGGCAGGAACCGCTGATGGCACTCAACTGTGCCGCTTTGGCTCCGACACTCATAGAGTCGGAGTTGTTCGGGCACGAAGCAGGCGCTTTTACCGGGGCAACACGCATGCGAACCGGTCGCTTCGAAGCAGCGAATGGTGGCAGCATTTTCCTTGATGAACTCGGCAATATTCCCATACAAGTTCAGGAGAAAATCCTTCGGGCAGTTGAATATGGTGCGTTTGAACGTGTAGGAGGCGCCGAGCAAGTTCAGGTTGATGTTCGTATTATTGGTGCGACCAATGCAGACCTGCCTACCCTGGCGCAAACGGGCCGGTTCATGCAAGACCTGCTCGATCGACTATCGTTTGATGTGGTGTACGTACCACCACTTCGGGCTAGACAAGAAGACATCATGCTGCTTGCCAATCATTTCGCGGCTCACATGGCGCGAGACCTGGGTAGAAAACAGACACCAGAGTTTGATGAAGAAGCTGTGCGTCAACTGGAAAGTCACCCCTGGCGTGGAAACATCCGGGAGTTGAAAAACGTAGTCGAGCGCGCTGTGTATCAGAGTGAAGGTGATGCAATAAATAACATCATCTTCGATCCCTTCGCGTCGGTCTATCGAGAAGGCATACTGGCTGAGGCAGGCAAAAAGATTCCCTCATATTACGACAAGCAACGAATCGCAGCTGAAATAGATGACAACTGCCAAGAAATAACATTTCCGCTTCCGAGCCATGTAGCCGATGCACCTATAGATTTTAAAACAGCTACCGCAGCATATGAAATTGCCCTGATACAAGAATCCTTACAAGTTACCCGCTTTAATCAGCGGGAAGCAGCCCGACGGCTGCGGTTGAGCTACAATCAGTTTCGTGGCTTATACCGGAAATATCAGGCAGAACTACAAGAAGATGATGGTGATGGTGATGAAGATTGTAATGACGATGATGAAAGTGTATGACTTGAGACATTAATGTCTGGTGATATGTTTGTATGAAGTTTTGTTTTCGAGTGCATTATAACACTAACGTTTTACCATAAAACCAAATTCTATCATTGTGCATCATGAATTATGCATCAAGCAATGGTAGAAATTTATGGTTGGCCTTTGGAAAGGTGTAGGTGTTGAATTGTGCCGGGTCTACCCAGCGGAGCTCGGTATGGGTTCGTGGCTGGGGTTTGCCATGCAGGATTCGACATCGGTATACATTCAAGGTGACTTTGAAATGGGTGTAGGCATGCTTTACCGTGGCCACCAGTCCTCCGACTTCAACCTGGACATTCAGTTCTTCCTGACATTCGCGTTGCAGTGCCTGCTGGTGGGTTTCGCCAGGCTCAAGTTTGCCACCGGGTAATTCCCACAGTCCACCGAGCAAACCATTTTCTGGTCGTTTACCCAGCAGGTATTTGCCCTCATGGAGTATTGCCGCGACTACGATTTCTTTATGAGGTACCGGCTTGCGCGGTCTTCGCAGGGGACGGTTTTCTTGAACCCCCAGCCGTTGCGCAGAGCAATGTTTCAGCACTGGACATTCATCGCAGTTTGGTTTCCTGGGCGTGCAGATTCGCGCGCCAAGCTCCATCATGCCCTGGTTGAAATCGCCGGGGTATTTGGCAGGGGTCAACTGATCGGCGAGAGCCCAAAGATCACGTTCTGTTTCTGCTTCCTCGATGGGATTTTCAACATTATAAAGCCGAGACAAAACGCGTTTTACATTGCCATCGAGTACGGGAGTTCGCTCGTCAAAGGCGATACTGGCAATGGCACCAGCGGTATATCGTCCAATACCAGGCAGCATTTTTAACATGTCTGCCTTGCGTGGTATCTCTCCACCATATTGCTCCAGGATCATGCCAGCAGCTTTGTGCAGGTTGCGTGCTCGTGTGTAATACCCCAGACCTTCCCAGAGCTTCAGTACCGTATCCAATGGCGCTTCAGCCAGGGCCTGTACCGTTGGCAAGGCAGCCAGGAAACGGTTGTAATAGGGCAATCCCTGGTCAACGCGTGTTTGTTGCAGCATGATTTCAGAGAGCCAGATGGCATAGGGATCACGGGTTTTTCGCCAGGGCAAGTCGCGTGCTTCTTTTTGAAACCAGCCGATAATGGCCTTGCGAATCGCGGCAGTATCCTTCATTGGGAGCCTTTCAAAAAACGGGGCCGATCTCATATCTGCAAGATCGACCCCCAAAGTATATGTGTATGTAACTGGATTAATGATAAGGGAAGATAAGATTAACCCATGACTTCATTAACCGCTTCTTTCCAATTCTCAATCCCTTGGGCCATTTCCGGTACCGGGTTTTCCGGGCTCAGCTCATACTCAAGCATGAGGGGGCCATCGAAATTAACGTCATGGAGTGCTTTGACCACTTCGACGAGATCGATGTCTCCTTCTCCTAGTATGGTTTCATCGGCACCATGCACCCAATCTTTGAGGTGCAGTGAATGCAGGCGGTCGCCCAGGGCCCGTATGGTTTCATGGGGCTTTTCATTAGAACGTATGCAGTGACCGGTGTCCAGGCAGGCACCGATGCGTATGTCTCGACCTTCAACGGCGGAAAGGGTGTCTTCAACAGTGTCGTAGGCATGGCCCGGACCGTGATTGTGGATACCGATCATAATGTCGTATTCATCGACCAGTTGGTCCAGTAAATCGAATGAGTCTGGAGTTGGATGTGCGGTGATTATCTGAAGCCCTATCCGCTTACCAAACTCAAAACGCTGGCGGTTGTGGTTTTCGTCGGCTGTCATGCTTTCCACGCCAAAACAGGGTACCACAACACCAGCAGCTTTTATTGCTGCCATAACATCTTCCAGGCCATCTTGGTCGGGGTCGGGGGACAAATGGCCAGAGAAAAATTCCATTTGGTTCAGACCAAGTGCTTTGAGTTGTACTATGGCGCCATTAAAATCGAAATGGCGGAAGCTGTAGCTTTGGCAACCCAGGGGGAAAGCATTGGATTGTGCCAGTCCGGATTTCATCACCAGCCCGGTCAGGGGTATGGCTGCCAGTCCAGTACCAATAAACTGTCTTCTTGAAAACTTTTTCATACTCTACAGTCCTTTCAATTAAAAATATATATGCTATAAGCTTTTAGTGCCTCAGTAATCTAATATTTCTGAATGACACAGGGTTGTCATGGTCCTGTAATCCGATGAAACCTTCCCGTAAACGATACATTAATTCTTCGTCTTCATCAAAGTTTATATCTTGAATTTGAATTCCATTCAGCCAGGCACGGTAATGTGGACCTTTAAGTTCAATAATGACTTCATTCCATTCGCCCGCAGGCCGACTGGCATTCACTGCTGGCGGCACAACGTTATATATCGATCCTGTGCTCTGGTCGTCGGGTTCTTCACCATAATCGCCCATAACCTGAAATTCGAAACCAATCCAAGACTGGCGTGCTGTTCGCGGTGCACGGTTAAAGATGCCACTGTTACCTTCCGCAACAATATTGTATTCCAGCTTCAAGGTATAATCACTATAGCGGTCCCGGGTATACAACGTGCCACCACCGGCACCAGTGCAATCAATGGTACCCTCAGCACCGACTTCCCAATTGCCACCTTCACCTCCTTGAATCCACCAACCATCCAGGCTGTTTCCATCAAACAAGGCAATGTAGCCTTCTCCACGTTCTTCCTCTGATAATATAGCGTTGTCCGGTGTCCAGGGGGACTGTTCGACCGCATGCATCAGTGCCTGATCCAGTGCGGTATAATTTTCTGGGGCATCTGCCAGGATAAAATGCGTGCTGCCGACCGGTACTGGTATTTTATTCAGAAACAGTACAGGCATTAGGTCTTCAAGTTCATCCAGATCACGAAGCACCTGAATGTCGCCACCTTCTGCAGCTGCAACACTTAGTGTTGGTGCTGCTGATTTAAAGATTGCAGTATGCCGTGGGTTTTCTGTGTCTATCCAATAGACTGCCCTGCGCTCCGATTGCAGGTGCGCAGCCGCATGCAGAAGCGCTTCCTCGATATCGACATCATCACCCAGGGCTGTCACATTAAGGCGTATAACAACTCCCATGCGTTGGCTTCTGGCACGGTCTGCCAATACTGTGACGACTTCCATCATTTCATCGGTCATGAGCGGTGATTCGGGGCTCCAGTGTAAATCGGTCGACAGCACATTGCCGCCTACTTTTGCGACCTGGGCCATAGCAGGAAGCATGGCCTCAAAGGTAGCACCACGGTGGAGTACACCCTGGACGTGGAATGCCTGGATCACATAGGGGTCCTCACCACGGAATAGTACATTTTGTTGTACATGATATTCATCACGGCCCGGACTTTCCAAAGTTGCACAACCGGAAGCCCATAGAACCACGATCAATACGAGACTAGGTAAAATACAGTTGAATCCATTACTTTTCATAATACTCCCAACTCCTCTTTGATTTATGACAATTATACTTACTCTAACGAAAAATGAACCGTAATGCCAGTTTTTTTTACGGTATAAATAGGATCACAGTAAGTTTATAATGTGCTGACGGATGTGAAAATGGCCTGTGCTACACATTTTTTGATATAATACTGAAAATAACCACCTACCTACTCAATGGAGTCGTGTGCCTGATGAAAGCAATCCTTGCAATTGAAGATGGAACTGTGCTGGAAGGCCGGGCTGTCGGAGCTGAAGGCGAAGCCTGCGGCGAACTGTGTTTTAACACCAGCATGACCGGTTACCAGGAAATTCTTACTGATCCCTCCTATGCCGGCCAGATTGTTACCATGACCTATCCACATATTGGCAATTATGGCATCAATGAAGAAGACGTAGAATCACGCCAGCCTTTTGTGCGTGGCTTTGTGATGCGGGAATGTTGCTTCGAACCGAGTAACTGGCGTGCTACCATGAGTTTACCGGAATACCTCAAAAAGCATGGGGTACTTGCCATTGATGATGTCGATACACGCGTAATCACACGAATTCTCCGGGAAAAAGGTGCCATGAAATCTATCATCAGCACCATCGACGCTGATCATGCCTCTCTCGTCGAAAAGGCAAAAAATAGTCAGGACATGCTCGGCAGCGATTTCGTCAAAGATGTATCTATTCCAAACGCATACCACTTCATGGGAGAACACGCAGGCAACTACAAGGTAGTAGCACTGGATTTTGGTATAAAAACAAATATCTTACGGTTATTAAATGAAGCTGGATGTGATGTCACCGTAGTGCCTGCAACAACGTCTGCCGAAGACATTCTGGCACTTCAGCCCGAAGGGGTTTTTTTATCCAATGGCCCCGGCGATCCCGCGGCATTGACCTACCTCTACCCAACAATCCAGAAACTGATGGAATCACAGCGGCCCATGTTCGGTATCTGCCTGGGGCATCAGGTTCTGGCACATGCGCTTGGGGGCAAAACTTACAAGCTCAAATTCGGACACCGTGGCGGCAATCAACCGGTATACAACAACGACACCAAGCGTGTAGAAATAACCGCCCAAAATCATGGCTTTGCCGTGGACCCGGAATCCTTAAACTCCGAAGATGTTCGCATTACCCATATTCACCTGAATGATCAAACCTGTTCGGGCCTGGAGCATACAAAAATCCCGGTATTCAGCGTGCAATACCACCCAGAGTCTTCGCCTGGACCGCACGACAGCCGTTACCTGTTTGCCCGTTTTATCGAGATGATGGAGAAAGCACGAGCAAGCAATACTGCGGTATAGGCAACAGCGTCTGCGGTACCAGTACATTTATTATTAAGCCGGAGCGCACAAGACCACCAAGCTGCGGGATTCTACCTGAATGCGATTGCTTTGCACTGGCTTGGCCTTTTCCATACTGACTATATCGAGGGGTGATTCAGCGTGGGTATCAATTCGTTTCAGCCAGGTGCCTTCTGGTAAATGGAAACGCACAGGTTTATCCGAACTATTGAAGAGCAAACAAAGGTCCGGACCTTCATGCTCGGTGTCGTGTATATGGCATCCGAGCGGTGCTTCGCTTGAATTCCATTTAATCTCGTTGCCCTCCGGTGCAAACCATACCAGATCAGGGTTATCATCGTTATTGAATTCACTGGTTCCTGTGAAATAGCGCTTGCGCATAAGGGTGGTGTTGGCTTTTCTGAACCGGATCATCTCTTTGGTAAAGCGATGCATGTCCTTGTACGCATCAAGCAAATTCCAGTCATACCAGGCAATTTCATTGTCCTGACAATACGCGTTGTTGTTGCCTTGCTGCGTACGCCCCATTTCATCTCCTCCCAATAGCATGGGGATGCCCAGGGACAAAAACAAGGTAGCGATAAAATTCTTTTGCATCTTGCGGCGAAGTGCGGCTATTTCATCTGTGATGTTCTCATCGCCTTCTATACCACAATTGAAACTGTTGTCGTGGTTGCTGCCATCCTGATTATCTTCCCCATTGGCCCAATTGTGTTTTTCGTTGTAGCTCACCAAATCTCGCAAGGTAAAACCATCGTGACAGGTGACGAAATTAATACTATGAACCGGAGAACGCCCGGCCCAGGCGTAGACATCAGAGCTGCCGGAAATACGCGAAGCAAAATTGCCTCGCATGTGCTCATCGCCCCGCCAATAACGCCTGATATCATCACGGTACTTGCCATTCCACTCAGCCCAGCGTCCGCCACCGAAAGAACCAACCTGATATGCGCCGCCTGCGTCCCAGGCTTCCGCGATCAATTTCACATCCCGCAGCACCGGGTCTTCGGCTATACGCATGATGAGTGGCGCATCTTCCTGAATGTGTCCATTCTGGTCACGTCCAAGGATTGAGGCCAGATCAAAACGAAATCCGTCAATATGCATGACAGCCACCCAATACCGCAGGCAGTCCAGTATAAAGTCACGTACCAGTGGGTGATTGCAGTTGACGGTATTGCCACAACCAGAGTAATTTTTATAGTCGCCATCTTCATCCAGGAGATAATAAATAGAGTTGTCGATTCCTCTGAAGCAAAGGGTGGGACCTTTTTCATTGCCTTCCGAAGTATGATTAAAAACTACATCGAGAATAACCTCAATGTTATTTTTATGTAGTTCGGCAACCATATTGCGGAACTCGGCGAGGTGTTCTATATCGACAGCACTGCATGCATATTTTGATGCCGGAGCAAAAAAACCAATGTTGCTATACCCCCAATAATTCACAAGCTCTTCACCGGTATCCGGGTTTTTTCGACTGAGATAAGTTTCGCCAAATTCGTGTACAGGCAATAATTCAACCGCGGTCACTCCCAGGTCTTTTAAGTACGGAATTTTTTCTGTCAAGCCTGCGTAGGTTCCACCATGCTTCACTTCAGCCGAAGAATGTACGGTCAAGCCTTTTACATGGGTTTCATAAATAACCAGCTCGTTCAGGGGTAACCGGGGTCTGGCGTCATAGGTCCAATCAAGACCATGGTCTACCACGCTTTTCATAGTACGATCGTGAATATTACCGACAAAAGCACGGGCATAGGGATCAAGCAGATATAAAGCGGGATCGAAGCGGTGTATGGAGTCGGGCTTGCTGGGGCCATCCATCCTGAACATATAATACGCAGGAGCCTGTAAACCTTTAAGGTATATCGACCACATGTCACCTGTTTTGTGGTATTGCGGATTGAATTCTATTTCCCAGGCAGGTATTTGGTCTGTCACTTTGTTGAAAAGAGCGATCCATACACGTGTGGCGTGTCTGCTGAAAATGGTAAATCGGACGCCTTCAGAGTAGGTAGTTGGGCCGGTAGGATAGGGGCGACCCGGCATTACTTCAATGTGGTCAAAATTGGTTGGATTAGGCATGCAAGTCTTTCCAGTTGGTATAAAAATATGCTCTCGATACTGTGCGCCTCATGATTTGAGTTCATGATGTGCGTTGATGTGTGTAGTTGCTGTATTAATTATTGATATGTTATATAAAAAATATAGATATACTGTCTTTTGTGTCTCATTGTATCGTTTATATAAGCACTTTGGCTAGTTAAGTTTACCTCAGGTATTTGAATTTACCAGTAGCATTTCATCAAAAGATTCAAATGCGAGTTTATGTAATTATTGCGCTGCTTGTGTGCGTATTTCTAGCGTTATCGCGATATTACTCAATGACTTGCCTAGACTGTAGCGTAATTGACTTGCTTTGTGCATCTCAGAACCTTTCTGATCAATCTAACAAATTACCTTGCTTCGGTTCTTCCACCTTGCTTTGCCGCTGTGCCCTTTTATATGTGCCTGGCACCCCTAATGACGGGTATTGCAATTGCTTTCCAGACAAGAGTTCTCTTATTGTTAGTATCTGAATTCTGGGATAGTTTTTTCCGGGGAAATACTCTGGTTCATAGAAGCCAGCATTTGCAGCTTCTGCCTTCATAGGTCCGGTCGGAACATTCAATGTAATAAAAGCTCCGATCTCTGCCCCTTCTCTCTCTCGATCGTGGTTTAGGGTTGCTATCTGATTGCGAGTTATTCTACCGCTTTTCACTTGGACAACGAGTTTTTTTGCTATATTGGTGTTATCATCAAAGAAGTATAAAACACCATCAATGCCCCTATCAGCACCCTTTTTTCTGTCCTTTGCAGGTCTTGCCCCAACGAGTCCGCAGGCCCACCATTCAAACTGATATGGATCATGCTCTTTCAATGCCTGCGCGCTTTCAAGGTCTTTCGGCTCCCCGACCACCTCATAAGATGATAGTTCAGGTCCGAAAGTAGTTTCCAGTCTTGAACGCATGAGACCAATTGCCAAGTGTGTGATGTCAATGCCGATCCATTGACGCTCCAAGCGTTCAGCAACTGCAACGGTAGTTCCACATCCACAGAATGGGTCCATAACCAGATCACCTTTGTTGCTACTTGCTTTAATAATTCGTTCGAGTAGTGCTTCTGGTTTCTGAGTAGGATAGCCTAAGCGTTCAGCTGCTTGAGAATTGATAGGTGGGATATCATCCCACAAAACTTGCAGAACTGTGCCAGCTGTCTCATTAAGATAGCGCTTCAAGCGAATGCCACCTTTGCTTGTATAATGCAACCTGCCTTCTTTATCCAGCCTTTCCATGGTTTCTATCGGGCAACGCCACAACGATTTTACCCCTTTATACTCATATTCATAACCTCCACCAGACAGACCTTTCGCTGTTAAATTATCATCTGCCCAGCGTCTGCCGTCCTCATCTGTGTTTCGGAATCTTGCTTTGTATTTTTCATCGTGCGGACGGTAGATTTGGTTCCACGTCCAGCTTTCACCTTTAGTATAAAAGAATATGATATCTGTATTGGAACCATATCTGCCCGGATCGTTGTGTGCGCTAGTGCGTTTCCAAGTGATTTCATTTCTGTAGTTTTTAGGACCAAATACAGCATCCATAACCAGCTTTAAATAATGACTTGCCGTAGGATCGCAGTGAAGATATATACTTCCAGTTTTTTTTAGTGCTTTTCTTAACTCCACCAGCCTGGGGGCCATCATTGTTAGGTAAGCCATCATATCGTTAGTGCCCAGAAATGTGCGTAATAACTGAAGCAGCTCTGCCAACTTGACTGGCCCTTGGGTAACTGTTTCATGATATGTTTCTGCAGCTACTTGGTCCCAGTGCCACATATCTTCAAATGCGGTTATCTGTGCTGCTGATTCGCTCCCATTCTTCTCATCAAACAATACATTGTAGGTCACTCTGGAATTGAATGGTGGATCTAAGTATACAAGATCAACGCTTTCCTCTTTAATATACTCTCTCATTATGTCCAGGTTATCACCAAAAAATAATTTGTTCATGTTCGATATAAAACCTTACCTAATCGTTACACATTGCGACTGTTTGTCCATATTCTATAATCATTATTATACTCCTAGATTCTGCACAAAGCGTATAATTACACCAAACTCTAATAGGAGGAATTCCGATCTCACGTATTAAGACTGAGTTGACTGACTAATTATTGTTGCCAGTTTTAGTATTGCTATGTTTTAAAATAAACATATTTATCATATTTGCTAAACACCCATAACCTTTTAGCCATTTGGTGTACAATGCTAAACCTTTCAATCAAGCATTTTATCAAACAGTGCCAGCTTGAGAACGCAACATTACAGCAAGTTGCTTTGCTTTTTTGCTGTCTCCAGTATATACAACATAAGTTCCAGGTTACGTATACTTTCTGTCGTTGGTACAGGTAGTTCACCTGCCAGAAAGCGACGAATCAGGAGACGCATCATATCATCACACACAACAGAATTTTTTGAAGTCCGCAGTACTACTTCAAACTCTCCGTCCTGGCCTTTTTGACCATCAACATCAATTGCAGTTTCATTGAATACAAAGCGGCGTATATTGTTGGGAGGCTCGGTACGGTTGGCCGTTTCCAATAGGCATTCAATGGTGCCTGTGTGGGTGGTTGCTTGAAAAGCTACCTTCGCACGATATCCGTCGAATTGAATTTTCAAGCTGGATTGATTCAGTCCCATTTCTGGATACAGCGCCAGAACTACTGAGAGCAGGTGCGGTGCCAAATCAACCCAAATACGTATCGGGTCAGCAGCGCGTCCTTTCGCGGGTGCTTCCAGTTGGCCATGGAAGCGGGATATGGTGTTTTCACTGGAAGCCTGCATGTAAACTTCGTGTAATTTTTCAACCCCGACAGTGTATTGGGTACAAACACACAATCGTTTTGACGCGTTTTCAGCTTGTGCAATGAGCCGATGTGCAGTCTCCAGGAGGGCTTCCGCAGAGGTGTCAGGCAAGTAGAGGAAAGGCTTTTCGCACAACACATCGCAACCTGCTTCAAGTGCCAACTGGGTATGTGCCGCGTGGTACTGGGGTGGTGAGCATATGTCGACAATGTCTGGTTTTGTTTCATCCAGCATTTTTTTAATATCAACGTACCCCGGCACTTTTTTCCCAAGATGTGTTTCCAGGGCTGCTGCCGTATTGGCAATCGTGCTTTCCGAGCTGCCAGCAAAACTGTAAACAGTAGCTCCTTCTACTTGCCACCATCGGGCATGGTGACGCCCGATACCACTGGCACCTATTATCGCCACACGCGTGGTCATCGTTCATCCTCCAGGGAATCGTTGTCATATTCTGTACCTGCTTTCCACGCATCCGGGTCTTCCTCCAGGCCCCCCCATAATGCGAGTTCTGAAACGTCGTCCAGCTCAGCCTCTTCGGCCTCCCATTGTGCCAATACAATACGATTCCGCAAATGCTTTTTCCACCAGACCAGAATTACAAGAAATGCCGCAGGGATAAAAAGGGTTCCTGACGAGAACATGCCTGTAAGCGCAAACTTCCATAATGAACGTTCATACCGATGCCACAATTCCAGGACGCTCATACCGCCCTTGTCACGTAAGGCTTCACCAAAGGGGGTGTCTTTCGTTGCCAAGACTATTTCCCAGAACAACTCGTCACCCAGTTCTTTACGTAGAAAACGCGTCATCGAAAGCGCCTGACCATACGCGTCGCCAAACCGGCCATCATGACCCCTGCGTGCGAAGGTTTGGTCCAGCTCGGGATACGGGATAAGCCGATTCTCTATAAAGAGTCGCGCTACACCGAAAGTGCTTCCCCAGCGATAATCTCCTGCCAGCATCATGGCAATGCCTTCATTGAGCCAGCGAGGCAGTAGATCGGTATCCACATTGCGGTACAGTAATATGTGTACAAGTTCATGGCGCAAGGTGTCACCATAGTTATCCCCACTCAGCCGAAGCCGTGGTGACTTGACGACAATCAGGCTTTCACCTGAAAATGCCATCCCGGAAATACTGACCTGGTCTGCCCAACCACCATGCTTCGAAAATTCTTCCAAGGTATGCGCAATGATGACATGGATGGTTTCCTCGCCTGCCGGCAAATAGTTGTCATAGGCGATAAGTGCATCCTGGAGAACCGCCATACTGGCCCTGGCCATTTCGTCGGCATCTTGATGATACTCAACACGAAACAGCCCTTCTGTCAATACTGCTTTTTGCGCCTGGACATCTGTCGCAGGCAGCAGCAGGTAGGTGCAAAGCAAAAAAATGATAAAAATTTTATGATAAATGCAATACATTCTGTCATTGTACCTTATGTTGCATATCAGGTACGAAGAGCAGGTTTACCTACGTAGTGCAACCCTGACCTGAAATACGTTAAACTCATCCACTGCATTCTTACTGACCTTTATTACTCAATTATTCTTTCAGGAGTTTTTTTATGCCCGGTTATTATCTTTCACCCACGATATGTGATGAGCAGCTCGTTTTTGTATGTGAAGATGACTTATGGACTGTCAGTCTGGAGGGCGGCACAGCACGTCGTCTGACCACGAGCCTGGGCGCGGTTACAGGCCCTGTACTTTCGCGTGATGGTGCCTGGTTGGCATTCACAGCACGGGACCATGGAAGCTGGGAAGTCTATGTGATGCCGGCAATGGGCGGCCTGGCACGCCGGTTGACATACCAGGGAGAAAGTGCCGTGGTGGTCGGTTGGTCTCCTGATAATCAGTATATCTACTTTACCACCAGCTATAAACAGGCATTTCGGCGCGCACAGCGCCTGTGGCAGGTACATGTGGACGGAGGTGTGCCGACAGTGCTTCCGTTTGGTATTGCAAACCGGATCAGCCATCAACCTGCTGGTACAGGGGTTGTGCTTGGAAGGCATAGTGCAGATGCCGCACGATGGAAACGATACCGTGGTGGTACCATTGGTCAACTCTGGATTGATAATTCTGGCGACGGCGAATTTGCCCAATTAATGCCAGCGGAGGGCAACCTGAGCTCACCAAACTGGCTGGATGACCGCATATACTTTTTATCGGACCACGAAGGCATCGGTAACCTGTACAGTTGTCTTTCCGACGGTTCTGGCCTGAAAAGACACACGCATCATGACGACTATTATGCGCGTGGTGCCCAATCGGATGGAACTCGGATTGTATACCATGCTGGCGGCGACATGTATTTTTATGACCCTGCCAACGACTTGAACGATCGGATAGATGTTGAGTTATACAGCCCTAAAATTCAGGCACAACGAAAATATGTTCAGCCCGTGAAATATCTACAAGGCATTGCGCTGCACCCGCAAGGTCATACTATGTCTGTCACGGCACGGGGTAAATGCTTTACCCTGGCAAACTGGGAAGGCGCTGTAACACAGCATGGTGATCCTGATGGGGTACGGTATCGCCTGACCCAATGGTTGAATGACGGCAAACGTCTTGTGCTGGTATCGGACGCGGGTGGTGAAGAAGCCTTGGAGATTCATGCGGTCGATGGCGAGACATTACCCCAGCGATTTGACAATTTGGACTTGGGCCGGCCAACCAGCTTATGTGTATCTCCGACAAAAGACCAGTTACTGCTAAGCAACCATCGTTTTGAATTGCATTATGTAGATTTGGAGGCGGGGACGTCCAACTTGCTGGACAAGAGTGACTATGCAAGAATACGCGGGATGTCCTGGTCTCCTGATGGGCGTTGGGCTGCATATGCCTGCGCGGAGACTGGAGAAACAGTGTCTATCAAGATTGTTGAATTGGCTTCGGGGCAAGTGCATCTGGTTACGATTCCAGAATTCAATGATTATCAACCTGTTTGGGACCCGGAAGGCAAGTATCTGTATTTTCTTTCTGCCCGTGTTTTTAATCCAGTCTATGATGCCGTGCATTTTGAGCTTGGATTCCCTCGCGCTGTTCGGCCCATGCTGGTAACGCTGAGAAAGGACATACCGAATCCTTTTGTGCCCCGCCCACACCAAGTCGAGAAACCTGGAGATAACGAAGAAGAAAAGAAAACACCCCCAGGGCATGAACAGCGAACAGAAGATGACAGGCCGGGCGATGAATCCTTACAGGCGTCCGGAACAGCAGCTGCGGCTGCTGGTGATAATGATGATACACCCAAAGCAGACTCAGACACTAATGCGAATGAGAAAAATCCGGAACCAGTCAATATAGATTTTGAAGGTATCCAGGAACGTGTTATTGCGTTTCCGAGAGATGAAGGTCGATACGGGCAAATAGCTGCCATAAAAGACAAAGTGATGTATACGTTATTTCCGGTGGAAGGTGCATTGCAAAGCCGTTGGGACAAAGAAGACAGTCCCCAGGGGGTGTTGTTGGCGTATGACTTCAAACAGCTCAAAGAAGAAAATCTGGCAAATGGTGTTGAGTATGTTACGGTGTCACGTGACAATACAACAATGGCATACTTGTCCAACAAGGTCATACGTGTTGTCAAGGCAGGCGAAAAAGCCCCTGAAACATCTCCCAATGGCAATAAATCTCAAGACGGTGGCCGGAGCACGGGAGTCGTCAACCTGGAACGAATCCGGTTGTCTGTTGTGCCGCAAATCGAATGGCGGCAGATGTATCGCGAAGCCTGGCGACTGCAACGAGATCATTTCTGGAGTGAAAACATGTCCGGGGTTGATTGGGAGCAGGTCTATCAACGCTATTTGCCGTTGCTGGAACGTATTGCCACACGCAGTGAGTTTTCTGATTTGATGTGGGAGATGCAAGGTGAACTGGGTACTTCCCATGCCTATGAGATAGGGGGGGACTACCGCATTGCGCCGCCGTGGCGTCAAGGGCATTTGGGAGCGGAATATGTATATGACGAAGCAGTAGGTGGCTACCGTATCACCCACATGGTGCAAGGTGATTCCTGGGAAACAGAAGGGCATTCGCCGTTGCTGTTGCCCGGGGTCGATATCAACACAGGCGATGTAATCTGTGCCATTGGCGGCCGCACGCTTGATGTACAGTATGGCCCGGAGCAGGCGCTAGAAAATCTCGGGGGCCAGGAGGTAGAAATCACGGTATCCCGTGCCGATAACAAAGATGTGGTAGAATCATCCGCTTATACAAAACAGCGTTTTACTATAAAAACTTTGGGAGATGAAAGAAAGGCATATTACCGGGAATGGGTGAACACGAAGCGTCGCATGGTGCATGAAGCTACAGAAAATCAAGTTGGCTATTTACATATTCCAGACATGATGGCGACAGGATTTGCGGAGTTTCATCGGGGCTGGCTGGCTGAATTGAAGCATGCCGGACTTATTATTGATGTCCGTTATAATGGCGGTGGACACGTTTCACAGCTCATTCTGGAAAAGCTGGCCCGTCGTCGAATTGGGTATGACATTACACGATGGGGACGTCCGGAGTCCTACCCGATGTATGCCGTGTTGGGGCCGATGGTCGCGATTACCAACGAAAATGCCGGTTCTGATGGCGATATCTTTTCACATTCATTCAAACTCATGAAGCTGGGTACACTGGTAGGTAAACGTACCTGGGGCGGTGTAATCGGGATCAGCCCGACCCAACCGCTCGCTGATGGCAGTATTACAACGCAACCAGAGTATTCATTCTGGTTCGAAGATGTGGGATGGGATGTCGAGAATTTTGGTACGGAACCGGACGTAGAAGTCGACATCACACCGCAAGACTACCGTGAGGGCCGGGACCCGCAGCTCGAGAAAGCACTGGAAATCATCAAAGGAGAATTGGTGGAACACCCGCCTGTAATGCCTGATTTCAGCAAACGGCCCCATCTGCCACTGCCAAAATTACCTGATATTTCCTGATGTTACGTAAGGTTAATGTGTTGTAAAAGCGCTGTAATTGTGTGTTAGCCAACTATATCGGACTTGACGATTTCACCGGGCAGCGTACTGGTATGTGGCCAAAACTTGCGACCAGGATAGATGGAGGTGTGGATACCGGTATGCACATCATCACCGAGTATGGCGCCAAACTTGCGTCGACCCGTGTCGATCATCTCACCTTTTACCATAGATCGATGGTTCTTCCCGTCATGCCGATAGTTGGCGGTGACTGTCCCACAGCCTAGATTGACTCCGAAACCGAGCACACTGTCACCAACGTAATTCAGATGTGGCGCTTTGGCGCCATCAAATAAAATGGAGTTTTTCACTTCGCTGCCTTGCCCTACTTTGCATTTGTTGCCTAGTGTCGTACCTGGCCGAAGCCAGCAGTTGGGCCCGATCTCGCAATTTTCACCAATGAGTACCGGGCCATCAATCACAACACCAGAACGGATCACCGTGCCTTGTCCAATAGATACGGTGCCGGACAAATGCGCTGCCGGGCTCACCTGACCATAATTTGCTGGTTGCAAAAATGTCTCCAAGATATAACTGTTTGCGTCCAGCAAGTGCCAGGGATAGCCAATAGGCAGCCAATACCCTTCTACAGGGACAACCTGAACCACATCTTGTTCTGCCAGGAGTTGCAAAGCGGAAGTGATTTCGATTTCTCCCCGCGCAGATTCAGGCGTGTCTCGCAAAATATCGAATATTTTTGGTGAAAACTTGTACGCGCCAATATTGGCCAGATTCGAAAATATATCTGTCGGTTTCTCAACAATCCGCTTGACATGTCCCGAATCATTGACTTCAAATATACCGTATAATCGGGGGTCTTCAACATGTTTTGCAAGCGCAGCCAAGGGCAATTCGGCAATGCGAGCCAAATCCGTTGCCGCGTAGAGATCGTCGCCGTTCATTGCAAGAAACGGCTCATTGATTACCTCGGCGCATTGCAACACCGCGTGCCCGGTACCTTTCTGTTCGGTCTGTTCAACATAGCGTATCTTTATGCCATTGTAAGCATGGCCGAATTGCGCACGTATCATTTCGTGTTTATACCCGACCACGAGGATTGCTTCGTCAACCAGCCCCTTGAGCGCATCCAATTGATGAGCAAGTATCGGACGATTGGCCACAGGAAGCAGTGGCTTGGGTCTTGTTAGTGTCAAAGGATGGGTGCGTGTAGATTGACCTGCCGCGAGAATGACAACTTGCATATTATATATCCGTGATTATATTTAAGGTTGGTTGATAATGAAGATACAGTGGAGAAATGGTAAATAAACTACCGGGTCAATTACAAAATTTGCCCAACAAACACCTCAAATTGCTCAAGCATTTGTCTTTAGTTTCTTGTCAGTCATGCGTACTCATTTACAAGTAAGCGGTAGATATTAGTTTTTCGCCAGTTCCAGAACAGTCAATCCCAAGGCACTCGGGATATCTTGAGACGCACCATTTTCCAGAAACAATGCAAGGACGTCGTCATGTCCGGCAAGAGCCGCTTCATGTACCGGTGTATACCCTTCCCGTTCCAGACTTTGCAGTCGGTAATCAACACCAAGGCCTAACAGGATTCGCACACAATCGACATGGCCGTGGCGTGCTGCCAGATGTAATGGTGTCAGGCTGTAGTGGAAACTGTTGGCATGTTCTGGGTAATCCCGAGCCAATGCTTTCATGTGTTCTGCATCGCCCTGCCGAGCAGTGAGCGCGTAGTCTTCCAGTATCGCAGCCTCAAGAATCATTATGGTACGCCAGGCGATTCGCTGTTGCTTAATGGCTTGGGCAAGTTCTTCCAACAATGCCGGGCTTGGTTCAATCTCAACCGGTGTTTTATCAACCCGCAACTGTAATTCCTGTTGCAGTTCTTTTCTTAGATTATAGGTTGCATGTGCAAGCGACAGCGGCGTACTTTGCGATTCCATTTGCAATGAAATTTCTGCCTGATTCTTGAGCAAAATTGTCACGATTTCTGGATGCGCGGATTCTGCTGCCAGATGCAGGGCGCTGTAGCCATAGGTATCTGGTAAATTAACATTACCACCCTTTTGAATCAACAGTTCTATGGTCTCCAGATTCCCAGAAGCGGCAGCATAATGTAAAGGTATGCGTCCTTCATTATCACGTGCCAGGATATGGGCACGATGATTTAACAGCAGTTGTAAATTGCTGATGACACCGCGTGCTGCCGCATTATGCAGTGGAGTAACATCCTTTGAATTGCTTACAGCAACATTGCTGTTATTTTCCAGCAACAGATTCAGCGTCTCGTAGGGTGCGTCAGCAGCAGCAAAATGCAACGGGGTATTGCCATCCAGATCAGGCGTAATGGGATCGAGTCCCAGGAACAGCAGCCAGTCAACGACATCTGTATTCTGGGTTTTGGCTGCCAGGTGCAACAAAGTGCGTCCAAGGTTGTCAGGGGTCGTAATATCTGCGCCACGATTTGCCAACATACGGGCAAGTGCAAAGTGTTCATGCGCAACTGCCATATATACTGGACTACGGTTCAGATTGTCCCGCGCATTGATATTGGCACCCAAATCCAATAAAACTTGAATGGTTTTACGGTGTCCACTCAATGATGCCAGAGACAAAGGAGAATGGCCTTCATTATTTCCCAAATCAATAGATGCACCTGCCTGTATCAAAGTCTGAATCAATGGGTTGAAGCCAGCTTCAGCAGCATAATGTAATGGTGAAGAACCGGTGAGGTCGGTTTGGTCGGGATTGGCCTTATTCTCCAGTAGTATTCGCGTCAACGTGTGTTGATCATTCAGGGCCGCAAGATGAAGTGGAGTATAGCGTCTTCGCTCAAAAAGATTTGGATTCGCACCTTTTTTCAGCAAAATTTCCGCGACTCTGGGGTATCCTCGCTCTGCTGCAAACATCAGCGGTGTGAATGCCTGGTATGTTCGGATGTCAACTTGGGCATTGTGTGCTGTCAGCGTTTCTACGACATCGATTTTGCGTTCCAGAGTTGCAACATGCAACGGCGCCAAACCAGACCTGCTCAGGCGATTTATGTCCGCACCCCGGCTCAGCAAGAAGTTGACCATCGGTACTTTGCCATTCCTGCATGCCAGATGCAATACCGTCTCACTGAAATTTTGTTGTGCCAGGTAGTTTATGCTGACTCCAGACTGAATTAACAAGTCTATCAAGTCATAATGCCCCATATTAACTGCAATGGACATAGGGGTTTCATTGTTGTCTGTAGTAATTTGCAAGGCCGCACCCAAGTCAATTAAATACTGTACCACCGCAATCTCACCTGTTGCTATCGCATGGTGTATAGGTGTCTCATTATTGCGATTTACAATATTGATGACCATCGGGTCCTGCCTGATATGTTCTTTGAGTGTGTCAAGATCGCCCAGGCTTGCGGCGAAATACGCATCATAGTCTGGTCCGAGACGTCGCAGATATTTTACAAGTCCAAAATGGCGATTTCTCGCTGCCACAATTATTGGTGGTGTATAGACACCATCTTTCAGGATCGCTTTAAGATCAGCCCCCATATGAGCGAGCATCAAGGCTGCTTCTGTACTTCCGTTTTCTGCTGCAAGTAATAACGGAGTGTAGTTGTTGTTATTGCGGGCATCAAGAATATCATGCACGCCGAGGTTCCACAATGTGCGTAGAGCTTCAGGTTGATTGTTAAGTGCTGCAATGTGTAAAACTGAATTGCCTGAATGGTCTCGAACATCCAATCGGGCACCCGCAGCATAGAGTTCTTTGATAATCCTGTTATGTCCCAATGCTACTGCCTGATGAAGCGGCAGTTGGTGTTGTGAATCAAGTACATTCAAATTAATTTCGTCGCCAACATCTATCATGTCAATGACCGCATATAAATTACCTGCCGCAATAGCATTGTTCAAGCTGCTATATAGCAACCCCTGCCCGCGCGCAAATAATGCTCGTAATCCAAATCTTCTGTGAATCGGGTCTACATCTGGAAGTACTGTTTCTCTGGACAGATAACGCAATACCAGCGGAGTTTCAGGAGCACCTGGTTTGTCCGTTGTTGTAGTGCTTGTGGCTGGTACCTCGGACTCTGTCTCTCCGTCAGGAAGCATTTTACCTGTGTCTGGTACTGGTATTTCCCCAAACAACGATGTAATGCCTGGTTGCCTGGAATCACCCGGAGCGATAGGAGTTGCTTGTGCACCGCCATAGTGCTGTTCCAGCATCCGCTTCAATTCTTCGTCAGCGTCTATCTCAAATTCAGGCGCCGCAATCACCGGAACATCGAATGGAACTGGTTGCAAAAGGTCTACCATGTCGCCAGGTTCTGTAGTGACAGGCAACAGGTCCTCGAAAGGAGCATCCTCTCCCAATGGAACGGCAGGTAAATCACTGTACACTTGACGGAGCTGTTGCAGTTCTTTCAATACAGTCTGAGATGCAGTTGGATCAGTGGTTGCTTCTGATTGTTCCTCAGATTGCTCTGCAGTATGGTCACCAACTGGAGTTTCTACAATGACTACATCTTCTGGTTCGGGAATCGCTTCGATTTCAGGCTCAGGTACTTCAGGTGGGGGCGGTGTTGCCTGCGTGCTTGTTTCACTGGTTCCATTTAGAAGCTGATTCATAATGTCATCCAGTGACATACTCGGGTCGATATCCACAGCAGGAGGAGTGTCGGCAGGTGGATTGGGCTGTGCACTAGTGTGTGCTGGATAAAGTCCAATTCCCAATGCGAAGACCATCAGGCCCAACGGAAGAATAATATACAGAGACCGCATGTAACGCTTACCCTTTCCAAGAAAAATAGAGTTGTATGCTTGCAACGGATTCATTACATAACCGTGCAGCATTAGAGATGCCAGTTGAATGTTGCAACCGATTTGTGTGGTATGGAAGCACTAAAAATCGCTCCTTCCATTGCCCAATGAAGTCTGACGGAGTGCTGTCATTGTTGGCAGCGACCAATAGTATAGTATTGCCCGTGTTTTAAAGGCAATCTGAATTAACATAGTTTCCGGAACTCCGGAATCAATTTGTACAGCACCTCGCTGAATATATTTTATTAAGTGACTATAATTATTATGGTCAATATTGTACCATTCCGTCTTGTTGTTCTTCAGTTTAAAATAGGTCTGTGATACCTGGCGTAGCCTATGGTTGGGCTTGTAGTTTTCATTTAGCATCAGTACCCAAGCGAGATAGCATCGCGACCAGTTTCGCAACATGCTAATCATGTAAACTGCTCCTTGCTGCTTAATAAAACAGACCCCTCGTTAAAGTATATCAGCATCTGCCCTGATTGATCGATCCTGAGATATGGTGCCTGTATCTGAAACTTTGGCTGTTTCTGTATAGACATCATAACTTACTGCCAAGTCATAACAACACGAAATCTTCACTGCAATGACAGACATATTGAATGTGTACCGCGCAAGACAACTCCCAAGGTTAAATTCACTACCGAAATGTTCTTACAACGTAATCTAACGACTGACATAAGAATACTGCTGACAAACAGCGTGAAGTGTATTTAAACAATATGCCCGGCATCAACTATTTTGAAGATACCGGGCAGGCACATATCTATTCACAAAATGATCCGATGTTGGTTATTCCTTAAATGCGTTCAAAAGGCGTTCCATACTAAAATCTACAAATCCGAATCCACGGCCTGGCCTTTGCCCACTCGGATCGACAGTAAATGAGAGAATCCCCTGATCACGCAACAGGCGTCGGTCCGGCTTGCTCGCATCGCCTCCAGCAATGTTCGGCCCAGTCAAATGAAACATCTTCCATTCCTGCCATTGGTCTGCTGCCTTGGCAACATGGGCCATAAACCCGTCATTCGTGGAGAAATACATGATCAGGGTGTCATCGGGTGCTGCTACAAACATCGGACGACGACGTGGAAGAGGTAAAGGCAGTGGATCGCTGCGATGCCACACGCCATTGTCGTCGCGCCAGTAGTGATAGTAATTCAGTCGATGTTGCGCTTCAGCCGGAGGATCATGTTGTACGTCGTCTGGTACAAAAGGTTCTTCCATATGGTAGGTGGCAACATGAGGCTGATTCTGTGAATCCAATGTCATGGAACACTGATTCATCAGCCAGGAATACACTGGAATCTCATACACCACGATGCCCGGGGTATCGATTGTGATTTGCTCGCCCTTCCGGGTATCGGCGATAAGTTCTCCTGCGTTGTTATGCCAGCTTCTTCCCTGATCGTCACTATAGGCATAATGCAGATCATGATTGCTGGCCCAGGTTCGTGAGACCTCCCGATATACCCAGGTGATGTGCAGGCGACCTGTATCATCAAAAAGTATGTCATGCATGTATGCATTGCGTGAGGTGCTGTCTTCCCAAGCCGAGTAATGACCTTCAAGCCCGAACAGGCGTTCACTGATAATACTCCAGGTACCCTCTTGATGATCATATTCAAAAAGCGCGATGTTACCCGAACCACTGCCACCACTACGATAGAAGAAGTACAAGTTTTCATTGTGATCGTTGAAAAAACGGGGATAGGTAACACGCTGTGGCGCATTTGCCGTCACCGGTTGTCGGGGTTCAAAATCAGCAGCTGTAATCTGCTCCGGTGGGTCGGTTATCAAGCCAGCCCTGCTCCGGGTATAGTTCAAATCATTCGCGTGGTGGTCCCAGGACAGATGTACCCGGCCATCCCCTGGGCTGATTCCAATAACGGTGTTCCTATGGCCATTGCGCTGCTGACTCTCTGGAAAGCCCTCCGCGAGGAGATAATCATCCAGACGAACAATCTGTATATCATTGGTTTCAAAGTTTCGTCGTACTATGGACAGTACTCTGTCTTCGCTCCAGTACACACTGTATTGGAAATTGCCATGACTCACTACTTTGTCTTGATCGGAGGATGCCCAATTAAAAGCTTCCCAAGCTTTCTCCTCCACTACTACCAACTGATCGGGTTCAATAATGTGTTGGCTTTCATCAGCGGTGACACCAGGTGGTACAAGAAAATATAAAATCATAAGCAACATAAAAAAGCTTACCTTGGTATCCATTTTTTAGCTCCTTTTCCAGGGTTCTCTCAGTTCCATCGAGATTGAGTTGCAATTATAAATTTTGCATATCTTTCATCCATTTCACCAAAGGCATAATGGCACACATCGGGTCTGGGATCAAACTAAGGGGTCGTTTGAATGGAACCGCATTGCTTTCTGTGGTATTCTGTTGCCAGTCTAAAGTTAACTATATAATGTGGTTTTGTTAATCAGAAAAAGGAGATATTGACGTGATGTTTCTTGCAAGTATTATACTGCTGGCTGGTGCTATAGATGCAGTTCCCCGCATAATAATAGATACCGACCTGCGGTCTGATGTGGATGATGCGGGTACTCTGGCTATGGTCAATGCGCTCGCTGATAATGGTGAATGTGAGTTGATTGGTGTGATTGCCAGTCAGACCGGTCCCTATATTGTCGGTGCCATCAATGCTATCAATACCTGGTATGGACGGGAAGATGTGCCAATTGGGCTCAGCCCGGTTGACGATGAGCGTTTTACCGATCATTACGCACCGGTAATTGGGAACCCGGAAAATTTTCCAAGTACCCAAAGTAATGAAACTGCTCCGGACAGTACAACCTTGTATCGTCGCTTACTGAATGATTCACCAGACAATAGCGTCAAGATAGTCGTAATTGGAGGACAAACCCCGGTGCGCCTCCTGCTCAATTCCGAAGCTGACCATGAAGGTGACGGCAGCATCAACAAATCAGGCCTTGAGTTGATAGAAGCCAAGGTAAGTGGTTTGTATCTTATGGCTGGCAACTTTGACAATCCAGACCATGCCGAACACAACATCATGCTTGATCTCGAAGCCTCACAGTATGTAGCTGCTGAGTGGCCGACATCTATTGTGTATTCTGGCTTTGAAATTGGTCGTCCGGTTATTACTGGTGGTGCTACAACAAACCCCGAAGAAAACCCGGTGGCAAAAGCATTTGAATTGTTCCCAGCTGGTGGCCGTGGTACAATTGCCGGTTCTGCCAGTTTCGATCAGACCATGGCCTACTATGCCATACGTGGGAATATGGCAGATGAAGTTAAATTGTGGGATATCAGTGAACCGGGAACGGTCTCTTTCCCCAATGGGCCAACAGTCTTTGAAGCGAATCCCGATGGCAACCACCGTTACCTCATTTTCAGTGCGCCATATGAAGTCGTCGCCGAAGTGATTGAAGCTTTGATGATTCAACCACCGAAGTCCAGAGAATAAAACATTTAGCAAAAAAAGCATTATATTTCACGAGATGCATCCGGATGAGGATACCTATTGATAAGTACAGCTTAACTCATCTTAATCTGACTGTATCGTAGCCTGGAGTTATTATTAATTGATACCCCAGGCTTTTTTATTAAATATCAATATACCATCTATCCTGCTTTTTAAATGCCAGTATGCCATCTAATCTGTATTAGCCAGACCATCTTTTCAATAATTTACCCATAGCAATATAAAAACATAAAGCCCAATTATAGTCTGGTATGCATGTACAGCCAGTTCAATATGATCCATCTCTCCAGGCTTATAGATCGAATCACGCTGTCAGAAAAATATCTGTATTTAATATAATGCTGTCATGGAAATACCACACAGTTGACAATTTATAAAATATGGAATATGATGTCACACAGGCATTCTATTACTGAATGACATGTAATTATTTATTTGGTTACTGCATCATACTTCATTGATACATAAATCTTGGTAGAAATGAGGTGTGTGTGTACCCAGTATGGAGGTTTATCGGTGGGCGGCAACCCATATGTTAATAACAGGAGAGGTGGATACAATCATGTTTCAATAATATTGTTTGACTACAAGAGGGTTTATGAAATGAAAATTAATCGTAAAGGATTTACACTCATTGAACTGCTGGTTGTCATTGCCATTATCGGTATTCTGGCAGCCATACTCCTACCCGCTCTTGCCCGGGCACGGGAAGCCGCTCGGCGTGCATCCTGCGCCAATAATCTCAAGCAATGGGGACTCATCATGAAAATGTATTCTGGTGAAAGCCGGGGCCATTTTCCCCCACGCTCCAAGTGGTTTGTATTCAACTGGATGCCAGATGCGGATATGCTATATCCGGATTACTGGAATGATTATGCCATCGCGCTGTGTCCCTCGGACAACCATTCGATCGAAGGCGCAGGCGAAACGTATGTGCCACCGGGGGACCCCAAGGACGTGACCAAAAATGCTCAAGACGCAGTAAGCAACCCGAATTTAACCTCCGCTGAGACCTGGCGGGACCGGGAATGCTTGAGCTATGTCCTGAGTATTTCACGTTCCTATGTATACGTCGGTTACATGGTATGGGACTGGTGGGCGGTACAGGCTATCCACGCGGCGCAAGCTCAGGTTTCTTATGTCACCAATGGATCGAATGCGACATGGGTTGATTTCGGAGGTACGGCCTGTGGGCCGGCTGCCGGTGAGTGGTCCTTGGAGATTCATCACGCGGACTTGACCTGCGGAGCTATTCCCCAGCTGGTGCAGTGGTGTCATCCGATGATGGTGGGCAGCAACCGCCAGATGAGCGGCAAGAGCTTCACCAAACTCCAGGAAGGCGTGGAGCGCTTTATGATCACTGACATCAACAACCCGGGCTCCGCCGCCCTGGCGCAAAGTGAGATTGTGGTGATGTGGGACTCGACTTCAGGCGCTGGTATGCCGACTGATGATATGCCCTTTGAGTTCACCGGGGGCAATACGGGCAACGCCATGCGTTTCAACCATATTCCGGGCGGTGCGAACGTCCTCTACATGGATGGCTCTGTGCAGTTTCTTCGTTACCCGGCAAACAAATTCCCGCTTGACCCGGCACCTCAAGGTGCGCCTTACAATGGTAATTCGAACTATGGCATCATGTTCGGTAATGTAGTGCAATCGTATACAGGACAAGGTTAAAGTATCTATTCGTAAGTTGAAAAAGTACCTGGCTGATATAATCCAGAACTAAATCCAAATCCCAAGGTTTTGATAATACATAGCCTTGGGATTATCGTTATACATCTCCTGCTTCCTTGTGTATTGTATAAGGAGGCTTATTGTGTCAGCGAAGTCATACCTTTTCAGAAAGATTTCTTTCGTGAAGCAACGATACCATTTCAGATAGATTTATTGTGAAGTAATTCGGTATGTTGACATTTTGGATTATATGAATTATGATGTCTAGGTGGTGTTCTATTTCTGAATGATAAATAATTATTAATTAGGTTACTACATCATACTTCATTGATACATGAATCTTGGAAGAAATGAGGTGTGTGCCTAGTATGGAGGTTTATCGGTGGGCGGCAACCCATCTGTTTTGACAAGCGAGGAGAGTACAATCATATTTCAATCACGCTGAGTTACTACAAGAGGGATTTTAAACAATGAAATGCAATCGCAAAGGTTTTACACTCATTGAATTGCTGGTTGTCATTGCCATTATCGGCATTCTGGCAGCCATACTCTTACCCGCTCTGGCCCGGGCACGGGAAGCTGCTCGCCGCGCCTCCTGCGCCAATAATCTCAAGCAATGGGGACTCATCATGAAAATGTATTCCGGTGAAAACCGGGGCCATTTTCCCCCACGCTCCAAGTGGTTTGAAGTCAACTGGATGCCTTCCGCTGATGCAATATATCCGGATTATTGGAATGATTATGCAATAGCATTATGTCCCTCAGACAGCCATGCCATAGGTGATCAGGGACAGGCGTATGTACCAGCGGGCGATCCGAAAGAAGTACTTGAGCAAGCACAGGCTGCTGTTGCCGACCCCACGTTGACTGCGGCATCCACAGCGCTTGACAGAGAATGCCTGAGTTATATTTTAAGTATATCGCGTTCCTATGTTTTCGTTGGCTATGTAATATGGGACTGGTATGCTATGCAGGCGATCCATGCAGCCCAAGCTGAAGTTTCCTGGCGATCTGGGGGCTCCAATGCTGTCTGGGTAGATTTTGCCGGTACGGTTTGCAGTCCTCCTGTCGGTGGCAATTGGTCGTTGGGCATTCATGGTGGAAATCTCACCTGCGGTGCGATACAGACCCTGGCCCAGTGGTGCAGTAATGATATGGTCGGCAGCAACAAGCAACTGGGTCCGACCGGCTTTACCAAGTTGCAAGAAGGTGTGGAGCGGTTCATGATTACCGACATCAACAACCCAGGCTCCGCAGCCCAGGCACAAAGTGAAATCGTCATCATGTGGGACTCTTCCTCCGGCGCAGGCGAAGGTCGTGATATGCCCGCAGACCAGGCAGGTGGTTCCACCATGCGGTTTAATCATGTACCAGGTGGCGCGAACATCCTTTACATGGATGGTTCGGTGCAGTTTCTTCGCTACCCGGCAAATAAATTCCCTCTTGATCCGGCACCTCAAGGTGCTCCCTGGAATGGCAATATAGACTACGGCATCATGTACGGCAATGTCGGCCAGTCATTCACCGGACAAGGTTAAGCTGTACTGTATTTTTTAAAGGGTCTGGCTGAAAAAATCCAGATGTGAATCTAAATCCCAAGGCTTTGAAAATACATAGCCTTGGGATTGTCGTTTTAAAATATAGCTGGTGTTTGTAAGCCGGGTTATTAGAACTCTCCTCCTGTCTATTTGCATGGAAGAATACTGGGAACAATGAGCAGTTAGATAACACACAATGTTGTCACAAGCCCTGGGGGGCTGCGTTGTAAGTCCATGCTGTAGATTATATAAGTTATTAAATATTCTACAAGCATCGAAATTAAAAGCGAGGTCAACGGCATCATTGGTAATTACGTTGATTTGAAACGTTTTATCACTTGTAAAACAGACCCACGTACTTTATAATGATTGCAAATGTGAACATGGTTCATTTTATTGATCTAATGCATGACAAAATGAAACGTACAATTTGCAATGTTAATTCGGCGCTGCGTGGGTAGCCATGCCGATATTTGCAAGTAAACGATAGGAGAATATACATGGGTATGCCAGGCGTAACGGAATTACTTATTATCATGGTTATATTGCTGATAGTCTTTGGTGGTGGCAAAATCGCAGGTGTCGGCAAGTCGCTGGGAACTGCAATCCGCGAATTCAAAGATTCTGTTACGGGTTCACCTCATGAAGAATCGGAACCAAAATCCGACAGTGAGCCGCGTGAGCAGACGCATCAGCAATAATAAGTGTCGGATTTCTGCGAGCGTTCACATCAATGGCTCAATTGCGCGGCAGTGGATTCTCAGTTGCTTTTGCACACAAGATAAGCTTAATTTTGTGATGTGTTTGTCATGGTGAGCTTTCACGCTCCAGATACTAGGGTTGTTATTAAAATGGCAGCTTTCAGCTTTTGAAGGCTGCTATTTGTGTATTGTTTTTTAAGCGAAGTCACATTACGGTGTTTTCTTGAAGACAGGAACTGCCTTTGCTACAATACCGCATCATTGAAGGGAGGTATTCGTCGCATGTCTAAGTATTCTATATTAATTGTGGTGATTCTGGTTGGTCTGACAACCTTGCAGTGGGGGTGTGCTCGGGCTTCACTGGATACTGCCGGGTATGCGATGCTTGATGCTGGCACCGTTGAGGCACCATTTGATGAAACTTGGCAGACAGTTAAAACTGTACTGCGTGAGCGTGACCTGGAGCTTTATACCAGAGATAAACGTGGGGTGTTTGTTGCGTATACCCCGGTACGACGAAATATATTGCAGCCAGGACGTGAAAAATATACCATTGAGCTAGAGCGAGTAAGTGCCAATGAAACCAGAATTACCATTGAGACGATTCGTCAGGTTTATGGGGTAACCTTGCTTACATATCCCGATTGGCATGATCGGCCAGCAAAGGATAATAACGAAGCTTTGGAAATACTTGATGTGATTCAGCGTCGTATATAATACGAATTTATGACCTCCTACTCTTTTTGTCTTGCCTTTTTAACAAAGTTGCCAAGTTTACCTGGATACATTTATGGTGTGTCTACTATCAATTGCTTGGCCATCGTGCTGAATTCTGTAGTGTAGATTTTCCAGCCGCTTATCATGTGGGATATACCTTTTTTACTTTTCAACGTGTCCTCATTTCTGTCTCGCAAAAATCCACGTTCAAACAAGTAAATTCACGACAAAACAAATGGTCTTCGTCGTTTATGACATCTTTCGTATATACCTTATATGCATAGCATAAATTCAATTATTACCATAAAAACAAAAAAATACTTGCCTTTATTTATAATAGGTGGTAAAATTTGGTTGGAATTAGAAATTTACAAGGAGGTAATCAAACAATGTTATCTATGATTGAGGTTAAGTGCCCTCATTGCGGATCGCAAGGACAGATTATGCTTCCGCCACTTGGTTCCATAATAGTTGGACCATGCCCGCAGTGTCAGGGTATGTTATGCATATTCAGTGGGCGTATTTTACCCCTTGACAATGAGATTATGACCCAGGGTGGAAGTGAAGAACGACAAGATCACCTGTATCAGGTGCTTGGGAATTTCTTGCGTGAGCGTATAGAGAAGCTCTTTGAAACTGCTCCAGAATTTAAACTGGATAATGAAGAACTTGCTGACGAGTTAACGCAAAATAATTTTACAGAAATTAAGGAATCATCGATTAACCCATTTGGGAATGTCCAGGAAGCCCCTATAACTGTAGAAGAAATTCACAGCTTTCGTAATGTCGAATTAAAATTGATTGATAATTCTGAATATTTTAAAGCTGTGTTTCGTAACTAATAAGTTTCTGTTTCAGAATGGTGATTTTCGGGTCACTTTGTCAGTGCCGAGTCTTCTCATGGTATTTCTAAGGAACAAAAATGCGCAAAAGAGGACAGGTTCCTTTCTCAGGGTAGGCTCATAGTCCAAAGCAGGCGCACTTCACTCCTTACATCGTCAGTTCTCTTCAATTTAAGGTCAGTATTTTACCCTTTTACCAATCCAGGCTGTTCGTAACAGAAACGGAAACGCTTCAGCTCTCAATTTTCGTAAGTTGGACAAGTGTTTTGTATTATTCTTTATAGGTAAAATTTTACCAAAGATTTATATTATATAGACAAGACATAGACAAAACAGTTATAATGATAGTGTGGACAAGCAAATACCAAAAAACAGCATTAATGTAGTCTCAAAAAGAACTGGACTTTCCCAGCATGTACTTCGTGTATGGGAGCGCAGATATAATGCAATTACGCCCCAACGCACCGAAACAAACCGGCGTTTATATACGGATGCGGACATTGAACGTTTAGGTTTGCTGCAAGAAGCAATTAAGTTGGGACATTCTATAGGGCGTATCGCACAATTGCCAGTGTCTGAATTGCGAGAACTGGTGCGCAGTGGCGGAGGCGCACTCTCTGCGAAATTTCCACAGGAACCAAGCCAGCAGAATACATATGCTCCGAGACGTTCCCCAGAGACTTATCTAAGGCAATGTAGAGATGCCGTAACCCGAATGGATTCAAAAGCTCTGGACGATGCTTTGGTAAGTGCCCACCGCAGTTTGTCGCAGCCAGTAATGATAGAAGCGTTGATTACCCCGTTGTTGGTATGGGTAGGTGAAGCCTGGAAAAATGGTGACTTGCGGATATCTCACGAGCATTTTGTCAGTAATGCGCTACGGCAGTTTCTGGTGAACATACGGCATACTTCCACTCCTGAAGTGGAACAACCGGTTATTATTGTAACCACACCTCCAGGGTATTTACATGAATTGGGTGCCATGTTGGCTTCCATGGTAGCGGCTGCCGAAGGTTGGCGTGATATGTATCTCGGACCCAATCTGCCTGTTGAAGAAATAGCCAATGCGGTAGAATCAGCAGGTGCCCAGGCCGTAGCACTCAGCCTCATCTATCCTCATAACAACCCGCATCTTGAACGTGAGATGATTGCCCTGACCCGATATTTGAATCCCAATGTTCCTGTCATAGTCGGAGGCCAAGCCGCATTTGCCTACCTGGAATTCTTTCAGCGTATCGGGATTATTGTATCGGAAAATATCCAGGAATTTCGCCACATATTAATGTGCATTGAGCAAGGGCTTGTCCCGCCTCGTCCCACCAATACTACACCACCAACACCACAAGAATCTGAACCAATCGACAAGGGTTAATCAGGTCAATAGATTCCACTTCAATGCACCATGAAGTGTGAAATAAAAAACAGCTATTTTTTATATCTATCTATCTATCTATATATCTATCTATCTTACATGAAATTAATCACATAGGTATCTATAGGATCGACTCGTACTCCGACGGCTTTGACCGATGCAAGGATTTCCATAAGGGGTAGTGCTTCTCCCTGCTGATCGTGGGCAATGCCTTCTGTCAGCATCTCACGTGGCCACAGGATTTCTATTGGCAGTTTCATCTCACCGTCAACTTGGAATGCAACTGTAGCTTCTCCGGCATCTGATCGGGTAATTGTGATGCTGAGCCGCACATCGTCTTCAGCTGTTGGAATGATCAGATGCTCTATGCTTATTTCATTTCCAGAAAGCATATCTGGTACCCGTGGAAAAATCCGTAATCGTCCAGCCAACGCATCATAATCCACCCCGAACAGATACTCAATCACACTTTGAATATACTGTGACGCGGTCCAGCCATATCGTACGACACCTTCGCCAGAACCAGTACTGGGTGTGACATATTCACTGTAATTGTTGTGAAACATGGTCATCGTGTGCCAATTGAGTTCTGCTGCCAGTTCATGTTCTCCAATATCGGTGAGACCAGCGATAACCGGCAGGTTACGCATAGTCCAGACATTACCAAACCATGCAGAACCGTCATAGGGGCCGGTAGACTCTGTAAATTCCGGAGCCCGCATATCGATGGTGGACAATGGGCGTATGCCCCAATTAAATATTTCGGGTTCCTGCATTTTTTCCAGCAATGGTTGAATCCTGTCATCTGGGACAATTTGCTCGCGGAATGTATCAAAGTTAGTGCATATCAAGAAGGGGCGAAAAACATTCTCTCTTACATCCAGATTGAAATAGGCTTGTTTATCATGATTCCACAACCAAGTATTTATAGATTCCTTTAAGCTCTCAAAGTTCAGCCGGTGCGTATCTGCCAATTCATGCTGGCCGATTGCCTCAGCCAACCTGGCAGCATTCAATGCCCCCAACGCGACTGCGACATTCAAATCTATGGGCGCCAGGGCTTGTGGAACCGATAATTGTTCACTGAACGTTTCTTCGAAGATGGCGGTAACCAAAACGGTTTTTTTGTCACGTTTTGCCGGAGACAGCCAGTAATTCATATACCGGGTCATGGAATCCAGCACGTCAATTTGAAACGCAGGGTCATTGCTTCGTCGGGCAACATCATAGGCAACTTCAAAATAACGTGGGATGCTGCTTAATGAAGCGACCTGCCCGCGAATAGGAGCACCACCCCAGAGATCGATCCGCCCATCTGGATTTTGCGATTGCACCGCCATCAAGCTTTTAATCACCCCTTCGGCAAATTCCTGGTTAACCCATTTCGCTCCAGCCAGGGTCAGGCCGGTGTCCAATTGCCACCAATTAGCACCATACGCACCACCCGGTCCCATAAATGGATAGCTCATCCCGGCTGCCGGGACATCGGTGACCAGGCACTCGTCCAGTACATTGAACGCATCCTGGAATCCTGATTGATCAATACTTGGAATTGTGATTTTCGGAACGCGTGATGGTGAATTGATTTCTGGTCTGGGTTGAATTTCCCGTGTGGGGCCATCGGTGATGGCTATAGACCTGAACCAGATATCGCCATGCATCCAAAGAGACGCTGGGCGAATGATAATCTGGTCTATAGTCCCACTCCATCGTTCATCAAGGTGACAGACTACTTCCTGCCAGTCAGAGGCATTGGGATTCATCGTAAAACGAACAGGCCCCTTACGTTGTCCTGGTTCTTCACGTGTTTCCCAAAAAAGTAAACCATCTGTTTCAGGCGATCGGTTCAACATATGGATTCTTACCTTGGTTGCCTGTTGTGTCGGTATGTCAAGACCGGACGGCGAAATAATTTCGGGTTGTTGGTGCAATGGCCAGACCCAATGATGCCAATTTTCTATGCCTTCATATTGATATGGGAAAATGGGAAAACCCGGTAAGGCGTCCTTGCTGCGGTCTATGTTCAACCAAAGCGCGCCGCCGAAAGAACCACTATCGAGTTGCGAAGGAATTTGCCAACCTAGTGTGTCTCCCCACGTAGAAAAATCCCATCTGATCTGTTCGTTGTATTCAGATTTTGTCTCTGTTGTACGTGTAGTCATATCGGCTCCTGATGCGTTCCCAGTTGCAGGCAGTGATATTGCTGTCAGCAATACAATCACAGACAGAGTTATTGGGCCAGAAAGTGAAAAATTTATCCTAAACTTTTTGGAATACATACCATCAAAAATCATTATTGAAATATCCTATAAATTTTTCTAAATATCCATGCCAAATCACCACGAACAAGCCATCTTTGCCATTTGGTAGTTCTATCTGTCTACCAAAGCATCCAGAACAATGCGATAAGTTTGTACGTTGTCACCTTTCAATATCAAGTCATTGCAAATTGAATCAAGTAATAAATTAGCTGAATGAAATACGTACCAAGCTAATTTGGCGGCGCATTCGATAAAACATTGTTCAGGACTGAGTAACTAAGTGACGAATATTTGGCACCCCTCATAAAAGCATTGTGGATATATGTCACGAAATATTAAATATGCAATTATCTTGAGGAAAAGTAGCTATAAATACTAAATATGATGTTGGCACAAAATATGCTCATATGATTCTGTTCGCCTTACTATTTGATGCAGTAGGTTCTGAAGCACGGTGTTTTGGGACTTTTTTGAAATTGTATGTTGAATTTTAAAGATGAAGTCATTTCGTAACTTAACAAAAATGGAGATGAAAAATGAAAAGACTTGTTTTGTGTACCTTGATTGCCAGTTGCATTGTAACACCTGTCATGGCAGCGCCAACGTCACCCAATGACCCATGGAATCCTGTCACTGGTGCAGAAAAAAACCTGTACCAGATTTGGAATGAAAATTATGGTCAAGGAACAACGTGGAATTTAGAAGATTATAACAGCAGCGCGGATTTGGTACAGTCACGTGGTTATTATTTGCAGCAAACTTGGGATGTGTCTCCCATTGACCTTACTTTTATTGTCAAGTTCGCTGGCAACGACCATGAGTTTGGTGTTTATTATGGCGACCCTAGAACGCATGATGCAATAGCCAATAATGAGTTTGTTATAGAAGAAAATATTACACCTGGAGCGACCCCCTATGGTTTTTACCTTAACAATGTCGCGGGAACTCAACAAGGAGTGTACCGGTACTCAGAACATGACTTGAATTATGGTGGGCACCAGCAGATGTGGGCGATATTTGTAGGAGAAGAAGTTATTGGTAATCATATTAAATATACTTGGTTGCTTGCATTTGAAGACCTTGACAAGAGAGCAAAGGACGGAAAAGAAAAATTGTGGGATTATGATTACAATGATTATGTCGTAGAGTTATCCTACATGACACCGATTCCAGAACCGGCAACACTCGCCCTGTTGGGTATGGGATTAGCAGGATTTGGAGTACGTCGTCGCTTTTTGATAAATAACAAGTAGAAATATAGTACCGCAACAAAACCAACTGATATTATTGTACGTATGGGTCTGGAAAAAAATTTCCCAGGCCCATATTTTTATTTAAAAAATGTCTGGATAAGATGAATTTTTTGGGGAGATGAAGCTATGTATACAGGTCGGATGGTAATAATTTTTCTTGTGGTATTGTTCACAGGGCTAAACGCGGTTGCAACAGAATTAGTCAATGTCTTGCAGGCAATGCCACCGTTGGTTGCCAACAACCGAGAGATGGCAAAGCAAAATACCCAACACATTGTTGTAATTATGGAATCGCTTCCCGCTGGTGGCGTGGTATATTTTCCTGCCGGAGACTATTATTTTTATGGTAGCGCGTTGCCCAATCGTGGAACCATTGAAACTACCCAGCCAGGACAGATTATTTATGGTGACGGTGCAGATGTCACCAACATTATTCAGACTGATGGACGAAAAGACTTTGGTTTTTCATACGACTCCACACGCAAGCACGTGCCGACAGCCACCATCCGTATCCGCGACAAGGGATGTCGCGTCAGCGGCCTGAGTGTCCTGCCAGATACAAATCTTCCTGCCGGGTTTCTCGAATCAGCCGCCATTCAGATAGCCAATATCCGGTATCACCCGGATCACAACATCGGCATTATCGAAACCACCGGTCTTGGCACGCGTTATCTTATCGATTTTGTTAATGTTACGGATGTAAATATTGGTCGGAACCTGGGCACCGGTATACAAAGCAGCCGATTTTTTGCTGTGGGGGTCGATATTATTGGTACTGGTGGCGAGGTGAAGGTGCGTAATATGGACCGGCTGGATGCCCGGATTGGTGTGCGTCTCGACAACGGAAATCATTGTGGGCAGGGCGGCTATTATTTCGAGAACCTCAACATGATCGGGCGGCACGGGATGAATACCGAAAGTGTATTTTTCGATTGGGTCGGTGGGCAAGCCCCGTTAATCCGTAATTGTAATGCGCTGTACGTCAGTGGTGTCCATGGCGGTCCGCTTGGAAGTACAGGTGATCGATTGGAGCCGACACCGGAGGCTATTGTGTACCGTCGGCCCGACAAGACCTGGGACTGGTTTACATTGCACAATCATCCTGTGGTAGACGAGCCCGATCATCATCAGCAAAGAGAATGGTATGGTCTGCCACGACATGCCCGGATAACTCGCATTGCGTCCGAGCCCAGAGTTGGTGGGACAGTTTGGGTTGAAGGTACAGACTATGAAACTGAAATCATTATGGAAGCTGGAGATTTGCAGTATGCGACGAAAATCCACTGGAAAACTACTGCGCCAGCGCCAGGTTCTTCGTACTTCGTAGCGTTTGAGCAACCAAAAGAATACAGAGTGCATGATCTTCAATGGGGCTATTTAATGAACTGCCAATTGGGTGAAGCACTGCAAAGTGGACCCCATGCCTACACGCTCAAGTTTGACGATCAAGGGTATGGGCATTTCAATCCAGACTTTGATTTTGCTTTGGGGTATGGATTTTTTATTACCAACAACTTTGTGTTAAACGGTCCATTTATTTTCGAGGGACGTGTCGACTATATACGCATGGAAAGTAACACGACAGGCGTCTGCGACATAATTATTCGTGGGGTTTCTGAGCAGCGAATGGCCAGCCGCATCAGGCTGTCACGCAACCAGATCAACAGCGTGTTCGTAGGTGACTACGTCGAGCAGATCAAGATTGATGTGAACGAAACCATAGGTACGGTCAAGATCGATTCACCAAATCATGCAGAATATATAACTATCAACAACAATACATTGTTGGCACCGGGTGTACATGCAATTGAAGTTTCGGGGGAAGTGCGCCACTTTCGTATTCAGGACAATGACATACGCATGGCCGGGGGAGATGGCATTGTTGTTACCGGTGCGCTTAACGGTTTTGTAACCGGCAACAACACCCTGGCAAGCTCTGGGAAAGGCCTCAATATACAACAGAGCGAAAACCTTGTGATACGCGACAACTTGGCAGCGCCTGACAAGTCTTTACTACCAGTAGAGTAGCAAGTTGATTTTTATGCCAGCAACGCCTTCACCAACTACATGATGAGCTCATATGTACAGCCATTAGCGGCAAACATGCATAACGATGAACGCCTGACGTGAAAAACTGGTGATACCAGGTAATATCACAGGACATCACTTGTGTATCAGCACTCTTCAGGATATTCTGTATTCATATAAGGTGCGAAGATTTTTATGTGGTGTCTTTGGCATAAAATGAATTGAAAAAGTGTTGTAGATTTAAATTTTATGCAAATAATATTTAAGGAGCCTTATGCCATGATGCCACGGCTTAATGGTTACATGTAAAATCTATAGAAATGATAAAAAGCAACTATTCATTCTTAAATTAAAGGATACAAAGCATGAACAAGTACGCGGCTGAGTTTGTTGGTACGTTTTGGCTGGTTCTTGGGGGTTGTGGTAGTGCCGTACTTGCGGCAGCGTTTCCTGAACTTGGCATAGGCTTCTTAGGCGTGTCACTTGCCTTTGGCCTGACCGTACTTACCATGGCCTACGCGATCGGTCATATTTCAGGCTGTCATCTCAACCCCGCTGTTTCTGTCGGACTTTGGGCAGGTGGGCGTTTCCCAGCAAAAGAACTTCTCCCCTACATAGTAGCGCAAGTGCTTGGCGGCATCGTGGGGGGAGGTGTCCTTTATCTAATCGCCTCTGGTAAGACTGGCTTTGAAGTTGCTGGTGGATTTGCTTCAAATGGTTACGGTGAACACTCGCCTGATGGGTACACGATGCAAGCCGCATTGATTACCGAGGTCGTGATGACGATGATGTTCATCCTCATCATTTTAGGTGCCACAGATAAGCGGGCACCAGCAGGGTTCGCACCGATTGCCATTGGTTTAGGACTGACATTGATCCATCTGATCAGTATACCGGTAACCAACACCTCGGTGAATCCCGCACGAAGCACAGGCGTGGCACTCTACGTTGGAGACTGGGCAATTGCACAATTGTGGCTTTTCTGGGTTGCACCGCTTGTCGGTGGAGCTCTTGGTGCCGTCATTTATCGATTCATTGGCAAGTCTGAAAACTGAGTAGTTGGTACTAAAATAACGGGTTGCTGCATCGGACATTAAGTCTGCAACACAACATCGCCTCACTGATTTCAGGTGTTTGATGTCACGATGAACTGAAATGGAGGAATCTCAATGGCACAAGTCCGAGTTGAAAGCTTCACCATCTCGCTGGATGGATACGGAGCTGGCCCGAACCAGGACATCAATAATCCCCTTGGTGTGGGTGGAAAAGACCTGCATCAGTGGGCTATCCCGACACGCACGTTTCAGATGGCACTGTTTGGCGTGGATGGCGGCGAAACAGGGATCGATAACGACTTTGCCGAAAGGGGCTTCAGAAATGTCGGTGCTTGGATTCTCGGAAGGAACATGTTCGGACCAATACGCGGGCCGTGGCCCGATATGGATTGGAAAGGTTGGTGGGGAGACACCCCTCCTTATCACGTGCCAGTTTTCGTCCTGACCCATCACGAGCGCCCGCCCATACAGATGGAAGGAAACACAACGTTCCATTTTATAACTGGTGGCATTCACGAGGCGCTTGACAAAGCGTTGGAAGCAGCAGAAGGGATGGACGTGCGTATTGGTGGTGGACCCAACACCATACAGCAGTACCTTCGGGCAGGCCTCATTGACGAGATGCATTTCGCCATCTCACCGGTTTTATTGGGTGGGGGTGAGCGACTCTTTGAAGGCGTTGACTTGCGTACCCTGGGATACGAGTGTGTGCAATTCGTGGCATCGGATAAGGCCACCCATGTAGTACTCCAGCGCCATTAGAGCAGAGACACCTGGCAACCGCATCAATACAGATTGGTATTTCCACATGTACTTCGCACAGCTGGTCTGAAACTGAGTTGCGCTGATAGCTAACCCAACTTCCGCAGTTATATTTGTAAATGGTTGATTTTATTGGATCGGAGT
>CAZIDP010000034.1:42006-45847 GCA_964537975.1 uncultured Nitrospirales bacterium | reverse complement strand
ATCTGACCATTCTTCTGCTGGTAACCAGTCAGGCAAATTGGGGCCGACATATGCATACGCATAATAGTTATTGACAAACATGTCGTTATCATTGTCAATGGTATCCACATCGGCTGCGGTCAACACGATATAATTGAAACCACCTTCATCACGCAATGCACCTGCGGGATGCGCGGTAAACCCTTGGGCAATAACATCTGCCAATACGGGATGTATCTGCACCCACACTTCGTCCGGGAGAACAATGTATACGGGTTCCAGATTGCCGTCGACATCCACAAGATCATTCGGAACACCGTTTCCAGTAATGTCCAATGGAATACGAATGCCTGGGAGGGGTGCTGTCAGGTAAACTTTAAAATCAGCAATTTCGTTGCGCAGTTGCTCATTATCGATAATGTCATTAAGGGTCTGTATATTCTGATTCGGCATGCCACTTGAATTACCAAAATACGCAAAAATACCTATCTCGTTTTCTTTGTCGTCGAATTCGCCACTCAGATCATTGTCAACCCCGTCACCCGACAAAAAGACATCCCCTGGTATCGGGAACCACATGGCATCGCGAAAACCATCGCCGGTACTGTCCACATCGGCCCAGGTCGCAACAATCTCCTTGGGGTAAGCGCTGCTGCGTTGGTTGCCCTGTTCATCCAGTAAAGGCAGTCCGCCCGTAAGCAAAGGGGTTCCACCAAACAATTCGGGTATCACAAAAGGGGTCTGTGCGGAATTGGCTTCGTCATAAGCAACCCATTGGAAATTGGAGGGTGGGTTGGGAATGTCGAATGTTCCTGCTGGTGCATAGATGATATGCACATCCGCGTTATTGAGATTCATGCGTGGAATGTACAACCAGTTGCGGGTGCGTGGCCCCTGATACAACCGTTCATTGTAACCATCCTCGAATTCAATGAAGGGCATCTGGCTCATATCAAACAGTGCAGTACCCTGGTTCCAGAAAGGCTGATCGGTAAAACGCCAGGCCCAGGGCTTGCCAACGGCCCAGGCTCCATTAAAAAAGGTACGCCAAGCATGATCCGTTGAAGTGTAATTCGGGTGTTGTTGAAAATCCTGGTTCAATTGCCACATAGCCATGGCAATGGCGCCGTCAGCCAGCATTTCACTACGAACAATGTTGGTTACATTGGTGGCAACCCGAATTTCCTCGCGCGTCAGCGTGAAAAAAGTCAAGCCCAATGCCAATAGTACAGTAAGAATGCCCATCACCAAGATCAGGGCCGCGCCCTGTTGATTCCGATACAAGTGCCTACGACACATACTTGCTACCTCTCGCCGTTTCCGACGGCTCCTTCCCCGGTCAGGTTATACCCTGCGCTATGTATAAACTAAACAAACCTTTGCCCGGGTCTCTCCTGAATTCCCGGAAGCTCATCTATACAATGTACTCAGTATCGGGGAAATAAATGCTCTCTTCTCTAACTCACACCAGGTTTAGGAATGATATTCATGGGCAAATCACGCCCAGTACCTGTTGGTACTTCAATAACACGACTAAACAAACGGCGAAAATCTGCCTGGGATGCACTACCGACACGTTCACGTGCCAGATAAAACTCTACTTCGACCAACGCGGGCATTCTTGCCTGAAGTGGATTCCCAACCAGATGGCTCACTGTACGTGCTTGCGAAAACTGAATTGCCAATTCCTCATCAAATAGTTCCAATTCTGCCATTGGCACATTATCCCCATATTCACGCAGCAATAATTCGTAATTCGTACCGGGTACAGTAAAGGATGTATTCACGAATGGATCATAGGGTGGTGGTACAAAGTTGAACCCATGATTCATAGTACGAATATTGCGTACATCATTGAAATAGGGCGTTAGATTACGCTGTTCACCGGTAACATCCACAAAGCCATAGCGAAAAATGCCATTCATATTAAACGCATCCATCGGTACACCCGCAGCCATCTGGAGTGGTACACCAGTACCCGGATTCAACAATACCATCCGCCGCACTATACCTTCGGCCAATATATATTCATTGACATTGGGGCGAGCCGGGTTGAACTGTCTGGGAGGATCGTAATCCCAAAATGGTGCTGTGCCCATATTTTCACCACTGAGTATACGCAACCACAGCTCACGACTTTTTGCCGTGACGACCTGCTCTGTCATTGCAGGCCGCAGCACCCGGAAAGCATTGGATGGCAGCCCGGTCGCATTGCGCAACATATTCGCTGCTGTTGCCAGTTCGCTATATAAAAAGTCCGTCGACTCCAGACCGGAATCACGATCACGCCCGGGGTCTAGCGGATCGATATAGGGCCACATTTCATTGGTGCCAGGCAAAAAATACGTATTAATATCGTCCAGGTCTTCTTCATAGCGCACGAGACTCCATGTCTCAATTCTAACCTGAAACTCAACCGGCTCCATGATAGGCTCCGTGCCAGCGACAGGAATAGGATAGGAATCAATAAAAACAGCCTCTACACCACGCACAAATTCATCTGGTGTAAAGCCATTTTCAATCGCAAACTGCGCAGCTTGCGCCCGTACTCGGTTCATTACGATTGCCCAGGGTTCCGTCAGTACGGAATCAAACACCTCACTCTCGGCATCCGGATGCAATACATACGAAATACGTCCGAGACGCCCGAGTTCATCGGAACCAACAAACATAAAACCGAAAGGAGCACCATAAAAACTGGTTTCCAGACCTTTTTCCCGGGAAGCAAAACCGGCATAGATATCGCGCTCAAGCACTTCAAATGCCGCACGACCTGTCTCATGCACCTCCATACTCAAATTCGCCGTGCGCATCGTGCGCACCGTACCAGAAAACAATAACACCAAACTGGACATTAAAGTTAAGAAAATGGTCGTAGCAACCAAGAGTTCCACCAATGTGACACCCAATGTGCTATTCAATGTGCCATTCAATGTGCCATTCAATGTGCCATTCAATGTGCCATTCAAGATTTTTCTCGATGGCATGGCTTTGGCTGATGAAAACGTTGTTGTGTCACACCAGAGATGGCTGGCTACCTGATTTACTTTTTTTTGTATGTAATTCATAACATCGATTCCATCATTGGGCCGTGACATAAGTGACAAATTTTTCTTCTCCACCATCAAACAATTGCACAGAAAATGTGATCCGGAAGATATCTACATCACCGCGAACGCGATGCACAGAAGACCGCCAACCAGTAAAAACAGCCGCACGTTCATCACCTTCCACTTGCAGGTCTCGCGAAGCATTTCGGTCAGCCCAAGACTGTAACGGCAGGCCGATACCACCACTGCGGGCCTGGGAGAGTTCACTAGCAGCTAATGCGCGTGCCTGTGAAAGTTCGGTTTTTGCTACAGCGGCTATGATAGTATGTTCTGATGCTATACGGGATTGCTGAATAGCGGTTGGGAAAAAACGCATGATGGCAATAAGCCCACCGGCAAGAATGGTCATGGCAACTACCACTTCCAACAAAGTAAAACCGGCATTACCACGTTTCTGGTTTGGCTTCGCATTTAACAGCTGCTTCATCTTAATATTCACTCCCAGCCCTGGGTTTTCCAAAGACGCAGGCATTTGGTGTCCTGTAGTCTCCGGCACGTTCACCGTCACACATCCTTGTGTGGTCGGTGGCTCGTGTGCTCATAAAATAAATATACCATCAATTTGCTATTTGCACACGACCCGTAGAACGAAATATCTGAATAGGATTGGCAATACGCCGGTTCACAATGACATCATCTTCTTCCGGGTATGGATTCGTCAAACGATCTTCCAACGGTGCCGTATTGGATGGACCAAAATGAATTGTATAACGCTCTTTACGATTGTCCGAGACGCTCAAGCGACCAGAGGA
>CAZIDP010000034.1:0-41906 GCA_964537975.1 uncultured Nitrospirales bacterium | reverse complement strand
GGTCGAGCGGATTGGTAATAGTTAATCGAAGGATCATCCGGGTCCTGCAACAGTATGGACATATTTCCCTGGAACTCCCTGAACTCACCCCATTCTCCGTCTACTGGCACATAAACCGATGTCGTGCTGCCAGGCTCTGGTGGTGATTCCACAAATACCGCAACAGCACGTATCTCTCGGTTATCTATCTGGTCGTTGCTTAATACCTGGGTGTTCTCTGCATTTACATTGGGGGATTGATAATTATCCAGCACATAAACTACGGCTGTATTCACACGGAAAGTAACAGCATGGTTGCGTGCTGCACGGATCATCACATATAGATCACGGGTGCCGCTTTGCAGATCATCACGCGCGAAAGCGCCCATACTTCTAAGGCCCGGTATGGCCAGTGAGGCCATGACGCCGATTATTGTCAACACCACAAGCAATTCCACCAAGGTAAATCCCTTGTTATACTTGCCTTTGGGTTGGGGCACCTGCTTGTGATACCGCCTGTACATGTTCAGCACCTCCATGTCCCTGAACATTGCGAACACTCAATGAAAAAATATACTGATACAAAATTATCCATAGAAACGCATCCAGGTACGATTGTTATCCCAGTTATTTATATCATCACCACCACCCCAGTACTCTTCTTCCTGAGCTCGGTATTCTTGATCGGTTTCCGCCTTGTAGTTTGCCTGACCTGATATAAGATTGGCACCATAAGACCATATGTAAACATCTTTCTCGCGTGATGCCGGATAACCTACACTGATGTCTGAACCTAGCACCGGATCATATATCGACAATGTATAGATGTCCGGTTGCATTGATGCTTGTCTGTTTCCAGGTAACTGATCTCGTTCTGATTGCGTCACAATGTAGGTACGGAATGGAATGGGATATGTCACCTGGCCATTGGGAGAGCGACCCAGGCTTAATTCAGGTCCGGACAATTGCGACACACTGTTTGCTTCAAAAGCAGGTAGTGTCAATGCCCAAGGTCCTGGAAAAACCTGATACAAATTTTCACCCCAGGGATCAAACCCAATATCTGGTAGATAACTTGCACCAAGGCGTTGGATAACATCTGCATTTAATATTGAGGTGTATGGGAAATCAGCACCACCATACGTAGTCGGAAACAATTTTCCCAATTCAGTATCATAGTCATTTATGGTAGCCCGTCCCTGACGCAGCAATGCATAGGTAGTTCTGGTAAACAAACTTTGCAGCGCATTAAACCCGGTTTGGGACAAACCATCGGTATCAACGTAATTGTTTTCAGTCAACAACCGGTTTATTTCCCGAAGATCAAACAAATCACGTACACTGGCACGGTCTGCTGTAGCGACCATACTGGTAATTGCCAATTCCATGCTGGAAATTTCCGCATGTGCACGACTCGCACGAGCCTGTGATATATACTTTGCCACATTCGGCACCACAATAGCAGACAGAATAGCTATAATCGCCATGACCACAAGTAATTCTACCAGCGTAAAGCCACGATTTTTTGTCATTTCACAAACATCCTTCTACCTGAACATGGCTGCTTGCCGTCAGGAGCTGACTACATTCAATCTACCTACATTATACCGGGAAAATTTGCTTGCTGCACCGCAAGCATAAATTTAGCATTATTACCAAAGAACGCAGACAGTAGCCGGGCTACTGCCTGCGATGTCTACTACGAAATATGATCACCCAAGGTGAATATCGGCAAATACAAAGCTATCAAAATGAATCCGACAATACCACCCAGTACAATGATGATCGCCGGTTCTAACAAGGACAACATGGCATCTACAGCGGCATCTACTTCTTCATCGTAAATGTCTGCCACTTTCATCAACATCTGATCCAGACTACCAGTCTCTTCACCTACGTCAATCATGTTGACAACCATAGTAGGAAATACCTTGGTTTCATCAAGTGGGGCTGCTATGGTTTCCCCTTCCTTGATACTGTCATGTACTTTGTCAACCGCATTTTGTATGACGCTGTTACTGATGGTTTCACGGGTAATTCGCAATGCTTGCAGAATCGGTACACCAGAATGGATCAGTGTTCCCAATGTGCGTGAAAAGCGTGCCACACCAACCTTAACAATCAAATCGCCAATAAGGGGCACTTTTAAGACTACCCGGTCAAATGCACGCTTCAGGTGCTTTGACTTGCCCAGCAACTTGAATATGATCATCACACTGCAGAAACCAACCCACAATTGCCACCATTTGTAGATCATAAAATCACCAGCTTCTATCAAGAACTGGGTAGGCCAGGGCAGCTTTCCGCCAAACTCCTGGAAGATTTCTGCAAAAATCGGGACTACATACATGAGCAGGAAACCAACGATAACTACCGCAATCAAAATAACCGCGATCGGGTAGACCAAGGCCGACATCACTTTGCGCTTTAACCGTTGACGGCGCTCCATGAAATCTGCCAGGCGGTTCAACACTTCTTCAAGCATACCGCCAACTTCACCAGCGCGTACCATGTTCACATAAAGCCGGTCGAATTGTTTCGGATGCTTTCCCAAAGCTTCGGCAAAGGTGGAACCACCCTGAATATCAGCCGCAGTTTCTTTGAGGATGTCGCGCAACTTGGAAGGTTTTAGCTGTGTTATAAGTACATTCAAACTACGCAACAGAGGAAGGCCGGCATCAATCAGTGTGGCCAACTGACGGGTCATCACTACAATTTCCTTTTGCCGAACACCTCCAATGTAAAACTCATCAAGCCCCTTCTTTTCTTTACGTGCCTTCTTTTCATCCCGCTTGGACGCTTCACGCACCATGGTAGGATAAAGTCCGAGAGAACGCACATCATTGATAGCTAAGGCCTGACTGTCGGCCGCTAGCACACCAAAAATCTGCTTACCCTCTTTGTTTAATGCTTTGTACGCAAACTTGGGCATGGCCGGAACTCCTATCGGTCCTCAAATTTGTCTGTATGTAACAATATTTCTTCTGTACTCGTAATACCTTGTATACATTTAATTATACCCTCTTCACGCAAAGTACGCATGTGCTGATTTGCGCGAGCATAATGACGAATATCAAAGGCCATCGCACGCTCCAGGATTAGATCGTCGATACCTTCATCAATCACCAACATCTCATATAAACCGGTACGACCGCGATAGCCACGATAATCACAAGCAGCACACCCTTTCGGTCGGTAGAATTTTAAATTTTCATCCAATTGCCATTTTTTAGGTAACCCGAGTGCTTCCATCTCTTCGGTGTCCGGCCTGTAAGCCTCGCGACAATGACGGCACAAAACACGGGTAAGACGTTGCGCCAGAACTGCTTCCAACGATGCTGTGATTAGGAAAGGCTCAACATCCATGTCCAACAACCGTGTAATGGTTTCAGGTGCACTGTTCGTGTGCAACGTACTCAACACCAAGTGACCCGTCAAAGAAGACTCAACAGCAATCTCCGCAGTATCAAGGTCACGAATCTCACCTACCATAATAATGTCAGGGTCTTGGCGCAATATCGCACGCAAACAGGAAGAAAAGGTTAAACCAATATCTTCATGAATCTGGCACTGAATCAAGCGATCAATTTGCAGCTCCACCGGGTCTTCAGTAGTAATGATCTTGACATCCGGTGCGTTGAGTATGTTCAGGCACGCATACAGTGTCGTTGTTTTACCAGAACCGGTGGGGCCTGTTACCAGCAAAATGCCGTTTGGCTTGTGTATTACGGTATCGATAATTTTTAAAATATTGTCTGGCATTCCTAGTGAATGCAGTTCTATTTTGATAGCGGTACGGTCTAGAATACGCATAACCACACTCTCACCGTACAAAGTAGGTAATGTGGAAACACGTATATCAATCAACGACTCACCAACTTTTAATTCGATACGGGCATCCTGGGGCAGGCGGCGTTCGCCTATGTCCATGTTACAGATGACTTTAATCCGGGAGGTAAGCGCTAATGCCATGTCTTTCGGTGGGCTGACAGCTTCCGTCAACATACCATCAATACGAAGTCGAATACGAAAGGTTTCTTCATACACTTCAAAGTGAATATCTGAGGCACGTTTTCTAACAGCTTCTAAAAAGCATAAATTGACTATCTTGATTACTTCAGGTTGCTGTGCCAGTTCAACCAAGTTTTCGGTATCACCAATAACCTCGGTAAGCCCCATCTCCTCCATTGTCAATTCATAATCACCAACCAAGTCTCGCAAATCAGTCAGCATATCCTGAATGCTGTCTGTGTCGAAAGCATAATTAGTTTCCCAAGCTTTTACGACATCTTCCTGATTGCTGATTGCGCCTCGGACTTTTTTATTAACAATGTGTGCGATATCATCCAGAATCTGGATGTTCAGGGGGTCGGCCATGGCAACAATCAGGGTATCGTCAATTATGCGTACCGGCATTACATTGTAGAACCGGGCAACATCAGGCGTGATCATTTTCACTACGTCCTGAGAAATCTTGACCTTGGCCAGGTCAATTTTCTCCATACCGGCCTGGATTCCCAACCCTTCAATAATATCTTGCTCAACGCACATACCCATAGAAACGAGAACACGGCCCAGCATGTCACCGGTGAGTCGCTGTCGTTGCAGGCCTTCATCCAGTTGAAGTGGACTGATGACACCTTGTTCTACGAGTATATCGCCAAGCTGTCGTTCTTGATTACGCTGTTTACGCTGATTTGTTGCAACTGCCATAGAGTATTATATCAGGCCGATTGCGGCCCCTCCGATTGTGCGCGAAATGCGCGGACATTAGATTCAAATTCTACACGGTCCTGAGCTCTGTCCAACAGGTCTTCATACTTACAAACACCTTTGCGGAAAAGAGCCATCAAGTGCTCATCCAGCAAGTTCATTCCATATTTGTGCCCTGTTTGTATCGCAGACGTGATACGATAGGATTTATTTTCACGGACCAGATTACGTATAGCATCCGTAGTTATCATGATTTCAAATGCTGCAATTCGCCCAAAACCACCTTTTTTAGGTACAAGTGTTTGCGAAATTACCGCCATGAGATTACCCGCCAACTGGGTACGAATCTGCTCTTGTTGGTTCGTGGGGAAAGCATCAATGATACGGTCTACCGTTCGAACTGCGCCGGTTGTATGCAGTGTCCCAAACACCAAGTGGCCTGTTTCTGCTGCTGTAATAGCCGCTTCAATAGTTTCCAGGTCACGCATTTCACCCACCAGAATTACATCGGGATCCATACGCAGTGCACGGCGTAATGCCTCAGAGAATGTTGGAACATCCACACCAACTTCGCGTTGGGTTATAATGCTTTTTTTATGGGTGTGATAATATTCAATTGGGTCTTCTACAGTTATAATATGATGACCGTAATTAATATTCAGCCAATCAATCATGGTTGCCAGACTGGTTGATTTACCAGAACCTGTAGGTCCGGTAACAAGCACCAGTCCTCTTGGTTTTATCAAGACTTCTTGAATGGTTTTTGGCAGGCCCAACTCGTCAAACGACAAAATTTTACGTGGAATTAAACGCAATACCAATCCGACGTTACCGCGCTGTTTAAAGACTGCGACACGAAACCGCGCAACATCTTCAAAAGCAAACCCGAAGTCAGTTCCACCAACTTCCTGTAGTTCTTGCTGATTATCCACCGAAGCAATACTTTTCATAAGGCTTTCGGTATCTTCTGGCGTCAGGGGATTATCACCGAATTCCTGTAAGGAACCATGCACTCTACCTATTGGCGGATCGTCTACTGCCAGGTGCAAATCTGAGCCATCACGGTCAATTAACATCCGCAACAAACTTACCATTTCATAGGCCATAATGAATAAATCTCCTAGTCTGCATATGCGGCATGCACTTTTGCATGCACTTTTTCATGTTTCAATGGTTCATCACCGCGGGTAGCACGATTGACTTCCTCAACTGTAGTGACGCCTTGTAATACTTTCAACCAGGCATCTTCACGCATGGTTGTCATGCCTTGAATTCGTGATGCGCGTCGTATTTCAGTCGAAGATTCCCCTTCCATAAGCAATGTACGGATATGGTCGGTTGTTTGCAGCAGTTCATATACCCCTAAGCGTCCCTGATACCCCAATTCGTTGCAAGACGGACAACCAACACCATGATACATCTTCACCTTGTCCAAATCCACAGGGAAACCTAACCGCTCAATTTGTACTTCCTCTGGTACATAAGGTTCTTTACAGACGGTACAGTTCACGCGCACCAGCCGTTGTGCCAGTATCGCACGTACACCGGAAGCAACCAGGAATGGTTTTACACCAATATCAATCAAACGGATAAATGAACTGGCAGTATCATTCGTGTGCAAAGTAGAAAACACCAAGTGACCAGTTAAAGCAGCTTTGATTGCAATTTCTGCCGTTTCTTCGTCACGAATTTCACCCACCATAACGATATCCGGGTCTTGTCTGAAAATGGCACGTAATGCACGACCGAAATTCCATCCAATATCATGATTTATTTGAACTTGATTAATCCCGGACAACTGATATTCAACTGGGTCTTCAACTGTAACCAGTTTGCGCTCTGGCTTGTTCAAGTTGTGCAGAGAAGCATACAGCGTTGTCGTTTTCCCGGAGCCTGTTGGTCCGGTAACAAGAATCACTCCCGTCGCGTTGGTGAGCAGTCGCTCCCAATCTTTCTGCACTTCCGCGCTGAAGCCAAGTTGCCCCAGCCCCAACATCAACCCCCCCTTATCCAGAATACGCATGACCACACTTTCGCCATATGAAGCAGGTAGAGCGCTTACCCGAAGGTCAATCATTTTGCCACCTACATTCATCTTGATACGACCATCTTGTGGCAAGCGTCGCTCGGAGATATCCATTCCAGACATCAACTTGATGCGGGAAATGATGGAAGGTTGCGCACGTTTTGGTGGTGGTGGCGTCAATTGCATGATTCCATCAACACGATAACGCACTTTCACATCGGTCTTGCCCGGTTCAACATGAATGTCACTCGCGCGTAACCGAAAGGCCTCCAAAATCATTTGGTGAACATAACGCATCACCGGGCTGTTAGCATCATCATCATCAATGCCATCAATACCCCCTGCGGCCTGCTTGGTATCTAAATCATTGATACCAATACTGTCCATGCTGATTTCACTGGCACTCATGCTGCCACTGCCCATGGAGCTTTCCAATGAACCCATATTCGACATGGAGCTCAATGAACTCATGCTGCTGACGCTGCTGGCAGAGTCCAACATGGATTCTACCGTATTTTCCTGAAGGTTGTAGTATTTTCGAAGGGCAATCGCTATATCATCTCCCGATGCAATTACCGGCTCTACTGGGCGGTCCAAAAGGCGAGACAAATTGTCCAGATTGTTGATATTAGTGGGGTCAGATGTCGCGAGTACCAGTGTTTTTCCCCGCTCTTCAATGGGGATTACTCGGTACAGGGTAGCAACACCACCATCAATTAAACCGCGTATTCGTTCGGGAATTTCACGTTGCGTTAAATCAACTATAGGTATGTCGAGCTGATCTGCAAGTCCTTCAGTAATGTGACTCTTGCTGATGAAATTCATCCGCAACAACACTTCACCCAGCTTACGGTGGCTCATACTGGTTTGTTGCTTCTGGATAGCCTCATCTAATTGTTGTTGGGTAATAATACCCCGCTCAACCAGGCGCTGTCCGAAGCGTGAATACGTCTTTGTCATGGTGTTACCTTACAACGTTGGCATGCACCTAAACTTTACCAGAGAAGCACTGGCTTGTCAATGTGAAATATGCTACCAATTGCTGAAAATAAAAGACTTACAATAAATTATGTCAACAATACTCCCATTTCATGGAACTTTTTCCATTTTTTGGGGTATATATTTAAAATAACGCTACATATTAATCTAAACCTGACAACGCTTGTCTGTTTACCAGTTTGGCACAAAATAATGTTACCAAACTACGTTGCTTTGTAGTCTACAACGTTTTCCAGTCAGTAGACTACAATGGGGACGATGTTATCTATTCTCACATTTTGACCCAAAACATCGCTAAAGTCAAACTTTTTATAAAATGGCTGTGATTTAATACAGTCTATACACCAATTTAATCATATCAATATCAATGGTTGACCAGCGAAAATCTTATGTTTGCGTTATCGTAACCAAGATTAACACACAAGATAATCCAAGGTTATTTGCAGCCGGTTTTACTTCCATACGATGCATTGCAACCAAATTTTTACTGTCATATACTGCATACAAGAAGTCAATTAACTCGGTCAATGCAACCCCTTCCAGCCGCAATTGTACCATAGGTTGATTGTCAGGTGTGTTTCTTGCTCGAGGCAGGTATGACAATTGCGCCCGAGAAACCAAATCAGCATCACGTACCCGCCGGTCTATAAATGCCATAAAATCAAACCCGGCATCACGATTTTCCAACCGTTCCATCAATTGTTCTTGTTGAAGCAGCCGTTGCTCTTCCGACAATTTAATCAATTTAGCATTACGTAATTCCACGTGCGCACTATTTAATTCTTGCCGTGCCAGTTCATACTGTTTGCGCGGCCCTGATGGAATATACAGCAACAATACTAAAACCATGAATAGGGTTAACGATCCGAAGATCAACCCCAATCGTTCTCCAGATTCAAGATTAAGTTCTTTCATGGTCTACCTCATTTTTGCGAAACAGCCGCACAGTAAAGCTTGTTACTTCTCCCTGGATAGTCAGATCAGGATTTGGATCAACCCGAAAGAAATCAGAACGCTGAAGTGCGGTAAATACCTCATTAAATGCATCGACACTGCGTGCCTGCCCTTGTATTGTGATCCAGGGACTGCGTGCTTCCATGGGTGCCATACGCAGGTCAACAATTTCCACCCGATTACCCGGCATCAACCTGCTTATTTCTACCATCAAATCCAGAATAGGTGGGTCACCAAATAAAGCTGTCTGTACACCTGGCAGACCTTGGCTTTCCAAGTGTTCAATTTCATTCATCAATTGGTTTATTTCACTTCGTAGTTCTGTTGCGGCAGACTTATGCTTTTCTGCGCCTTTTACGTAATATACCATCCAACCGACTAAAACAAGCAATGCCAGACACGACGCAAACATTAAGTGGGTTATGCTGCCACGCAACATTCGGGTCCAATCCTGGCCAGATTCCAAAAAATTTAATGAAATCCCACTACCTGTTGCACCCAACGTGGTGCCCACAATAGGTTCCCAGACATTGCCCACGCCTTCTTCGAAGACCTCCAACGGTACATCGCTTTTAAAGTTCCCCAGATACTGTTCCATTTTCACTGGCATTTGCACAAGCCTGGAAAACAACTCGGTAAATTCAGCATCTTCTGTCAAGCCAGTTATTGTTAATTCACTGAATAATAAATTATCAGCACTGCTGTCATTCTTGAATGCCTTATCAGCACTGTCCCGCCATCGGGTACTGAATGCACGAATGGTGTTTTGAACCTCACGAACCAATGTTGCGGGATTTTCTTGTATGGCCTCAGCATTAATTGGAATGGCACGAAATGATGCAATACGTTTCTGGTAACTGATTACAATTAAAACTACATTTTTACGCACATGCAAAACAATGTTCAATCCCTTGATCTGCTTGTGACTCGACATCCATACATTGGTCAGACCCAAGGCATCCAAAGAGACACCGTCTATTGGAATATCTGCTGCCGCCATCAGCGCCAGAGTCACATTCAAGTGGTCCCTGCGTATTCCAGCCGCCAGTATCTCGGTTTGTCCTTCAACTTCCCGTATTACAGTGTAATCAAGCAATAATTCTTCCAGCGGAAATGCCAAGTAAGGTTCCAATTCAAAAGGAACGGCTGTTGCGACACGTTTTCGCCCTTTAAATGGAATCAGAAGATTGCGTACGACTGCATTAGCGGAAGAAACACACAGCACCCAAGCTGTTGGCTTATTCTTAATATTTTCTGTCACCGTTCGCAACATTGCAACGCGTGCTTCAAATCGTTCTTCTTCATTTTCATAAGAAGCAGTCGCGCGATGTGATTCCAGTATTTCTGGTTGTCCTGTTCCGGTCTTTACAACAACCACATGAACTGAATCTTCTATCAGTTCTATTGCGGCTACTTTTGACATTAAGTTCATTTTGTACTCCTGTGCCAGTCAGTCAATTACTGAATGCCCTGTTGAACGACACACAATGTGTTTTTATAACCGACATTACAATTCATCGAATAACCGACCAATCAATAATACGGAACGCTTCTTCCGGAAATATAATAATCATACCGGCAGCAGTACTCTCCAAATCCGTCAAGTCCCAAGGAGTACGCCATACATAAGCTTCAATGCGCACCAGGATGTCGTCTACCATCCCATCACCAAAAATTCGAAAAACATTGCTGCCGACGGTCAAAAATTGCTCCGCACCAACCACATTTTCTCCTTCTTGCGGCGGCTGAGGTTGTTGCTGTCCCAAGCCAAGAAAGCTATTCAGCTGTGCAACTTCTGTATAAGGCGCTTCCGTACGGGCAATGGTATATATCTCTTCCGCAATATCCAAATCCATTGGATTCCCGGTATGTACACCTATCACCGCTGCCAATACTTCAGGTAGGGCTGTGTTAACATTAATGCGCCCTGTCCAGTCTCCATGAACTGTCAAAAACTCAGAAAGTGGTAGCTCTTCTTCTTCTTCTTCTGGATTACCGTAATATACTTCCGGTGTGATACCACGTATCAGTAATAACTCTTCTACAGAATCCATAGGGCCATTCTTTGCCAGATAAGGAATCTTTGCCTTCTGATAATACTCTGTTTCAGCACCTTCTGGACGAATTTGTTCATCTTCCCCATAATCCAGCCAATCGAGTATTGCATCGACAGGGTCTTCAATATCCGGGTTCCGATAATAAAAAAAGTCTCGTAAAGCCTGAATGAGAGATTCGCGCTCCACAGGTGGATATTGCGAATTATCAAATAGCGCATTCAAATTTATCTTGCCGTATTCATCCGCAATGGTCGTTCGCATCAAAGCGTCATTTAAAGGCTCAAAAGGTTGCGCGCCAAACCAGGGTACCGAGTCCATTACACTGTCAAAATTGGTACCTGGATACTGATCATCTGGCAATTGAGATTCCGCCAACAGAGCAATACCATTGGCCACAGCAGACCGTGCAGCTAGATAAGATTCCAACTCGATTGTATGATTGACTATTAATGTTCCATCGACACGAGATTCGTAGCTGAACTCTATGACCAGAACACTCAATAAAACGATAAAAAGAAGTGCCAAGATCAGTGCAACACCGTCATTATTGGCATGTCGCCTGCATGAAGCCCTATTCATGCGGGTCACAGCATGTTTATCTGCCCGGCTATATTGCATCATCAAGTTGCCCCTGATATAGCGTCATATGATGTATGATGATTCATGTCATCAAAAGGCCCTACCACCCCCATACCAGCCGGCAGTGTGATGGTCATGTCCAAATCAGGATGCTCCAGTGGATCAATACCGGATAGCCAGTCAGCATTCAACTCGGCTTCCGTACGAGGCAAATTCACCCGTATACGTACCGCCCAGGGTAACCGACCTTCCTCAAGAGAATCCCAAGCATCATACCAAGTATCATTCAAGCCATCATAATACGCAACTTTAAAAGTTTGAATCGGAATAAATCTTTCCACCACCAAACTTTCTGGCGCTTCATCAGCCGTAATTTCCAATTGTTCTGTAGCGATTACAAGCGGCTCCTCATAAATTCGCAAATAGACATAGGAAGTATCTCCTTCAGCTGGCGCAAGCCAATCGCCACCCAGTTCTGCCGCATCTCCAACAGCATAATGCACTACTTTACGCAGACCAGGCAGCGCGTACGGTCCAGACAAGGGCAATGAAGTACAAAACTGAACAAAATCAGCAGGTCCAAACTGGCTTGTGTCCTCTTCTCCCAAAAATTGATATTCTGGTCGCACACACCCGGAATCGACATAAATTGCTTCAAAATGACGTTTTAAGTGATCTTTTATATATTGCTTATAACGCAGTCGTTCCGCGTTGTCCCGGGCGAGCATCATGGAGTCTGTAACCGAAGAGAAACTCCCATATATGATTCCTACCATTATAATTAGCACGCTAATGGCCACCATGAGTTCAAGAATCGTAAAACCGGCCTGGTTATACTTGCCCATAGTACGTTGTATGGTTGGCGTGATTAACATCATACTGTCCCTTCAATGCCCGTGTTATACACAAGGAATTCAAGAGATCGTTCCATACCGGGACGATACAAAGTCACCGTGACAGTATACAACAATACCTCATCATAAGCCCCTGTCTGATAGGCTTCATAGGTCCAACTGTATTCATGATAACGATCACCAAAGTCACCATTGCCACTCATATTACCGTTAAAAACTTCGATTTCAACAATGGCCAGTAAGCTCTCCATGAGTTGGGCATCAACCATGGCCTCATCCATTTGAATGTGCAGACTTAAAGCACCATAATGTGCATCCAGCAAAATAAATACTGCCAGAGCGAGAATGGCCACCGCTGCCAGCACTTCAATGAGTGTAAATCCGTTGTCACGGAGGTATTTTTTCGAGCATGTATTCATTCAATTTCACGCCGACCATCATAAAAACGGGTAGTTGCCAGCACAGGGTCCCAGACAACAGTATAAAATCGGTCTTCATCATCCTGTAAATAAAATACCGTCTTTTCCATGAAGCCCAACGAGGTAACTTCCAACTCAACAAGTCCATCATTGAAAGCTAAACCATCGACAACCACCTGAGACAACCGGATTTCGTCCCGCATCCGTACATGCCCCACTGTAGGCAAGTCCACTTCTACTGCTACTGGCTCTGAACTGTCGTCCAAACGAAATTGATCTTCCTCACCAAAAAGCGGGCCGATTTCATCCAGTATTCCCCCTTCAATTTCAACATTCTTTGCTCGTTCCAGAGTCGCCTGGCGAGCAAAGAGCGCAAAGCGGTCTGACATCTGTTGGTTGGCAAGTTCATCATCATATTCCTGGCCCAAACCTGTCAATTGACCCCCTTGCGCACCCAGACGCCCTGAATTCAAAGATTCCATCAGTTCATCACGCCCTAAACCTGATGCGCGTCTAAATTGATTGAAACGGGCCAATTCATCAGAGTCTTCCCCATCATCACCCAAACCTGTTTGTACTTCCCAACGAACGACATAATATTCCTGATTGTCCAAGTCGATCATGACGACGTGGCGCTCTCTCCTCATGGTAGCTTCTGCCAAAACCTGGCGACCATATGCGGAAAGATGCCGTGCCTCCCCTTCCAATCTGCTGAAAACAATGGCCGGAAGTATTTGAGGAAATGCGATAGCAGATATTATCCCGATTATGAATATAACAATTGTCAATTCAATCAGGGTAAATCCGGCATGTGTTGATTTTCTTTTTTTAAAGTACCGTGACTTCATCTGGTCCACACAATCCCACGCAGCATTGCCGCGTGCAAATACGAGAGCAACACAGGAATATCAGTGACCACTAATCCATATCGTCACTGCGAATGTCCGAGTCATACCCTTCACCACCAGGTTGCCCATTTGCACCATATGAAACGATGGTATATCTGGAACCTTCCAGATTGTATACATAGGGATTTCCCCAGGGGTCAGGGGGAATCCTGCTCGCATTAAGGTAATTAATGCCATTGGCATTATTAATCAACTGCTCCAGTGTGTCTGGAAAGCGACGATTTTTGAGCCGGTATTGCAACAATGCATTCTCCAATTGCTTGATCTGGGCTTTGGCTGCCGCAACATTGCCTTCATCCACAGAAACCAGAACATTATAACCAACGATTGTCGCTAAAATAGCAATGATGGAAATAACTACCATCAATTCAATAAGGGTGAAACCCGCCGCATTGGAACGACGCCGTTGACGCAATAACCTTGCCCTGGCATCCGTTTCATTATGACTTTGTATTTTAAGGTTCCGCATGATTACTATCTCCTGTAAGCGTTATTAATAGAGAAGACCGATAACAGTCTCCAACTACGTGTGGGTAGTGCGTCTACAACTATGCCAGACTGGTACTCATATTCAAAATGGGTAATAATATGGCCATTACCAAAAAGCCGACAAAGACTCCCATCACTATGATGACAATTGGCTCCAACAAGCCAACAGCAGCATCAATAGTCAATCGCACATCATCATCATAGGTGTCTGCGACTTTAATCAACATTTCTTCAATCGCGCCACTTCGCTGGCCCAACTCAACCATATGTATCATCAGAGGGGGAAACAGTCCTGTCTCCTTGAGCGGGATTGCCAAATCACGTCCACGACGAACTCCCGCCTTCACATCATCCATATGGCTTTGAATATGGGAGTTTTCAAGTACACTGTTCACTACATCTAGTGCAGGAAGCATGGTGAGTCCACTTTTAAGCATTGTACCCAGTGTCCGGCTGAAACGTGCGCATACTAATTTTAAATGCAATGGTCCAAACACCGGAATCTTCAACTTGACCCGGTCCCATGTCTTCCTGCCTTCTTTTCGCGTAACCCAGGCACGCCAGAGAGCATAGATGCCAAACACAAAACCAACAATAAGGAACCAATAAGATGAAATAAAATCGCTGACAGCTATCAATGCCAATGTTACACCGGGCAAAGCCACCTCCTGCCGCTCAAAGATTGAGGTGATTCGCGGAATAATGAATGTCATCATAAATACGATTACGCCAACAGCGAATACACCCATGAATCCCGGATAAGCCAAACTGGAAATAATTTGTGATTTAAGTCGAGACTGATGTTCCAGAATGTCGGCCAAGCGTACCAGCACATCTTCGAGTGTGCCACTGGCTTCTCCCGCATGCACCATATTGATATATAGTGGAGAGAATACACGTGTTTGATCTGAAAGTGCTTCGGCAAAACTACTACCACCATTGACCTTATCGCGCACGTCAAACAATGCAGCTTTTAATCTGGGGCGGGTTACTTGCTCAACCACAGCAGCCAATGTGCTGACCAGCGGCATACCTGCTCGCAATAAAACTGCCAATTGGCGGGTCATCAATGCCAAATCACGTGTACTGATTCGACCATGTTTTTTTAATGATGTACCTGTACCTGTTGTTGAAGCATGGGTTGTCTCGTGGATTGTAGTCGGATACAAGTCTTGCTCGCGGAGTTTCTGCCGTGCCTGATGCAAGGATTCAGCATCAATAACACCTTTGATGGTCTTGCTGGTTGATTTGCTAATCGCTTTATATTGATAAACAGCCATGGAATTCCCGGAGTTTCAATTAATTTGAAATGTCTTCTACCATATCGTCACGTGTAACACGCATTATTTCTTCCAGTGTAGTAAATCCCCTCATAACACGCATAGCACCGTCTTCACGCAAGGTACGCATACCTTGCTTTCGCGCTTCCCGCTTGATCACATTCGAGTCAACATCGCGCAGAGCCAGTTCTTGAATCCGCTGTGTCATGACCAATAACTCAAAAATGCCGGTACGACCGTAATACCCTCTGGAAGCACATTGATCACACCCCACAGCATGGTATAAGGTCTGTGCCTGCGGGTTATCAGGATTAACACCCAGCTCAATCAAATTTTCTGGTTTCGGCGTGTAGGGTTCTTTACACTTATCACAGACACGCCTGACCAATCGCTGGGCCTGAATGGCAATAGTAGACGAGGTCACGAGAAATGGCTCGATGCCCATGTTTATCAAACGCGTAATTGCACCTGCACTATCGTTGGTATGCAGCGTCGAAAATACCAAGTGTCCCGTCAAAGAAGCTTGAACAGCCATTTCCGCAGTTTCATGGTCACGAATTTCCCCCACAAGAATGATGTCAGGGTCTTGTCTCAAAATACTGCGCAGCCCGGCAGCAAAAGTTAATCCAATCTTGGGCCTTACCTGAATCTGGCTGATACCCGCAATCTGGTATTCAATGGGGTCCTCAACCGTGATAATATTTTTGTCTGGAGAATTAACCCGTTGAAGTGCTGCGTACAAAGTGGTTGATTTACCAGAACCAGTCGGCCCTGTAACCAACATGATTCCATGTGAGTTCGAAAGCAACTTGTCAAACTGCTTGTTATCTCGTTCATCCATACCCAATTGTTCCAGGCTGAACAAGAAACTACCCTTCTCCAAAATTCGCATTACAACCCGTTCACCATGGGCAATTGGAATTATCGAAACACGAATGTCAATTTCCTTGCCACTCAAACGAATCTTAATGCGACCGTCTTGTGGCAACCTGTGCTCAGCGATATTCAGGTTTGCCATGATTTTTACACGTGAGATCACAGCAGCTTGTTGAGTCTTGGGCACAGCAAACTTTTCATACAACACACCATCTATACGATACCGCACCCGAACTTCCCGCTCGAAAGGCTCAATATGTATGTCAGAAGCGCGTTCTTTTACTGCTCCGGTAATAACCAGGTTAATAAGCTTGATAATAGGGGCTTCATTGGCCAAATCCAGCAAATCCCGCTCGGACTCATTGTGATCAAGCTGGTGGAGTTCACCTTCCTGGTCTTCGCTCATTGTGATGTTGCCGATCATTTCTGCGGCATTTTCACCCTGTTGCTCGAAATAGGTATCAATAATTCGATTAATGTCTGTCTTGCTGCACAATACCGGTTGTACTGGCCCGCCCAACAAAAGACGCAAATCGTCCAGTGGCAATAAGTTCATGGGATCATTAACAGCAACATAAAATGCAGTGCCATTTTTTCGGTATGGCACCATGTTGTACTGGCGAATAAAATTAATCGGTACTTTTGTCGTAAGAGCAGCATCAATCTGGCCATCCAGATTCGTTTCAAAAGGTATTCCAAACTGCTCGCTTAACGCTTCCAGGATATGTTCTTCTTCGACATAGCCCAAGTCCAGGAGCAGCTCTCCAACACGCTTTTTACGTATTTTTTGCAGCTCCAAAGCTTCATTTACTTGCTCAAGGTGGACTACCCCCTTTTCAAGTAATATTTCGCAGAACTGTAGGCACTGAGTTGTTTGCATGCATATTGCCTTATTTCTGAATGTCACCACGACCGAATGATTCAGCGGTACGCCGCCCGGTCAATGCTTCGGATTGTTCCAGGGTCGGACGGAAATTCTTGCGCATTTCCTGTTTCCGTTGTACTTTCTGGAAAAACCCACGACGGAATAATTCATCTACGTTTGCGTCATAATAATCATGCACCATATTCTGAGTCAGGCGATCCATATCGCCTCCTTCTTTAACGATGTGGGGAGTAACCAGGACGACCATATTCCTTTTTAATCGACTTGAAGAACGTCGACGGAACAAGTTGCCCAGGATTGGCACATCTCCCAGTATTGGTGCCTGATTGCGACTACGGCTTGTGCTGTCCCGGATCAATCCGGCAATCACCGCTGTGCTGCCATCTTTAACCAATATTTTATTTCTGATTAATGATTTGTTGGTGGTTGGCCCGAGAATATCAACTGTTCCGATTTGGTCGGTATCTAAATCGGAAACTTCAATCTCCAGATTCAACAGCACATTGTCTCCCTCACTGATTTGCGGCGTTACCATGAGTTTGACACCGACCTCTTCACGCTCAACCCGGGTGGTACCATATTGAGAAGAAATCTGTCCGTCTGTTGTCGTGCTCGGTCGCGAAGTTGCAGTAATGAAGGGGACTTCCTGCCCCACGACATACGAGGCTTCTTCGTTATCGATACTCACCAGTGTAGGCTGGGAAAGCACTTCCAGCTCGCTGATAGTTTCTATTGCCTGAAAAAGCAACGGCACAAAAGGTATTTTTACATCTTGCCCGTTAATGTTGAGGGTAATATCATCATACATACCAGCGGTAATACCGCCATCACTTCCCAGACCCAAAATTGCAGAGCCTAATGCTGCCGCTGGGCCACCAACTATTTCTTGTGCGGCTTGCGCGGCTTGTGCCAATTCAGCAATATTACGGGTATTGGCAACAGCAAAACCATCGTGACCAGTTATAGATGCTGCATCGAAGGTCAACCCAAAACTGTCGCTGATAGTTACATCCATAACAACAGCACTGACCTGCACCTGACGTTTGGGAACATCCAGCCGGGCAATGAAAGCCTCAAGTAATTTGAAGTCTTGAGGTGAAGCATTTATCAACAATGAGTTGGTTTGATCGTAACGAGAAATTTGTACTTGTTGCTCAAAAGGTTGCACATCACTGGTTGCTTGTTGCCCTCCAGCACCACCTTGGCCGCCTCCCCCGGTAGTTTGAAGACGACCGGAACCACCCAAAAATGGTGCTAATGCTTGTTCAACCTGCTCGGCATCGGCGTTCAGCAGTTGATAAATATGCATTGTGTTCTGTTCATAATTTGTAGGAATGTCCAAACGACGCACCAAATCACGGACTTTAATCATCATCCCACTGGAAGCCACAACAATCAATGAGTTTAAACGTTCATCTGACATTATACGTAACACTTCTTCACGTGAACCGATGACTTGCATTTGCTGTGTTCCAGGAATTGTCGGTCTCACAGGACGCGTCGCTCGTGTAGGCTGCGGTTGCGGCTGGGCTTGAGGGCGAGCCTGCTGTGCTTGCGGCGTACGTGCGGTACCTTCATCCAACAAAACTTGTTGCAGTTGTTCTGCAATAATGCTGGCCCGGGTATATTCCAAAATGAAAATGTCCATCTCAGTCTCGGTACCGGGCGAATCTATTGCTTCAAGTAATCGAAACATTCGGCGGAGTCCGTCTGCCGTATCCGTAATAATCAAAGTGTTCGTTGGTGCATAGGTATCAATCCGTGCAGCACCCGAGGCAACCAACCGTAAAGCGTTCGCCAATTCAGAGGCATCAGCGTATCGGACAGGTACTATATGGGTGGAATAAACATCAAAGCCTTCTGGAATATACTCCAATCCATCGACTAAATCTGTTTTGGCAGACGTTGGCGCATCCGGTGTTGGAATAATTTCGATAATATGACCTTCAACATTTTCTACCATGGAAAACCCACGACGTGCCAGTATTGCCTCAAGTACCTGGTATGCCAATTCCGGCGGAATCATATCATGTGTAATGAGTGTAACGGTTGTAGCACCAATGTTCGGATCAACATCATAATTCCGGCCAGTCAACCTGGCGATGGTTCGAATTACTTCAAATAATGGTGTATCATCAAAATCAAACGAAATGTAATCTTCGGGGGTTGCACCACTTTTTTCTAAATTAGGTGAACCCATTCCCATAGTTCCATTGGTCTGCATTGATGGCTGAGTACCACGGGTTGGTGTAGGTACACGGGCAGAAGGTGGGGCAGGGCGAGTAGGTCTTATCTGAGTTGGAGCAGGTTGTACCGGCGCTGGTGCTGGTTGTACAGGCACAGGCTCTTCATAAAACTCTTCCTCATAGTCTTCTTCATAGACGACACCATTGTCCTCATGTGTCTCATCTTGATATGTTGTTCCTTCATCGTCATATACTTCCTCTTCATACACTTCGTCTTCATATACTATTTCCTGTGCCTGCGCCTGCGCCTGTAAAAAAGATGTTACGAGCGTAAGACCAAGAAATAGACGCAAGACGCCTGTTGTCAGTTTTAAGTTTAGAATGAACACGACCATTCCTCTCTGTCAGTATGTGGATCCAACATTATATGAAGTTGTACGCTCAGAAAGTATCCGTAACGTTGCTCAAGCTTGCATGTCAGAATTGCAGAATAATTTATTACAAGAGTAACCATGTTCATCGCATGGTATAAGTAATCACTTGGGTCTGTCCATTACGCATTATACCGATTCGGAAAGAGGTGGCATTTTGCTGATTCTGGACAATTTCCATGATTTTTTCCTGGCTGTCTATTTTTATATTGTTAACGGTTTGCAGTATATCGCCTTCTGACAATCCCAGTTGCTGCGCCAGAGGAATATCTTCAAATCCAGATGCTGTCACACCAATAACTTCACCATTGTCATCTGTTACCAGTTCTGGTTCTAATCGTATGAGGTCATTATAACTGTTATACAATTCATCGACCAGCTCATTACGACTTAATTCTATTCTGTCTGTTGCCTGACGCTCTGCACGAACTGCCCCAGTTTGTCCTCCGGCAACCACCTGCACAATATCAGCGTCGGCATCATCCATGCTTAGCCGTTCGTGACGTGAGGGGCTTACACGGTTGTTTACCAGTATAACCCTGCGTTTATGGACTTCTGCCAGACTGACATCTTCGACCACACTATCACCTAGTGCATAAGAACGGACATTTCCACGTTCATCCAGGTTTTCGATGATTGCCATGCCAAAAGGATCGTCCGGATGTAATGCTACTGTTCCCAACAATCGCAATCGCAATGTTGTCTCTTCCACAGTAGGTGGAGGCGGAGGGGGAGGTGGTGGTTCAACCGGTACTTCATCAGGATTCCAACGACCAGCAGGGCCGAACAGACCATTACGTATTATTCCTGTATACAATTCCCGATTACTTATTTCTCGTAATGAATAAGGTACCACATCAGAATTAACCTCTGTAGTAATTGCCAGAGCAAATCGTTCAACAGCAGGATTTTTATTCACTACCAATCGAATAACCATCACTCCTGTTATCATAATCATGATCACAAGGGCAATTTCAATTATAAAAAATATCTGACGAATGATCAGACTTCTGATCATGGCAACCTCAATTGTAATTTCAATGACACGAAATTTTTTATTTCCAAAAGTCTACATTTCCCAAAAAAAAACAAGAATGGTTAAAAACTGGTACATGCTACCAACGCAAATTTTTATATATATAACTACTGCATATTCAGTTCACATTTGATTGCTGTAAAGGCTGCAATCATTTGAAATATTTCTACTTCTCCACCCCTGAATGACAACGTAATGCTTTATAAACACGTTGACAGAAAGAGTCTGAAAACTTATCGCCAATTCCATGTTTGGCCTTCAATATAGATAAAGTTTATCGTATTGCTTTAACAAATCACAATGACTGGAAATTCATAACTAAATCGTCAGTTATATGACTATCTTGCTTCATCTAACACCCGTTGCTCGCTTGTGTTCCCTTTCAAGCATTGATTTTTTGAATCTATCGTACTTGTAACTTGTATGAATCCTATTGGAGAGTAAAGTGACAATTGGATAAACCGTCAAGTGATAAATTTATCAGCCACAATAAAAGCCGGTCAAACCCAGAATGAGCGACCGGCACTAATATATCATGTTAAAATAGTGAACAAACCATTTGCAATCCAGATATTTACTCTATAGCATCCTCTGGAGCAGTAAGTTCATTCATATATTCCAAGTAATCTAAAAGGGGTACTTTTGTTGCACTATCTTCTCCCAAAACTATAGTTGCTTCTGCTGTATCTTTATTTTGATCTTGTATTTTCTGCAAATCAAGTTGTAAAGGCAGATTGGTATGAATGCTACCCCCGGTAATATGTTTGATACCTGTTTTTTCATCAGTTTCAATAAGTAACTTACCTCGATGGCCGCCATGCAAAACCAATCCAAAATGACCTTGTTCACGAAGGAATAAAAGAACCTCTTCTCCTTCTTCAAAGTCAGGCATTTCGCTGACTTTCATCCGGACACCATCCACTTTACCACCCAGTATCAAGAAAGTTATCAATGAAGACTTTGTAGACTTACCTTTTACAACATCATCTACATCAATAACAACATCGGTATAAATAGCTCCGGTACCCTGATCTCTGAAGCTGTGCGTAGATACCACAGTACCCACAACTACTTCATCTGCTCCAAGTATCATGTCCTCAGTTTTTACAAAGGCTATACTGGCAGAGGCCAAACTGCCCAGCAAAAGTAAACCACAGCCAACGACCAAAACTGGAGCGAGCCACCACTTGCGGTTGATTCGCTTACGTTTAAGCAGCAAGCCCGGAATCAACATTGCTGCCATAATACCAATAGACATTAATCCGTATTCCATTGTCCAATACATTCCATATACAAATTTCGATACAACACCATGCACTATGCCGTTTTGTAACATTTGCCCGGCAATAACAGGTGCAACCCTGTAATACAAGTTTACAATCAACGTACCTGCCGCAGATGACATAAGCACATCATCACGGAATGTACGAATAAAATTTGATTTGGATTTTACAATGCCGAATAGACCAGTTCCTGTGCCAGTGCCTGTATCGGTGCCAGTTCCGGTGCCCTCTTCAATGATGTTCAATGGACATACGTCATTGGGATCACCGAACATGGGACGATTAGGCCGTAAAATACCAGTCAAAGTTCTACTACTGTCCATGCTTACAACATTATTACGGACAAAATTCCACATGAGGGGTGTACCCGCGTCACGATTCGCCAAATTGCTTATATTCTTTGCCTCATGAAATACCTCAGCCACGTAATTCGTAGCATAATCACCGGCATCATGCAGACTGTCTACCTCTTCAGGGGTAATGCCAGGAGGTGCTTGTCGTTCAAAACCACTACCATCTATTGGACTCATTGTGAAAGTATAGCTGGGAGTAAACAGAGTGTCGACGGTACCCGGAAGTTCAAACTGCTTCCAAAGCCCATGTAAATCAAACCGTCCAACAGTATTGGACACTTCGTAATTTTTATACAGTCCGGTCATTGTACTAAATAGGGGAATTCGGGGTGAACCTGGTGAGTTAGAAACATCGGCCCAGGCTACAATGTGTGCCCCCAACAATGGAATGGATGGCAACCCGATTTCTCTGCGGGTCTTGGTACGTGCTTCTTCATTTATGCTAAAAAAATTGCGTTGACTGCCCCGGGGATATAACCAGGAAATACCAGAAATGTCATCTGGAGCCAAGTCTTCCCAACCACCGCGTAGGTTCCCTGCATCATCCTCCACCTCAAAGTACAATGGGAACATAGTTGGTGTTGCACCAACATACCGAGCCTGGCCATCCGGCATTGTCATCCAGAAAACTGGTGATTCCACCAACCCCTGCAATGTATCCGGGTCTTCAGGAATCAAAAAATCCGGTTGTAAGTTGTTAAGTGGTGTCGTTGCAAGACCCAAAAATTGCCCCAATGCATGTACCAGTGTACTTTTTAGTTCATACTGGGCAGGTTCACCATCAACACTGATTCTATGAGAAGATGCGTCTATTACAATATCTGCATCCAAAATAGTGCCTTGTGAAACTGGTACTGTAATATTTCCCACTTGCACAGTGGCATTTTCATCTTCCACAAATTCTATGATAGTTACGGAACCGACTGGGAACCCCAAGCCAGGAACTTGAACCTCGGCAGGATCAACGACAATACTGCTCTGTGTACCTTCAGGAACTTCTGTCACCTGCATCGCGATAAATAACCGGGGGTCCTCTGTTACCAAAATAGGTTCACGGATAATTTCTCCCTCAACAAATGACGCGTAGGATGTTGGTACATCTGACCAGACACGCATTGCTGACCGCACAATAACAAGCTCTTCCAGAGTAAACCCGCTGGGTCCACCTTCCAAGTGCATCAACAAGCCATCGTTCGCACCGACATTACCATCACCAGTTCTATCAAAGTCACTGATACGCCAGCTTTGCAGTATGAGTCGACCGTTGCGATCGATAAAGCCTTCCGGATAAAACGCAAAAGCTACGGAAGAGCAACTTAAGGCAGCTACCCAACATACGAGCACCAAGCTCATCCGTTTGACGGTTGCATTCACGAATCGATTTCCTTTCATCACGCCCGGCCCTTCCCCCGTGAGAAGTGCCATACACTATAAATTCGCTATTGGTAGCAAAGCATCCATTTTTCATATACATGAATGCTTTGCTTCTTACGACATCCACAACCAATAATATCTACTTACATTATCGATTATTAATCATTCAGTTCAATATACAAGAAATCTTGTTGCTAAGATTCATAACGACGGTTACGAGATATTCTGGATACAAGTACCAAAACCCCAACAACCATTAAAATTAATAACTTGTCACCGAATGAAGTACCATTAACCGTATCAGCCGCATAACAACCCAAACGTTTTGCAGGGCGATTGGCATCATTGACAAACTCAAATGCATTCATCTTCGTTGTTTCTGCATTCTTCTCTGTATTTCTCACTGTGACATTTTGCAACCCAGCAGTTGGTAATCCACCCAACGGGAATGCTACCTCTATCCGGGTGCCTTCAGCAGATACACTTAATATCGGCATCAATGTATTGCCAAAAAGCACTTGCACATTACCCTTCGCACTGAAATTACTCCCGACTATGGTCACCGGGAAGTCTTGTTCTCCACCACGCTTAGGTGAAACTTCTGTGATAACTGGTTGTGTCCCGGCATCGCCAATCAAACTGAATAAATCAGTGCGTGTACTTTCTTCACCTCTTGCAGGATTACGTACCAGAAGTGCAACCGGCTCAACAGGTGTAGACATTGCATTGGTAACAAGACGTACATTGATTTGCGTGTCAGTTGCATCTAGAACTTCCACATCATAGCCCGATATTAGCACCATAGGATTGGTACCAAACCCACTACCTCTTACCAACAGAGTAAAGTTGTCTCCCTGCAATATCTGTACAGGCAAAGCAGGTTTACTTACCGATTCAATAGTCACCGAATATGGCGATAACGGCCTTGGACGTGCAGTGACAATGCTCGAACGACGCTTAATTGTTGAATGCGAACGTATCCAGTCAAACCCACTGTTATCAACTTTCTTCCCGGCTATGGCTCCGTCCATAAAGTAACGTACCGGTTGTTCCTTGAAGAAGGTGATATATCCAACACCACGTGAACCCCATGGGAATTCCTGGAACTTCAAGAAATCATTCCGATCTTCTCCTGCAAGATTCACCCAGGTATCCGGGTCTGGTTCTGTTGGAGTATTTGGTCCCCAGGAAACGATACCAGCCCTGAAGTTAACATTCTCACGCATTTGGTCAGAGGCACGTGCCACAATGAAGAAATCCGCACCAAACTCGGCATCAGCTCCACCATTACCAAATGAATTGTGTATCCACTGGCGATTTCGAGATTGTGACTCAAGCGCAACTGGCACATTGTCGGTTCCAGGAGTTGAGAATACAAATTTCACCTGTATATTCTGAGACACCTGACCAATAAAAATAGGTGGTGCATCCAAAGAAATCGGAATGTCAATACCCGGATCAAACAGACCATTTCTGTTATCAGGATGATTGTCATTATCGCGATACAGGGCAAGTCCACTAATATCTTGATTAATATCCAAAGGTAATAAATCACGAGACGGATTGAACGTACGTTCTGTACCGACGTTATACAACTCTACAACGACTTGTTCCAAGAAGCTGGGATCACGCACGACACGGAATTTACCATCACGTGGTTCACCACTCCTCAAGAGCAATTCATTGGCTGTGTTACCCACTATTTCATAGGATTCATAATGTGAGTCAACAAGCCAGTCTCCAGCAAATTGATCCGATTGCCAATTGACACCTGGTACTATGAATCCTTCAGGTAAACCGTATCCTTCATCACCTTTCAATAAATTATTTTCAGGACGGTTTGTTGCCAGGTTCAGACCAAGAACCGGAACACCAGGTCCACCAATAGTAATCTGAGTGTTTTGCGCTGCCATATTGGTCACTTTGGTCGGCACATTAACTTCCAGCATATCATGTCCGTAGAAGTCTTGTACCGGGTCCTCTTCCGGACTGCGTTTAATAAACGCGCTGGGACTCGTATTGAACTGCGGATAGAACTGAATACCAGCTTTTCTTTGATTTTCAGGACGTCCAGGCAAGGTTGCCGGAATAATTGCCCTGAACTTTTCGAAACGTGCCATCTTGTCCGAAGTACGTATTGTCAAAAACAAATCCATTCCAGAATTAGTGCCTTCTGGATCAAGAGCCTTCAATGTATTGCCCAATACGCGATTGCGTTCAACAATCATTGTGTTATATTCTGGCCCAACTTGCGTCAAGTAATCGATAGCGCTCTTAGTCGATGAGCCAAAGTCGATACTTCCACAATAGAATATAGCAAAATTCATATCAACCACTGATGAAGTATCATTATGTGGCAAATCCCATAGATTAGCCGGGGTAATTGTAAGCACCCAAGCTTTGTCACGGTCATCAATGATACCATCACCATTTAAATCATCTGGCATACCATCTCCTGTCATATCAATGAATTCAGGAACAGACCGCCACCGCAAATTCTCAAGGGGTACTATTTGATCAGCACTTGGTAAATCTTGCGGTGTTTCCAGATAAGACTCCAATTGCTGTGGTACAAAGAATACGCCGTTTTGATCTGTATCTTCCCATAACAATACACCAGAGTCTGTACTTTGCCCACGTGAATCCAAAGACAGCAATTTGTCTGGGTGAAAATCCGGTCCCCAGAAAGCTACATTAATCTGTGCCAGTGAAATATTGTTACGCGCATTGACCACAGGATCATCTGCACCAACCAAATTGAATCCTAGCATTGGTATATGTTCGCTGTTGATATCAACTTTTTGGGTCAACAACCGGGCTTGATTATACTCATCAAACCACTGACTCAATCGCGGTAAATCTCCTGATGCTGTCTGGGCAGACCATGTTGAATAGTTCGGCAGTATCGGGCGTTCAGGAGGATTAATGTACGCATTAGAACGCGGCCCAACGGGCGGTTCATCGCTATTATTGGCAGTCCAATTGAAGAAAGGCGCTGTTTCAAATGCGTAATGGCGTTCTCTAATTAAATACATAGCTAGCCAATCATATCCTGGCCCATCACCTGGCAACAAATCGATATTTTCATTGTACCAAACTGCCCATCTGGATACACCGACACTATGAAAATTCAAAAATTGTGATTGTAACAAACCAAAGGGATCGACCCAACGATCGAAGTCCGTTGGTATGAAAATGCCACTGGCATATCCTAAACAGACACCTGGTGCAACAAAGTCATATTCCAAATCGGATCTGACTGCCCAATCAGAATCGCTGACATATGTCATGACCAAGTCATATACATCTATACCGACTCGTTGAGGCTTTACACTGAAAGCATTGTGGGTACGTTGTGGCCACCAGGGTTCATCTACCAACCACCGCCAATCATTTTGCCAAACCCCATCCAGTGATGTAATAAAACCAAAAGACCCATGTGGCGGAATCATACTGTCAACATAGATGCCACCTGTTGTATCACCCGTATTCGGATCAAAGCGTCTGGGTTCGATAAATGTTCTGAAATCAGCGCCCATTGCAATGCCCGGTGAAACTGCCGGATCCAACGAGACATCGATATAACCACTGTCCGTACGGACCACTACAAAATAGTCATAGGAAACTTCAGCTGTACCGCCTGCACCAAAGAAGTCATTCGGTACTGCTTCCAGATACCCTTCTGTATTATTTTCATCTGATACCAGATCATCTATCCGCCTACGCCCTTCAAAGAACTGTAATTGAATTTTCCACCAGGGGTCTCCACCACCAGGAGGAAATGGAATATATTCCCATGCTGGTGTCGTACCAATACCGAATAATGGGAAATCTCCTGAGAAATTAACACCACTTACGCCTGCATCTGTTGGTGTTGGTGGGTCAAATACACCATTTCCATTGGTATCATGCCATACCCATAAGCCATTAAAAGCAATATCCTGAAAGAATGCCGGTTCAGCACCATTATTCCCAATATCATGTCTGATTTTGTTAAGACCAGTGCGTGGATCAAACCCACCATTACCGGGCACTCCATAAGGATCACCACCAATATCAGTCATTATCACGTTAACTTCTCTGAGTTGTGCCGCATTCTTCGCAGAAACCACACGTGATGTAATGAATGGATCAAATTGATCAAAGTGCAACGCTTTTGTCGAATGCAAGTTGATGCCCAACACAGGCACCCAGCTTTCCATGGACATCAAACTGCGCATCTCCAATACACCACCACCGACCACTTCAAGCAACTGATCTAACTGGTTCCAACGCGGTCTTGTAAATTCAGCAATCGGTGTAAACAAGAAATGTGGATTATTCCAAGCATTGTTGAATATACCTGATTGATCGGACAATGAGCCTGTTATGTCAAACACACCAAAACTTGATGAGTAGGAGGCTTCTTCTTCCAGAATATCTCCATCCAAGAAGTTCGGCGTATAGCTGTCCAAAGGTTCAAGCTCATCATTCACTGGGAAATTACCATCGGGATCAACCATTACAGCTTGTTCCACTATGGCGTTCATTGTTGTCTGGCTGCGCCATGTAGCGGAAGTACGCACTGCAATAAAGTAGGACAAGCCGGAAATAGTGTTATCCCCTTCTGGTCCCGCTTCTACAGGGAATTCTGGCTCAGCAGCAGTTCCATTTCCAATAAAATCTAATTCGTAGGTCAACCCGAAGAATGGACTTGATGAGATCAATTGTCCCAATGGCGCACCATCGTTATCCCAGGTATAGAGCAAAATATCATTACCCACATTCAAGTTACTATTATCTGCAGCGTCATCAGAGTATGTTTCCAGGAATAACCCGAATTCCAGAATATCGGATTGTTCCGGGCCTGCAACATTCGCATAGGGTAAGCCATCCCGCTGATCTGGCCGCAACGTATACCGCATACTTTCAAGTACACGTGGTGCAAAGGCATCTTCACCATAACCCATGGTAAAGTTAAATAATGGCACCCAGTTTGTCAAAGGCACCAGAGCTTCCTGATCACGTATGGCATTCGTTACAGTGAAGTTGGCAGCATCCTGGTCTTCTCCTTCTCCTTCGCCCTCACCTTCGCCTTCACCACCACCTTCAATACGAACTATTATGTAAGCTTCACGTGTATACACATCAATGATCGTTCCATCTGGGGAAACAAAGGTGACTTCCAACGACACAGTATAAATACCCGGTTCTGTATAACGATGTACCGGATTACGTTCGGTTGAGGTCTGCCCATCACCAAATTCCCAGAAAAAGCTTTGAGCAACATGTAAATCACCACTGTCTGAAGCTTCTGTGAATACAACATCCAATCCTGGAGGGCCGGTTGGACGCGGAGTTATAAACCCTTCCAGTGGCTCGGCATAGAAATACGCAAATGGTACATCTACAATCTCAATATAATTTGGCCGTGTAACTGTCTCCCGGTTTCCGTTTTGATCGGTAACAGTCACTGAAACTGTAAAGAATCCTGTATCTTCATATTGATGCGTCGGATTTAACTCATCCGATGTATTGCCATCGCCAAAATCCCAAAGAACACTGACGGGATCAAAGGATGTCACCAAAGTAAAGACCACATCTCCACCTACACGCTGACGCACTGGTTCAGCAAAAAATGTTATTTCTGGTGGTTCAGAAGCAGTTATAACTGCTGTACGACCACTCTTCGGTGGATGAGTCCGCATCCAATAACGAACATCTCTGTTGTCTTGGCTCGTATCACGTTCTGCCACCGGCTCATCGCGTCTGTTGATCTTGTTATAGGTCCAATAGTGCTGTCTTGGAGCTTCCTGGAAGAACGTGATATATCCTACACCACGGCTTGCAAACGGAAATTCTGAAAACAGGTTGTATTCATCGGCACGTTGACCACTGGCGCTATCCAGACCAACCTTGAAATTATCTGGATCAGGCTGTGTCGGCGTTACCGGCCCCCAAGAAACAATGGCTGCACGGAATGCTTTGCCTATGTCCATATGACGAGATGGACGTACCACGACAAAGAAATCTGGGCCAAAGTCGGGGTGACTGATACCCGTACCAAAGGTAGTCGGAATGGGTTGGCGCAAACGAGGTTGTGTTGCATAGGGCACAGTGGTTCGGCCAACCAGATTATCTGTACCAGGAGATGAGAAGACAAATCGAATCTGGTATTCCGGTTCTCCCGGTGTTCCAACCAGCATAGGTTCGAAATCCAAATGAATTGGTAAGTCAACATATTCAAAACCACCTTGCCCGTCGGGTATTGGTGGATCAAACACACCGATGGTGTTGCTTGGATGGTAATTGTTATCACGATACAAGGACACACCACTGAACATACCATTGGCCGGGTCTTCAAAATCCAATGGCAAGAAATCACGACTTAAATCCAAATTGTTGGTTACATCATGTATTTCTACGATTACCTCTTCCAGGTAAGTCGTGTTTTTCATTACTCTCCAAGGGTATCCGGATGATGGCCTACCCGAGCGCAAGGTCAGTGTATCACCACTGGCTGCAACGATTTCATATCCTTCCACCCGTGGGAACGGTACTGCTTCTGCATTTAACCCAATAAGATGCATGTTGACCACATTTTGTGTCCAAGTATGCCCGGGTGTGCGGAACTGATTGTTTCCAATCGCGTCACCACTGTTGCCACTGCCCACTACATCATTAGGCCTGCTGGTTGCAGTATCTATACCCAGTACCGGATAGGGTGAACCGTCCGGTGTTACTTGTGGCGTAGCACCAATACCATCGCCTATCAACGCATCAGACAAATTGACAACACGTGTTGGCACACCTGTCTCCAACATATCATGCCCATAATAATCAAAGGCACCTTCATCCGGGTTAACCTTCGTGTAGGTTGTACGCGTCGGATAACTCAATGGTGCTGTCTGTATACCACCCAACCGTTCAGATGCAGGAGTCCGGGAAGGCAGACGTGCAGGTACCACGACACGGAAACCTTGATGCGCACCGATGTTATCTGAAGTCCGAATGGCTACATAGAGGTCTGTACCCTGATTACCACCTGCTGGCAATGCTTTGGTTTCGCCCGTATTTTTCGCTTGTTGTTGTTGTGCGAAAAATGGTGCTATGTCTATTAATTCTGGAGTACTTGTCCAGAAACTGGGCCAGTTGTCTTTTGCGGATTTCAACAATATCGGTGGTGTAATAATCCCCCCATCTGTTCCAGTATCATCCGTACCGGAATCGGTTGTGTCACCGCCCCCTGTATTGGGTTGGGCACTGGCAGAACCGGTACCACTGGGAGAGCCAACACGATCATCACTTTGTGGCAGCCTCCAGCGGGTAGCTGGACGCAACTTTAATACCCAAGCCAAATCGGATTTACCGTCCCAACGATTTTGTTCTTCCGGAGTAAGAGTAGCCATAAATCCAGCTACATCATTGGCATTGTTCGGATCACCCAGAAATACTAAACCATCACCACTCAGGTCATCTGCAATGTAATTACCATTTTCATCTACATTACCATAAAGACTTACTGGTTCTGGTGCAGAAGCCCATCGAAGGCTATTTGTCTGCAATGGTACAATCTGGTCTATAAAAGCTGGTGTTGGGGCGATGTCCGCAAATATGGGGCCATCAAAGACACCATTCTGATTGGTGTCTTCATACAACTGGACACCCGAAGTAAACAATTGCCCATTGGGATCCAGTGCTGCAAGATGATTCGGCTGGAAATCCGGTCCCCAAAATGCAACGGTTAAATAGTTTAATGAAATTGGTGCACCTTCAGCATTTACCGCAGGATCATCTGTACCTGCCAGATTCAGACCCAGCATAGCTACGGGCTGGGAATTGTTGGGCACACGCTGCTTCAAGAGACGTGCTGAACGTGTTTGTGGACCCGCAGGCCAATCGCTCATCCGTGGTAATTTGCCGCGTTCCACTGTCTCACCAACAATCATCCAGTTTCCACGTTGCACTGCGAATTGTTCACCAACCTGTACACCATATGGATGATGAGGCAGGTGTAATTCACCTAGATTTTCATTCAGATAAAATCGATCCAAGTACGCTGAGTGTCCATGCTGTATGGTCAGATTGGGACCATCATTACTTAAAATATAATATCGGGCACCACGATCATCAATCAGCCATCTACCCGCAACATTACCAATCCCGCCATACTGTGGGTCCTGGACAACGAACACATATACGTCATCTTCATAGGTACGTTCACTACGCTCCGTTGGTGGGCGATGGAAAGGTTCATTTAGTTCACCCTCACTCGCTAAATACACGTAGCTAAAATTACCTGCATTGATTAATGCTTGCCCACCAGCAAATCCCGGCCAATTTCCATAGGTAGGTAATGTTGGTTGAGTTTGAGGTGACGGGAAAAACACCGACCTGGGTTCTTTGTTATTTTGGCCATATATAACATCATCGCTAAGACGGAATGGCACCGTTTCAAAAGAATATTGTGTTGGTGTCATGCGGTCATTGACGGTGCTCCAGGCAGCACGGAAACTTTGGGTCATTCCAGGCGTATTGTAAGCAAAATGACGCAATTCAGATATACCAAAAATATCACTATTTGGGGTAGCACCACCTGGCGAGACAATGTTCCGGCTGATATCCAAATTTTGAGGTGTATCGACAATCAACAAGAATGGATCTGTCCATAAACTCAATATGGTTTTTTGATTTCCCTCTCGGATTGGCTCATGAGTGCCAACAGTCCTGTCTTGGAAAACTATAACAAAATTTTGCCCCGGGTTTATAAAAGTTTCTTTGGCATAAACATTGCTCGTACTGTATGTCATTACCAAATCTTGAATTTCAATACCAAATCGAACTGGTTTCGTGTTTTCAATAGAATGTGTTCGCTCAGGCCACCAAGGTAATGGCTCAAAAAACAATTCGAGTTCTTCAGGAGGTGTGCCATTTTCATCTTCAATACCATAATCAAACTCACCAAAGCATGGATATAGATCATTCCGACAAATCATATCAATGCGAGTATCATCCTGCCAGGCATGTTCACTGAATTCTGGTTCACGGAACATATACTGGTTGCTGAGCAAGATACCGCCATCCCAATGGGGTGCACCATTATAGAACGGGAAGTTACCTGCTGGTGCGTCTCCTCGACTACCCGGATTCCAACGCCGTGGCTCAACCATCACCCGCGTTTCTGTACCCAAAGGCATACCCGTACCATCACCTTGAAGACCGGAAATGTCGGTAAAACCGCTATCAGCACGAACAGCTACAAAATAATCGGGTCGCGGTAAATTCGGTGGTGCACCAAAGCTGTCCGGTGTTGGTTCCAAATAACCTGTTGGAGTAGCACCACCGGCACGTCGACGACTGCCTTCAAAATAAAGCCGTATTTTCCACCATGGATCACCACCACCTGGTGGGAATGGTACATATTCCCATTCATAAATAACTTCATCCACATAACTTTGATGTAATGCAAACTGCCCAGGCGTTCCAGGAATCATCGGATAATCGTTCAGTGAAGCACCCAAGGTTCCTGATGGAGTAGGTGGATTAAACAAACCATTGTTGTTGGTATCATGCCATAACCACACACCATTAAAGCCATAATCATTATGAATGATATCGTTGGGACCACCAACACCATTGTCAGTAATTGTAGTTAATGCATTATTGGGATTAAATCCAGCATTTCCAGGAGGCCCAAAGGGGTCTGCACCAAAATCGGTCAATACCAGATTTAATTGTGTAATACCAGCATTACCCCCAGTAAAATCAGCACCATGCAGTGCAATACCCAACACAGGTACCCAAGCTTCAATGGAGGCAAGTTCACGAATATCCAGCCATTCCCCTGAGACTGCCTGGATAAAAGTATCCGAGATATCCCAACGTGGACGTGTTAATTCACCACGCGGCGAATAGAGGCGGCCAGGATGATTAATCGTATTGTGCAGCCGATCTCCTGGAGAGATATCAAATCGTTCATCACCACGAATATCAAATACACTGAAACTGGAAGAATAGCCAGTATCCTCATTCAGAATTTCATTGTCATAGAAATTCGGTGAAAAGGAGTCCACAAATTCACCGTCTTCATTGACTGGCTGGTCAAAAACCTGGATTCCCTGGTTGAAATCGTCATTACCTATCGGGAAACCTACACGCGCATGTTCTACGACAACACCCAATGTTTGTCGGGTCTGCCAGGTTCCTGAAAGTCGAACGGCAACAATATAATTATTTCCGGGATCGCCTCCTGTCACTGGCCATTGATTAGATAAAAATTTAGGAGGTCCATCAAAAATTTCAGCAATATCAGTGAAAGGTGCTGCGGGATCATAATTGGGAGAACGCGGATCAAAGACAAAACTCAGGTCATATACCAAATCGTTGATATTGTACTGCAAATCATATTCATCGGTTGTAAAATTGCCCCCTACAACCTGACGCTGGTACGGATACCCGTGCCCATCCCATGTAAGTATCGGTTCTCTTTGATCATAGATAGTGCCTGAAGGGCTGTTAAAATCCAGTTGGTTGTCCGGCACCCCAAGGGGACCAGAATCTCGGAATAACCCAAATTCATGAAAGTTGTGTTCAGCCAGAGTCCCCCCACGAGGATAGGGTCGGGCAGCAACAGGATCACCAGTCAAACGAAACCGTAATCGTGTCAAAGCACGTGGGGCTGGCTCATCCGGATTATACGACATGTTAAATGAAAATAGTGGTACCCAATCATTGTGTGGTACGAGCGCAGTTGAATCTTGAATGAGGTCAGTAAATGCTATTGAAGAACCTGGCGGATCAATCGGAGCACCTTGTTCCGTAACTGTGATATGCGCATTTCTGAAAAACGGCAACTCATCTAACGGTGGACACCAAAATTCGCCATCTACCAACACACGCATACCGATGTCCCAGATACCTGAGGAGAATGGCATAGGATTATTTGGCTCTGGCGGATTGGTTGCACCATCCGTTACCAGGAGATTGGGTTGTTGATTAGCAGGAAGTGCTGGATTGTATTCACGAATGTAAATTTCACTTGTGTCAAAATCAGCACCATTGCGGCGAAAATACCATTGAACCGCCGTAATAAATACCAGATCGTCTGACAATATAGGGTTACCGGCTTCATCAAATCCAATTAATTCCCGCGTATCATTTTGCAATTGAATTGTATGTGGTGATGGCCCTTGACGCGGAGTAGCAACAAAATCAACATATATGCCATTACAAGTACCAGCCTGGCTCAATAACGCATTGTGCATCAACACATTGGGTAAGGAAACAGAAGCCGTAGCAGAGGCAACTTGTATATCAGGATATATAGTAGATTCTTCGGGCACAGTACCCAACAGAACATCCAATCCTGCACCTATATTGGATGGTTTCTTGCGCTCTGCTTCATACAGCAAAAGCCCAGAGGAAACATCCTCGTTTGCAGAATGAACGGCCGCATGTGCCACATTCTGGTAACTACTCGGGGGAGAGGCAGTACTTCCAAGCAAACTGCCACCAAAAACCCCAATAAACATGATTGCCGCTGTAGCAAGCCCTAGCAAGGCGCCGCATCGTGTGCTCACTGTCTCACTCTCCTCGGGAATAAGTAAAAAAAGCTCCTGTGCGTGCATGCACAAGAGCACATCCATTTAAATTTACACCATTGATTGTGAAGGATTGCACGTTTTCAGGCACATTTCGAGACACAAGAACTGCATTCGGCAAACGACACATCTGCTTCCTTGCATTATAATTGGCGGGTAACTTTACCGCCAATCCGGTCCAAGCCTGATACGAATGTTGCATACTCCACCCCAAATAGTTTGTATCGCAACTTATAACACAGCTTTTCTGCCATGTCAACACCCGGATTCCCAGAATCCCCTTAAGTCTAATAATAACAGGTATTTAAAATTTTTATACAAATGTCAATTCAGACAGTCAAGATGAGCAGTTTGAATTTGACATTGCATCTTACAGGTCTGCTATTTCAAATGAAATCAACAATTCCCTGTTCGTTCATACCTAAAAGCATACTCGATATACACACTTAATTCAACACCAACACCATTTTTATTTTATCTGACTACCTGAGACCACATAAAACAAGCAATTAAGCCAACTATTTAACAATACCCAAAAACCCAGATCTTGATACTTCTGATTCAAGTAGTGCTTATTCAACTCAATGGTTTATAACCAGTTATCTGCCTGCATCAGGGTAACATATTGGTATTGTCAATGCCTAATAAAACATCGCGCAACTGTAATATCAACTCTTGTGACACCCGGAATACACCTTCTCGGCCAGCAACCCGGGCATAGCGTTCCATTTCGTTGTCAACTGTTATCTCGCCGACTACCAGCGGTCCGTAACTTTCAGCTATATCAGCATCACCCTCTGGATGCACCACCACAGAAAAAGTAAAAATGGGCTGTTCAAATCCATACACTGATGGTTCTATGTCCACTCCTGCTTCAAATCCTGTAGCACGCAGTGGTGATAATGAATTGATAAGCCTGTCTGCATCCGTCTGGTTGTCCAAAGCCCTGTTGGCAGGTTCCCGCACTACCCAAATGCCATGAGACTTCTCAATCACATAATTACGTCCTTCGAACGAGAACTCCATCCGTACCGTGTCGAGCCGTGAAAAGCGCATCAATTCCCGTGAGCGGAAGTGATTGGGATCAACCAACAATCTTTCAATTAAAGTCGTTTCCAAGCGTACAACGTCGCCCACATCCTGGGTTCCATAATAGAAATCGGGCGATTGAACATTTTGCTTGAAAAGTAGCTGACCAGTGTCACCATCGTTAAAATGCAACCCAATAACCACATCGGGCGAATCCAGACCAAAATCAGCCAAACTCCCTTCAGGAAATGACATGGCCGACAGTTCTTTAAGCCGGGCAACATACATTGACAACTCCGTTGGAGAAGCATCTGCCATTGCGGGATGTTGCACCTGCCACCCCTTTTCGCTATCCAGCGCCAAAACAAACTCGGAATTCGGAGCCTTTACTTCAATCCGGTTCAAATCAGAAGCTTTTCGTGATAATAACCGGCGTTCACGCAATGCATAGGGAGAACGGGGAAACATGGTAGCCACATGCGCATCGACAAGAAATACAGCGTCTCTACCTTCTTTAATGGCAAATAAACCGCCCTGTTCTGTAGTTCGGTCAAGATTCCCAAAATACAACACCTGCTCATGCCCCTCCGCATCGTCCACAAGGGTAACGCGGATTGGTGCCGGCTCAAACCCGTAATCAGGTAAATTTTCCGGATTGTCAACAAAATTGCGTCCTACCAAAAATTGTATTTCAGCCACCAGTTCGTTGACCATATCCTGGTTTGCCGCGGCATTGGCGGGAGAGATCATCCGCCAGGGTGCATCAACAGATTCCCGTTCGAGAATAACCCGAATGGACTCTTCACCCACCTCAGGCGGGTCCTCTATGTCAATACCTTCGCGACCAGTCCAAATCCGGGCAAATTCAAAACGAAGTATATTGGCGTCTCGGTCCTCTACTGTAAAACGATTTCGTAAATCATCCAAAGAACGGTCCAACTCAAAAAACTGGTTATCATTGACTAAAAAAACCATCTTTTCATTGAGTCGTGCATATCGATAGGTTCGAGTCGGCTCCATATGGCCGAAATCTATTTGATTAGCATCACCTGTTTCCGTTTCAAAGTATACTTGTAATTTGGGTTCTTCCAATCCATATTCTGCAATGTACGATGCATCTGACTCAGTATGTATTGTGCGCTGATTGATCAATTCAGACAACGTCCGTGCAACTCGGTTCCACAACGGTTGGAATGCATCAATAGTTGGGTTGGGTGATACAATCTGCCACAAACCATCTGCTTCTTTTATGGCAGTGGCGGGTGTACGACCTACTTGGTGTATCTCCAGTTCACGTATACTCTCCGGATTAAAATCAAACAGACGACTGGCTTCCAGAACTGCGCGTTCTTGCTGTTCACCCAGGAATTGTAATCCCCAGTATCCCAGACACAACACAACAAAAATACCTGCCAACATCAACGTATTGCGAAAGCTCATTGAAACTTCCTCCGCATAAAAAATACAATAATTCCAGCCAGGGCTACACCTTGAACAGTAAATAGTGTAGAGAACCAAATAATCGCACGTTGTTGTGCTTCATTCACAAATATGGGACTGGCTTCTATACCTGTAGCACGTATTGCAATCAAATCTTCACTTTCTGTCAACCAGGCAATCGTATTCATCAAAAAATTAAAATTCCCTGGAATTCCAATCTGCGCATTGGCTGCAAATACAGAATCACCGGTAACCACAACACGCCCATACCGTGGCGATCCGGATTCCGGGTCATCTTGTGCACGAACTGTTGCAGCAACAGCCAGTGGCAACGGACCAGTTCGCTCATCAGCATCTCGTGTAATTTGGCCGGTTTCAGCCAGAATTTCAATGTCTTCTTCTGCCCAAAAATGCGGTTTTGTACGCAATAGTTCTGTTACCATAACACCCTCTGGAACAGTGTCTGCCGCGCTTACTGTTCTGGCAACCTGCATCCGCATGATTTGATCAAAGCCCCGTGTTATTGGGTGCTCCTGGCTGAATGCGCCACGAAACATCATAAAACCATCGTCTACTTCTTCGAAAGGTCTGTTGTCGGGACTTAATTCCACCAAAACCATGTTTTCATCCTGGTCGGTTACAGCAATGTCATGACCGACGACGATTCCAAAACTTTCTTCAAGCCAGGGACGAAGCACCTCACGACCAAACAAACCATGCGTCACCCGGGTCCAAGGTTCCAGCATAATCAACAATCTGCCACCCCGCTCAATATATTCTTGTATGGCCCGTACTTCTTGTATGTGAAGATCACCCGTTGGATTATTTATCACCAGCAGATCGACGTCTGGTGGTATCTCGGCATCGCTCAAGGATATGGCATAGGGTTCGGGGCGATACGATTCGCGCTCAAGTAAAATGCGAAAGATGGAGGCGCCTTGTACTTCATCATCATTCAAAATATCCCGTTCATTGTGCCCTGTCAGGAAGGCAACCTTGGGCTCTGATCTACGCAATATGTTGATCAACGCATTGGTAAATTCCCGCTCTTCCAGTCGTGGGCTTCCACCTGAAAGTGTAATTACACGTTGTCTGTTGCCAGCACGAAGCAGCACGGTGCCTTCAGCAGAAACATGGGTGATGTTCATCGCTTCCAGTCGCGCCATGTCTATTTGCGGGTCCATCAGATGTACTTGTAATAAATCGGTATGCTCCTGACACTGCTCCAGAAAACGCAACGTCTTGTCCCGCGCAATCCGAACCAAACGATCTTCAATATCCAGAAATATGCAGTAGGCTTGCACCTCTTGCGTCATGGTCTGTAATACTTGCTCTGTTTGCCGGGACAAATCTCGCCGCCCTTCTTGTGTAAGGTCCCACGAACGCCCCCAGGTTTGCGCAAAAGCATATATTACTACGCAGATTGCCAAAAAAATAAATGAGGCAATCACAGCATTCAACATGCCGACCACACGCCCTTCGATGATAGTCCAGCCCGACGCATTCAGGAGTAAGGAGAGCAACCAAACCACGCCTAAACACACCGCAGCGGCAAGCGGTAAAAGTGTAATTAAAGAAAATGGTTCTTGTCGCCAAACCAATAAATTTAAAAACAATGCAAAACTCAACAGAGCAGCAATTCCAACCCAATGTCTCAGGGACATATTACTATGACCTCCATTTGCGGCTTTCCAAAGCACGGAATGTAAGGAACAAGAAAAAAGCACAGAACAGCAGATAATACACGACATTGTTGGGTTGTATGACACCCTGCGCCAGCTCACGTGCATGCAAATCGACTGGTAATTCAACTACAAAAGCGCGAAAAATCTGGTACATGAAATCAATGGGTACACGAAGTATGCCTGCCAGATGTTCAGGTACCGGAGTTGCTTCTGGAAGTTTTTCTCCGGTATACCCCATAATGTATAGCAATAGATTGAGTCCGAAAGCGATTGTGCCTGCTGTAATCTGGTTCCTCGATATCGACGATACGAAAAGCCCCAGACTGATGAAAGCAGAACCCATCAGGAATACCGTTATTACACCGAATACAAGCACCAGCAGCTCGACCTTTGCAAAATACCCCATGATACCTACTTGAACGCCAACCACCAGCATCATCATGACGACCATACCCATTGCTGCCAGGAATTTCCCCAACAGGATGTCCCTGTCACGTAATGGTTGCGTAAACAAAAGCTCAATCGTGCCGCGATGTTTCTCTTCTGCAAACAAACGCATGGTTATCAATGGAGAAAGGAACATTATCAACGTACCACAAAAAACCATGAAGGGACTCAGAAGGGTTTCTTCAAAATCTGGTATGGTGGAATATCCGAACAAAGTGGGCTCTTGTGAAACACGTATATAGAGATTGAAGGACATGACAAAAGCCAATCCAGAAATCAAAGCAAAAATCCCAACCACCACATAGCCGATTGGTGTATAAAAAAAGCTTTGAAAATCACGTTTTGCTATTACCCAGACACTTTTCATACTGTCTTCTCTCCCGCTTCTTCTTGCTGCGCACTGATAGCATCTCCAGTTGATGCAAACATTTCACGCTCAGCGGAAACCACTGCCACAAATATTTCTTCTAACGTGCGTCCCCGTTCTTCCAGTGACAACAAGGGTATATTCGCATGAACCAAAGCATTCGCGACATCCGCATTTAATGCGGCACCCGGTGTTCCAGTTATTCTGAAATGGTTTGGTGTATCCTCTCGCACCTCCTTCACCCCCTGTACCCCATTCAAAATATCTTGCACATTTGCCGTTGATTCACCAACTTTCACCAGTAACTGAAGTGCTCCACCCGAACCGGTCAGGTTTTCCATGCTGTCCTGCGCGACAATATGACCTTGATTGATAATTAATACCCGTTGGCACAACATGGAAACTTCCGGAAGAATGTGAGTACTGATAAGCACGGTATGATCGCCACGGAGTCCTTTAATCATGTTCCGGATTTCGACAATTTGCTCAGGGTCCAGCCCTACTGTAGGTTCATCCAGTATCAAAACAGGCGGATTGCCTACCAATGCTTGTGCCAGGCCTACGCGTTGACGATATCCTTTGGACAAATTGCCAACAATGCGATTTGCCATATGCTCCAAACCACAGCGCTCCATAACGCGGCCAGTTTCTAATCTACAGGCATTGCGGTCCATGCCTTTTATTTCCGCAATGAAATACAAAAATCCTTTAACGGTCATTTCATCATATAGCGGAACCCGCTCCGGCAAATATCCTATGCGACGTTTTACTTCCAATGGTTCCAGGTGAACTTCATGGCCTGCAATGTGTGCAGTACCACTGGAAGCCGGAGAAAATCCGGTAAGAATACGCATAGTAGTACTTTTTCCCGCACCATTTGGCCCAAGAAAACCTACAATTTCTCCTGCCTTGACTTCGAAATCGACCTCTTTAATTGCCGCAAAATTTCCAAAATACTTGGTCAGGTTCTGAACTTGGATCATTTGTGAAATCTCCGCCATTCTGACAACTAATTGCCGCCAAATGATAAGCGTTTGAAATGCCGAATCCGTAACAGATTGGCAAGAGACAAGGGAGTCTCGGTTGGAATTGAGAATTGAAAGTGCCCAAACAGGCAATATTTTCCGCTCAGGGTTGCATTAAAAGCCATTTTGTCTCTATTTCAATCCCCATAATCCCCTAAGTGTAGGGACAAACCAGCACCATTTGCAAACATTTAACCATATGTAGTTTTGGCATAATAGTTGCTTGGATAATATTTGAAATGTAGATATTCCTCAATTGAAAGGTTGATACTATGATTGTTCAATGTTGCGTTTGTAAAAAAATACGATATGCAAATAATGTCTGGGATAATGCTGTTGGCAGAAAAGACGCATTACAGCCGGAAGCCAGTCACGGATATTGCCCGAAATGTGCTGAAGCTGCATTTCAAGAGATATATGAGTCTCGGCGAAAAAACTCCCTTCATTACACGGTAAACACCCCCATTGTCATCAATATATAAACTTGCCCAGATTCCAATACGATTATGCGGCTTTAAAAAATGACGCATACAGCCACAATCTCCAAGTTTTTCTTCACCAACAAATGATTTCAAATTGCATAATTGCCCTGATAATCAAAATCAATTTTCATGCCACTAGCCCCTTAAATCTACTCACATCAATTCACCAT
>CAZIDP010000033.1:0-50252 GCA_964537975.1 uncultured Nitrospirales bacterium | reverse complement strand
AGTACCTATTTGAATCTATGGATTCTTCATTAGGTACGTGCCGATCAAAAGCAAGCATGTTTTTCACCACCGCATCATCGTAATTTAAAACAAGTCTATCCCCTTGCTGCTGGTGCGCAAAAATTCGTGCTTTTACCTGGGCATAGGTTTCCATACTTCCATGCCTACCCAGGTGATCCGGGGTCAGGTTCAGGACAGCAGCTATGTGTGGATGAAAACAGTCTGTGCTTTCCAATTGGTAGCTACTGACTTCCAGAACTACATAATCCGGGTGTTTCTCCATACACACTACTTCCGAAAAGGGTGTCTCATTATTTCCGGCCAACATGACAGAATGACCACAAGACTGTAACATGTGGTGTAATAAGCGTGTTGTAGTCGTTTTACCATTCGTACCCGTGACAGCTAGAATGCAACCAGTGTAAAATCGAGAAGCCAGTTCCAATTCACCAATAATCGGTACATTCACCTGTCGTAAAGGCGCAAGTATTGGCAAGTTCGCGGGGACACCAGGACTCAGCACAACCATATCGGGGTTTTGAAATGCTTTATTTGTATGTCCTCCCACTTCATAAGCAATTCCGAACTGCTCCAGCGTCTTGCGGTAGGGTTTCAGCTTATCATTATCGTTATTATCTGAGACAAATGGTACAGCACCGTGCAATTGCACTAACCGCGCAGCAGCAACCGAGGAACGGCCTAAGCCCAGCAGGGCAACTCGTTTATTTCTCATCGAAAAATCCATACTACCTCTAAAAATGATACCTACCGGAATTTTAATGTACTGAAGCTCATGAGCGCGAAAATGAAACCGATGATCCAAAAGCGCAAGGTCACTTTGGTTTCTGCCCATCCCAGAAGTTCAAAATGGTGGTGTAGTGGCGCCATTCGAAATACACGCTTACCTGTGGTTTTATAGGAAGCTACCTGCAGAACTACACTACCAGCTTCCAATACAAATATCCCTGCTACTATCGGCAACAGTAACTCTTGTTTTGTCAAAATGGCCATAGAGGCAATGGCGCCTCCCAGCGCCAGGGAGCCGGTATCTCCCATAAACACCTCGGCAGGATGGGCATTAAACCATAAGAATCCCAATCCAGCGCCTAGCAACGCGGCTCCAAAAATAAAGAGTTCACTTGCTTCGGGCACGTAAATAACATATAGGTAAGAAGACCAATCCGCACGGCTGATGACATATGCGATAAGTGCATAAGTAAACACTGAGATAATAGAAGCACCGGCAGCAAGGCCATCAAGTCCGTCAGTTAAATTCACCGCATTGGAAACACTGACTATGATGAGTATTACAAACGCAATATACAGGATTCCCAACGGGATCATGACATCTTTCAAGCCGGGTATATTCACTTTGGTATGTAGATTCGGGATACTACGCTCAATGGCGTTTGGAAAAGTGCTTTCCAGAAGTAAGCGATTTAATCGCAACATTTCCTGAGCATTCAGATGATCGAGACCTTTATTGACCAGGTTACGGCCCTCAGCTGTCAGTGAAGATATTGGCCACAACTGTGGATCATATAAATTGTCGTTGGACAATGTATTGTTAAGTACACCTAAAATCGTTGTTCTATAATCAATACGCAGTCCGTTGTATGAAGGTCTGGCATTTAATAATGACGATTGCGCCTCTGGTGTAAACGCGTTCCAGAAAGTAATAACCTGTTGTGTTCCCTCTCCCCTGTCAGCAGCATAAAATCTTTCATGAAAGGTATCCCAATCTTTTACATCCCGGGGCGTAACCAATGATGCACCAATGGTAATAGGATTGCTGACCAGGTATATACCTAAGATAAGTCCTGCCAGTATTTGACCGGCAAATTTGGCTCGGGCACTCAACCCGTCATTATGTTTGCGCCGTAACTTTATATAGTCGTCCAAAAAACCGACTGCACCGAGAAGCGCAAACACACCAACAACCAACCACAAAAGACGATTGGTCAGGTTACTCCAGAAAAGCAGACTGATCATAGTTGCCAGTATGAACATAGCACCACCCATTGTGGGTGTACCGGCTTTTCCTTTGTGTAACGCATGCAAATCTGCAACATGGTCTTTTTTAATATATTGTCCAATTTTCAGCGCACGTAACATTGCTATAAGACGTGGCCCAAAGATAATACATAGCAAAAACCCAGTAATAGCGGCTCCGCCTGCCCGCACAGACAAGTATCTGAAAACGTCCAGCGCGCTCATATAAGGAACCAAAGCCTGGGTAAGATAGTAGATCATTATCAACAAAAACCTATACATTAAAACATGACGAAAAAATTATAACTCAGAGCTAAAAGAACAGTTGTTTGTGCAGCTTCATGTTTCTTCTAGATAGGCCTGCCCATCGTACAACTGCGTAAGGTGTTGTAGAACCAATTCCATTCGCATACCACGAGAGCCTTTAAGGAGCAACATGTCACCCGGTCGGGCGAGTTCATGAATGGTTTGCGCGAGCGATTTGTGTTCTTCGAGCACTTCTGCATGTTGAACACCAGCATCCAGCGCACCAGAGATCATATCACATGCGTGCGGTCCCCGGGCAAGCAGATAATCAATCCCCAGCTTACCAGCAATCTCACCAATATTGCGATGAAAAGAGGAGGCCATGTCTCCCAATTCAAGCATTTCTCCCAATACAGCAAACCGTTTTCCGCTCACCGGTTGTGATGCTAGCGCTTCCAGTGCGGCTTCCATGCTTGTGGGATTGGCGTTATATGTATCATCTAATACAAGCAGAGGGCCGAGGCGCGTCAGTCGACCTCTGGAAGGATTCTCACATACCTTTTCCAGAGGCGTCTGAAAATCAACGACACCATGCTGCACACCAATTGCGACAGCAAGTAAAACATTCATGGCATGAGCCGGTATAGCAAGCGGTAATTTAAGCAATCCTATTGGCTCAATCTGCATGCATAACAGCCCATCTGCATCAAACGACACGGACGAAAGACTAATCTCAGCCTGGCGGCCAAAAGTAACCTTACGCCCCAGATAGGTTTTGGCTATATCTACACACCATGAATTGTCTGTATTAACGTAAAAACACCCGTCTTGGGGTAATTGCATAAGTATTTCGCTTTTAGCACTGGCAACATCTGCAATACTGCCAAAACCTTCCAGGTGCGCAGGAGCGACCATGGTAATAGCAGCTTCATCAGGAACCGCAATCCGACACAGGTTATAAATTTCACCCGGATGATTGGCGCCCATCTCAATTACTGCAAATTCGGTATCTGCTTGCAATTGCAACAAAGACAAGGGACAACCGATTTCATTATTTAAATTGCCTTGTGTTTTGACTGTGCGATACCTGGATGCCAAGACTGCAGTTATCATGTCCTTGGCTGTAGTTTTACCGCAGGAACCTGTGATTGCAATAATGCGAGCATCGTTCTTTTGCCGGTGAAAAGCAGCAAATTGCTGAAGCGCGATTAATGGATTCGCCACAACCAGGCCAGGTCCACTCTTACAAGGTTGCTTGGCAACCACTGCTGAAGCACCAAGTGAAATAGCACGATCTATAAACGCGTTACCATCAAAGTTCTCTCCTTCAAGAGCAAAAAATAACGCACCTGGCTGAATAGTGCGTGTATCGGTTGATACGCTGTTGATGACAACATTTGGAAATGAAATAGCGTCAGTCACCCCAATAACATTCGAAATTGTATCAAGATTATATTGCCAGGACACCGACTATAACTCCCTCAGAATTTTTTTTGCCATTTCTCGATCATCAAAATGAAACCTATCTGTGCCTCGAATCTGGTAATCTTCATGGCCTTTACCCGCAATTAAAACCAGGTCTCCCAGTTTTGCCCGTTTAATTCCGGTTCGTATTGCTTCTTCACGGTCTTCAATAACCAGATAATCATCGTTTTTGCGTTTTCCTGCGTGTTGAACCCCTAACTCAACATCCAACAAAATCCTGTGCGGGTCTTCAGTTCGCGGGTTGTCAGAGGTTAATATGCAATAATCCGCCAATTGCGCGGCGACAGCACCCATCTTGGGACGTTTCGTTTTATCGCGGTCTCCACCACAACCAAAAATAACAATCACTTCACCTTCACAAAGTTTTCTAGCAGCTTCGAGGACGTTTTTAAGACCATCATCGGTATGGGCATAATCAACGACCACATAAAATGGTTGTCTACACATGACTGCTTCAAAGCGGCCAGGTACCGATTTTAGGGCTTGAAGGCCACCTGCTATCTGCTCCAGACTTAAGCCCAAGCCCCCACAGACAGCTGTTGCACAAAGGGCATTGCTTATATTGTGACGGCCCAGCAGCGAAATTGAAACAGGAGTATTTCCCCAGGGAGTAACAAGTTCAAAATGTGCCCCATCAAAATCTATGTTAACTTTAATAGCCCGACAATCTGACTTCTTCCCATAGGTCAGGCTACGTGCTGACGTTGCTGACAAGAAGCGTTCTGATGCAGGGTCTTCAGCATTTACAACGGCAAGCCCGGTGTCTGGGGGAATACACGTAAATAAACGCATTTTTGCCTGGCAATATGAATCCATGTCGCCATGAAAATCAAGATGGTCTTGTGTCAGATTGGTAAAAGCTGCGCAATCAAAATGTACACCTGCCACCCTGTCTTGTGCCAACGCATGTGAACTCACCTCCATAACGACATGGCTTAAGCCTTCGTCCCGTGCGCGTGCGAACATTGCGGCAAGCTCTGACCCGAAAGGTGTGGTATGTGGTGCATCGACAACAGCATCTTTGAACATATACCCCAAGGTACCAAATTGAGCAGCTTCCAATCCGGCATAGCGCAATATCGTATGAATCAAATGTATAGTGCTTGTTTTACCATTGGTACCGGTTACGCCTATTACCGTAAGTCCTTTTGTGGGATCACCCAGCACTGTATGGGCAAGCAGGGCAGCCGATTTTCGTAATTCTTTTACCTGAATATAAGGAATAAAACCAGGAATATCCACCGTTGGGCACGAACCGAGTATAGCGACAGCACCTCGATCTATAGCATCCATAATAAAGTCATGTCCGTCGAATTGTTCTCCTGATACCGCAACAAAAAGCGAACCCGGCATAGCTTGCCGGGAATCTTCCACTACTTTACTTATCTCTATTGCATCCCACGCACTGTTTTCAACAGGTACGAGGCTTGTAGTCAAGTTTAAAGTCCGAAGCTGGTTATATATCTCGCTCAATGTCATCTGTTTCATCCTGAGAACCGGTCGAAAACACTACGGCACACAACGCAATTTGCTGTAGAGGTGTGCCAGGTGCCGGGTCCTGTGATACGGCCCAGCCAGCACCACGCAAATCTATAGATAGTGACAATTGCGCAACCATTTCTTTAACCTGGCGTTTGGTTAGTCCTGTAAAGTCTGGTAAGCCTCTGGCACCATCAATGATTACATCTGAATTTCGCACTGCAAGTTCCACGCCATCCAGTGGCTCAAGTAAATCTTCCAGTGAAAACTCGATAAATTCCGGGGAGTTTGCTTCACTTGCTTCCATTTGCGCCATTAAAACACGAGATGGACGCTCAACAATGGCATCAGGGTCTGCAACTAATATGGTATCATTATCATTTTTGCGGTCTGTTTTTACAGGGTCTTTCGGCACATTCATCCTGATCAGGGCATCTCTTACGACTTCTTTAAATACTGGACCGCAAACATACCCACCATATCGGAAATCATTCTGTGGTTCTTGTACAACGATGATGGCAACGATACGCGGATCGTTTACAGGGGCAAATCCTGCGAATACCGTTGTATATCGACCTTTTTCATAGCCACCACCACCTGCACGGGCCATTTGCGCTGTCCCTGTTTTTCCCCCTACACGATATTCATCAATACTTGCATGCGATCCACTACCCTTCATAACAACACCATGACACAACTCAAGCATGGTTCTTGCAGTGTTTTCAGATAAAATGCGGGTACCCATATCGAGTTGGTGACGATATGTAACAATACCTTCTCTGTCAACAGCACGCTCAATAAAGTATGGCTCTACCAGATACCCACCATTTGCAACAACAGAAAACGCCCGGGCCAACTGTGGCATGGTAACAGCTATTTCCTGCCCCATCGGTAATGAACCCATCGACAAACGTGACCATTGGCTTCTGGGACGGAAAATCCCAACACTCTCAAGCGTAAATTGGGAGGAAGACACTTGGCCAAAACCAAAACGGCGAATCCAGTCTTCAAAACGCTCCGGCCCCAATAAGGCAGCAATTTTTATCATCGCGATATTACTGGACATTTCAAAGCTTTTAGAAAACGGCACTACTCCCAGTTTGTAGTAATCACGAATCCGGTGGCCATAGGGATTAAAGAACCCATTCTCACAATTAATCATGGTATCTGGGGTAATCAGTCCATGTTCTATGGCAGCAGACGTAACTACAATTTTGAAAACAGAACCTGGCTCAAACACATCAATAATGGCACTGTTTTTTCGCAGCTCAGGATCATACAAGTCGTAATGGTTTGGATCGAAAGCTGGTCGATTGGCTAATGCTAGGATGGCACCTGTTTTGGGGTCCATCAAAATACCCATCGCACTCAGTGCGTTAACTTCCTCTATTCTACGGTCTAGTTCACGCTCTAGAGTAAGTTGTATACCAGCGTCGATTGTCAAGACAATGTCGTCTCCTCCCTCAGGATCAATGTGGTCCAAAGTTAGAGATGACAATAAACGCCTGTGTACATCTTTACGGGCAATATATCGTCCCGGTTCAGATTTCAAATGATGATCGAACGTTAATTCAACACCTTCAGAAGCTTCTCCTGCCCGGTTTACAAAACCCAGGAGGTGTGCAGCAGTATCACCCTGTGGATAATATCGAATCGGCTCTTTCCTGATGTGAATTCCACCTTCACCCATTTTTTCAAACTCAAATAGCATGGGTTCCGGAATATCTGTCAACCAACGCTTGATCCAAACAAATTTACGCGGGTTTCCTTGAGAATCACGCGCCGTTAAACGTTGAAATACTTGTTCTTCATCCATATTCAAGTGATGACTTAAAACTAAAGCGAGATGATGTGGGTCTTTGATGTACCTTGGGTCTGCCCATAAAGAAGGGACATCATAGTTGGTAGCTAATAGAAGACCATTTCTGTCAAAGATTTCACCACGAGGTTCTTCCAGAATTATTTCACCCACATGAAATTTATCTTCCTCCGTCAGCTCCAACCGAGGATTCAGGTGGACCATGAACAAGCGAAGCGCAATTATGCAAAATACAACAATGAATCCATGCTTCAGCAAGCGCAAGCGCGCTTCCTGGCGCACATCTGGTATACCACCATATGGCTCAGATACCTTTTGTTTGGGAGAATTGCGATATAACTTCACGTTGTGTTACCTCTTTCTCCCAACCATGCATCCAATAGTGACTCCAATACCTGATGCATGGAATTATAGAAGCGATTCTCTTCCATCATTATATCTGCACTCTGAATATATTCATTGCCTTCATTGGCATGTAATTCTTCTTCACAGTGTGTCGTAATGGATCTAACTCCTGCTGGAGTTATTTCAAGATGACATTGCAATCCAATCACCCGGTTACCAAATAAAAATCCTTGATGACTGCATACGTTATTCTCAAAGAGATGTATTGCATGCTCAGGAAGATCAAAGGTATCGCCATGCCAATGATATACCGTTATTGTGTCTGGTATGTCCCGCAATAATGGGTGTTGAAGGGCTGTTTGTGTTTTATTAATTGGAAACCAACCAATTTCCTTTTTGGAGTTGGGATATACTTCTGCTCCCAATACATTTGCGAGTAATTGGGCACCGAGACAAATTCCAATCAGGTATTTTCCGCTATGCAGCATACTATCCAGGAATGATTTCTCCATTTGCAGCCATGGATATCTGGATTCCTGGTATACATTCATGGGACCTCCCATAATGACAGCACCATCCAGTTCAGCAGGGTTTCGTGGGTGTTCACCTGCATATAAACGTACCTCCTCCAGTACGTGCCCTTGCCGTGACATCCAATCCGCTATTATTCCGGGACCTTCAAAAGGTACATGTTGCAAGCATTGGAACCGCATGATTAACTTCCTGTACAGATGTGGCAAAAATACTTTTTTATTAGAATTTAAAATGATCCCAGTAAATCATCAATTGAATCATCCAAGGACTGCTCAACATGAGTTGGTGTAGTGTTTGAGAAAATTGGCTCCCGCGGCATTTCGATGATAGCATCCAAGGGAGCTTGCAATGTATCAAAAAGCACGTCCTGGTTACCCGATACAGGTACTTCTGGTTCAAGGGGTTTATCTGTCAATGACTTTGATAGGTCAACACGATTATTCATTGGTTCAGTGGCTTCTAATGATGAAAATTCCTGTGTAGCTTCCAATGGATAGAGTTTTGATCCGTTTTCATATTCACGGTGCAGTTCAGATGCTTCAACTTTCAACGGCGAATCAAGGAGGTTGGTCAAACTTGTTTCAACTTGTTGAAATATTGTAGTTCCACGTACCAGTAAATGATGCACAACTCCCGCAAGTCCATCTTCTTGATGTTGTATTGCTGTCTCTTGATCTCTTGTCGCACTTCGCTGCGCCATCAACATCCTGCCTTGTCCCTGGTTGACACTGTTAATTCGTCCATCATAATAGATGACATGCACTTGATTTGGATCAGGCTCACGCAGTGCCAATGCTTCTGCATTCATGGAAAGCCTGTCCATACGCTCCAAACTTGCCCGATTAACCGTAAGTGAAATCAATTCGTTATTGAGGTGATTCCGTTCTGAATTTAATTGGTTGATGATATAGTCATGATGACGCATTTTCACGTTTAACCAGGCATCAACATATAGCGGCGAGAATCCAACAATAACCACCAAAGACCAACGCAACCAGCCGCGAAGTGCCCGTCGTTGCATCCTTTTACTTACCATTTGCATTGTTGTAGTGCCTCCATACGGCTCATCATTTCATGAATTTCAATATAACTAATTATATGTTTTTGTATGTCTATGTATGTTTTGTATAAAATTCTAAACTGCAAGACGTTCAACAGCGCGCAATTTTGCACTCTTCGAACGCGAATTATGAAATATTTCCTTGGCATCAGGAAGTACTGGCTTTTTGGTCAATAAGCGCACCAAAGCGGGCTTTACCGACAATAACCGACCATCAGGGCGTAGTAATTTCTCAGCACGGGATGCATTTCGCAATGTATTTTTAACTACTCGGTCTTCACCCGAATGAAAGGTCAACACAACCAGACGACCACCTGGCTTCAATGTCTGAATTGCGGCCTGCAGCCCCTTTTCCAATCCCTGTAGTTCTTCATTTACTGCCATACGAACCGCTTGAAATACAGTCCGGATTTCATCAGGCTCACCATGTACAAAATTGAGTGCATCGCATATGGCAGTAACCAAATCATCCGTAGTATTCAATTGTTGCTGATCTCGTTTTCGAATGATACTCGCAGCAATTCTTCTAGCTGGGCCTACATCTCCAAATAAACGTAACGTTGTCGCCAAACTATCTTCATTTTGTTGTGACAACCAGGACTTTGCAGTAATACTGCTGGTGGTGTCCATTCGCATATCGAGAGGTCCTGAAGTCTGGAAGCTGAAACCACGGTCAGGTTGGTCCAATTGCATGCTGGAAACTCCGGCATCAATCAAAATACCGTCTGCTTTGGGCCAGTTTGTTTCCCTGGTTACCTGTTCAAGTTCACTGTAATTGGCATGAACAAACCTGACATTTGAAAAGGATTTTAACTTTTCACGCGCCATAGTCAACGCAAGTGGGTCCCGGTCAAGGCCCAGCAAACACCCATTTTCAGTCAAGCATGTCGCTATCATTCGGGCATGACCGCCAGCACCCAGTGTGCAATCAATGAACACTCCATCCGGTGAAACAGCCAACCAATGCAATACTGCTTCAGGCATCACCGGTATATGCGGGCTAGAATTAGCTATTTCCATTATATTACCCCCACTACCCGCCGGGCCGTGTGGGTTCTCAATTCCATTCTGGTGGATTAGATCGGATCAAAAATAACAAGCAAAACATTCAGGCTGCTTCTTGGTACGCCTGCACTGCTTGATTTTCAGACTCGAAGGTCTCAAAAACTTTGGTGATTCCTACCATACGAAACAACCGTTCTGTATATAAGTTTACACCGACAAGCTTCATATCTCCCTGGTGGTTTCTGCATTGACGCAGACGCTCTACCAGGACACCGACACCCATATAACTTACAAACTTCACGTCACGCATATTAACTACAATATGGCAACGGCGCTCTTGAAGGCAATGCATAAGCTGCGAGCGCAGTAAGTCTATTCCGTGTTCGTCTATGTCGCCCATCAATCGCAGGATGGTGACCTTGCCCATTTCAAGTCGATCGATATTAAGCATCCCGCACTTCTCCTTCCGTTGTGGCAGATACACTGTTGCGGGAACCGAATAGTGCAGCTGCCATGGCCTTATATTGATCAGCCTGACGTTCCTGATATGCACGCCAGCCCGATTCACTCCACATTTCCAAGTGATCCTCTACTCCAATCAACACACCCTCACGTTCTATACCGGCATATTCACGTAAATACCCCGGTACATTCATTCGCCCCTGCCTGTCCAATTTGGCCTTGGCAGCTCCTCCAATAAAAAAGCGCCGAAAGTCAAGTAATTGTGGATCAAGAGGTGATGAACCACGACCTTTGTCAATCAGCTCGTCCCACTGGGTCTTGTGAAAAAGGAAAATGGCACCATCGAATCCACGTGTCATGTACCAAATTTCCTGGTCAAGCGCTTCCATGACGGATCGAAACTGCATTGGGACGGTGATACGTCCTTTTTCATCGATTGCAGTATGTGCCTCACCATAGTACAAAGTAATTTCCCTTTTCACCCACTAACTACCACTTGATTACTACAATTTACCACTCTTCAACCCTATTGTCAACACATTTTTGGTAATTGTTTTGGAATGATATACAAGATGTCGCATTGAACCAGCGACCAAGGACAAGATCAATCACAATATGTAGTACATATAACAACAATAACGAATACATAATACAATATATTGTTTCACTTTTATCAGTTCAAATCAGTGTATCTTGTGTTAATTAAAAATCATCCTACCTCATTAAAGTTCAGAATGATTCATGCTCTGTTGCGCAACTTTTTTATGCCTAAGGTAAGTAGGACTAATTCACCTTGCATAAAAGCAACCATAAACTACCCCCATAATTACATGTCCTGATACAAACAAAGCCGTTTAACCAATTAAGCATTTTTTAAAAACACTAAAAAGCAATTCAACAAGACAAAAGCATACTTCCAATCACAACCCCTTTAGAGCGCTGCAATATTTGCAGACTTGCAGGGCACAAGGTGCAAGCCTTGCAGGTACACACCCTGATTCCAAGCTCTATCCCAATCTTAGTGCTCAAAAAAACTGGCACGGCATATGCTCATAAGTAAATTGGACACAACGTCCAGTGAAAATTTGAACAACCTTCTATGAAAGGAGGAAAATGCGATGAAAAAGTTTCTAACTTTAACTGGTTTAACCGTGATCGGTTTGATGGCAGGTTTTGCGATTAATACCGAGGCGCAGCAAACAACCCAGGGTGTTCCAACAGCGCAAAATGCTGGTCAGGGCTTGGGTGCCAATTGTGAAGATTTCGTAGACACCAATAACAGTGGTGTTTGTGACAATTATGAAGCTGGTGGATTGGGCCGTGGTCGAGATCAAGTTGGACAAGGTCGTGGGCAAGGTCCAGGCCAAGGACAGGGACTCGGCCAGGGTGGTCAGGCACAAGGCCAAGGACGTGGACTGAATGCTAACACTCAAGGTCCGGGGCAAGGACAGGGACTCGGTCAGGGTGGTCAGGCACAAGGCCAAGGAATTGGACTGAATGCTAACACTCAAGGTCCGGGGCAAGGACAGGGACTCGGCCAGGGTGGCCAGGCACAAGGTCAGGGTCGTGGACGCGGCGCGAATGCTGAAGGACGTGGTTTAGGTAATCGCGGTAACCAGAATGCCAATTTTGGACAAGGTCGCGAAGATGGATGGCAACCCCGATTCCAGGATGCTGATGGCGACGGTATATGCGATATATCTGGTCAAGTTCCACGGCAACAAGCTCCCAGAGATGGCCAGGGACGTGGAAGAAGCGCTAACCGGTAACGGAATGACAAAGTGAAAATCGGCAAAGTGGATGACAACAGCGTAATTAATACAATGCGGTTCGCAACAAGAGTGCGAGCCGCACTTTTTTTATTTATCTTATTTATCAGCGGCTGTATCATTCTTTATTTTTACCCCGACATATCGTCGGTTAATATTGTTCTGATCGGCCTGTTCATGCTTTTTATCGGTTATGTCCTAACAGCTACCATCTTTAACAACATTTTTACCTCTATTTTTAGATGTGATAACTCGACCAACAATAAAGGACACATACAGCCTTATTTAGTTAAATTTTTGCATTTCGTCGTGCTGTCATTACCCATACTTATTTGGGTTCTTACCCTATTATTTCCACCCTGGTACGGTTTATCAAATCTGTTTTTGGCATTATTGGTAATCGGTGGATATCTGGCAGTTTTTGTTATTATTTTAAACATACAGTTTAAAGGAAAAACGTATTCTAACAAACTGCAATATCTCCAATTCGCTTCGCTGTTTAATGCTGTATTGCTGGCTATTCTGGTACTATTTGTCGGAATCTGTGTACTATTCTTCCTTAACACTTATCAAGTACGACAAGCAGAAGATGCTCTGGAAAATCGGGCTGCTTTATTACTTGACTTAATGGAAAATTCTGTACGAGTACACTTGCATAACAACAGGTATATGCCGGATAGATTGCAGGAAGCATTTGACGCTCTTGGTAATATTGACCATGTGGTAGGCGCACGCTTATTTACACAGCATGGGGACGTGATTACCGAGGCTTGGCCTGTTGAATCAGAATCACCCTTCAATACATTACTCTACAGTCGTGATGATGTACTCCTCCGAACACGGGAAGTATATTTGGACCGACCGACACATCCTTTTGGAATGGGGTTACGCGGTGGGGGCGGACGTGGTCCCCGAGGTGGCACTGGTTTGGGACAACAAGCATGGGAAGCATTCCCAGCAGGACCACACCAACTTCAAATCATTCTTGATAAGTCAATTTTTTATGAAGAAATAAAATACATTCATCTATATACATTGTCAGGATTAATAGTTATTGTATTGCTAATACTTTCTATTATAAGTATGGGATGGTCCAGGTACCGACGTATTGAACTCGAATCGTCACTCCTCATAGCAAACGAGCAATCAACTCATTTGGAGCGATTGGCACAGATGGGCGCTGGACTGGCACATGAGACAAAGAATCCTTTGGGACTCGTACGCGGACTGGCACAATCGATATATGACAGAACACACCCCAACGATGAACTCAAACGGTTTGCCCAGGACATCATAGATGAAGCAGACCGAATTGTGGGTCAATTAAACCGATTTTTAAAACTGGTCCGCCCTGAATCACCCAGGCTGGAAAATATCCATTTGAATCAATTTCTGTTAAATCTTAAAAGTCTTATCCAGCAAGAAGCATTGGATAAAGGCATACTATTAGAAATGAATTCGGGTGACATAACAGTGGAAGCCGATCCTGAGCAGCTCAGGCAATTGTTACTAAATTTAATCTTGAATGCATTTGCCGCTTGTAAACCAGGCGATACTGTCCGTGTACAGTGTGTGAGCAAAGCGGACACAGCCGATGCTACGCTAAACATATCAGATACAGGGTGTGGGATTCCGGCAGATGACCTGGACAAAGTACGACAACCCTATTTCACGCGTTTTACAGGCGGAACAGGACTTGGTCTGGCACTTGTAGATGAAATTGTACGTAATCATGGATGGCAAATGGACATTGATTCGATGGAAGGTAATGGTACCGTAGTATCAATACATGGCTTAAAAACGGTACGATAGGAGTATGAACAAACAACCATACTGTATTGCAATCGTTGATGATGAACCAGCTCAATGTAACTTGTTAAAAAACGCGCTTGAACGGTCTGGGTACCATGTAATCACCTGTAGTAACGGAAAAGAAGCCCTGGAACAAGCATCCAATTGCCATTTGATGCTGTTGGATGTACGCATGCCTGGTATGTCCGGTTTTGAAGTGTTGACTTTACTTCATAAAGACTACCCGGAATTGCCCGTAATTCTGCTCACTGCCTATATTGACATTCGGGATGCAGTTCAGGCTATTAAACAGGGGGCATTGGATTATCTTGAAAAACCCGTCGATCTTGATGAACTGATTGCAGCCATTGACGACGCCCTCGGTATCAGTGGTAGAAATGTGTCTACACATGAATTGAAATTGCCAGATGGTGTCGTTGCTGAAAGCGAAAACATCCTTCAGCTTTTGCAACAAGCAGTCAAAGTCGCCAAGGATGATGCAACTGTACTTATAACAGGAGAAAGTGGTGCAGGTAAAGAAATAATAGCGGAGACTATCCATTTAAACAGCTTGCGGTGTAACAAGAAAATGGTTGCAGTAGATTGCGCCGCATTATCCGATTCTTTAGTGGAAAGTGATCTCTTCGGTCACGAGAAAGGCGCATTTACCGGGGCCGACACACAGCGTATCGGTTGCTTTGAAGAAGCAAATGGAACCACATTATTCTTGGATGAGATTGGTGAATTACCGCTCGATCTACAGCCAAAATTATTACGGGTTCTGAGCTCAGGCCAATTTCGGCGTGTTGGTGGCCAGCATGATATCAATACCAATATACGTCTCATCACTGCAACCAACCGAAATCTGGAACAAGAAGTAGCCAAGGGGCAGTTTCGAGAAGACCTCTTCTTTCGTGTAAATGTTTTTCCGCTACTGGTTCCTCCCCTGCGAGAACGACGCGACGATATTCTACCTTTGGCTGACCATTTCTTATCAGGCAGACACAAGAAACTTTCACCTGCTGTCCAAAGACTACTCATACAATACAATTGGCCAGGCAACATTCGTGAACTCCAAAATGCGATGGAGCGTGCGGCTATATTATCGTCAGGCAGCCTTATACTTCCAGAAGATCTCCCGCAAACACTTCGAAATGCTGCAACAACTTCAACCGAAAAGGTACAACATCAATCAGGGTCTGTATTGGTGGGTAATATGGAGGCTATCCAAAAAAAGGCTATTTTGGAAGCACTGGAAAAATCTGAAGGGAATAAAACGCACGCCGCAGAGCTTCTCGGTATCAGTCGCAGGAATTTAATCTACAAATTACGCGCTTATGGCCTGTAATTTTCGGGAATATTTGTAGTTTCAAGATGCTTTCATCTAAACTTTTACTTTGATCTCAATTCACGGAAGGGTTTTTCTTATTTATGAGTAAAATATTAATAACCGGTGTCGCAGGCTTTATCGGATCGCATCTCTCCGAAGCTTTACTACAACGGGGCGATACCATTTTGGGCATTGATGAATTTAATGATTATTACAATCCAGACATAAAACATAGGAACCTGGCTGAATCACTCCAGTCAGACCAATTTACCCTTGTAAAAGCAGATATTTGTGATGAATCAACACTCAGAGATCAATTCGAATTGTTTCGGCCTGATGTTGTCGTGCATCTGGCAGCCCGTGCAGGTGTGCGTCCCTCTTTGAAAGACCCCAACCTGTATCATCGCGTAAATGTCATAGGCTCGCAGCATATTTTGGATGCATGTCGCGAATACAAACCATCTCATTTAGTTTTCGCATCCAGCTCATCGGTCTATGGCGGTAGTCTGGAAGTCCCATTTTCAGAAACAGACCCAGTTATGCGCCCAATAAGCCCTTATGCTGCTACCAAGCGCATGAACGAGTTACAGGCCCACGTATACAGCCATGTCTATGGAGTCCGGGTAACCATGCTACGTTTCTTCACTGTTTATGGCCCCCGCCAACGACCTGATATGGCAATTCACAAGTTCACACGGGCAATACTTGAAGGGGCTTCCTTACCCATGTTTGGTGATGGTACCACACGGCGCGATTACACCTATATCGAAGATATCATTGACGGTGTTGTACGCGCCATTGATACTCCATTTGATTATGAAATATTTAATCTTGGTGAAAGCCATACCACACAACTGTGCGAATTGATTGCGTTGCTCGAAAAGCATCTGGGTAAAAAAGCCAACATTGAACACCACCCGAACCAACCGGGCGATGTGTCAATCACCTATGCCGATATTCAGCATGCAAAAGACAAATTGGGATATAACCCACAATACAGCATGGACGAGGGCATATCTCGCTTCGTTCAATGGTTTAAACAGGCAAATTAGCATTTCATCTTTTAAAATAACAGAATCTGGAGAAATAGATGGTAGATAACGATAGAAAAGTAGCTCTGATTACCGGTATTACTGGACAAGACGGTTCCTATCTGGCAGAATTTCTGCTGGACAAAGGGTATGAAGTTCACGGTATGGTGCGACGTTCCAGTACCGAAACTTTTGAGCGTATTAAACATATTCAAACTAAAATAAACCTCTTCCAGGCAGACTTGACAGACCAGGTATCGCTAATAGAAACAATGCAATCTATACGGCCAACAGAGGTCTACAACCTTGCAGCACAGTCTTTTGTGCCAACTTCCTGGAATCAACCGATTCTCACCGGTGATGTGACTGCCCTGGGTGTTACCCGATTATTGGAAGCAGTTCGCCTGGTAGATAAATCCATCCGCTTTTATCAAGCATCTTCGAGCGAGATGTTTGGGCATGTACGCGAAACTCCTCAGACCGAAACAACTCCGTTTTATCCCAGAAGTCCTTATGGAGTCGCAAAAGTTTATGGTCACTGGATCACGATTAATTACAGAGAAAGTTATGATCTGCACGCTTCTTCCGGAATTCTCTTCAACCATGAATCACCACGACGTGGCTTGGAATTTGTAACCCGAAAAGTCACCGACGGCGTGGCACGTATCAAGTTGGGTGTACAGGATGAGCTGCGACTCGGCAACCTTGATGCTATGCGTGACTGGGGATTCGCTGGCGATTATGTGCGAGCTATGTGGTTAATGTTACAACAAGATTCTCCCGATGACTATGTGATATCAACAGATGAAACCCACAGTGTACGTGAGATGTGCGAAATTGCTTTTGCGCATGTCGATCTGGACTGGCAGGAGTATGTCAAAATTGATCAGAAATATTACCGCCCTGCTGAAGTCCATGTATTGTTGGGTGATTCAAGTAAAGCCAGAAAAATCATGGGATGGCAACCCGAAGTCAGTTTTTCCGCATTAATTAAAATGATGGTAGATGCAGACCTGACGCGGGTAGGCAAAGAAGCCCAAAACGCCATATCATGAAAAAACGTGCTTTAATTACCGGTATCAACGGTTTTGTAGGTACTTACCTGAAGAACCATCTCATTCAAAATAACTGGGAAGTTATAGGTCTGGGTATCGTCGAGGAGGAAGGTGTAATTCCATGTGATATCACTGATCGTAATCAAATCCGTGATGTGTTCGAGAATTCAGGCGAAATCAGTCATGTTTTCCACCTCGCTGCACAAACATTTGTGCCCACTGCAAATGAAGTTCCTCTTGATACTATGAACACCAATTACGGGGGCACTGTTAACTTATTACAAATTTTAAATGCTGTTTCACCCGAAACCCGCTTCATTTACATCAGCAGTGCCGATGCATATGGCCCACCTTTGTATCTGCCAGTTGATGAAAAACACCCATTAAACCCGCCCAATGCTTATGCCATATCCAAGGCTGCTGCTGACCATTATTGCTCTTTTTTTCATAAGGCCACCAATATGCATGTTATCACCATGCGCCCATTTAACCATACAGGCCCTGGCCAATCAGAGCAATTTGTCTTGTCTAACTTCGCAAAGCAAATTGCTGCTATTGAAGCTGGCATGAAACCTCCTGTTATGCAGGTTGGAAATCTTGACGCGGCACGTGACTTCTTGCATGTCCAGGATGTAGTACGGGCATACGTATTGGCAGCAGAGCAAGCAGAAGGCGGAACTGTGTTTAATGTCTGTTCGGGTAGGTCTAACCGCATACAAGATGCATTGGAAATGTTGTTGGCGCATGCCACAGTCCATATTACTATAGAGCAGGACCCCACGCGAATGCGCCCCGCAGATGTTAAAGACGTACATGGGGATGCTGAGGCCCTTACCCAGGCGACCGGATGGTTTCCTGAACACAGTTTTGATATGCTCTTACAAGACCTACTCACTTATTGGCGGAATATTATCGGGGGAAACACGTGAAAGGGCATTCACTAGATACCTTAAAACAGTCAGACGCGAACAAAGCTATCTCACTGGAAGCACTGGAATCTGTAGCTTGGGAGTGCCGGCGCCAGAGAAAGAATCTGGTTTGGACCAATGGATTCTTCGAAATTCTACATGCCGGTCATATAGAATTTCTTATGAAGGCAGCGCGCCTTGGTGATGTATTGGTTGTTGGAATTAACAGTGATGCCTCTACACATAGAGCATGGGGAACAGGGCACCCCGTCACATCGGAACAGGAACGTATCATTGTATTGTCTGCTGTCGAATGTATCGATTACATCACTGTATACGATGAAGCAGACTGCACGAATATTCTTGAACGACTTCACCCCGATGTATACGCGAAAGGTCTTGGGCACATTCAGGGGGACATCAATCCAAAGGAACGGCAGATCATCGAAAAACAGGGAGGCACCATAGCCCTGATTGCAGGTGATCCAGCCAAGACCACAGCAGCGATCATAACCCGAATTCAGGGCTCTAGAAAGCACTGAGTTCAATCTGAAAATAATATCGCTTGATTTGCTCAAATGATCACATTTGGGTAATAATTTCTTCATAACAATTTATTTAACGTATTAAATTTTTACAATACACGCAATACTACCGTTTTGGTTCATATTTTATTTTATTAAGCTATAGTACATCTATTTATTCATTCTTTTTATGGAGTTTATACATGATATTAATTACGGGTGGTGCGGGCTATATCGGTGCAGTTACCGTTCTTGAATTGCTTGACAAGGGTTATGCTGTTCGTGTTCTGGACAAATTTTTGTATGGCGACTATCCACTCGAGGATGTACGCAGTCGAGTCCAGTGTGTTCAAGGCGATATCCTTAATATGGATACTGCCTTGTTGGAAGATATTGATGCAGTGATTCATCTGGCAGGGCTTAGCAATGACCCAACAGCAGAATTTAATCCAGCAGCCAACCGCAAACTGAATACGGAAGCAACGGGTAACCTGGCTGAGCACTGCAAGTCCAGCGGAATAAAACGATTCATATTTGGATCGAGCTGTTCAGTTTACGACAAGGGGATGATGGCGGAAGATACCATACAAGATGAGAACAGTGCCGTTGAGCCACGTGCCGCATATGCCACCAGTAAATATGCGGCTGAACAGATTCTTTTGTCAATGACGGACAAGTATTTCCAACCTACCATCTTGCGACAAGGCACAGTTTACGGATGGAGCCCACGAATGCGGTATGATCTGGTTGTGAATACATTCGTTCGCAGTGCCTTTGAAAATAAAAAATTGACTGTCCATTGTGGCGGCGAAATGTGGCGTCCCTTAGTTGATGTAGTTGATGTCGCACGGTGTTACCTGGCCTGTTTGCAAGCCGACCTCGATAAAGTCGGTGGAGAAATATTTAACCTCGCCAATCGCAATTACCGTATCCTCGAATTGGCGCATCGGGTGAAAAAAGCACTTGAAGACACCATGCAAGTAGACATAGAGGTTGAGTACGGTTCCCGTACCGCTCGTGATTACAGAGTAAGTACCGAGAAAATATCTCGGGTAATCGGATTTCGGCCACAGCGTGATGTCACTGAATCTGCCAGGGGTATCGCGGAAAAAATTCAAGCGGGTATCAATGCAGATTTTCACAATCCCAGGTACTACAATATTCTTTGGTTGGAATTGATGGTGGAAATGGAACAGCATCTGAAACGTATTGGAAACATTTTTTAGTTTTCAGTTTATTTATCAGATTTATTGCGACCTGCCTTTGACAAATGGGGGTTTCTTGGGATCAAATTTACAAAGCGTTGTTAATAACATTTCACCCATTAAATTTGACACAGTCTAAAATAAATGTTATAATTTAGACACAGTACAAAGTATTGTATTCATATCTAACTCATGAAGGAGAAAAAGAAATGAAAAACACGCGATTGACGTTATCTGAAGACAAACGAAACAAAGTTGCAGAGTCACTTAATATTGTTATCGTTGACTTGATCGATTTATCCATGCAAACACTACAGGCTCATTGGGCTGCAATTGGTCCACGATTCAAATCTTTTCATGAACACATGGATGAATTATTGGCTGTGTATCGTGTTCAAGTGGATGAAATTGGAGAACGAATGCTCGCATTGGGTGTCGTACCGAATGGACAGTCACATGTCGTAGTAAAACACACTGAATTGGAACCGATCCCGGATGGTTTTATTCAGTCGGATGACTTAATCACGATGCTCGCAGACCGATTGGCAGCAGTGGCAAGGCGTATCCGTTCCCAGCAAGCTATTGTTTGCGAGATAGACCCTGCATCAGATGATTTGCTCATCGGTTTGATTGAACAACTCGAGAAACAATTATGGATGCTTCAAGCCATCGAAAGCTAGATAGAGACCACTCTGATATTCGTATTCGCGAGGCCGGGTTACGAGCAACCCGGCCTAGAATGCTCATCTATGAATTGTTGCAGGAATTGCGAGGACACCACCCTGCGGAAACATTTATAGCCAAATTACGCGAGCGAGGCATCCACCTTTCTCGCGCCTCTGTATACAACGTTTTGGCTGATTTTACGCGGGCTGGCCTGATATGCCTTACCGACATAGGTCCGGGCAGAGCAATTTATGAGGTACAAGAGGAGAAACACCACCATTTCGTCTGCCGTATGTGTGGTCATGTGGAAGATGTACCCAATACAGACGGTATGATTCCCTGCCTGGAACCTGAATTGCCTTGTGAAGGATATGAAGTTGAAATGGCACAAGTAGTATTTCGAGGATTGTGCCCTGAATGCAATCATAAGCAGAATTGCCAAAATAGCGTCAATTTTTAACCGTATTGAGTTGAATTTACCTGCAATACAGCTTAGCCACCATCAAGACGTCCTGTATTTCAAACCAACTTTCATTGATCAATTGTCAATCTCAGGTTTGTAAATTAGTTCATTTATCTTGTCTAACAATTCTTGACGTTCATATGGCTTTGGTATGGAATCATAACCGGCATCAAACATTGCTTGTTCATTTATAATATCTTCACTGTATCCGCTGCTGAATAGAATAGGGAGAGCTGGATTCATTTCACGCAACTTGCCGGCAAGTTCATAACCATTAATTCCTGGCATAATCATGTCCAGCATAGCCAAATCAATATTGTCCTTGTGTTGGTAAAATAATTCCAAGGCTTCTTCAGCATTCATGGCTGCTAATACTTGGTACCCTTCATTTTCCAGAATCTTACATACAAGACGTAATACAAATTCCTCATCTTCAGCGATTAAAATGAGAGCCGATGAATTAACCAAATTTTCGTCTTTCACTTCGGTGTGAATCTTTTCACGGCTTGGAACAGCCTGATCTGTAACAGGAAAATACAAATGGAATTCTGTACCTTTGGCTTCTTCACTGTTGGCTAGAATAAATCCATTATGTTGTTTCATAATACCGTAAACAGTCGCTAAACCAAGTCCTGTACCTTTTCCCAAACTTTTTGATGTATAGAATGGTTCAAAAATATGTGAGAGCGTATCCTGGTCCATTCCAACCCCGGTATCTATTACAGTCAATTTGACGAAATCTCCCATTCGCGCCCAGGTATAATGTTGGGTCATTTCATGGGTAATGACCTCATTCTCAGTAGAAATGACAATATCACCTCCATCCGGCATGGCATCACGCGCATTCACACACAAGTTCATCAATACTTGTCCCAATTGACCTGTGTCTGCTTGTATTGCGGCAATATTATTGCCAAGCGCAAGCTTTAACTGAATGTGCTCTCCAAGTATACGACCAATCATGCGTATCATTTCTTCGATGCAATCATTGAGATCAACTGGAAGTAATTGAGGCTTTGAGCGACGAGAAAAAGTCAACAACTGTCGCACCAGCTCTTTGCCTCGAGTGGCAGCTTCAGAAACATAGCTTAAATCATCACGCAATCCGTCGTTGCAATCCAATTTTGAACTTGCCAAATCAGTATACCCAGATATTACCTGTAATAAATTATTAAAATCATGCGCCACACCTCCTGCTAGTTGGCCAATAGCCTCCATCTTTTGTGCATGATGGTACTGCACCTGTAAATCCCGGTATTCTGTCATGTCCTGACCAATACTGGCCATACCAATCACATTTCCGTCCGTGTCTTTCAACGTCGTATTATTCCAGGCTGCCAAACGTAGCTTTCTGTCTTTGGTGATTATGTAACATTCGTACCGGGACGGAATGCATTCTTGCTGCATGTTCGTTTCAAAATTAGAAATAACTTCTTCGCGTTCACTTTCTATGATGAAGTTTTCAAACCAATTCATACCTTTAATATCGGTCTGGGTGCCAAATCCCAGAATCTCCACCAGGTGATTGTTACAAAATGTAATATTGCCCTCTGTATCCAACATAATTGCCAGTAAATCAATATGTTCAAGCAAATGGCGAAAACGTCTGTCAGATTCTTTTAACGCAAGCAATGAGGATTTACGATCGGAAATATCTGTACAAGTACCGATAACTCGTGCCAAATTGTTTTGCTTGTCATAATTGGGACGACCATTGGTCAGAAACCAACGAACAGTCCCATCACGAGCAAGTAATCGAAGCTCCAAAGTAATACTTTTTTGCTCTCCGGATATAATGTACAACATGGCTTGTTCAAGCATCTGTAAATCGTCGGGGTGTACAATCTGCGTTCGCCATTCTGACCAATTCTCACTCAACTTTTCACCGTCGTATCTCAACAGACGTCGCATTCCGGTAGTATGTATTTTCTTTTCTGCTGGACGGTAATCCCACATGGCCACCAAGCCTGCTGTAATGGCCAATTTAAATTGTAGCTGACTTTCTTCCAAAGCAGCCTGTGCTTTATACCGTGTTCTTGTTTCCATAATCAGGTTGATCATGGTAGCAATAGAAATAGCAAAATGTTCGTCTTCTTGTGACCAGAACCGAGGAGATTCTTTTTTCTCGAAGCTCAATAATCCCCATAATTTACCACTGACCCAAATTGGTGCATCGAGAACAGAAAAGATACCGGCTTCATAATAATAGGTACGAGCTAAAGCTGCGACCATACTATCATTAAAAGTATTTATTATTTTGACAATTTTTCCTGCTTGATGAATTTCCAAGTAGCCTGGAACACAGGACATATCTAACGAGCCGATATCAGAAAAGGGCACATTCAGGTTGTCATACATACAAAGACAATTTATTTGATCATAATCAGCACTATATTGCCATAAACTGACTCTATCTACTTCTTGAATGATTGCTGCGTTCATCAATACATGTTGCATAGATGTCCAGAAGTCAGCGGTATACTCAACTTTACTGCTGGCTAATTGCAACAGAAATGCATTCTCCCGACGTAGTCGGCTTTCTTGTTTGCGTAATCGTGCTTCTATTTCTGAACGCTTGGATATATCTTGAACTACTGCAAAAATACACCTGCTTGAATCATTATTATAATCAAACAGTTGATCGAATAATGAGATATTGACCTGAACGCGTATATTATTTCCATCGGAACGAACGATATTTTTTTCAAACTCATGATAGTGCTGATCGCTCTGAAAAATAGATTGAAATATTTTATCTTCTGTAGCACGACATGACGGGGGAGTTAAATCAAGCCAGGTATTTTGGGACAGTTCTTCACGACTATATCCTACAATTTCACAAAACTTGTCATTCACCAACAACCAGTGGCAAGCTTGATTAAGAATGGCAATTCCAACCAATGGCAATTCAATATATGAACGGAACATAGCCTCATTCCGACGTAATTCTAATTCACTGTTACGATATTCAGTGATGTCATGAAACAAGGTTATGAACTTGCCTGGCTCCGGTGAATAAATTTTTAAACAATAAGAACGGCCAGATTCACTGTGATAATGTTCTATTTCGGCAGATTCGCCACTCAACGCTACTTTACCATACGTATTTATCGCAAATGGCTCAATATCTGGAAACAATTCTAATGCTGTTTTCCCGAGAAGCTGTGCTCGACTAAGCCCAATATATACTTCGTATGCTGAATTTACATCCAGAAAACGGTAATCTACCGGTTTTTTGTTCGAATCACATATGAGTTCATGCAATGCGTATGCACAGTGCATTTCCATAAGAAGACGTTGGAATGCCGAATCAGGTTCCAGAGCAATACCCCCCAATGACAACAAGTAGATAACACAAAATCGATAACCGGACAAGTCGAAAGATCAATCGTTTACCACTATATACTTTTATAAATTATATCGTTAAATTTGTTATATGGCAACTAATATTCCGTATATATTGAGCATACCACATTGAATTACGACCGGTATTACTGAGCACTATACAAATATTCATAATACAGATATTTTTATACAGATTAATAGTGTGATTTAGTAAAATATTAAGTATTTAATATAGTAAATAAAACCATTTCATATAAAAAATTTTAATAACCTTCAGTGTAATTTCAATAAAACGAGAACAAATAAAAAACTCCGACATACACACTATATGTATATGCCGGAGTCATTTAATCGTATCAATAAATCAAACGAGTGTTGCTAAATAAATTACAACTAGCTACCCAAAGTTATATCGAAGGTTGCGCGACGATTCAGCTTGCGATTTGCTGCCGAGTCATTTGGTACAGCCGGTTGCGTTTCGCCACGGCTGATGGCAGTAATACGGGCTGGATCGATACCCATTTGAATCATGTAATTACGCACTGCATCGGCACGACGTTGGCCCAAGCCCATGTTGTAGGCTTCAGCACCAATATCGCATGTGTGGCCAACGATAACTACTGCATCATTACCATGTGCTTTCATTTCGTCCACCAACTTGTCCACTTCCTGGCGACCTTCGGGCTTGAGAACAGCTTTATCAAAGTCAAACAATACATTGTTCAACATAATAACCTGCCGTTCAGGTGCTGGTGGATCTGCAGGTCGAGGTGGTTCAGGTGTCACTACTACTGGTGGTGCTGGGCGTTCCCATGCATGGTAAACAATACCACGGTTGCCCCAGAGTTCCTGGTCATTTACATTGGATGCTGGCACTGTCGGCCACCACCAATATCCAGAGCGTCCTTTTGAATCTTGTACTGGCTCTGGCGTTGCCCCGGTATTACCCCACCAGGACATGTCATCCCACACTTTTGCGGCTTCAGCGACACCGCCGAAACTTACCAGTGCGGCTACCAGAGCGATCGCAACTAGTTTTCTCATAATTTTCTCCTTCCACGCTTTCATTTAACGTAAACGCGTTTGGTATGTTGCCAAACTGTGAACAACACACCCTCTTCCGCTAATTCAATTTAAGCACATTCGTCTTTGAGAGTCAAGCAATTATCAACACAGTACTGCCCTAATCTCTACATTTCCGAGTGTACTCTCGGGGGTGGTTTAAAAAACCTCCCCGCATGAAGTGTATCATATGCTTTCGCACCTTGCAAGTCAAACATGATTTTTTATAATTTAAATCCCGGATACTGCACATTCTTGCGTAAAATCCTGGAAATAATGCATTCAAACCATACTTTGCCTTGGATTAAAATTTAACGGTAGACCTTCGCAGTCTATATTTTACGAACGCCTACCGTTTGGTAAATATTTCTTTTTCTCAAAAAGTTCCAATCTGATTAACACAAATCAATGTTATGCAGCCACTTCGTTCATGTTTTGCTGCAAAGTATTCAATGCTTGCGTTATTTCAGGGTGACGATTTCGATCAATGATTTTACGCAGTTTGGTAAGCGCTCCACCAACTTTCTTCCCGTCCCGAACAGTTCCATAAAGGTGCCTGCTCACCGTGGACTGGCTCAAATCCAGTATCACCGCAATATCTTCTTGCGTTTTACCATAATAATAATACAACTTCAAGACTTCTTGCTGCCGTCGCGTTAATTGTTGATCTATCAATTCGCGTACGACCGGCGCCACATCTTCAAAAAAAGTTGCTAAAGCATAACGCCGAGTTCTGTCTTCATCATCTTCATAATACATTCCGTCCGTCATGGCGACTCTATCCAATGTCGCCAGGTCCGTCGGGATTTCCCAAAAATCTGGGTTGTATTTTGCCATGGGTCCTTCCTCCAATATACGCATAGCCCGATTCATTTCCGTTCATTTTCAAAGGTGTAATAATGAGTGAACTCATTCGATTGCGTACGGTAAATACCGCAGCGGCCCTGCTATTCCAAATAAGATGTTTCATTTTAGTTTCCTCGTTTGGGGTTGTGCCTAAAGGCATTAAATTCAATAATTCACATAGAACAACATATACTATAAAACTTTCTAACACATACCTATTCTGCATACCTGACAATATAAAAAAAGCGCCGAAGGCTGTTTTACTTTGAGCCTGCGGCGCTTGGATAAGCTTTTATTTGCTTGATCGTTTACTTCATAGAGTTCGCCTCAGGGTCTTTTGATAGCATAAATACGGACATATGGCGTACAGCCACAGCACGTGTCTTGTGCCATGTAATATTTGTATGCTTTTTGTTTCCGTAAATACCCATTAAACTGAGGTGCTCCATTCAGGTTATAGCGCGATCAAGTCCACGCAATTTCACTCAAAACTCTATCACATTTTGTAATGTAAATCAAGCGTTTTTTAACTCAAATTTTTAATTATTTCAGGTCATTCAAAAATTTATTGTCTGCCCAATTAAAATCAACTTGATTGCTGCTTAATTAATACCAAAACCAGCATCATGCATACTTTTGGGGACGCTACAGAAAAAAAATCTATTTTTCTCCAAAGAAAATACATGTATAAATGATTACCAGCAAATTAAATTCCATATAATTGGCTGTACTTGTTTTCAAGATAATTCATAAACGGCATGATATCCAACGCTTTGTTTGTCAGCGACTTGATTAATTCCTCAGCACCTTGACGGCGACCAACTTGATGAACATGCTTCCGTAACCAGAGCAGTAATGGCGCAAAATCACCCGACTCAATATTGTTATAAAGATTTGGCATGTCTACCAGCATTTTCTCGAATAACTGCGCAGCATATATGTTTCCCAGTGCATAGGTTGGAAAATAACCCATACTACCATGAGACCAATGGATGTCCTGTAAACACCCCAATCGGTCATTGGGTACTCTGACACCCAGATACGCGTGCATCTTGTCATTCCAGGCTTCCGGGATATCATCAACGCTGAGTTTTCCTTCAATTAAGGCAACTTCTATCTCAAACCGCAAGATAATGTGTAAATTGTAGGTACATTCATCGGCTTCCACCCGAATAAATGAGGGAGCAACATGATTGATGGCACGATACATGTCTTCTGGCGCGAGACCATCCAATTGACCTGGGTAATGACGTTGTATTTTCGATGTGTAATGATTCCAGAAAGGCAAGCTGCGCCCTATCATGTTTTCCCACATGCGCGATTGCGATTCATGAATACCCAACGATATACCTTGCGCCAGAGTACTCCGCTGGTCTTTTGGAAGAAATCCCTGTTCATACAATGCATGTCCACCCTCATGAATCGTACCGGTTAAGCCAGAGAATAATTCCTTGTTGTTCAGGCGTGTGGTTACACGGACATCATACAAATCAAAATTTGTCGTAAATGGATGAACTGACTTGTCCTGACGACCTGCTTCAAAGTCGTAACCAATATCCCTAAGAACTTCAAGCGAAAAGGTCCACTGCACATCGGTGTCCCACTCCTGCTCTAACCATGCCGGAATGCTCTGACTACCCGAATTCATAATGTTGGCCAATAAATCACGTTGTTTTGGAGCCAATTCTCCAAAAAGTACTTTGAGTTTATTTGCCGTCATTCCACGCTCATATTCTTGCAATAAAGCATCGTATGGCGAGTCTTCATAACCGATGTATTGGGCTTTCGCTTGAAGTAAATCAACTATCACAGCAAGCTGAGGTGCAAACAGCTTAAAATCCGAAGCTTCTCGTGCATGTGTCCATATTTCATACGCTTTACTCTGCTCCACTGCGAATTTATGAACAAATGATTCTGGTAACTTCGTGGCTTGTTCATAGTCGTATAAAGTTTCATTTACAAGAGCAACGCTATCATCGTCTAGTTGGTCCTCCCAATTTTTCAGTTCATGCAACATGCCACCCATCGTATCGCCAGTGAACATACGATGTGCCAATCCGGCCAATGTTGCCAGTTGCTGACCACGAGCAGGAGCTGCCTTCGGTGGCATATAGACTTCTTGATCCCATTGAAGCAGGGCTATAGCACTTTGCATATCTATAACACGACCTAACTCCTCTTTAAAAGAGGATAGTATATTCGCAGTTTGTTCCGTTGTCATATAATTTACTTTCTCCTTTAATTATCTTAAATACTATTGATTCCAGCTATTAAAATACACTCCAAACTCATGTAACAAAATTTATTCTCGATTGTATTATCTACACAATGCTGAAGGCCAATACGCCATAAGCAGATGTGGGGAAAACAACGTGGTTGCTTCGACCGTTTTCTCACCCTGAGACCCCTGCCAGTAGCAAGGTGAATTCTCAAGAGCAACACATTGGAACGGTATGACCCGACCGAATCAATGGTATTTGCAAGCAGGGTCAAAGTATAACCCATAAGGAGCTGTATCGCAATGGGATTCCTTGAAGACATTTTTGGATGGATCGTAAACCTGTTTCAAACCATCATTGACGCTATTTTGAATTTCTTTTCAAATATCGGCATCGGTTAATTGATTTAGGTAAAAAACCTTAACATCGACTGATTTGAATCTGGCAATAGAGAAAGCTTTGGCATAGATTTTAAGTGTTTATAATCTTGACATTTGTTGTATCAATACAACAGGCTGACCTTGCCCAACATGTTTAACAAAGAACATTAAACAACTCTTGGTATATGCCAATTTCAGCGTAGATCAATCAGTCAGAATGTATTACAAAAGCAGGTTGAGATATATTATTTCTCGACCTGCTTTTTTTTTTAAATCGAATAACACCCATAATATGAACTCAATAATCTGCAAGATTAATAATATTATTTCCGGGCCAGTGTTATGAGTTGTGCCTCAGGAGGGCATGAAAACCGAATCGGTATATCGGTAGTTCCAAGACCAGGCGATGTATAGCCAAGCATTTTGTCCATATGCCATTGACGATATGCAAACCTGGTGTGACAATGCGCATTTAATCTTACAGCACCATACCGTGGAATACGGATTTGACCACCATGGGTATGCCCGCAAAGATAAAGCTGAACACCAAGGTTATGTGCCTCTTCAATCCGATCGGGACTGTGAATTAACAGGATTTTGAAAGCATTATCAGGTGCATCAGCCAATGCGGCAACAAGATGGTCCGTTTTGAAACGGTGTGGGTCGTCACAACCAGCCAGCCAAACGGTCTCTCCACCAACCGAAACAGGAAAACCTGTATTGTAAAGTATGTTGATGCCAAGAGCCTGTAATGTAGGTATCATACTGCTTACATCATGATTGCCTAAAACGCCATATACGCCCAATGGCGCCTTGAAGGCAGATAGAATACAATCCAATTGCGGATAGATATGGTCGACGGTTCCATAATGCCCGAATCGGTAATCTCCCGCAATCAGGCACAAATCTGCCTCAACTCCCGTCAATAATTTCGTAATATTCGTCGCAAATTCCGGGTACTTACGAGACAAATGCAAATCAGACAACAACAATATTCTTAAGCCGACCAATCCATCCGGAATACTTAGAAATGGCATTTTAACCTGTGTCAAACAGGGTGATGTCGCATTTCTAAATCCTCGTTGATACAAGCCACTCAATCGTAGCGCTGCATACAAACTTTTGGCAATGAAGGCGGAGCGCAGATTCGTAAAATCTTCTTCATCTCCCTCGTGAAGCCGCCAATCAATTTCTTTTTGCTTGCGGAATTCAAGCAAATCGATTGAATCAACAGATTGAGATTCCACTCCAGGCCAAGTTGCAGTTTTGAATGAATTCAATATTCTAAGTCCATTAATTGCATATACATTACATGTCAAAAAGGTTTTCATAAAGCAAATTGCGATCCCCATAAGTACACAGGCTTATGCAGGATCGCAATCCTAAAAAAAACTTTTACTAAAAAACGTTTTTGATCCAATGAATTTTATTATTCACCGATTACACAGAAAAGACAAACAATCGCTTTATTTAATTATGCAAACTATCTTAACCACCCAATACGCGCAATACCGATTGTGACGTGATATTTCCTTGAACAATCGCGGACAATCCACTTTGCGAACGCACTTCAGCCATGGTTCGATCAATGATCAACCGAGCGACATCGGCATCACGAATGCGCGATTCGGCATCCAGTGTGTTGACCTGCTCAACTTCACGTTGTTCTATCGCACGCTCAAAACGGTTTAATTGTGCTCCCAGTTCACTTCTGTTCGCATTGATACTCTCTGAGGCTGTATCTACCGCTTCTAAAGCGGAGGCGGCACCTTCTGCTGTTGAGATGTCCAGTCCGGTCAATCCCAACGATTGCAGCGTTGACGCCCGTGTCTCTACTTGCAAGCTATCACTCTCTGTACCCAGTGAAATGGTCCTGTCTTCATCCAACAACGTCTGGTTATTGAACTGGGTGTCACGGGCAACATCGTCAATTTGTCCCAAAAGTTGCTGTACTTCAGCATTCAACGCTTGCCTGTTATCATCAGACAACGTACCATTTGCTGCCTGCAAAGACAAATCTCTGATTCGTTGCACGGCATCCTGCTGAATCTCCAAGCCACTATCTGCTGTTTGTGCAACATTGATACCAGATTGCAGATTGTTTACTTCTACCTGACTTTGTCGGGCGAGGGTGTTGAGTCGCTCAGCAATCGCCAAACCGGCCGCATCATCTGCTGCACGATTAATGCGTTGTAAAGAAGCAAGCCTTTCATTAACTTGATTCAATTCCAATATGTTGCGACGCGTTTGATTCTGGGCACCTAAAGCCGGATTGTTTGTATTTATACTAAGTCCCATAAACGAAAACCCTCCACGATTCCCCATCCATGGGACACATCACACTACTTATATTTCACAGGTGATATAGAAAATCCTTTTTCCACCATTAACCTCATGGGTATTTTACCATAATTTGTATAAAAAATGTCTGGCCTTCCAATCAGTCAAACTAATCATTCAAACTGATTGGACAGGATTGGTCTTATGCCAGCCACTCGAAGAGGAGGTTGGCCGTGGTAACATTGTCGATATAGGGTCCATGTACCGGGTCTTCACCAACGGCATGCATTGGCAGCTTTTCAGCAAAAGCTCCCTTTGCAAAATAGGGCACCAGCATATTGGTGTGCCCACCACTATGCCATTCATTGCCAGGCATGTTTTCTATCCCTCTGTTGTGAATGGGACGCCACATAGGCGCACTCTCTTCACCTGAACCCGGCCCAGTCAGGTATCCACATTCATGATCGCTGGTAACAATCAATAATGTTTCATCCCAACTGCTATTGGCTTCAATCCAGTTGACAACAGCCTGTACCGTATTGTCAAAATCAATACACTCTTCAATCATTCGACCAGACGCATTGGCATGTCCTGCCCAGTCTATGGCTCCGCCTTCGATATGCAAGGCAAATCCAGCTTCCCGCTTGCTCAGGTGATTCAATGCCACTTTGGCCATTTCGGCAAGCGTTGGAACATTTTTATTATACGGCTTGGAAAATGCGCTCTCATCTGTTTCCCCATCACGACTGAATTGTAATGTACTTGAAACCATTGGAATACCAATGAGTCGTTCAGGAGTTGCACCGCTTTGCAAATTCAAAAATTCATCTCGAGTTTCAATCAAGGTCCATGGAGCACCTGTTTCGGTTCCGGCTTGCCCCAACATCAGCTTTTCCCAAACACCTTGACCGCCAACCATTCGGTAATCTGGTTCATCAACACGACTGGCGTTGTCGTCATACCAGGGATGTCCAGCCCCCATAATTAAGCTTAACGTGCTTTCTTCAATCATTTCGTACGAAATTTCTTCATAATTGCCTCTGGCGATATTGTGCGCGCAAAAGCCAGCAGGCGTAGCATGGCATAACATTACTGAAGTCAGTACCCCAGTTGCTTTACCCAAATCCGCAGCATGATGAATGAAAGTATTTAACTTGTTGCCATCCGGGTCTATATTAATGCGACCATTTAAGGTCTTTGTGCCTGAGGCAAGTGCGGTCGCTGCTGCTGCGGAATCGGTAGCACCCTGGTTGAAATAGTCAAATGAAGTCCAGGCAAGATCGGGATCATAACCCCCTGTGTGCGAATAGGTTGACATAGCCAATTTAACTGGAAAGTCGTTATAAATTTGAACATCCCGCTTATTATTTTTATAAAAACTGGTGGAATCGATAAATCGGTGTCCCCACCCATCGGCAATCATGTAGATTACATTTTTTACTTTGCTTGCACCGCCAGACGACACTGATATTCCATTTGATTCTGCTGCAGCCAGTGATACGCCACTGCCAGCAGCTGTCAAAGCAACACCTCCAAGCACAGCACTTCCTAAAAACTGACGACGATTTAGATTTTTTGGCATGTCCAATATTCTCCTTGGAATTTGATTACGTACTTACCTGCCAATTGAACTACGATATCGACAGGCACTCCGAATGAGTTTCTAATTTTTGCCAATATACTTTGCTTGTTGCAAAATCGTGATGTAATGCTTGTGTATCACAATGTGTTGCTTGCGATGGAATTCAAATCCAGATAAACACTGGAAAAAATTCTTGTACAGCTATCAGCAGCAATTACTTTTAAATTGTAATGCTCAAACACAAGATTTAGATAAAACTTGCGTTAGTATATTGTAAGTTCTACCTATATTAATAGGATCAAACCAAGTCTTTCAAGCGCAAATTGAATATATTTTTTAATACAGCAGAACACAAACAGTAGTGCTAAAATAATTAACAGCTATAAATGTTTGAGAAATCGTATTCTATTTAAATCTCAATCCAAAAATTTATCGACAAAAGTAACAAACGCGTGTTAATAATCAATTCCCTTCCATTTTTGGATTAACAAAATACTAAAAAAATTAAGCCAATTAGGTGTAACTTGGTAATCAGTTTTGTTATATTCATTCAAATTATCAGTTAAATGTTTATAAATAGGTGACAATTCAAAATTTTGTGATTAATGCGCTCCATAAATCTGTAACTATAAGGAAGTAACCGAATGCAGCCTCCCGAACCTGAATGGATGTCCTTTATACAAACGTCTCCAATACCCGGCTGGGATTGGTGGGATGCATCTACACTATTGCTCAAAGCAGTGATTGGTGGTCTCATCGGGTTGATCATCCGTTGGTTGTATAAAAAATTTGGAAGTGCCATATCTAACCGAGAAGCATTTTCCAGTCTGTTTCCGCTTCTTATTGTGGCGACGGTAATCGTCATCCATGTTGTAAAATCTTCCCTGGCATTGTCTCTTGGCTTGGTCGGCGCATTGTCCATAGTACGCTTTCGTGCGGCCATTAAAGAGCCGGAAGAATTGGTCTACTTATTTTTCTGCATTGCCATAGGGCTGTCATTAGGTGCTGACATGCCACTGGTAAGTGTTGTAGCCCTTATTGGATTTACAATGTTTGTTCTGTTACGGCACAAGTACACCAGTTCCCATCAACACAGCAGTCTTCTTCTCACGGTTACGGGTGAGGCACCGTATTTTTTTGACCACGGTAAAAACGCGGTGAGTGCAGCAATCGAAGAACTCAGCGGCGGAAAAAAGATTCAACGAATTGACCTGGAAGACAACCAGGTACAAATGCGGATCATTGTTTCACCTGAGGAAGCCAAAGATATTGTAAGACTGGTGCATCAGTTGCGACAACGAATCCCCGGGTGCCAAGTTTCTTTTGTTGATTTGGATACACTGTTATGAGTGAAATCGCGCTTGTAGAAGCACCTGAAACGGACGGCGTCACGCTTCGGCGTCGAGAGGTAAAGTACGCGTTGCAAGGTGTGGATGTCCATAAATTGCATTCCATACTTCGCGCTAATACACGCCCTGTTATTCACAAATACAGTGAGTCACTTGTCAGCAGCATTTATTTTGATGACAATCATCTATCTTCATGCCGTGAAAATTTTGACGGTGTAAGCCGTCGCGCCAAAGTTCGATTGCGTTGGTACGACAAAAAGTCTCCCGGTTATCAGGCCTTCTTTGAAATCAAGCACAGAGAAGGGTATCAGGTTGGTAAAGAGCGTTATTTGATTCGGAGCACAATCCCCATTTCTGATTGGTCCTACAAAGATTTGGTCGCATCATTGTTATCCATCCTACCACCAAATGCAGCTGCTTTATTGGCTATGCGTCCTGAGCCGGTAGCCTTGGTTGCATATCGTCGCAAACATTATCATGCCCGACAAGGCCCTCTCCGCTACACGCTTGATCATGGTGTATGTTGCTATGCGCAATCCGGAGCAATTCGTCCACGATTAAACTTTGCTTATCACCTCTATGATATGGTGATTATTGAAGCAAAATGCCCTTTAGGTTACGAACAAGAGTTACGATGTGAGCTGTATCCGTTGGAATTACGCTTAACCCGCTCAAGTAAATATGTCCGTTGTTGTCAACTGCTGGGCATGGTGACTGGCGCCTCAGCTTCACTTCAGGATTAATGTTCTCATGCCACTGAAATTGCTATCGCGGGATTGTCACAGTCACTGTGTTTGAAACACCAGTCCCCAAAGGACCGTGCGGTGATGGTTTCACTGCATAGACTCGGTACCGATAAGTGGCACCGGATTGCACTTGCCGGTCTTCAAAAGTAGTGTGCCCATCTCCAGGCATACCGTGGTGATTCATAAAATCTGTACACCCTTCTCCTTGACACCGCTGTATTATCAGGCCAGCTTCTCCATGTGCATTGTATTCCCATTTCATAACAACCCGGTTTTGTTCACTCGAAACAATTTGAAGACTGTGTGGGTCTTCAGGTCCAGATTCTCCAGGAGTCGGTTGTTGCCCCGCACTGGGGTGTCCCTGCGGCGGACCATCGTGATGACCCTGCGGCGGTCCACCAAGGTGGCCATGCGGCGGGCCACCGAGATGACCCTGCGGCGGTCCACTGGGGTGGCCAGAGGGAGGTCCCATTGGCATGGGTGGCGTTACTTGAGGGTTGTCTAATTCTTCCCTGGCTTTTGCATAACGTTTACGAATAAAAGTCTCCATGGAATCAACAACATCATGGTAATTTCTGTCGGTTGGCACAGTCATACGCCGATCAGGGTAGGGATCATCCCTCAGAGATTCTTGAATCTGCGCATACAAACGATGAAGCTTTGGTACAAGTACATCGGGATGAAAATGAGTCTCCAGTATCCGGTCTGCTCTCCGGCGATATTCTTCCAATAGAAAATCATCTTCCACAATCCGTTGAAGTAAGGGTCTTGGAGCCGCAGGGAAGGGATACGCCGCATTCCAAAAGTCCAATGGTCTGAGATGCCCAAATACTTCTTCTACGAATCCCACATCCAGGTCCCAGAGTAGATAGGACCACTGCCCACTACTTGGTTCAAAGTAAAGATAGTAATTATGTGCTAACCATCCGGTGTATTGGTCAAATGCGCCGGAAAATAACATGACAGCCATAATGTCAAGAAAAGAGCCTATATCGAATCTTTGAGCGATTTCGTTTCGGAATTGTTCATCATCTGCAGTATTAATAAACGAAATGAACTCGGCAAGCATTTCAAAATCATTACCTGTTTGGTGTGTTTTTGGTATAAAAGCGTGGGCATACTGACGCGGAGAGGCAAGCTTTACAAAGTCAGCACCTGGGCCACCTTCGTGACACTTGTATAACAGTCCTGATGAATCACGGAAATAACGCTCTAAAAATGATTTGTCAATACGTTCTTGGTTGACGCTAACACCAAGATATTCACCATTTAAAAATACACGGGCATAATTGGTACGAAATACTTTAATATTTTCATCGCGCAGGATGTCTGTTATGATTCTTTCACTGAACAATCCACCGAATTGAATCCCATTATCCAATGACACCCGTCGCAATCCTATAAATCGCTGTCCTGGTAGATTCTCAGAAAATTTAATTAATAAACTACGCTTCACATGCATTTGTAGTGGCATGGATGAGCTGTTGCCCTTGTAGCGTATTCCAACATTATCGATTCGGAAGTCGTTCCACTGAAAAGCACCACGAACATAGATACGCTCAGGCAAAGCTTGTTCAAGACGCATGATCTCGTCTGGTGAAATGGTCAAATAAATATCCTGAACTTCTTCTGTATCATAAAAATGATCTTGCAAAACATGACTCACTGAGGTCGGCAAAAACTGGGCAGATGTGACTGTAGAAGTGGTTCTGTCCTCAATATTGCAACCATAACCAAAGAGCAACCCGATAATTGCAGCAACAGCACCAGAAGGGTAGTACACACATCGCTTAGTGTTTCGCATCCTGTAAGTAGCGTGAAGATGTTGAAACAATTTATGCACTACTTACACCAATTCTGACAAATAATATTTTGAAGTTTCATACCGAATCCTATATTCGAAAATTAATTTTTTTAATAATAACATGAAGCAATTCAAGCATCAAGTACAAGTCAAGACGGCATGCATCTATTGGTGTACACAATAGAATCTTGACAATGTTCACATTCAGCCAATTGCACTTCAACTTGACAAATATTTAAATATAAGGTAATTTTTGAATGTATAGCATGATTGAAAATTCAGCAGGATTAAGCAGGTTAAAATACTGCACAACAGGAGAAAAGTTATGCGAAAGGTTTATGCAATAGTAGCAATGACGCTACTGGTTGGAATGCTTTCAGGATGTCCCCAACCAAAGCTGACTGAGTTACGTGTATTGCACGCGAGTCCTGATGCCCCGGCAATTGATATCTGCCTGGACGGTAACAAGTTTGTTGAGAATCTCGATTACGGTGAAATTTCTGTGTACAAAATTACCGCGCATGGTACGCGCATACTACGCCTTGTAGCGGCTGGTGATGCCTGTTACAGCACGGATGCCATAGAACGCAGTATAAATCTGGCGCGTAGCGCAGACTACTCGATCGTCGCTTTAGATTATGTCGATGACCTCGATTTGGTAACCTTCAACGACAACAATACGGCACCTGAACCGGGTATGTCGAAAGTACGTTTTGTCCATGCAATACCCAACGGGCCAACTGTTGATGTACGCACCGATGATGACGAGTTGCTGTTTGAAGATATCGCTTTTAAAGAAGGTAGTGGTTATATTCAAGTCACACCTGGAACATACAATCTGCAACTTAATGAGTCTATTACAGGGCTTGTTCCGATAGTACATATTAACAATGTTACTTTTAACTCAGATCGTGTTATTACCATATTCGCTATCGGTATCCTCGGTGGCGACCCGGGTATACAATTGATTATTACTACCGACGATTAAGTGCATAAACGCAGAAAAAAAAAACTTTAATGCATATAGTGGTAGCTCATTTTTTATGGAAATTTGGGCTACCACTTTTTACTTGACTGCAGTGCATAATTTGAGTACCATAAAAGATGTATTTTAAATACAACTTTAAGGACCAGAAATGCAAGATATAGAAACAAGCCAAGATATTAAGTATCTGGTTGATGATTTTTATGAAAAAGCACTGAAAGACGACCAGATTGGTATTTTTTTCACAGAAATTGCTGAAATAAATCTAGAAAAGCATCTGCCGATCATGTACGCTTTTTGGGAATCCATCTTGTTAAAGAATCATGCCTATCGTCGCAATGCTTTTTTGCCTCATATGGATTTACATCGAAAGAAAAAAATGACCAGGGAACATTTTGAGCGATGGACATATCTGTTTAATAACACTGTTGATGAACATTTTACAGGGGCAAATGCAGAAACGGTAAAAGAACGCGCTACCCAGATAGCACAAATGATGCACCATAAAATTACCCAAGTCGACGCGATAGAATGCAACGCTACCAAATAACAGGGAGGTTTAATTATTGTGGATACCTATACTTTCTTGAACAACTTGACTGCTGAAGTTGAAATACCCTCAAAAGGTATTTTAAGTCGTCCTATTTTTAATGATGACCATTTACGGGTTGTTTTGTTTGGGCTGGCTGCTGGCGAAGACATGACCGAACATACGACTTCCATGGAAGCCACACTGCATTTCATTACCGGAGAAGCCGAATTAACATTGGGAGAGGATAAATACGACGTTCAGGCAGGCTCCTGGATGCAAATGACGCCACGATTACCCCACAGCATTCATGCAAAAACAGATACGGTGATGCTGCTGACCTTGTTAAAGAAAAGTACAGAATCGTAATTTTACTTGACAACAGCAAGGCATCCTATTATCAATTCATTATAATCTGATATGATGTTATCACCAATGTGTGATCTAAAAACTCAGCTTGAGCTACTCTACAAACGCTACAATCACCAGCAATTTATTGCACCTGATCCTTTGCAGACCATATATGATTTTCCAAAACCACAGGACCAGGAAATTGTCGGATTGATTGCTTCCTCCCTGGCCTTTGGAAACGTAAAGCAAATCATTCAAAGCATCGCGGCAGTACTAAGACCAATGGGCGAACACCCACATCAATTTCTGCGCAACGCCACCCGGCAATCTTTAAAGAAGGTATATCACGGATTTCAGTATCGATTTGTTGGGGAAGATGAACTGGTTTCCATGTTGTCAGGTGTGGCAACAGTAATTCGCCAGGAAGGCACGCTCGCAGAGGCATTTGCCCGAATACATGATCGAAACCAGGCACCTGATATCATCGACTCATTGAATACCTGGGTAACGGCATTATTAACGTTTGGCAATTCAGGAAAAAACTATTTATTGCCGCTTCCCATTCGTGGCAGTGCCTGTAAACGTTGGCATCTCTATTTACGATGGATGATACGACAAGACAAGGTTGATCCTGGTACCTGGCAGGTCTTACTCGGTCAGGGTGTAATCTCGCCGGCAGAGCTCATGATACCTTTGGATACCCATATGTTTCGCTTGAGCCGTGCTCTGAAGATGACAGAACGCCACAATGCCGATCAGCAATCAGTGCGCGAGGTAACAACCGCTTTTCAGATGATATCTCCCGATGACCCCGTGCGATATGACTTTTGCCTCACACGCCTGGGAATTCGACGGGATACCGACAGAGATTCTTTTATCAAAGCTTTCTCTCCAGCAAGCAGAATTGTCGAAGCATAACAAACAATTTCTCTGTGGGGGATATTTGTCGCATAAACGAATAAATTTGTGTCATGATGGTATATAAATATGAAATATAAGGAAGTTCGCATAGGGTTATGCCGGATTTCGCTCAGGGCTTGGGGTCAATGTGTGACACAGAAAACAATAAGTAACAGAGGAGGGAAACTTCATGAAGAATCAAATGACAGGATTGATGATCGGTCTCTTGGTCTTGGGAATCGTACTTTCTGGCTGTGGTAGTAAAGAGCAGCATCCATTGGTGGGCACCTGGAACTACTCTGAATACATGTCTGCACAAGATATGGCTGCAATATCTGGTGAAAAAATGCCTGATGGTATAAGCATGTCCATGTCGATTTCAGGTACTATCACGTACCATGCCGATGGCACCCGAGAATCAATGGGTGAAATGAGTATGGATATGATGATGATGGGTCAGCAGATGCCATTAAGTTTCAACTTCACCGATACAGGTACTTGGGAAGTGAATGAAGACATTCTGACTGATCGCATAACTTCGGTAGATTTCACATCAGACAATGAAATCACCAAAATGATGCTGAACCAAACACCTGAAATGAGATCAGGACTTGAAGACATGGTCGGCAAAGATAGCAAATCTCGACTGGTTTCGGTGTCCAGCAACCAAATAGTTTTGAATGATTTGGAAAGTGAAATGCAAATAACCCTGCAACGATTGAATTAAAACTACATGTGGAATTCGATTTATCTGTATGTTGTGCAGCCTTAATGTATTCAAACATTATTTTCCAAGTATGTTAATATACTGCTCAGGTCGTTCATACTTTTTTTCATCAGGGTAGACCATGTAAAGATTAAATCTGGTTTATTTTAGAGAATTCAGGTACTGAACGCCCTTTTTGTTTGCATCCTTAAAAGTTTTTTGACCACAGCAATTGAAGCATTTCTTGCATAAAAAAGCTTCACTGCGATATGGTACGTTATCGCTACAATATTCCACTCTTTATTTTTGGAGACCTTATTCGTGCCCGATTCCATAAAACCTTATCATATTTCCATCGTAGTTCCTGTTTTCAACGAGGAGGAATCCCTTCAGATTCTGGTGGAAGAGGTGCGAAACGCCATGGCAAAAACGCCACAACACCGGTATGAGTTGATATTGGTTGATGATGGCAGCAGGGATAACTCATTTGCTGTCATAGAATCTTTGTTTGAGAAAGATCCGGAGCATGTTCGCGGCATCCAATTACGGCGCAATTTCGGGCAGACAGCAGCAATGGCCGCAGGCTTTGATGCGGCCAAGGGGGAAATTATCATCCCGATGGATGCTGATTTGCAAAATGATCCAGCCGACATCCCAAAATTGCTGGAGAAAGTAGATGAAGGATTCGATGTGGTTAGTGGTTGGCGTGCGGACCGACAGGATCGTGCATTTTCCCGAAAAATTCCATCAAAAATAGCCAATACACTTATCTCCTGGATCACCGGTGTGCCGCTTCACGATTATGGCTGCACGCTTAAGGCGTACCATAAAAATATCACTGAACAAATGAACATGTATGGCGAGCTCCATCGTTTTCTACCAGCACTCGCAAGTTGGGCTGGTGCTCGTGTAACCGAAATACCTGTAAATCACAGGGCACGCATCCACGGTACTTCAAAATATGGTATCGACCGTACACTGCGTGTAGTTCTTGATTTGATTACGGTAAAATTTTTACTTTCTTATTCGACAAAACCAATGCAGGTATTCGGGAAATGGGGTATGTATGTGTTGTCATTGGGAGCAATTACGGCTTTCATTGCCATAACGCTGAAACTCATGATTCCAAAGCATAACATGACCGGTAATCCCTGGATGTATCTTTCGATTTTTTTTGGTCTCAGTGGTATGCAAATGATTGGGATGGGTTTATTGGGAGAAATCAGTGTACGCACATATTATGAAAGTCAGAATAAGCCTATTTATAATATTCGCCAGAAGCTGGAAACAGCAATTCATGAAAATCAGAATGACGAATAATAATTTATGTCTTGATTCATGATCTGCTTCATCGCGACAATCTCTACAAGCCCATTAAATATGCTTAAAAAGAAAAAATCTATGCCAAGATAAAATATATGAATAAAGCATAAATTACACTTTTTGTTAATTATCTAATACATAACTTAATTACTCATAATTAATATTATTTTTGTTTCTAATATTAGCATATAGGCACAAGTACAACAGACTTGTTCACTATTGCACAAAAGTGTACAATTTTGTCCATACTTCTTATCAAATAAACTTGCTGAATCTACTTCCTATCAGCATCCGCCCCATTCCGACACAAACCGCCACATCGCAGACAGAATATCTTTCCTTTCCACATCGCATTGTGTACAAATATGTACACAAATCTTGTCAATAATTAACTATGTACAATTTCGTACACCCTCTAATTATCTTCCATCTTTCCTAAACCTTTTATTTTCAATTAGATAGCTCATATTTTTCAATTGGCATGTAGTTTGCCTTACAAAAACCAAACCATGATTAGAAAGCGACCTGAGGGACCGCTTTTCAACCATGAATGCAGGGGAAGGCTAACCGCAGTTTTCGAAAGATGGTTAAGATGAGGGATGCAGCAGTGGTCGAAAATGAATACCTTAATGCACATAATACAGAGCTACGTGCAAACGCACTTAAACCTGTCATTACACACAAACCGTGGCATTCTAGCGAAAAGGAGCAATCACTACCACATATATTAATCGTTGATGACGAAAATGGTCCACGCCAAGCACTGAGGATGTTGCTGAAAAAGTCATATCAGGTAAGCTTGGCCAATAGTGTTCTTTCAGCACTACGGGTCATTCGCTCATGTATCGTCGACGTTGTCGTAACGGACATCCGCATGCCCCAGGCAAATGGACTGGATTTATTGAACATTGTGCGGCAGGAGAATCCAGCAATTCCTGTAATCATTTTGACTGGGTATGGGCAGCTTGAGACCGCCATGCGTGCGATGGAGCTGGGTGCCCATGCGTATATGGAAAAACCGTTTGATAATGTCGTAATGATGAACAAAGTAGCAGAATGCATAAAGAAAAAAAGAGAACACGACGAAAAAGAAACACTTGAGCGGCTGAGCATGGAAGCCAATCGATTTGAAACGCTTGGACGACTGGTCTCAGGGACATTGCATGATCTGGGAACGCCTCTTTCTGTGATAAGCACACATATTGAATTGCTCATGAGTAATCCACATGTACCCGGACTTGAAAAGCGTCTGGAGACAATGCAGGCTCAAGTTCATCATTGTAATGATTTGGTACGCACGATAATGAATTTTTTGCGAACATCGAGCTCAGGAAATGAGCCATACAATTTAAACAATGTTCTGGCACTGTGTCTTGATGTTGCGCGCCCGATGATATACAGAACTAGAATTGAAGTCGTTCAACGCCTGCAAAGTTCACTTCCTTCTTGTACAGGAGATTTGGTGATGGTACGTCAGGCAGTATTGAATTTAATATACAACGCATGTCAGGCCATGGAGAAAGAAAAAGATCGACGTCTGTACATCGAGACGTACAGTGATGGTAGTGCAGTGCATTTTGCGGTAGAAGACACAGGCCCTGGAGTACCTCAAGATCAACGTTCACAAATCTTCGATGCCCTGTTTTCAACTAAAGGGAATCATGGTACAGGATTGGGGCTTTCTGTGGTTCAGAGCGTGATGCATCGCCATGGAGGAGAAGTCTATTTAGCTGAAGGTGTCGCAGGCAACGGAGCACGTTTCATTTTACGATTTCCAATACGTTAAGGACGAAAAGTTGTAAAATCACCACAGAAAATATAATCATAATAAATATTTTTCTTGAATACATTACATGTGGTACACTCAATTTGGTACTGATTCAGGAGAATTATCATGATTCACTATTTGTGTGACGGATGCGGAGCAACCATGCTTCGGCATGAATTAAGATATACCATAACCATTGATGCTCATGCAGCATACGATGAGATGGAAGTCGGACTGGTAGAACTGGTTCGCAGCCATCGCGATGAAATTCTGGCCTTGCTGGACCAATTGCGTCGACAAGATCCAAAAGAAGTAGAAGCGCAGATTTATAAACGAATACGTTTGGACTTATGCCCTTCCTGTCATCGGCGTTTCATTAAAAATCCACTTCAATTCCAACCCCACTCCCCATTGCAGGAAGATGATGAAGTAAATGTAGATACTTTTTTACGATCTCTGGGCTTTGGAAAACCCCGAAATAGAACCCAATCTGGAGATGAAAATCTAGATTTATAGCAACAAGCCTGAGCTGTTTTGTTTCTTGAATACGGAGATTTAGGTCCTTTTAAGCACGTGTTGTTTTTTCGACATCTCTCTTTTTATCTACTCGACCTACATCGTTTACATCTTGAACCAAGCTATGTTTCAATGCCACCAACAGCCATATGAGCATCGCCAAACCTGTCAAAACTATAATCAGAAAATACCAATACATATTGAGATCTAAATCCTTGTAAAAGTCATATTGTAAAACCAACCCTGTTGTTGTATATGTGTATAAACTTAACTCAACAGGGTTGGTTATGAACAATCATAAAAACACTGATTAATTTGACTTGCTTAACAGCATATAATCCAGACCAAACATATACGCTGGAATGGCTTCTGGATTGTGACCTTCTATTTTAATTTTCATCTTGTTCTCACCAGCATGCAGATTAAAATTACCGATTGATATTGAATCAGGATTGGTTACCGATTCTGCATACAAGTCCATTGTACCATCGACTGGTTGGCCATTGATTTCCAGGGAGAATATGCCATAATCTGGTGCATGCGTCAGATTAAGGAAAATTTCATAAGAACCAGCTTCTTCAACTTCAAATCCGAGTTCAAGAGTGTCGGCGGGAGAAGCATCTATCCACCATACTTGAGCACCACGACTCCAACTCCAAGCCATCGAAAGTTGTGAGATGGCACGCCCACCAGTAACCGATATTACGCGCATGTCTTCACCTTCCAGCGCGCCATCAACAGATTTCAATAAAAATTCGTCGAGTTCTGGAACTGTTAAAGTATCATCCTTCAACAACAAAAAGTTATCTTGATTATCATGGGCATACCAATAAGAAATAGCAGCCTGATGGATCACTACATCTTCCCAGTGCCAGACTTCCATGTCGAATCGCAGGGATTCGTTGTAAGGAATATCATCCATAATATGAAATCTATTTACAGATGTATGCCCATAATTTGCGGGACCATCGCAGCGACTCTGATTGTGGTATGCATGTGTAAACAATTCGGGTGAGCACCAGGCATATCCGTAATAATCTTCTGTACCTGTCCCAAAATGACTTGGGAACGTTTCACCATCAATGTATATTTTTTCATCGCCTTCCCCCCACCACATCGGAGTCGGATTGGCGACTGCCAACATGTTACCCACATACCGGCCACGCCCTTGGAGCTGCGCGTAATTCCAATCTTGTCGTGGGATTGTTTCGAGGTTCCACTCATTACGCCACTTGGCATGAAAGTACAGACTATCTGATGTCCAATCCCAGGGACCTGCTACCCATTCACCAGTCAAAGTAATGGCTGTGTCACCGGTATTGCGAAGTTGCACCACCGCCTTTTTCTCAAATGGCATAATCCAGTGGGAATAAAAGCCTTCTGCCTCAGTATAACCAGCGGGCAGGCTCTCATACGGGTTTACACCCGGGGCAGTGCCGAAAAAATCACCCAGTGGTGTATTTACAGCAGCGAGCGTCTGATCATCAAATGTAATTTCAAGCACTGTAGCACGAAGCGCGGCTTCTAAATCATCAGCTTCTGGTTTAACCGTAAGACAATAAATTGCACCAGGCCCTGTAAGGGGCTCGAAAGTACGCATCTCTCCCGGTTCCAATTGCAGAGAATATCGTTGAGAACGCAGATTTTGGTGAAGTTTTTTTCCGGTAGACTTCGGTGAAGCTAGAGCACTTGCGACTTCATGAATTTTCGGCAATGCGCTGGTTGCGCTTTCCAAGGTAAACGATTCGACTACTGTACCGGGCTCATAGGTTCTGTAATTAATCAGATAATAGAAAGGCGTATTGTCGGCAGTGATCCGGATGCTTTCCTTATAGGGAATGGGCAAATAATTGTTCCACCCCATGGCACGAACCCCAACGATTGGTGCTATGAATGGTTCTGTGTCACCACGCATCATGGCTTCAAAGGGCATTTCAATACTTGGGGTCTCCTCTCCTTCAAAGTAGAAGCGAATGGTACCGGCACCATCCGCATTGGCTGACCATATCCGCACAATTGCACCCGGGCCTTCGGCCTCCATCATCACATACTCGATGCCATGTTCCGTTTCTTCCGTTCGGATAAATTGTCCGGCATCTACATTGGCAAACCAGTTCTCATCGGTCTGTTCAGTTGGGTCTGTTGAACGACGATCATAACTTGAAAATTGACGCGTGATATAATGCGGTGAAGACATCACTGCCAGGCGTTTCAAATCGGTCATTTCTTCCAGCAGCGATTCCAGTGTTATGTCTGCATAAATTGTGGCAGGTTGCAACAGGAGTAAAACTATAAACAGACCTATGCATCTGCGACAAAAGTTAAAGAGCGCATGAGTTTTCACTGTGTGATTCTCCATAGTCGTCAAGCGGGTGATATAAACTACTGCCATATCTCCCCCGCCTGTTTAGTTGGGTTATATTTGATTTACATTCAATACATAGTATCAGATTATTTAACATAACCAAAATGCCCAATATACCACATTGCCTATCCAAGGCATGATCAATTCAACATGTTTATTGTATACTCATAAATTACCCAAAGGAAAAATAGAAAGTGCAAAGATATTTTTTTCCCATCAAATTATTCAAATTTACAGCCTGCTTAGCACTGCTTTTAGTCTGTATTGTCGTATTCGGGGTATCAGAGAATCTGCTGTGTGCTGAAAGCATAGAACTGCCTGATAATAAGTCTTCTGTACATTTAAGTTTGGAAGATGCAGTTTATCACGCTTTTACTCATACCGGTCGTGCAGGTATTGCGGAAGAAAGAGTACTTGCCCAGGAAGCGATTGCAGGTCAATCACGTGCTTTACGCATGCCACAGATTAATACCTCATTAATGTTTTCGTACATTGATCAAATGCGTTCACCACTACCTTCTGGGAGTCTTTTGAACAGTGTTATCCCGATTGGCGACTTCCTGCCCGACCGTGACACCCTGACGGCACAGGTTAACTTGGACCAGGTATTATATGCCGGGGGTGGAATTCAGGCAGGAATACGGGCGATGGAAGCATTAAGCACAGCAGAACGACACAGATATGAATTTACGCTGTCCTCCATTGAACAAGAAGTCAAAGACGCATATGTCCAACTCCAATATACTGGCGCATTGCTAGAAGTCGCTCAAGAAAGCGTTGATACCTTCCAAAAGCATCTTGAAGACACGCAACAGCTCCAGGATGCTGGCATGGTAACTTCTTTTGAAGTTTTACGTGCGGAAACTGAACTTGGGGCACGCATGACCGAACTTACAAGTACACGCACCGGAAATGAAATGGCGCGCATTCACCTTTGTCGATTGCTGGGTGTATCACAAGACAGTTTAATACACCTGACAGATACACTTGATTGGAAACCTGTTGAGACTTCTCTGGAGGAGTACCTTGCCACAGCATTACAATACCGCCCAGAGTTGAATGCTTTGGAAGCAGCCGGGTTGGCAGCTGAAGCCGAATTGAAGCGGGTAAGAGCTGACTACCTGCCCCGGGCATCAGCACGCGTTCAATACCAAAAGATAGAAGGAGGGGGTCTAATGATGCCGGATGGCTGGTCCATTCAAGTTGGTGGTGAATGGTCGATTTATGCGGGAGGAAGGCGAAAGCAAGCGACACTCGAAGCACAGGCCCGTAAACGTGAAACAGGTTATGAACTGCGAGATACACTCGCACTGGTCGAGATGGACGTGCGCCAAGCATACCTGCGCACCCTGGAAAGTATAGAAAAGATTCAACAAGAGACAAGACGCGTACAATTGGCCGCGGAAGGACTACGCCTGGCACACATTCGATATGAAGAAGGAGTCAGTGTACAGACAGAAATACTTGATGCCGCTCTGGCGCACCGCCAGGCACAAACCGGACATATCGCGACACTTCGTGAGCATGCCGAGGCACGGAATGCTCTGATACGAGCCACAGCAAAAGACACACTTGCTCGTCACTGGCTGGGAAAAGAAAACCCTTATGGTGAAGATTACCCGGAATCAAGTAGCGAATAGCACATGGGTATTTGGTGGTAATTATTGTGAGTGTGTAGATTGGCAAGCTGTATTATTATGGAATGCACAAGAATAATGCAATGACTACCCTACAAGCATTTTTATACAACACCCACAACATTAACTATTCATTGCCGACAAAGCTTCCCAACGTTCATACAATTGTTCAACTTCAGCACGGGCATTTTCATATGCCATTAGTTTTTCACGTACCATATCTGAAGATTGCTGATAAAATTCAGGCGCATTAATTTCGTTTTCAAGTAGTGAAACCGTGTTTTCCGCATTGAGAATCAGCTCTTCCATACCATTCAATTCTTGCTGTTCTTTATACGTCAACTTTTTAGCGCGCTGCTTGGGTCGCACATTCAATGTGTGATTTTCAGTGCTTTTGGCCGGGGCAGTTGTATTTTTGTTGCTGGATTGCTCTGATAATTCAATTTGTCTACGTTCATTGTAGAGCAGATAATCATCATAATTACCGGTAATAAATTCCAAGCCACCATCTTGTTCAAAAACCAACAGATGGGTACACAGTCGATTGAGAAAAAATCGATCATGGCTTACAATCAAGGCACAGCCATCAAATAGATCAATCGCATCTTCAAGCACCCGCAAAGTATACAGGTCCAGATCATTGGTAGGTTCGTCAAGGACCAGAAAATTACCCCCTTGCAGTAATTTTTTAACAATATTCAGGCGGTTTCTTTCACCTCCAGACAGATTCCCGATCGGCATTCTCAAGGTACTTTTATCAAAGAGAAATTTTTCCAGGTATGACGGCACGTATAAAGTACGCCCGGCAACTTCCCACCGTTCAGCACCTTCTGACACATAATCCAGTATGCTGCGAAGTGGGTCGATATCTTCATGGGATTGATCGACATAGATGAAGTCTGTAGTATCACCAACTATCACTTTACCTTTTTGTGGTGCTTCCAACCCCATAAGAACCCGTAGCAAGGTGCTCTTTCCAGAGCCATTGGGCCCAATAATGCCGATACGCATTTTTTTTTGCATTATGATAGAAAATTTATCAAACAGTATATTGTCTTCATATGAGAAGCTGATTTGATGCGTCTCAAGTATCACTCTACCGAGTGGTCGGGGTTTCGGGATTTCAAAACAAAATTCACGATGTTTTTCGGGAGCATCCTGATTTTGAATATCCTGAAGTCTGCCTATACGAGCCTTTTGTTTGGTACTCCTGGCTTTTGCACCACGGCGGTACCATACCAGTTCCCGACGTATAAGCCGATTTCGATTGTCTTCAGTTCTGGCAATAGAATCATCAACCTGCATCTTATATTCCAGAAAGCGATGGTAATTACCGGGAAACGAATATACTTTATTAAATTCAAGTTCAATGATACGGTTCACTACACGATCAAGAAAAAAGCGATCATGGGTTACGAGTACACAACTCCCGATGTAGCGTTCAAGATAGCTTTCAATCCATTCTGCACTTTTTGTATCAATATGGTTTGTCGGTTCATCAAGCAACAAGATATCTGGATGATCAATGAGCTTCGTAGCCAAATCCAGTCGTCGCAATTCACCTCCCGACAACGTACTCAACTGTCGATGCCCCATTGGCAATTCCAGTGCAGTAGCAATCTTTTCAATCTCGTTATTAATGTGCCAGGCGTCCATAATTTGTAATGTATGTTGTAAATGTTGTACTTCATCTTGTAATGCAAGATATGCGAAAGAGGCGTGTTCTAAATTTGCCAAAGCATTGTTTTTTTCATTATATTCATGGATTAATTCATGGATATGGGCAACCGTATTCTGTAATATTTCATCAACCGTTTTGTCCATAGGCAAATCACATTGCTGTTTTAACAACTTGACTCGCAAATTTCGCATATAAGAAATTTCACCGGCATCAGGCTGGTCTGCCTTGGACATGATTCGCATCAAAGTCGATTTTCCAGAGCCATTACGCCCGACCAGACCAATGCGCTCACCTTCGTGCACAGTAAAAGAGATATTTTCGAGAACGGGTTGCGAGCCATATGCACGCGTAATGTTTTGAAGCGTGATTAAAGCTTTACCGGGATCATTTTTTGACATAGTACATACCTACCTGATAGCTGATACTTACCAGCTAGCAGCTATTTCTTTTTAGTATTTTAATTAACACCTGTATTAGTTTATAATGATAAAACTAATATTCACTAAACTTAATCTATTTGAAGGAGTATCCAATGAATGAGCCAGTTGTTGCCAACAAGAATCCGGCGGTTATAGAACTTGAGCCCGGTACATATTGGTGGTGCGCTTGTGGACGTTCTTCGAACCAACCCTGGTGCGATGGATCGCATAAAGGTACACAATTTCAACCTGTGGAGTTGAACATAGACGAATCTAAAAAATATGCCCTG
>CAZIDP010000032.1:0-52704 GCA_964537975.1 uncultured Nitrospirales bacterium | reverse complement strand
ACACTTACAGCACTTCGTGTGATAATTTTCCTACCGAAACTGCATTATCTGGGTTAATGTAGTACGATCAATTTTGACGTAATATCTACTGCAATTCATGTGCCGGGCATCGACTCTGTTTGTGATTCTGGCTTATCTGCAACGGCTGCGCACAAACCAATGAAGACCGATAAAGTATGTCATCAGCATAAATAATGTAAAGAGGATGCCTTCTATGAATCTTGAAAATATAAAGTAAGAGCCAAGCAGACCTGTAAATAAAATAGATAATACAGGATAATAGATAAAATTTTTATATGCACACTTAGTATAAAGATAAATATTTATCAAAAGGACAAATAATGTGAAGAAGAGTAATGGAATGGAGATAATATCTTCAGGAAAAATATATATTGATAATAGTATAATACTATAAAAAAGATATAGATTAATACTTACTAAAGGGTTTGCCAATATAAGTATGCCCAAACTGGTTGTAAATATAATCAGTACAAATATTTCTAAATAATTGATATTAGAACTGTTCGTATTGTGACTATAAATAATGATTTGTGGAAGTGTAACAAAAAACAAACTTATAATGATAGATATGACAAATCGGATATTATATAAAAACTCTGCCGCTATGGGTAATATAAATTCACATCTATTTAATTGACTTTTATTTGCTATTGCTCCAGCAATGAAGCAAACCCATATTGACAGAATGGCATAATTATTAAAAAAGTTAGTAAAGAAACTAACATCAATATAGTTGAACCTATAAGCACCAAAAAAGTTAAGGCATAACACATAAATAACTATTGATATTATCAGACAAAACTTTCCCCATTCCCTCCACTCATACCATAGTTGAGCCTGAAATGGTGTAACGAAATTATTTTGGAATAATTGTAGTCTGTCAAATGACAGATTAGATATTAGTGTTCTAATGTTTAATTCAGTATTGCATTTGTATTTCCTGCTTACTATAACATTCAGAATTGATACGAAAAATATCAAGATTAGTGCAAAAAGACCAATTATAGAATTTGATAAAGAATCTGTTAGAAAAGTACCAATGAATACATAACCAAAACATAGAATAGCAGATATATTTTCTGCTAATTTCATTGAGATAGATGATAATAGCAACCTTGCTGTAATCATAACCAAGTAACATGTAATACCCAAAGACCAGTTTGAGACACGTATAAACCAATCAGAAGCATGTACAACAGATTCAGAAAAAATGTAATAATTTATGTAATACAAGGTTGACCAGTACAAGATTATAGTGGAAGTACTGAATAGTGTTTGTGTACATGCCAAGGTATACGAGTTTACTGGAAGTAAATAATGTCGTTCCTGTGGATAAAACACGTCCTTGTTTCTAGTATCTTTATCAGCCAAAAGCCAATGACATAAGAGCATGTGAACGGCAGGTAGATACATTGAAATAGATTTTAATAATTCTTCTGTATTGTGAATATCTTCAGGATCAATCAAACCAACTATAGCCAACATTACGAGATAAGGTAAAAGGGTACAAGCGAGAAGCCAATGTGAATTACGGAAAAAACACCGGAAGCGTTCCCAGAGTAAGGCTGTGTAGGGGGAATTGAACGTTATGCTGTTCATGACCTTTTCCCCTTGATTCGAGCTACAAATACTTCATCCAGGCTGGATTGCCGGGTTTCGAGGAGCTGCCAACCAGATGCTTTTGTGGCTTCATGTACAGTTTCCAGCGGTGCTTCGCAGACAACCGCCCACTCATCGCCTTCTTGGATAGCGTGACATTGTCCAGGCAAGTCAGGTTTTTTCATGCTGTCCGCATTGCGAAGTATTAAGCAGTGATGTTGTGCTTTGATCGCTTCCAAGTTGCCTTGAAACACCATTTTACCGTGATGAATCATGCCGATCTGGTCCGCGACCCGGTCTACTTCATCGAGCAGGTGGGAAGAAAATACCACCGTCCGGCCTTCTTCGGCCACTGCCCGCACGATGGCTTCCAGGATGTCCCGGCGTGCCACCGGGTCCAGCCCTGAAGAAGGTTCATCGAGCAAAAGTAGTTCCGGGCGATAGGCCAGCGCGACCAACAGCCCCATCCTTGCCAGCTCGCCGCGAGAAAGGTTTTTGATTTTTGCGTGGGGGTCCAGGGCGAATTGCTTGCGCAGTTCTTCCGCGTATTCCGGGTCCCAATCGGGGTAAAAGGCCCGGGTGTAGCGAATCAATTCCCAGACCTTCATCCAGCTTGGCAGATTCCGGTCTTCGGACAGGTACCCGAGGCGCGATAAAACACCAACCGGATTTTTCGCCGGGTCCAGGCCAAACACCCGCACTGCGCCTTTGTCTGGTCGCAGGCGACCCAGGAGATGCCGTATCAATGTGGTCTTCCCTGCGCCGTTTTCTCCCACCAAACCGAAGACCACCCCACGCGGTATTTCCAGGTATACATCCTCCAGCACAGTTTTCCTTTTGAAGGTGCGTGTCAGGTCTTTGATCGATACTACGATATCCCTGGCATTGGTATCACTTGCATTTTCCGCTCTCATTTATGATTTACCCCTCGTTTGCTCCAATAGCTTGTTGCGTTCCTGCATCAGTACCTGTAATTCCTCGAAACTGCAATTCATGTGCCGGGCATCGACCAGCAAACTGTCCACCTGTTCGGTTAATCGGCGTATCTGTTCTGATTCCGAATAGGGAGAGCTGCCTGCTGCGACATAGGTGCCGGCACCCTGGCGTTTATAAATCAGACCGGCTTCTTCCAGATCATGATAAGCACGGACAACTGTATTGGGATTGATGAGAAGAAGCCTGGCCAATGTGCGCACGGGGGGGAGTTCATCGTGGGGATTCAAGCGTCCGGCCACAATGAGATATTTGACCTGGTCGACGATCTGTCGATAGATCGGCCTGCCATCGTTTGGGGAAATATGAAGATGCATCATCGCCCTCAAATGTTACGGTGTATCGTAATTATGATACAATTTTTGCTGCTTGTCAAGTTTTGTATCACAGTGCCATGTACCTGTATGCAGTAAGCATCTGATTTGTGTGCTTTCTCAAGTCCCAGTCTCTCCTTTGTTTGCGCTGAATGTGCCGTGGGTATTCTGGGATCGGAACTTTGCAAAGCAATTCTGTATAATGTTTGCATTCTTAGTCACCATTGCATGGAATAGCGCATCAAGGGAAGGATCAGAAACATGCTTGTCACTCATATACTGTCTGTCGTTTGTGTCTTATTAAATACACCAGGCGTTCCTGACATGTCTGCTGATGAATTGAATGCTGCCCGGATACAGCCGTATGAACAAAATCCCCGCTATTGGCAATACAAGGGCGAACCAGTGATACTGCTGGGTGGGAGCTGGCAGGATAATCTATTCAATCACCCCTATGAGCGGGAAAAGCATCTGGATGTGTTGGTTGAAGTGGGGGGCAATTATCTCCGGAATGTCATGGGACATCGTAATGATGACAATGTGTTTGCCTATGTGGAAGTGGAGGAACGTTTGTTCGATCTGGACCAGTGGAATGAAGAATACTGGCGACGCTTTGACAGCTTTATTGAAGAGACTTACCAGCGTGACATCATCGTGCAAATTGAAGTATGGGCTACCTACGATTATCATGGCGACTATACCCTGGACGAAGCCACGGATTATCTGCCTAAGGGCGGTTGGGAATTTCATCCATTTAATCCCAATAACAATGTCAATTACACGGCAGAAGAAAGTGGTATCCAAGTTCGTAATGATTTCTATTTTTCGCCTCCCGCGCTACATAACAACGCCTTTATACGTGCCTATCAACATCAATTTGTAGACCGCATTTTGGAAACTACGCTCAAATATCCCAATGTGCTGTATTGCATGAACAATGAAACCAACAAGCCGGTAGAATGGGGGGATTACTGGGTCAGCTATATTCAATCCAGGGGTCGTGAGGCGGGTATTGGAATAGAAACAACAGACATGCGCTTTGATGTAGACATTCGCACACCAGATAATACCCATATTTTTGATCAGCCAGAAAAGTATACGTTTATAGAAGCATCACAGAACAATCACCAAGGGGGGCAGACACATTGGGACTTGCTTTCGTATGCCTGGAATAAGGTGGCAGATACGCCACGTCCGATTAACAACACAAAGGTATACAGTACGCATGCGGGTGATGAAGGTGCTGTGGAGCGATTCGTTCGCAATGTAATCGGTGGCGCTGCCAGCACCCGGTTTCACCGTCCTCATCCACTTGAAGGGCCGGAAGTGCATTACGATGCTTCCTTCTGGGGGCTGGGGCTCAGTCCGAAGGCACAGGCCGTCATCAAAAGTACGCGGTTGTTCACCAGCACATTTGACATTTTTTCCGCGAAGCCGGACTTGTCCGTACTATCTGATCGGGATGAAAATGAAGCCTACAGCATGGTGGTGCCGGGTGAAGCCTGCGTGGTGTACTTTACCAATGGTGGTGCTGTGACGTTGTCACTCGAAGCTCTGGGCATCCTGGACAGTCCGGTAGAAATTCGATGGATGGCGCTGATGCGCAGTACCTGGCTTGAACCGCAAGTGGTGGAGCACGATGGCAGTATTTCCTTGGCAGCGCCGGGCGATGGCGGCTGGCTTGTGCTGGTTACAAGCAAGTAAACCAAGTAAAGATATTACCGTTTGCTGCACGCCGGTTGATTCAGTATATCGATCACACCCTCTACCAGGGAGTAAGGTGAAACATAGTCCGCGATTTGTTTTATGGATTCCTGGGCATTCGCCGGGCAGGCAAAATAGCCCACCACTTCACGCAGGGGGAGGTCGCCTTCGGTGTCTCCGATCCCGACCAGGCGCTTTGCATCGGTGCCCAATATTTCCATGAGTTCCCGGAGAGCAGAGCCTTTGTCCACCCCTTTCAGCGAAATGTTCAGGTAAAAATGCGAAGCATTAATAAGCAGTTCGGGTAAGTCATTATCGTTAATGTAGGAGATCAATGCTGCTTCAATTCCGGGAAATTGTTCTGGCCGGGTTGAAAAGATGGAAAGTTGTGCTTCTTTACCAAACTGCAACACGGTGTCTTGTACTTCGGGCAGAATCACAGTTTCAATATGATTACGTACCTGGCGTATACCTTCGATTTTTTCCTGGGTTACCTGCTGGGTGAAGCGGGCGTAGTTGTCGTGCAGGCTGTAGATGACGGCACCATTTTCACAGATAGCTGGTACCTGTATGTCGAGCATTTTCATCATGACCTCGACATAGGGTTGGGGGCGACCGGTACACAGGGTCATGGGCGCGATGCTACCCTTGCCAGCGGATGCTGCTCTTGTTATTTCAGCCAGACGATTAAAAGCATCCAAGTCCCAGGGTATTGATTCTTCTGGACTTAAACAGCCATCAACATCACATATAATAAAATCGGTTTTCATAAAACAACCTCATTTCACATTGCGATTTATGCCGTGAAAGTTTTATGCTAAGCGCAAGGAGAAATTCCTGTTTTAAAGGGAGGAATTAATTATTTCCGAAGCAGATTCCACAAATGTGTTAATTCAAAATCACAACATTTCTTTCCATTATTGTTGTTGGGGAATGTATATGGTATCACAAACCATCAGTTTCACAGGAATTGAAGTGCATTCATGATGCGCAACTATAAAAACTGGTTGGGTGCCGTAATTTCGCTCATGAGCGCACGCATTTTTGCCGCAGGTTCCGCATTCCTGGCCAATATGCTGGTAGCACGCCAATTGGCCCCTGAAGGGTATGGCCGATTCTATCTTCTCTTTACCATTATAACCCTGGTCGCGGGGTTAACCGGGCCTGCCCTTGACACAGTGCTGGTACGCTTTGCTTCGATCAAAATACGATCGGACAATGATACATCACTCCCTTATTTCAAAGCCGCTTTAATCGGTAAACTAATCATTCTGTTATTTACTCTTGCTGCAGGTGCGATTCTCGCCAGACCTTTGGCCCTGTATATGCTCGCAGACATGTATAGCGAGTACACTACTGTCGCGTACCTGGTACTACTAGCATTTACCGGAGGCGCAGTCATATCCATCTGGGGATATGCGCAATCGTATTTTCAGGCACATCAAAATTTTCGGCGGTATGCTGGATTCGAGTTCATGAGCGCGATGGTGCGGTTGCTGTTAGTGGTTATTTTGCTATTGTTGAATACCAGTAATATTACACCTTATCTTGTTGTATACATTGCAGCACCAATGATCACAGCCATTGTCGCCTGGTCGTATTTACCGGTTCAATTATTCCGGGAACCTGTGCAAAAGGAAGTGGCCTATGAACTGATTTCATTCGGGAAGTGGGTGTTCATGGCATCAATATTTACAACCCTGACCCAGAGGCTCGATTTGGTATTGTTGAACCTGTCTGTAATGAATATAGAGCGTGAGGTTATCGGGTATTACAGTGGCGCAGTCAGCCTGGTACTTGCCGCAGAGCTATTGGTTCTGACAACCTACCATGTATTGCTGCCCAAGGCGAGCAGTTTACAAACAGCTTCCAAATTAAGATTGTTCCTGCGTCGCATGTTATTGCCCTCGCTCATGGGTGCCTTCCTGATTCTGGCCGCTATTCCGGTCATGCCGCTGTTGACACGCTTGACCCTGGGAAATGCCTACAGTGCGACAACGCCCTTTTTACAAGTGATGATGGCCGGGGTGGCAGTGGCTTTGTTGGCTGTTCCGGGCGTGGTGACATTATATTCACTGGGCTATTCAAGAACCATTGCCGTTTTTGAAACGCTACGCTTTCTTATGACGTTCGGCTTGGGTATTGCCGCAATTCCTGTTTTTGGTGCATTGGGCATGGCCTGGGTAATGACGGTGTCGCGTGCGCTAACAGCAATCGGTACCTGGTTTGCTGCCTATTATGTTGTTTCCAGGGAGAATACCTCTGTGCTTGCCAATGAAAGTGTCGGGCCATGATGCTACCGGAGAAAACCGATATACTGGCCTTTGCCTACAGTGACTGGAATGCCAGTTGGAGCACGCCCCAACAGCTTATGAGCCGCCTGGCACCACAGCACCGTGTTTTGTATGTGGACCAGCCACGTTCTATGTTTTATAACCTGCGCCCCAGGGACTCGCAAGGTGCTGGTATCTGGAGTGGAAGTCGGCTGCAGGAAGTTTCGGATAATCTTTTTGTTTTCCATCCCCGTCACAGTTTTCTTCCACTAGGTTTTTTGCCACCGGCAATCGCGCTGAAAAATTACAAAATCAACGGCTTTATCCTGGCGTACTTGCTTCAAAGGTGTATAAAACACCTGGGCATGAAAAATCCACTCATCTGGAATTTTTCGGTTTTGCACGGTGGAGCTATCAAGCATTTACCGCGTTGTCTCACCCTGTACGATCTCTGCGATGAATGGGTTAGCTACATACCGCAATCCTGGGGGCGTGCTACGGCTTCACGTATAGAAGATAATTTGTGTCGACAGGCAGACCTTGTTTTCACCGGCACAGAATTCAGCCGCGAAAAGCGTAGACATCTGAATCCGGAAATGCACGTGGTTCCACATGCTGCTGATTACAACCTGTTCTCGAAAGCGCAACTGGAAAGCACTGAAATTGCCGAAGAGCTGAAAAGTTTGCCTCGACCTGTAATTGGTTCAATTGGTGTACTTGATCCGGCACGATTTGACACGGAATTAATGGTGTATCTCGCAAAGGCACATCCGGAATGGTCCATAGTGCTCGTAGGGCCAGCGCGGAATGAAATGGATTGTATGCCATTACGTCGCATTCCCAATATATACCTGTTGGGTAACCGCCCAATATCGGAATTGCCCTCTTATCTTAAAGGAATGGATGTTACACTGATACCCTATGCCTTGAATGAGGCGACAAAGGGGATATATCCTCTTAAGCTACATGAATACCTCGCGGCAGGTAAGATAGTGCTTGCCCCACCACTGCCAGCGCTTCTTGAATATGAAGAAGTCGTATATCTGGCAGCGGATCATGTAGAGTTTGAAAGAAAAATCATCCAATCACTGGAAGAAGACTCTGCGGAGGCAATTGCCAGACGGCAGGCAGTAGCACGAGAAAATTCGTGGGAAAAGCGCCTTGAAGCAAAGTGTGCCCATATCAGCAGGATGATCCGCTTGAAAGAACAAACCGTAACACATGGGAATGAGGAATCAAGACTGAATGAGCAGTCGTAGCATCACTACTCAGGGTAATCCCCTATTATTTTCGTTGATGGCATTGTTACTGGCATTGATTCTTGCTTTCAGTATTATGCTTCAGGGTAAGCTGGCGATTTTTGGGCTTGTCGGAGTACTGTTTTTTATTTGTTTTTTTACATATCCAGTATATGGGTTATATGCCACGACTGTACTCTTACTACTTTCTGGTTCAACGGGCGTTATCGGATTCGTAGGCCAGGAGGAGGCGATGGCAGTAACTCTTTCCAAAATTTGTGGTACAGCAGCCCTGGGTGCCTGGATGCTGAATGTACTTATCCGAAAAATTCGCCTGACTTTGGGAGGGCCAACGCTGCTGCTGGTTTTGTTTTGTGCCTGGGCTTTAATGTGTACCATCATATCAGCAGAACGCGCACAGGTATGGCCAGAGTGGATTCGCCTGTTTACGCTGCTTGGATATTTTCTGCTGGCTGTCAATACGTTAAACACCCCCAGAAATTTACATCACTTTATAGTACTGCTGGTTATGTGTGGCTTTGTTATGTCAGCAGTTGCAGTGGCGCAATACGTTTTTCCGCGATTTTATGTAGGAGGAGAAGCAGCGTGGGCGACCCTGGGTGCCGTGGATGGTGCCTATATCGATCAGGAGTCTTTACAGGGCGAGGCAGCCATTCGCGTTTCTGGTCGAGCTGGCCACTCGAATTGGCTGGCAATGATAATTTTACTCCTTATTCCCCTCAATTTCTATTGGTATAGTGTGACGAAAAAAAATCTCGTTAAAGTGCTGATTGTTATTACTTTTGTTTTGGAAGTTATAGCCCTTATTCTGACCTATACACGAACAGGTTTAATGATCGGTACGGTGCTTGGAGCCCTGTTGTTTATGAAGCAATTCTACAGACTGACACCACTCAGGATATCACTTGGATTCCTTGCGTTGGTCATGCTCTGGTTGGCGTTGCCAGCAGCCTATAAAGAACGTGTATTGAATCCACGCCAATATACCCGAAGCATTTCTGTTATGAGCCGACTTGATATGCAGACTGCGGCCATGCGCTATTCGTTGGAAAACCCGGTTTTTGGTTTAGGGCCCGGTGGATTCGGTATCGAGTACATCCGTGAAAACACAGAAACAGCACGTACCATGCGCTACATGGTTGACCGGATGGGTTGGCAGCCTGTCTTTGTTGGCGCGCACAACATGTATCTGCAACTTGCTTCTGATATGGGTTTCGTTGGACTGTCAATTTTTATTGCATTTTATATCGTATTGATGCGGCATCTTTATCGCCTTGAAGAACAGTATATAAAATCAGGTGACACACAAGGTGCGGCCATGGCCGGTGCTCTGTTTATCAGTCTGTTGGCATTTTTATTGTGTGCAGTTTTTCTTCATGCCCTGCAGCAAAAAATCTGGTGGATGGTTACTGCTGTGACCGCTGCGCTAGTAATTTACCAGTGTCAATTTAAGAAACCAACAGAACCTAACATAACAACTGATTCAAAATCTGATGAACCACAGCAATAGAACTGTGGAAGCAAATACAGAGGTCATATATTGATAACATGTCGGTTTATTTTAATATTTAGTGTTGCATTGCTGTATGGTGTACCAAGTACAGGCCAAGGTTATCATGGTTTGGTGCTGGCAGAAAATGAAGTACCAATAGAGCATGCATTTATCTCGCTCATGGATGCAGATTATCAGTTATTGCAGTATCGAATAAGTCGACAAAATGGTACTTTTGATTTTGATACACACGAAACTGCCCGCTTCTTAATCATTCAACCCCCGACCTATGTCGGTCCGGAAGGTCTTCAGGTATATCAGCAGCAACCACGCATTTTTGAGCTCGCCGGACACTTGCCTTCTGAAACAATGCGACTTATTTTACCTGACGCCGTGACATTTGTGCTCATGGCATATGATGTCAAAGGCGAATTGATGAAATGGGGAGATTTCGAAGCATTGGGCCGTTACGCGGGTCAATTTATGTATGCAACCAATACGCAGGATGAAGCGGTGCCTGCCACCTGCTGGCCGATACATGGTGGTATAGCCGGGCCAAGTGGACAAGATCGCGCATCAGGATTACCCGCGATTCTGGTACGACCTGGCGAGAATGTAATACCAAAATTGTTGTTCTGGGAAACTGGCGGCTATGGAAAACTGCTTTTGCAAATGCACAATGAAGGCATGGGGTATACATTAGACCGTGTTGGCGATGTGGAAATCATACCAATCAATTATAGCCTGGCTACTTCAGCGCTGCATGATTTGGAACAACGAATCTTTCATTATGGTGAAGGTAGTGACATTGAAATTAACAAGCTGAGATCGCGACTACAAGACGCAAATGCGCTTCTGGAACCTGTTCCAAGAACGAAAGCGTTCGATTCAATATTGCGAGATGCCCTGCGATTACGGGACAACTTAGAACTGGAGTCAGCGCGAAATGCAATCCATCAAGCGCAGAATAGAACACTTGAGATTGTATTGAACCCGAAGGAAGCAGAATTACCTGAAACTTATGACCTGCGCTTGACACCTTTGTCGTATGCGTTTTCATTTGGAGTTTTTGAGGGTAGTCCCTACAATGCCCAGGCTTTTGAAGCGGCACGAAGCGCGGGGTTCGATATGGCAACGGTATTGTTGGGTTGGAACTGGACAAAAAACCCAGAAACCCGCAAGCAGCAGATTGATCAGGTGTATGGCCTCAGCAGATTAAAGTCACTTGGTTATGATGTTAAGGCGCACGGAGTGATGTGGTTACAGGAGTACGATATTCTTCCTGATTTTATAAAAACAGTTTCGCCAGATACCCTTCTTGAAGCTGCTGAGTCACATGTCGATTCACTGCTGGATACCTTTGGTGATCAGATAGATGTGTGGGAGGCAATGAACGAACCTTCAAATACAAATGTGATGAATGTTCCAAAGGAAACCGTGTATGAATTGGTACAGCAAACCGCAGCGCAAATGGCCGATCAAGGCAAACCTGTAATACTCAATGCGCCGCATGAGTTTGCCTATGGAAGCCAGTACCTGACGTATTTGCCGGATGGAGAACCCACAAATGGGTACCCTGTTACCTACACGGCATTTCTCGAAGCAGCGGAAAATGCCGGGGTATTGGAACATATTGATGTTATTGGCTTGCAGTTTTACCCTGGTTTTCGATTCAGTACTATGTTTGCCGGATTGAATGGCCCTGCCTATACACCAGCACATGTACAAGATATTATTGAACGGTACACCCGTTTCAACAAATCAATCCACATCACGGAATTCTCGCTGCCGTCCAGTTATGGCGCGGATTGGACTGCCGGGTATTGGAAAGCACCCTGGGCACCTGAATTGCAAGCCGACTATGCGGAACATGTCTACACACTGGCATACGCGCATCCTCAGGTGCATTCTGTAACCTGGTGGGATGTCATGGATACCAAGCCCGCAGTTATTACCGGCGGCCTGATACATAGCGATGGTACACCCAAACCTGTTTTTAATCGTATTGCAGATTTAATTGCGCATTGGCGGGCTATCCCTGAAACGGAATCAAACTCTGCTGGAGTGTTTCAGCTTCAAGTGCCGGAAGGCACGTATATGTTGGAAGTTATACATGAAGAGAATACAATTTTTGAAACAGAATTAAAGCTGACCGGGGGAATCTCTCAGGTTGTGGACGTGGATTTATCGCCATGAATGCAGCCCCATTGAATCTGCTTTATCTGATTCGTACCTGGGCCGTGGGGGGCTCGCATACGATTATCCGGTTGCTGATGAACCACCTTCCCCAAGACCGTTTTCGTATAATAACAGTGCCTTATGATGCGCCAGGCCATGGCAACCAGGATTTTGTAGCATATCTGGAGAAAGCAGGGTTGGAAGTGGCGCCAGAGCGAATTCCGTGGCAAAGCAGAGGCAATTGGTTTCAGGCCCGAAAGGCCGTCGCAAAGCTCATCGACCAATACAACATTGATATTGTGCATTGTCACGACACGCATTCCAATGTATTGGTCGGACTTGGGCGCAACCGTTTCCGATGTGCCTGCGTGGCCAGTCCCTATGGTTGGTGGCAACCACGCTGGCATATCCGCGCACATATATACCATTGGATAGAAAAAAACCTGGCGTTGCCGAATTTTGATCGCGTTTACACGGTGTCACAAAATATGAAACAAAAAGTACTCGAAGGACGTACACCTGAAGACCGTATCCGGGTAATACATACAGGACTGGACCCTGCCTATTTTGACACGGGTGCATCAAGAGATACTGTACGTGAAGACCTGGGTATTTCCAGTGATACCGTAGTTATCGGTACCGTCAGCCGTCTATTTGCAGAAAAGGGACATGCCTGCCTGCTGCGCGCATTGCAGTTATTGTTATGCAATTCTGCTACTTCAATGCCTTCTGTTAAACTCCTGATTGTAGGTACAGGCGATGAGCGTGCAGCATTGGAGGGACTGGCTCAAGAACTTGGTATTTCCAAACAGGTGCAATTCGCTGGCTTTTATGAAGACTTGCCCGGAGTATTGCGGGCTATGGATATATTTGCACAGCCCAGCATTCTGGAAGAGGGGTTTCCAACTGCGGTATTGGAAGCGCAACTCGCGGGGCTTCCCATTATCGCGTCGGATATCGGGGGAACAAAGGAAACCATTGATAGCGGTGTGACTGGGTTGTTGGTGCCACCAGGAATGCCTGAACCTTTGGTCGAAGCGCTGCGACTGTTGGTGCTCGATGCCGATAAGCGCCAGGCCATGGCTCACGCTGCCCGCCCCTGGATTCTTAACAGCTTTACACTTCCCCATATGATTGCGCAGATGACTGATTTGTATGAAGAAGCCCACGCAATGTATCAATAGCGTATTTAAAGCCTATTCTACAACCTCAAACAAATCGGGGCCCGGAACCAGGTTGTCAAAAGGTCCACTGGAATAGCCCAACAGTTCTTTGAAGTTGGGTAAGGCTGGGTTGGTGCGCAGAATTTTCCACGTTTGGTCTCGTCGCACCCAGGTCACCCAGATTTCAGAGGAATCGGTTCGGGGTAGTGAGATTGGCAAATCAGCGATTCGACCGGTGGTGTCGGACAGGGCGTATGCCTGGATACTGCAATACATCAGTACATTCACTTCACCGCTATATTCATAGGTACTGAAATCCCAACGTCGTAACTGGCGATGCATACGGGGCATGTGGTAACGTTCAAACAGCCATTGGTAAGCGCGCTGCACATATTGAATTCCCCAGCCCTGTGGGTCTTCATATTCTGTGTCGTAAATGTTTAAAACAGTGTCCAGGTTAATCGATGTTACAGCCCGCTCCCACGATTCGATTTGCTCCACGATTGCTTCGGCAATATTTCGCCTCGATCCATCTTCAGCCCCTTCATAGGTTGGCCACCAGTCCTCAACTGCTTCGAAATCCATACCGGTCAGGATGGGACGACTTTCAGAAAAATTCATCACAGCGTTTAATACCACTTCATGGTCTATCCGGCTTTCCACCACACTGAGTGCAAGATATTCTCCATACCCCACGCTACCTTCGTACATTTCCTTCTCATTGGTTAGCGCGGTAATTGTATAGGCAACAGCATCTGATGGTCCGGCAGCTGCATCGGTAAAACGATTTTGAGTAACACCTGAAGCAATCAATGACCATTGGGTGTCGGGCATAAAGCGCCTGAAGACTTTGTAGGAGACATCACCTTCTCGAAATGGCCAGTTCAATTCAACACCATCTCCTATCCGTCGTGCTTCAAAGGAACGTACAGGCGTTGGAACTTCATTCACCTGGAAGTTCTGTCGCTCACTCACATTTTCCCGTGTATTCATGATGAAGATGCCACGCCCAACTGTTGTAATGAAAGCGGAGCCTTCTCCGGTAAGTGAATGGAATGCATCAAGACGGTCCCGCCAGTCCGACAGGCTATTTGTTTCACCAGCAATTGCTACATGCTCAAACCGACCAACCGCAGCGTTGCCCAAATGTGCTGAAAGTACAGGTACATAGAAGTAGCGTCCATTATTGGGGATAAGCTCCGGAATTTGTCCTGGTCGTTCCATGCCATAAGCCGCATGGATAAGCAAGCCTTGATTTAACAAACCATCCAGGTCACGAAGATTCTCGTGGAATTCTAAAGGTGTTCCAGCACTGCGTAGCTGTAGAGCAACCGGAGTTCGGCGTTGTACAAAATCTTTTCGAGCTATAAGCCCGGTATCAATGATTTCCTCGATAGTTGGCAAAATCGCATTATGCCAGTAGCGTGATGACGCGCCATTCCACAAGTCAGATTCCTGGTAAAAGGTGTACACCGTAGCACCTGTCATGGCGCCGTTTAACAGCATGGCCCGATACAATTCAGAAGGCATACCCGCGCCGGTGTCCTCACCTCCAAATCGACCCGTGCCTTGAAAACGAGCATCTTTATACCATCTGGAGTCCGGACCCACGCCCCAAAAGTCTACAGCGTCTTCCAGCCAGGCGCCCATCATTGAGCTTATATGGGGTATCAGATGATCGCCATGATAATGCGCTATAGGTATGACATAACCGGTTGCATTGGCTATGCGATCGTATAATGCCCGGGTATTTCGATTGGCCATGATGCGTGTCCAGTGCAATTCATTCAATGGCAACAAGGTCAGTCGGCCATAACGTGCTGCCAGGTCAATCGTTTCTGCCAACCATGCAATATGGGCTGGAGCTCCCCACTGTTCTTCTGGAATCGGTGAATCATAAATATTGAACGATAACCCGGGTGCTTCTACTCCGCGTACTATGGTGTACGTGCGTAACAATGCTTCAAGTTCCGTGAGTGGGTATCGATCTGCGCCGGTACCTAAACGAATAATTGCAGGTATGTTCCCCTCCTGCATACGTAATAATAACGCTTCATACCGTTCATGACGCCCATGACCAGTACCTACATCAACCAGAATAGCACTCATAGAGCGTAAGCTTTCAGGCAAAGTACTCCATGCAGCCGTTACAGCCTCGGCATACCTTTCTGGCGATCCTCCTGACAATTCAGTTTGCTGAAAAATAAATAATGGATGCTCCGCGCTTATATCTACCAATAGTGGTGGATATGGCTGGGACCAAGCTATCTGAATGGTTGCCATGCTGATTGTTAATAGTATGAAAATACTGGTGCTGCTATTTTTTTTCAGGAAATGCATAGATCAAATTTTATGTTAATCCGATGTGTTGTAACAAATAGGTCAAAGAATTTGCTGTATTACAGGCTCTTTCTGCTTATATTATCTGTGCATATCGGTATAATGGTCTGCCTTTACTGGATGTTCCCTGTATATGTTATAAAATGCAGGGTATAATACATTGTTTTTTTATATTGCAGGTGCAAGTTTTATCTCTACAGTGCCCAAATCAAAGGTGCCCCAAATAGTTACAAGATGAAGTTTATCGAAAATAACCCTGTTCAACAACTCTACATACCGAATAATGTTCCCCGTTTTCGGCCACGAACACGTGGAAACTATGATCATCACCTCAATCATGTGTATGCCGAAGCTTTTGGATTCTGCTTGACCATGGACATTTTTATACCACGGCAACTTAGCAACAATCTTGGTATTGTAGATGTGGTCAGTGGTGCCTGGCACGCAGATCGTATCCGACTCAATGAACATATTGGCCTGGGGTTGATTGACAGCCTGTGTGAAAGAGGCTACACTGTCTTTGCGGTATCTCCAGGTTCTGTTGAAAAATTTACCGGTTCCGAAATGGTATCACACATACATGCTGCCATCCGGCATGTCAGAGTGCATGCAGATCAATTTGGAATATTACCCAGGCCACTGGGACTGGTTGGTGCATCGGCTGGGGGGCATCTTGCCGCTTTGGCAGCGATGTCGGCTTCTGCAGGTAACCCAGCAAACCGTAATCCCTACAAACGCTGCGCAACTGCTGTGGAAGCGCTGGGTTTATTTTTTCCACCAACGGACTTGCTGAATTACGGTGGCAAACCATTTAATTTTAAACGCTCAGTGGGCTTGCCTGTAGAAACGTTATTGTTTCATGACACAGTAGACAACCATACCTCTGATGAAGTTTATGCACAAAGTGAAAGCCTTTCTCCCGCCCGAATCAAAGTACCAGAAAACATGCCTCCTCTGTATCTTATGCATGCGACTGAAGATGAAGTAGTGCCGTTTCAGCAGTCTGAGCTTTATGCTGCGCATTTGAAGAATGCAGGAATTCCAGTAACCTTTACTCCCCATCATGGTAAAGGACACCCCTGGCCAAAAATTCATAATGACATCGAGAAGTTAACAGATTGGTTTGATGTCCAGCTTCTTGGTGGATAACTTACCTGCACCGTTAACTTTATTCCCGGGTTTACAATGAAGTAATGAATAGGGCAAACAGAATGCCCAAGACATTGGCTATCAAGTCGGCAAATTCTGCTACTCCAAAGCCCAATAAATCAAGAAACTCTTTCCCCAAACCTAATACGAATGAAAATAGAGGGTCTTCTAAAGCAATTATAAAGCTTATCAGAAAATGAAGTATTTTATCTTGCCCAATTTCCATAGTTCACCTACCTTATATTATGCCAAAAAAATGGCCCCGGCCAATTTGCGTTTTGGTGGTATCTCATGTAGTTCTGCAAAGCATATACAAATAAATGCCAGGGGAACAAGCAAAAACAGTAAGATGTTATTAATTTGAAACAAATGCTTACTAGATTGCGTCGAATTGTAAATTATGAATATGGCTTAAACTGAATGAGTGATAAACGTGATTAAGGAGGTATTCAATATGATGTGGGAAAAAATGGCCCTATGTGTAATGGTCGTTTTCGTTGGATCAGGTCTTGTGTTTGGTACTGTCGCTACTGCTGATGATCATAAAGGTGATCCTTACCCTCTTGCAGATTGCCCTGTGATGAGCAGCGCATTGGACAGCATGGGTGGGCCAGTTTCTCTTGTTCATGAAGATCGTGAGATTCGATTCTGCTGTAATGCGTGTATTGGTCGATTCGAAAATGATGCAGAGGCATTTCTGGCCAAAATTGATGAAAAGATTATTGAAGACCAGTTAGCTGTCTACCCATTGGAAAATTGCATTAATGCTGATGTGCCATTGGGAGATAATGCAGTTAATTTCGTTGTTAACAACCGCTTGTTCCGTACATGCTGTAACAATTGCGCTACCGCGGTTAAGGAAGATGCTGAAGAATTCTACAAAAAGCTGGATGCTGCTGTAGCTGAAAAGCAAGGTGAAGACTATGCCTTGGATACCTGTCCGGTGTCCGGTCAAGAACTGGGCAGCATGGGTGACCCGGTAGAAGTTGTTGTCGCAAATCGTCTGGTTAAACTCTGCTGTGCCGGTTGTGTGGGTGGTGTTGCGAAAAATCCGGTGGAAATAATCGAGAAAGTGGATGCAGCCCACAAAGGGTAAACATGTAGTTCCGATTATTTAATTAAAAACAATGCATTGAATATCTCTCTGGCGCTTTTTGTCGGGGAGATTTTGTTTAGAATGATCTTTGCTACGAATACGTTAAATTTTATTCAGTTTATGGATTGTTTGCTACTGTCAATTTTCATATAATTAGGTAATGGCACTTTTCAACGGTAGTGATCGTGGTCGTGTTTAATTAAAATTAAAATGTGTGCATACTATGCTGTATATGTAATAAGATATTAATTGGTGGTTTATGAAATGAACGAGTCATATTGCTGAGATAGGTACAACCTTAAATTAATTCACTGGGGGTAATCAGAATGAGTAAGTACAAGGGTTCGTATTATTTTATAGGATTAATGTTAACGATATGCACCGTTATGGTTGGTATGCCCTGTGCTGTGGGGGAGAAAGCATGGGAGGCAACCTGGGAGCCAGAACTTGGTGGCCCCATTCTGGAATGGTATGTTCTTGGGCCATTTCCAAATCCTGTATTAAGTGTACCGGATGAGGAAGGGGCCATGCGCGGTGGCTTTAATAAAGACTTTCTGGTTTCTGCAGGGGGAGAAATTTCGGCTGAATTGAATTCAGATACCGAAATTTCTTACATGCTAAATGAGTCGGAAGGTGTTGCCAAAACGCAATTGGTGACGGCAAGTGCCGAGGGCAAGATAAATCTGGAAGCTCTGTATGACGGCAAAGAATTTGCCCTGGCGTATGCTTATGCGGAAGTCAATCTGGAAGAACCGTGGGAAGGCATTGCTTTTTTTGGTTCCGATGACTGGGCAAAGGTTTGGCTGAATGGCGCACTGGTACACAATCATTGGGGCGAAGCACTTGGCCGGGCCTGGCGTGCTCGCGAAGACCATTTTGAAATCTCACTTGACCAGGGTACCAACCGGATTCTGGTAAAGATTGACCAGAACACTGGCCCTTGGGCATTCAGTCTGGAGTTGTTACTGAAAGATCAGGCAGAAGCCATTTTTGCCGAAGAAATACATCGTGATTCGATAAAAAACCTGCAAGAGGCACAGATTGTTCCCAATCCACGTTGGAGCTTTATATTTGATCCCGGGCCATTTCCAAAACTTGAATGGGAGAATCCAGAACTGGTTAAGCAGCATCTCGGCGCAACCGAGTTGGTTGTGCGTTGGTTTGACGCAGACCTGAATGAAGTGGAGAAAGCAGAACAACCTGGTCGGTACGCGGCATATGTCGAGGCAATAGCAGACGACGGTAGAAAAATCCGTCGCGCCATGACGTTTTTTGCCAAAGACCCCACCTGGCAACCGTGGTATGAAATCAGCGGTATCACTGTTCCCTATATTCCGAACGATATGGTCTCGCGAGAGGTCTGGGAAGAACAGAATTTTTCTACCGGCCAGGCAGCTGGTAATATGCTGATGCACATGTTGTTCGAGTCTCCTGATGGTGCCATGCTGCTTGCCGGGCTGTACAACCAGGCTCCGTTGGGGCGCACCGCAGGGCAATTGGAATCGGCAAATACGTTTGATCAGGATTACCATCTGGCATTGAAAAAGAAAATTTTGGGCTTACCTGTACATTCAGGGCTGACTCCACCAATTACATCTATTGACCATGAAGCACCAGTGTTGCGTCCCGGCAGTCTGAATGAGGCTGGGTTTTCTGATGATATGCCAGAACAGTTGCGTAAGGTATGTCTGGAATGGGCCTCTGGGGGAAATGAACCCTTTACAGCACTGGTTGCCCGCAACGGTATCGTAGTATTTCATGAAGCTTTCGGGCTGGAAAACCGACCGGTAACCCTGGACACCAGGTTTCCACTGGCTTCACTTACCAAAAGTTTTGCTGGGCTGCTCTTTGGGCAATTTCTTGATCAGGGCCTGATTGAGCTGGATGATCCCGTAGGTAAGTACTTGCCTGATTTTCCAGTTGAAGGTGAAAAGATGGTGACGTTGCGTCAATGTCTTACCCATACTACCGGCTTGGAAGGACATGGGAATTGGGGAGCGCTGTATAATCCCTGGATGGAAAATATCATTGTCAATGGCTTGGAACTGCTCAATCCCGGCAATGTGATGATTTATAATGGCATGGGGTTTGATCTTGCCGGACGCGTTATGGAATATGTTGATGGTAGGAGTATCTTCAGAATTATGCATGAGCAGTTCTTTATCCCACTGGATATGGATGCGCCGACTATCATCGATCTGGGTTATGGAGTGGATTGCACTGTTTTTGATTTGGCAAAGGTCGGGCAGGTCATGCTCAACCGGGGTGCCTATGGTAACCAGCGTTTCATGTCACCGGAAACTTTTGACATGCTGTTGCCGCAGGTTTACCGGGAGATGTATCCCGGCCTTGCTGAAATAGATGGCGAATATGGATTGGGGATTGCCTGGATGCGCACTCCACGACCTGTCGAATTGGATGGCGATGCAGAAAACAGCGGGCTGGCTACCTTTGAAGCCAATCTTGGAGACACAGAAGGAAATTTAAAGGATCGTCGGTATCTGCTCAGTGAAAATACCATCGGGCATGGCGCTGCAAGCAGTGCTGTGCTCCGGGCAGACTTGGACAATCATATTGTCGTGGCGGTATCCCGGTTTTCAGGTGGCCAGGACTACGACCAATACCTGACACGGTTCCTGCAAGTTGTAGATGATAGTATCGTGCGAAAAACCGATTGAATCCCGGAATAATTAGTTTCCTTGAAGCACATTGACATTTTTTGGTAGAATATCAGGTCGAGTAACAGCGCCTGCTCCATCGGGGGTGGGCGATTTTTATCAACTCACCAAAATATACACATTGCTGTAGTTTCAGCGGCAATAGGTGTGTCTGGCCATAACATCTGAAAATATAATGAGGAAATTGTCATGAAGAAGGGTATACATCCAGATTACATGGAAGCCAAAGTGCATTGTGCATGCGGTAATACCTTTGTAACCCGTTCAACCATTCCCGCCATTAATGTGGAAATATGTTCCGCATGTCATCCATTTTACACGGGCAAGCAGAAGTTTGTTGACAGTGAAGGCCGGGTGGAACGATTCCAGAAACGGTATGCCCGTCAGTTACAGAAATAATTGTTGTATATGGATGCCATAATGCGAGAAAAGCTTCAGGCCATCGTTGCAGAGCATGATCGCCTGTCGGGTGTGATGTCCACGCAAGAAGTGGCTTCGGACCCTGAAGCCTATCGCAAGTATGCTACAGCACAATCTGAATTGAACGAGCTGGTGCGGGTTTTCAATGAATACTTGAATAAAGAAGAGCAACTCGCGGAAGCCACTGCTGTGCTTCGATCTGATGAAGAGCCCGATATCCTGGCTCTTGCAGAAGATGAAGTAAACGAGCTTGGGCCATACCTGGAAAAGCTGGAACAAGACCTGAGAATGTTGCTCCTGCCCAAAGACCCCAATGACAACAAAAATACGATTGTTGAAATCAGAGCTGGGACCGGGGGTGAGGAAGCAGGATTATTCGCGGCTGATCTGTTTCGGATGTATACGCGCTATGCCGAGTTAAAGAAATGGAAACTGGAAATCCTGGACTCCCATTTGTCTGAGCAAGGGGGGTATAAAGCTGTCTCGTTTCAAATTATCGGGGATTCTGTATACAGCCAGTTAAAATGGGAAGGTGGTGTACATCGGGTGCAACGCGTGCCAGATACGGAAACCCAGGGACGTGTGCATACCTCCGCTGTTACCGTAGCGGTTTTGCCTGAAGCAGAAGAGGTAGATATCGCTATCGATCCCAATGATCTTGTTTTTGATGTGTATCGATCTTCCGGGCCTGGTGGGCAAAGTGTGAATACGACAGATTCCGCCGTACGCATTACACACAAGCCGACAGGACTGGTTGTTACATGCCAAGACGAGAAATCACAGCATAAAAACAAGGCAAAAGCGCTGAAAGTTCTGAGAGCCCGCTTATTGGATGCAAAAATCCGTGAAGAAGCGCAATCTCGTTCAAAAGACAGAAAAACGCAAGTAGGCAGTGGTGATCGCAGCGAACGTATTCGTACCTACAACTTTCCACAAAACCGACTTACAGATCACCGCATAAACCTTACACTTTACAGTTTGGAGCAGGTGATGCAAGGCGGAATTCAAGATATTGTGGATGCTCTGATCGCTGCGGATCGTGCGGAACGCCTTGCCGAAGCCCTTTAGCAGCGGAAGATGTACACTTGGCAACTGTTAATACTTTGCTGCGCGATTGCGCACGACGTCTTGAATCCGTTTCTGATTCTCCCCTCCTGGACGCCAAATTGCTGCTGTGTCATGCATTCAATTGCTCACAAACGGAATTAATCACACGCCTTCATGATGAATGTACACCGCCTGATGTACTTGAATTGTACATACAACGTCGTGCTGCATACGAACCCATAGCCTACATTTTGGAGAAGTGGGAATTCTATTCTCTGGAATTCGCTGTACGACCGCCCATGCTGGTTCCACGTCCGGAGACGGAGCATCTGGTCGAAGCAGTACTGGTACACATGGATGATCTGCACGCCGATATATTTGAAATTGGAACAGGTACTGGATGTATTGCCATATCATTGGCGGTACAGGCACCGAATGCCTCTATCTATGCAAGCGATATCCGGCTTGAAGCGGTAAAGCTGGCCAGCGAAAACGCAAACCACCACAAGGTGCAAATCACGTTCTTTGCTGGTGATCTTTTCGAAGCCATCAAGATGGACACTACGTCTGGCCTTTTCGATGTCATCGTCAGTAACCCACCCTATGTTGAAAATTCAGCCTGGGGAAACTTGTCTCCGACTATTCGCAATTATGAAGACGTTAACGCTCTGCTTTCAGGCGATGATGGGTTAGATTGTATACGACGTATTATCCGGGTAGCCCCAGACTACTTACGGCCTGGTGGTCTTCTGGCACTGGAATTAGGGGAAACACACTGGCCAACAGTCAAAACGTTATGTGATCAAGCTGGGCTGGAGCATTGTGCCGCTCACAATGATTTGTCCGGTTTACCCAGAATACTTACCGCGTTGAAGCCCAGATAGTATATTGCCGCATTATATTGTACGCCATTCTTGTCAACCCAGCTTCGTGAATACAAAACAGCCCGGGAGATAGCAGGAATGCATCTGACCCGAGCTATAAAGATTTTGAATTCAGCCAATAGTTTCAGGCAATAAGTTAAGCCCTATCTCGCATGTAATTATAATTTATCGCGGTACTTTCCAGAGAATCGGTCTCAGATTGATCAAGCTCGGCGATGTGCCAGACGACGCCCGCGTTTTTTGCCGCTTCCAACACAATGCTCCAGTCTATAACACCGTTACCCAGTTCAGTGAGGACATACGCGTCATCGACGACTTTATAGTCCTTGAGGTGAATCAGTGGAATGCGGTTGGTAAAGCGTGTGATAAGTTCAGCAACATCTTTACCAGCGACGGCAGCCCAGGCAGTGTCCAGTTCCAAACCCAGGTGTTCAGGTTCGGCATTGTCGAATATGATGTCAAAAGCAGTTTTGCCATCGAACAGATCAAATTCGTGGGCATGGTTGTGATAACAGAGATGTATACGTGCTTCACGCAGCACCTCACCTGCTTGATTCATCTGTTTTCCGGCATCCGCCCAGCCATCTGCAGAGTTCGCGCCATGCCAGGGAATAACCACGTACTCCATACCAAAGAGCCGTGCATCACTGATGACAGCGTCTACATTGTTGACCACATGATTAAATGAATGGTGGGTGCTGATTGCGGTCATACCCAGTTCATCAAGGACGTCTTTGAACGCATTTGCGGACATGCCCGCGGTGCCAGCCAGTTCTACATGCTGGTAACCAATCTCACGCAGTTTTTTCAGGGTACCTTCCGGGTCTCGGTCCATATGATCGCGTACAGAATACATTTGCAATGCAGGTTTATCAAGACTCATGATCGTATCTACTCCAGACAATGTTGAGGTTAAATTCAAAGTAAAATAATACCGCTTTGTACATGGGCAATGCGAACTCACGTAAGGTAACTGAGAATACTTGAATTCAAAATTCAAATGTATCGGGTTCATATACTTGACTTGTGTTACGTAAAAGTCTATCTTTGAAAACACCTGGATTTTTTGTTTGTAAGTATGGGACGGTTCATTTTGGTGAGCTTGTTTTTTTTACTGCTTCACTGTAGACTCATGACAGCTACATGTTTACTAATATCGTGATATGTTTGGTTTAGAAATTCCGAATCCAAGCGCCATGGTTATTCACAGGTAAATCCAACGTTTCAGGTACGAAGTACAGGAGTATGGAATCATGTTGGAAAGTGTAATCGCCGTTGTTATTCTGTTCGGACAAATGGGACTGATGGATCCTGATTCGTTAGGATTCACGGACATTTTTCCTTTGATGGTGCCTACTGAACCGAAACCATTCGTACCCGATGCACCTCTGCCGGAGCATATTGATATCGAAGCCCTGCTCGACAAACTTGCCCCGATTGAAGCCTACTTGATTTGGACGATAGACGAGATGAAAGGATTCACGTGGGGGGTAAACACGTATAGTGTATATAAAAAAAGCCTCGATCTGAAGATTGAGGGAGGCAGTATAGATAGAGACACCGTGACTTTTACATTCCTGGACGACCGCTTACTCCGCATCTTCTTTTCGTCTATGGCATTTATTCAGGAGCCAGACAATCCCGGCGATCCGATGACGCAATCAGAGCTTTATGACCTGGCACAGAACATCATCGGTGTATTTGATTTGAACATTGATCTCAGTCTGGAAGATTGTCAACTGATGCCAACATACAGCAAAGAACTGGAGTGGGTTGCAAGTCGAGAGTTTGAAGTAGCAGGCGTCCCATATGATGATTGCACTTTTTATGTAACCGTGAATCCAAAATTGAATGCCATCAGTAGTGTCCGGTTGGACATACCCAACAGCCCACCGCCTGAGCTCACCCCTGTGTTGAATCAAGAAGAGGCGGTGAAACGCGCCAAATCCGTAGCCTTTGCATCGGGTTATTTCCTGGCATCACGTCGCAATCAAATTATTTTGTTCAAAGACCCAGAACTCAGAATCGTGAATTCACCCTGGACACTGGCCCATTTTAGTGTACAACAATCGCGGGAAGATTGGTTTATCATGCCTACTGTATCCTGGAAAGCACCGGAATTGCGTTCAGCCCGGTTGTATTGGAGCGTACCTCTATATGCAAATCATGATTTTCGAACTAATGTGAAACACCTGATGATCGACGCCATTACAGGGGATTTACTGCACACCTACCACTCAGGCCAATACAGCGGTGAAATCGACCCGAATATTCCCCCGGTTAATGAATTGGAATATGCTTTTTACTTCTTATTTCCATACTGGTTCCCCCTCGTTTATATGCTTGTTGTACTGCCCTTGTACTCGGGAAGATTCCTGCTTCGCAGAATCCGCGCCTTCCGAGCTGCGTAACTGCGATTCACAGGATATGAAGCGTTTTAACATGTGTAATTACATTCTTGCCCTACAGTTAGGACTGAGACATCTTAAAATAATTACCGACCACTTTCTCCATCCGGACGGTAATTACCGGGGAGAACTGGCGAATGATACTCTGGTTTGTGCCCTTTGGCAGAGCGCATATGTTTGCAGATGCTTATCTCCTACTGCTGCTATTCTAGCTCAAATGTAGCATATACCGTTACTTGGACACTGATTGCACCAGGAACGAAACTCTCCGTCGCGAGATCCGCCGAGGGTGTGCTCTGGACTTGTATCGTATTGGATAATACGTGACTTTGCCAAGGGTTTTCTTGCGGACTCTCATTGATTGTGATCGGTCGCCCAAGTTTAGCTCCGACAACCTTTGCCATAGCCTCCGCCTTGTCCTTGGCCGTCGCGAGTGCCTTCAGGCGCGTCTCGGCACGTATCTCATGAATCCGCGACGACTCAAAGTTGAAGTTTACCTCCATCTCAGCGCTGGAAAGCAGCGCGTCCAGAAACTCGTCAAAGCGTTTGAGATCACGCTGAACAATGGTCGCGTTACGCGTCACGACGAAATGCTTGAAGTTGCCGCGTTGCCCATATTGGTCACGCTCATATTCTCGGTGTACATTTAACTGCCCTGTTTCAAGGTCGCCTTCGTCGATTCCGAGCTGCTCACGCAACGCAACTACAGCCTTTATATTCTCGTCATTCGCTTGCTTGGCGACTTGCAAACTCACGTTGGTATCAGTGAGGCCTATACTCCATACGATACGGTCAGGGGCCGTCATGGTCTCGACAGTACCGAAAACGGAAATGCTTCGGACAGGTTCCTCCCCTTGGGCCAAAGCCACCCCCCCCAGAATGAACAACAAAGTCAGTGCTATGGTGATGTTCTGTCTCATCTACTACTCCTTTTTGAGGTCAATGTTTCACGCAAGGGGTTAAGCCTGTAACCTGACTAGCCCTGAGCCCTTTACCGATGTAGTATAACCCACAGAAAACTGCGATTGCATTCAAGAAACCAGGGTTATTTGTAAAGCAATTTGAGCCTTGATTTGCGCTATCACAATAGCTATGATTTCTTGTATTGCTTGAAGAGATGTAGTGTTATGCAGAAGTCAAGGGAAAGTATGTTATGAAATGCCCATTGTATCCAGTCTACTTCTTTAGTTTCATTCTGCTGGTTTTGGTGATGCTGACATCAGGCTGTTCACAACCTGAAGAACGCGCTGCAGTTTCCGGTGAAGAATCTGGCGAGGTGATCAGCCAAACGCCTGTAGTAAGCACAGAAGTGAGTCAAAGATCTGCTGGTGATACACATATCATCATGCTGCCTGGGAATGTGCCCTTGGAGATGGTCTGGATACCACCGGGCAGCTTTATGATGGGTAGTCCTGAAGATGAACAGGATCGCGATGATGACGAATCACCCCAACACAAAGTGACATTTGCCAAAGGCTTCTGGATGGGTAAATACCCGATCACCCAGGCACAATGGCAAGCCGTCATGGAGAAAAATCCCGCCTATTTCAAGGGCCTGAACAAACCCGTTGAAAGTGTTTCCTGGAATGATATACGAATGACTAGATATTTCGGGCTCAGACCTGGTTTTTTAGGCAAGCTCAATGCGACATGCACGGGCTATAATTTCCGTCTGCCGAGTGAAGCCGAATGGGAGTATGCCTATCGGGCAGGTACGACAACACGGTTCTACTGGGGTGATGACCCGGAGTATACCGAGATTGACGATTATGCATGGTATGAAGACAACTCTGATGAAAAAACACATGATGTCGGATTAAAGCAGCCCAATGCCTGGGGTTTATATGACATGGCTGGCAATGTCGACGAATGGTGCGAGGACGACTGGCACGACGACTACCATGGTGCTCCAAGTGATGGCAGTGCTTGGTTACGCAGCCTACGGCTCGGTTCGCGGATGATTCGCGGTGGGTCGTGGTACTACTATCCAGAGGAATGTCGGGCTGCGTTCCGTTACAGCGTCTACCCAGGCACTCGCTACGATGACACCGGTTTTCGTGTGGTGTGTACCACCGACTGAACTTGCGTGTACGGTATTTTTACTTTTTCCCGTATCAAAAAGCAACTCACCTGATGAGATGAGTTGCTTTGTGTGTTGATGGTTATATTACTGAATTGAATCCACCTTCGCGTTGCACATTCTTCTAAACGCAGGCCAGAGCCAGTGGTTTACTGCTGCTGATGGTGTTCCCATGCGTCGGGTACAAGCGGGTGTCGCCGCGAAGATGGTGCCTATAATATATAGTCATCAGCAAATTCTCATCTCACTCCGACGAGCCGTAGATGCCCAGTTGTACCAACAACATGATTGTCTTCTCCAATCGTTTGGTTGCATAAACATGGTTACACCTATAAAACCGGGACAACGTCAAGGGGCATAGAGCCCGAATAGAAAACTTCACGGTGTGTCGATAGGACAGAACCCAGGGACAGAATTTGCACAATTAACAACCATCTGCTTATACTGCTTAATTGGGGGTCGATTGTTCCCGTAACTTGCTCTGCCAGTAGCAGAGAAATTCGCCATGCACCTGCTAGCGGCAGGCGGTAGCCTTTTTTATACTACCTGTATAAGACGGAATGGACAAGCGTACAAATAGTCCTGTAACCATATACCAGCAGAATAGTTGGATTGACAGGCAAGAAGAAACGGAATTTTCTTATTTAGAATATGATGGGTTGTATGTGTTTTATTGTGTGGCAAGTAAATATGATTGCAAGGACAATAACATGACAAGAGAAAATGATACAGGAGAGCACAAATACGTGTCTACTGACGATAAGATCGCGCTAAGGAATAGCTGGCTAATGATTGGTGTCAAAGGGTCGGTTACTGCTGTATTTGTAGTGAAAATTTGCCAAGCAGATTTTACTCAAGCTTTCACTGGGTTTGACTTTTCCGACCTGTTGTCTTTGTTCCTTGCTATTTTTGCTATTAGTTTGGCTGTTCTGTTCTATTTAAAGGCAACGGATACATCTAATGTATTTTATGATAATACTTATCGGTTTACGAAAGATGTTTCAGAAATTCTTGGTAGAATTGAAGCTGGTTTTGGAGAACGTTTGAGACATCTTGATGAAGGTTATACTGGTTTAATAAGTAAAGTTGAAAACTTTCCTTTCGATAGGGCAAAAGCTGAAGAAGAGATTAAGAAAGAAGAAAAGCAGGTAGAAAGAGGGGAGCAAGAGAAGAATAAGATTATCGAAGAACTTGCAGAACGCACTAAATTACAGGAAGCAGAAATTCGTAAATATTTCGAACGCCTTGAAGAACAAGACAAAGTATTAAGTAAAGCGAAATGGGAAATAAGCATTCTAAAACGACGACTCCAAGAAGCGGAGAGCGTGGACGAAGACCTGGCAATGCGAATTCCCCTCCACATTCGGCAAATATTAGAAGATACAGTAGTGTCTACCATACGTAATGAAATTGCACACGGCGCACCAGGAAGTATCGTAAATAGACGATTCAATACTCTGCGCAAGAAGCTTCCTACCCGTTTCTTTGAAGAACTTAAAAAGCTTGGGATTGTTGATTCTGACGGCGATATTACACGAATGGGAATGGATTTACTTAGAAGTATTAGCCGTGAAGAGTACTAAACGTTAAAATGCCTTAGACATCAAGCAGCAGCCGTCCGTTTACTAGGTACATAATATGCCCGAGAGCTTTGAAATCTAATTGATATTATTAAAACAGAAATTGTAGAGGCGGACGAAAATCTAGAAGAATCAGAAACAATATTTAAGAAATGGATCAGTCGAATGCTAAAAAATTTCTTTATATTTTTGGCTCCCTTTTAATTTTACTCTTGATGCTAGAAATTATACAAGAGCGTACAGATGTCTAGATTAGCACCAAAAATAGAAACATTGAGAGCACTCTTTGCTCGTTCGGGCAATCAGTGCGCGTTTCCTGGCTGCACTCATCTACTAATCAATGATGAAAACATGTTTATTGCTCAAATGTGCCATATTGAAGCAGCAATTCAAGGTGGAGAAAGATATAACCCAGAAAGCAATGATGAGTATCGCCGAAGATACGAAAATCTTATTTTGCTGTGTTATGCACACCACATTGAAACAAATAATGTTTTTCGATACCCGGCATCTGCACTTAAAAAAATGAAATTGGATCATGAACAAAAATCTGAGAAATCGAACTTCAAAATAGACGAAGCAGCTCTCTTCAAACTAAAAGATCAGATGGACGAATATTGGGATAAAATTGAACATGCAAATAAGCTGGAGCATGTTTATCGTGATTCAGGCTTGGCTATGGAGGTCAACGGTAAAGCCAGTTTTTTTGAGGTAATGCGAAGTGCCTATAGTACAATTGACGGAATCGAAAACTTTCTGGAATTATTCCGTGAGAGTGACGAAAGGCTGCTTCAGGAAGTGCGAGATTTGCTAGAAAAAAACAGTATTGACAGCAGCTTTTTTGAGGCTATACCGTATCATGAAAATCCGTTATTTAACCGAAACTGGGGATATCACAACTTAGGATCACCAAACTGTTTGAAACGTATACGCATAGATTTGGTCCATATTGAAGTGAAGTATTTGGAGGAATACCTGATGACTAATAACGTTGATCTCGTTGCAAAGGAAAGATTGAATGAGCTAAAGGCTGTTCTTGAAGAGTATGCGAGAACTGCAATATATATTGATTGATATTTTAATATCAAGTTTGAACTGCGAAAATAATTTACTATAGTTCATACACTAATTGAACTATTTGGCTTTGGAATGTAATCTCAACATATTGTGAACTATGTCCTAACTTGTTATTAGTATTATAGAGGGCTAAAAATTTAAAGAGACATTAAAGGAGCGATTTGAGATACAACATGTTTCTGCTCAAAAATACATTATCTGGGAGATAGGACACTAGTTGGAGCGAAGCTTCAGCACCACCAAGATATACATGCAGGTGTTTAACCATGGGGAGCATGGAGATAAAAACCCGATAGGGGGGCGGTAGCTTGTTTTATGCAGTCCGCACAGGATTTGAAAAGAGAGGAATAGTCATGTAATCATATGTCAACAGAAATGCTAGAACGACTGGTGAGACGCAGCGGCAAATTCTTATGAAGAAAAAATGTAGGTTGCATTTGCTGGTTTGTGTAGACCACTAAAAAAAACTGGATGGATGCCTATGGCAAGGGGAGAAATGTATGAGCAAAAAGCGTCACAATTATTCACAAAAAATGGACCAGTCTCCAGCAGTAACTTCATTACTTGACAATATGATTGATGGAGTGGAATTTGAAAGTTTAATAAAAGTAAAGGCTGTGAATCTAAATTTAGTGGAAGAAATTAGACGTTCAATAAATGAAATAGAAACAATTAGAGAACGACCACTTTTCTGTTATTTAGGAAATATTATAAATACTAGTATTAAATCTTCAATTTCTATAGATTATAATGATGATTTGCCATTTAGTGAAATGATTTCAACTGTAGATAAAAAAGTTAAGGATATTGACATTATATTAGTAACACCAGGTGGTTCTGCTCAACAAGTAGCTAAATTTGTAGATAAACTTAGGCCTCGTTTTGATAATGTAACATTTATTTTACCAAACATGGCAATGAGTGCTGGAACCATTTTTTGTATGTCAGGAGATGAGATTATTATGGGGCCAAATGCTTATATTGGCCCCATAGATCCTCAGGTTCCAAATAAAGATGGAACATTTATGCCAGCACAAGCAATTCTAACTTTAATAGAGGATATTCAAAAAAGAGGTGAAGAAAATATAAAAAAAGGTCAAAATCCCCAATGGAGTGATTTACAGTTGTTGCGTCAAATGGATCCTAAAGAAATTGGAAATGCTATTAGTGCAAGTCAATATTCTATAGAACTAGTTAAAGACTTCTTATATAATTATAAATTTAAAACATGGATAAACCATAGTTCAGATGGAAAGTCTGTTACAGATAATGAAAAAATGGTAAAATCTGAAGAAATAGCTACACATTTGTGTAGCCACAAAGAATGGAAATCACACAGTCGCGGAATAACAAGAAAAGCAGCATGGGAAGAATGTAAAATTAAAATAATGCATACTGAGGATGTATTAAATTTAGATCGTGTAATTAGACGATTTTGGGCATTGTTTTATTGGACTTTTGAAAATACTCCAATGGCAAAGGTGTTTATTTCGAAGAATTATTGTATAATTAGGAATGATCCCAGCTTAATGAACAGGAGGTGACATATGAGTGATAAATCAGAAATACTTAAAGGGCTTGGTTTTTCTGAAACTTTTTTAGAAAAATTAAATTCATATGAAAAAAATACTCCTTATGTAAATAATGAAAATCTGTATTTTGTAGAACAAATTTACAAAAATACTGATTCTAATACCTTAATGATTATAGATGACCCAAACGTCTCAACATCATTTCTAAACATTAGATAAATAATTTTTCTTCTAATAACAGCTTCAACCTGATTTATACTTTGACACCAATTGTGTTGTGATGTTAGTCCTGAGTTAGGGTTAGATGCTGATTGTTCTTTTACGATCGCGTTGTCGTATGGAAGTTTTATTCTGTTAACGAATCCGGAGTCCAGATCACCACGCCCATGTGGTAATTCGCGTAGCCTTCGATTTGTTGGGCGTAGTAGGCCGTAAGCAGGTTCCCGTCTGGAAGCTGCACGGTGCTGGGGTAGCCGCCATCGCCTGTCCAGTTCATAACCCGCCAGGGCTCGCTCCAGGTTGCGCCTTCATCGCCGCTGACACGGACGTCGACACCTTTCGGGTTGTCGTTGCGGTTGCCATAGGAAAGCAGCAGCCGTCCGTCTGCCAGGCGCATGATATGCCCGGGATGCTGCTCTCTGCCAGACAGTTCCCCTTCGTGGCGCCAGCTTTTCCCGTCGTCCTCGGACACATATAAGTCAAGACCATTGAGACGGGCCGCGCACAACCAACGGCCTTTGCCCAAATGGAAAAATGCAGGTTCATGGATAACTACATCGGCATTGATCTGGACAGGTTCTTCCCAAGTCACCCCATGGTCCCGGCTTGTATAAAGAAAGGTCGCCCCAGGATTGTCCCCGTACATCCCCACACGCAAATGGCCATCTTCCCCCGGGAGAATGTCCCCAAAAGGCACCAGGTATCCCTCCGACGACCAGCACCCGACCGCAACGGTACCGTCCGGAAAGGTCGCGGGGAAAGTTACTATATTGCGTTCCCAACTGCGGCCGCCATCCGATGAACGGCTGACCATTGGTGGCAGCACCTGGTTGCGGCCGTCTTCCGTCACCCGGAATGCCCAACCCGAAGTAACCACGATCAAATCGCCATTCTCCGCCAGGCCCACGGCCACATTGCCACGCGCTACTTCCGGTGTATCACGCGGTGCGGGTGTGCCACGCAGCTCCCAAGTAAGGCCATTGTCCTCACTCGCCCAGCAATCCACGTCACCCGGCTCACCCAGGTGGTTGGGTTGATTGAAGATGGTGGCGATAATTGTGCCATCCGGCAGTACCGTGAGATTCGGCCACGCGCAGACATTTTCAATTGCTACCTGCGGTTCCGGAATATCGCCCGCGGCGTTCCGCACTTGGCGCATCGCCTCCGATTCTTCCGCGTCTTGCGCTAACGCCCCTGCCATCAACAACGACATAGCAACGACAACATATATTATAGTCTTCATTCTCAACAATCCTTCCCTGTACAGGATTACACAAAAACTTAGTATTACTGCCCATGCAAACAGACCCATTACACCAGCTGTTTGCATTTTTATTACGTTCACGCTTCTGATAGGCTGCTCCAGCCTGTATCCAAGAGATGAGCCTGCGCTACCGCCGGAGGATCAGGTACAGAGCAATTTCTACCCGCACATTATGCATGATACAGTAATAAATTGTAAATACCAAACAGTTGCATTTGCAAACACGGTAATGCTGCGTTGGCTGGTAAGCGCACCACAGCGGCATAGTGTTTACAAAATAATCAGAAAAAATTGTCATAGTGTTCTATGTGTCTTAGTGGTGAATATTAATGTGATAATAAGTTAAATTATAGTGTAATGTTTTACCACAGAGGCACAGAGTTCGCAAAGGAATCAGGAATAATGATCATTGTGCCATCTGTGACTTAGTGGTGAACATTAAAATGATTATCAGATTAGTTATAGTGTATTGTATAACCACATCGGAATAGCATTCACAAAGGAAAAAGAAATAAATAATCTTTGTGGCCCTCTGTGACTTAGTGGTGAATATCAAGGTAATTATCAGTTTAGTTATAGTGTATTGTATAACCACAGAGGCACAGCATTCACTAAGGAAAAAGAAATAATGATCATTGTGCCCCATGTGTCTTAGTGGTGAACATTAAGGTGATTATCTACGCAGTCATCGGTAATTGAACAATCACAGAGGCACAGCGTTCACAAAGGAAAAATAAATAAATAATCTTTGTGGCCCTCTGTGACTTAGTGGTGAATATCAAGGAGATTAATCATGAACGATCTTACCGGAGAGATTATCGGTGCAGCCATCGCGGTACATCGGGAACTGGGGCCTGGGCTGCTCGAATCGACATATGAGGAGTGTCTCGTCGTGGAACTTGAGGACTGTGGCCTGCGCATGCAGCGGCAGGTGCTCTTACCCGTTTGTTACAAAGACCGGATACTGGATGCAGGTTATCGAATTGATTTGCTGGTCGAAGATAAAGTGATTGTGGAACTGAAAGCCGTGCAGAAACTTGAACCCATTCATGAAGCCCAACTCCTCACATACCTAAAACTTGCTGGAAAGCGTTTGGGATTATTGATCAATTTCAATGTGCATTTGCTGAGAGACGGTCTAAAACGGATGGTTAACGGATATTGAATAACTACAGAGACACAGCGTTCACAAAGGATTCAGAGAAAATAATCACCGTGTTGCATGTGTCTTAGTAGTGAACATTAAGGTGATAATCAGTTAAGTTATCGTGTAATGTTTAATCACAGAGACACATCGTTCACAGAATAATTACAAAAAGATAAATCTTTATGCCCTCAGTGTCTTTGTGGTGAATATCATGGAAATCATCAGCGCAGCCACAAGGGAATCAAAGATGTAATTATCCAGGAGCTTTAGCCGTACTTCATGCTGCCACTGTATCGGGAAGATATACCAGTTGCTGGGCAAGACCTATTCCATGTATTATTTGTTGAGCAGTACACACCTAGCCTGGAAGAACGGTTGAATGTTCTGGTGCGCGGTGGAACAATAGGGGTACCTTGCCATGAAGACATCGACGAAAGCTTTGATGTGGGAGCAGGCACGGATTTGCGGTGTTATTGTCGCCTGGTTGGTGGTGGTCGGGAGCTTGGTGCTGTCGTCACTATGGATGAACATCACCCTGAAAAATACCATACATGCCTTAGACCTCAGTATCATGGCGCTGATAGTCTACATGATGATAACCTTCCTTGGCGCGCTGCTGTTGGTACTCCGCACCAATACACAGGGACATCTCACCTTCCAGTTTGAACCGCATCACTTTCGTCTGCCGGTGGCTACAGCTACGCTGACCCGGACGATATTTCTCACACGTCTCCTGTTTATGATTATGCTCTGCATAATACTCTGGGTGATAGTACAATCGCAATCGGTCGTAGCGTTTCCATCATGGTTTCTGCTTCTCTCGATCCTGATTTACGCGATACTCCAGGCACTGGGCTGGTCTTACCGTACCGTCACCTGGGTGGGTTATGTACTTGCAGCGCTATTCCTGGTGTTGCCGATGATCGTAGTGTGCGTCCTTATCTATGAAATCAACATCGGTCATACAACAAGTCCCCTGCTACGCTGGGTAATTACGAAACCCTATGGTATCATCGAGGTCTGGGGGTTTGTACCGGTCCTTCTGCTGAGTTACCTCTTCGGATGGATGGGTGTACATTTATCGCGTCTTGGCCTGACCCGTGGCCCGCTACGGTTTTACAGCCTACTGAGGCAACTCAAATACCAGTTGTTTCCCGAAGCGTGGCACTTTTCCTCACCCTTTGCCGCACAACTGTGGTATGAATGGCGGCGCATTGGCTACCTGTTACCTACGCTCAGTGCTGTAGTTTTTATCGGTCTTCTACTGGTAAACTGGCTGCTCCTACCCATAGAAGAGATCATAGATGAAAAGGACTTGATAGTAACGGGCTTTTATGCGCAAATCATACCGCTGCTTGCCGTATTTTTTGCAGCTATGTTTGCCGGTGCCATAGCCATTCGTCCCAGAAGAAACTTCACCAATTATCGACCACTTCCCCTGCGTCTCAGTGCCCTGGCCCTCCTGCTGGCCCAGTGGAAAGCGCTTATGCTGACACTTGCCGTGGCGATGCCCCTCTCGGTGCTGGGTTTTGTATTGTTTGATCCCGTGGAAGTACATTTTCTCTGGGAACATTATACAGCCGATCTGCTCAGTACTGCGGAATTGCTGAGTATCTTCCTGGCTCCGCTCCTTCTGACGACGGGCCTGGCCTGGATCGCTTTATGGATGTCCACCCGCTACATGATCTACAACCTCATGTGCATATGGGTGTTGTGGCTGCTTATTATACCCAGGAAGACAGTAGAAAAATTCTATTTCGCGCTAATATTATGGAATGAGGAGATGCAATCGGAAACTGGAGCTGGTTTTCTTAACAACTTCCTGGTAGCTCACCTCTCCTGGTTTCGGGCTTTTTATATGCGTTTCAATGATATCTTTTTCCTATTTTTTCTGTACAATACCTTGCTGCTAAGCTGTTATATGGTGTATGTGGCGCGGAAGCGCCTTTTCCAATGTCGTGACTGGTGCGTGCTTCTCGTCATATGGTTTGGGCTTGCAGGTTACCTTGTCGCGTTTGCCAATTTCGGGTTTGCCTTGCCGGAACTGATGCTGATCGAGCTGGGCAAGAGTGCCTTTCTCATTGCGCCATTTGTGATGTTGCCCCTGATACAACAGCGCCGCCGGGTGCGCTAACCTCAAGGAGAACGCACCATGATACGTCAGGAATGTTATCGTCCCTGGTTCTTGATTACTACCTTCATACTCATCGCGTTGGCGATCACAGTCGCTTGGACAGCCAATACCGAACCGCGCATCCATACCGCGCTACGGGCAGAAGGTATGGCAACAAGCATGGCAGAATTGAAAAACCTGTATCCCGAACCGCCGGAAGAGGAAAACGCGGTCACGCTGTATCTTGAAGCCATTGAAAAATACCTGTCTCTGCCAGCGTTGAAGTATAACGTTTCGGCATGGGAAATGCTACCGGCTTCCGGTGGCGACAGTATGTTGTTTATGCGCGATTCCCCTGATTTCACTCGCTATGTGGAAAACATGCGTTCATTTCTGGAAGAGCGACAGGAGATTCTGGACTTGCTGTATCAGGCAGCAGACCGAGAACATTGCCGCTGGCCAGATGAATTGTATAATTTCTATGTTCAAATATATCTTAATCAATATTTTATTAATTTGTCATACTTGTCAGACATACTATATGTAGATAGTTGCCTGGCTGCATTGGAAGGCAATTCGGAACGTGTTCTCTCAAACTTTGCAGTGAATAATGCGCTGGGAGATGCACTGATAAATCATCCAGATAACACGCAATTCCTTTTAAGATATTATCGCCTGGCCAAGAATCTGAGTTCATTTCAGATGTTGTTTGCCATTCCAGAATTGAGTTTTTCAGATGCTCAGTTACAGGAAATGATGGATCATGTCGAAGAAACAGAACGCATCAATGACGATTTAACTTTAACCGCCCATATGCTTGCGTATATTAACAACTATGAAAAATATCTCGACATGCGAGCCAAATATGAGTTGATAGATATCATATTGAATCTCACGGATCCCGTGTTTATGCGTACTGAGGCTCATATCGAAAGATTATTTGTACAACAATTTTACGCGATGAATGGTTATAAATATTTCGAACGTATAGTTACAGCCAGTATGTCGTTGCACTATTTACGAAAATATCACGCAGGAGAAATAATACCGCTTCCGGTAGAAAAGAAAAATATTTCTTATCGTCGTTCCCTTTCAAATCGAACAATACATACCAAGGTTTATGAAGAGATAACTAGACATAATCACACTTTTTCGATATGTAAATCTGCAATCGCCGTTCAGCGTTTCTTGAATACATATGGTCACTATCCAGATAGCCTGGAAGAACTTGTGCCGCGCTACCTGGATACAGTGCCTGCCGATCCCTATCGTCCGGAACAAGCACTCGGCTACTACATATCGGACAGAGGCGCTATCCTTTATGCGTTAGCAGACGAACGTAAACAGAGACTGGACACAATATTCAAGGATAGCGGTGACAGGGCAAAAGAACAATTGGAAGAATTAATAATAAAAGATAGAGTATATGGGGTGCAGTTCAAATTTGGTGAATTCGTAGCGGATTATTACCAGGAAAAAGATGAGAGAACCATTTCCCGCAGGCATCGTCCCTGAGAAAGTGCTTTACATACATAGTCAATAAAATATTCGACAATGCGTTTTGTCTCATTTATATTTGCCAATGAGCAGCAATGGAACACCTGCCTAGAAAGATACCAGTAACAGATTTTCATCTCACTCTGGCCAACCATTAATGCTCAGATTTTCTTATATCATGTCTTCGTTTGTCTCCGGTTGTTTTACACACATAAAGAGGGTTGCTAACTTAAAAATACTACCCTGATTCATTAATTTCGTTGCTGTACAATCATCAGTGCGAGTATAAGAATTTGAATCCAACTAACATTTACTACACTTGCAAAAGTTGACAATACGCTTGAAGCGTGTTATAAAAAAAGATATAAGTAGAGAACATAGCTGCGTTAATGTTGGCCGGACCAAGCGTAATACGTAGCGCAGGTACTAGTTGCAAGAGTGCATCAGCCAAGGAGAAAACATTAGGTTGAAGTCGATACACGATACCACAGCTGACGACATAATCAATGTGATCATTATCCAGACTTACACCGATAACTTCAATGGAGGAGTGACATGATAAAGCCCGCAAAGAATACAATTTGCCTTTGGTACGATAAAGATGCAGAAGAAGCGGCGCAGTTCTACGCCAGTACCTTTCCCGATTCGGCCGTCAACGCGGTATTCCATGCGCCAGGGGACTTTCCTGACGGGAAGAAGGGGGACGTGCTGACTGTCTGGTTCACTGTTTTGGGGGTTCAGTGCCTTGGTCTTAATGGTGGCCCCGCATTCAAGCACAGCGAAGCGTTCTCATTTCAGATTGCAACTGCTGATCAGGCTGAAACGGATCGTTACTGGAACGCGATCGTGGATAACGGTGGTCATGAAAGCGAGTGCGGCTGGTGCAAGGACAAATGGGGACTGTCTTGGCAGATTACACCGATCGCGTTGACGCAAGCGATCTCCAACCCCGATCCTGTTATTGCTAAACGTGCGTTTGATGCCATGATGCAAATGCGCAAGATTGATATCACAGCAATTGAGGCAGCGTGTCGCGGTTGATATCCAGTGTCGGATTTAAGCGTCAAATTTATGTGTAGTGATTCGCTCTGGAGCGAACAATCCCTGAATATGAGCGTTGAACCATCACGTTTTGTTGTGCTTTGCGCACGCACACGCCGAAGAAGCTCCTGTCCTTCAATATCTATAAGTCGTAATATAGAGAATGGTCTTGTCATTTATATAGTAAAGCATATAAAATTATACCAATTCATTTTATTTGAGAATCATAACATCGCATTCGATAAAGGGCAGACCAGATGAACACCAACAGGAGGGAAGCAATGGCGAAGAGAGTAACATGGGATTTGACACGGCGTCAATTCTTGGCGAACACGACGGCGGCAGGTATGGGCCTGGGATTGATGGGAACGTTGCTGCAAGGGACTGCCGGGAGCGCGCCGGGTAATCCAGGACATTTCCGGGTCAGCGGGCGGTACCCACATCTCACCATGTTTAACCGGGACAGTCGGGGCGAGTGTGGGGTAGGCGCAATTGTGAAATGGCAAGATCGCTTGTGGGTCATCACATATCACCAGCATTCGCCCGGTGGCAGTTCGGACAAATTGTGGATTATAGACGAGGAACTGAACCGGGAGTATTTCCCGGGTAGTGTCGGCGGTACTCCCGCCAACCGGCTCATCCACCGGGAATCGAACCAGCTTATCATCGGGCCGTATTTCGTGGACGCAGACCGCAACATCCGGGTAATCCCCATGGGAAGCGCTCCTGAAGCCCCGGAAGAAAACAAACTTTTCGGGAGGCTCACGGCCACAGCCCGCCACCTGCACGATCCAGAAAACAAGGTATACTACTTCGACATGGAAGGGCTTCTGTACGAAGTGGATGTACATACGTTGGAGGTGAATCTTCTCTACGCACGCCCCGTTCCAGGCTGGCACGGTAAAGGCGCTTATACGGGCCAGGGGCGTCTTGTACTGGCGAATAACGGAGATTGGACCTCGGGAACCGTAGACCCGTTCAAGCCATTTGAATACAAGATTGATCCCGAGCATCAGAGCGATGAAGATGCAGGCGTGCTGGCTGATTGGGATGGCGCCGATGAGTGGCGGCTCATTAAACGGCGTCAGTTCACCGAGGTGACAGGACCTGGCGGTATATACGGCGCGCCTGTTGCCGAGGCGCCGGTGTGGGCCACGGGTTGGGACAAGCGCTCTCTGTTTCTAATGGTCATGGAGAACGAGATATGGCATGAGTTCCGCTTGCCCAAATCTGACTTCTCGTATGACGGCCACCATGGCTGGCACACGGAATGGCCCCGCATCCGCGAGGCGGTCCCAGCAGCGGACGGTGAATCCCCCCGATTGCTCATGAACAAACATGGCGGGTTCTTCGACTTCCCCATACACCTTACGCCGAACGACCGTTCCGGCTTGCGTCCCATCAGTTCTTACATGAAGATCATCAGCGACGTAGAAAACTGGCACGGCGAGTTGGTATTCGCTTGCAACGATGCCTCTGCTTTCGGCAATCCCCTCGTAGGTCAAGCCCACTCCAACCTGTGGTTCTCCACGTGGGACGCCCTGTGCGACTTAGGCGCACCTGCGGGATGGGGTGGCGTATGGATGGAGGACTCGGTCGAAGCGGAGGTACCTTCGGTTCCCTTCTTTATTGCGGGGTACGAACAAAGGGTGCTGCATCTGGGCCACGACTCCGGCGAGGCTGTGACGTTCCATCTGGAAATTGATCGTACAGGCAAGAATGACTGGGAAGACTATGCCGCGGTTGAGGTTCCCGCCGACGGCTACGCGTATCATGCCATACCGCCTGGTGTGGTCGGGGAATGGATGCGTGTGCGTGCGGACCGGAATGTGAGCAAGGCTACGGCCCATTTCCACTTCGGTCCAAGCAAAGGCGCTGTCACGGACGAGGAGATGTTCACGCCCTTGGCCAACGTGGAGGGTGACGGAGCATACACCCGGGGCATCATGCGGCCGCGTAGTGAGGACCAGGAAACGCTCTATATGTGGGCTAACCATGTAGACGAAGACGGAGTAGTCAGCGACGCGGGGTATTACGAGATCGGCGAGGACCTGGTGTTACGCTATAAGCCCGAAGATATGAATGATGCTGAATATCTAAAGGACATTGCCGCCATTGCAACGGGTGGCCTGGGCCAAGCGTCTGACGATGGCCTTGAGATTGAAATCGATGCGGCGTCGGTGATCGTGTTGCAAGGGGACAAGCGGTTCCGCCTGCCCATAGGGCATGAAGCCTACAGCACGCCGTGGCCTGGTGGCGATCCCCGGAGTGTACGTGAAGTGGTGACGGAGCGCTCCTTGCTCAACGCTGCTGGCACCTTTTATATCCTGCCGCGCAACAATTCCGGTGGGGTGCGTGCATTGAAACCCGTGGCGACGCACAACAAGCGGATCATCGACTTCTGCTCGTGGCGTGGCATGATGGTATTCACGGGTGTGACCTCCGATGCGGATTCTGAACATCACCACCTTATCTCGTCCGACAATGGCAAGACCGGGCTGTGGGTTGGCGACATCGACGACCTCTGGAAGCTGGGCAAGCCTCGGGGCATGGGCGGTCCCTGGCGCGACACAGCCGTAAAGGCCGGCGAAGCTAGCGATCCTTACCTCATGACGGGATACGACCAGAAGCAGCTCACGCTAAGTCACAATGCGGATGGTGCCGTGACGTTCGCACTTGAAATCGACATCTTCGGCGCAATTCACACACCTGAGACGTACTTCACTTACGCCGAACTGACCGTACCCACCGGCGAAACAGTGACGCACGAGTTCCCCGAAGGGTTTGCGGCTCATTGGGTCCGACTCCGTCCGGATGCCGATTGCAGGGCGACAGCTACGTTCATCTACGCATAAGCCAGCACTCAGAAAAACGCGTAATAATGCAAAACCAGACCGGGGATACCTTCCTCCAAAAGTGGGCGGTGTCCCCGGTTTCATGTACCGTCTGTTCGCTGCGAAGTCTCCTCGTACATGGTGAGGACTTCCAACAGACCTCGAAGTAGACAGAGGCGGTGACTTGGCCCACATTGTTGACAAAGAGAGCTGAGTACTGGGTTGTCTGAACTCAACCAGCATGTTCATCCAGGTCATGTGGGTAATCAAACGATGCTCGAACGTAATTGTCAGCTATCCAAATAAAGCTAGCTTTAAGTGAATTGCGCGAGTGATATTGGTAGAGCGGCATGTGATTTGGGTAGGTGAAACCTGGTGCCAGGTAGCAACCGCAAGCTAAAAATTGTTGTACTAGAATAACAAAATATTGTCAAAAGATAGAGTGTGAATGAACCTTGACGATCGGTAAGCAGGGAAGAACAAAACTAAAGAAGGTTCTTGACACGAGTGTAGTGACTAAAGTATAGATATAAAATCAAGGTAATTAATTGATTCGGCAGGTATTATTCTTTAGAGGCAGTTAAGTATGAATGTGCGGGATAAATTGCTGGACCGCCTTTGTTGGCTGGTTGTTGTGCTGGGTGTCGTTGGGCTGCTCTATCTGCGTTTTCATCGGGTGGGGGACGAGGCGGTAAGTAACTTTCCCACCCGCACGTTGACCATCATTTGTCCTTACGCAGCCGGAGGGGGGACGGATCTCTTTGCACGTGGCTTGGCACGAGCGGCAGAGAAGGAGTTGGGAAGCACGATTACCGTCAGCAACGTCACCGGTGGTGCGGGGGCGATCGGCCATGCGGCGGGCATCATAGCGCCTCCGGACGGCTACACAGTTACAGCCGTTACGTTTGAACTGGTTTCATTGCCCCTACAAGGACTGGTGCCCTTTACCTACGAAAATTTTGACTTATTGATGCGGGTCAACATGGATCCCGGTGCTCTTGCCGTACAGGCAGATTTTCCAGCGGATACGTTGGAGGAGTTTATTGCCTGGACGCGCAACCGTGGATCGGTGCAAATCGCCAACTCGGGGCCGGGTTCTTCATTTCATCTCGCTTCTGCCCGCATGGGTGAGGTGCTGGATTTACCGGTGAGCCACATCCCTTTCAATGGCGCGTCACCCGCTATTACCGCACTGGTGGGTGGGCATGTCGATGCGGTCGTTGTGGGGCCGGGTGAGATGCAGGTGCAAGTGGAAGCGGGCAACCTCAAGGTACTTGCAGTAATGAGCGAGGAGCGTCTGAAGCTGTTTCCGGACTTTCCAACATTCCGCGAGTTCGGCTACGATGTAGTGATGGGCACCTGGCGGGGGTTGGCAGTTCCACTGGGTATTCCACCAGAGATACGAGAACGTTTAACAGAAGCGTTTCTGGCAGCGATGCATTCAGAGGAGTTTCGTGCGTTTGCGCATCGGGGGGGGTTAAACCTGGCCTTTGCCGACGCTGAGGCATTTCAACAGTCGGTGCGGGATCAATCCGAACAAGTCAACGCACTGATGGACCGACTGGAGCTAAAGTAATGAGCATGCTATTTGACACCACTGTCCGCGTAGTCACGCGATATTTCCCTACGGCATTATTTACTGGCAGTGCTTTTGTAGCGCTAATTCAGGCAAGTGGATTTCCTTCTGCTGCAGGTGGGATTCCGGGTCCAGCGCTGGCGCCATTGCTTTTCGCTGTTTCTCTGGGTATCATCGGAATGGTACTGGCCGTGCAAACCTGGCGTGAGGGGGTATCTGTCGTGTCGACAAATGCCAAGGTGTCCGAGGCCTCTGAAACACGGGTCACTTACAGTCATTGGGCCGCTTTACCAGTACTAATCCTGATGCTATGCGCTTATGCCTTGATCATGCCCTTGATGGGTTTCATCAGTACGAATACCCTGTTTCTGTATGGAAGTTTAAGGGTGTTCGGACATGCGGGCGGTATACGCGCCTGGGCTTTTGCCATTGCCGTAAGCTATATATTACTGTTCATCTTTGATTATTTGATGCAAGTTCCCCTGCCGAAAGGATGGCTTGGCTGAAACCAACTACGAAACGGAAATTGCCGTATACATGGATTCATCTACGTTGCTAGAATCACTTACCCTGCTGGGGGACCCCTGGGTCATCACCTTTCTTTGCGTTGGCGTATTGGCTGGTGTGGTCGTGGGTGCCATGCCGGGACTCTCGGCTACTCTGGCGGTAGCACTGCTGGTACCCTTCACCTTCGACTTGTCATTGATGCCAGCGCTGGCGATGTTGATTGGGGTGTATTGCGGGGCCATATATGGCGGTTCTGTTCCTGCGATATTGTTTCGCACGCCGGGCACACCGGCATCAGCGGCTACGGTGATGGATGGATTTGTATTGACGCAAAAGGGCGAGTCGGGACGCGCTTTGGCCGTTGCTGCTTTTTTTTCCATGGTCGGTGGATTAATCGGCACCGGTATACTGATGTTTCTGGCGCCTCAGTTAGCCGGGTTTGCCCTCAACTTCGGGCCGCCCGAATACTGCGCCCTGGCCCTGTTCGGGCTATCGATGATTATCTCCGTTTCCGGTCAATCCCTGCTTAAAAGTAGTGCGGTGGGAATGTTTGGATTATTAATCGCAACGGTGGGTATTGACCCGATAACAGGCTATCCTCGCTATCTCTTTGGCAGCGTCAGTTTGCTGGAGGGGATACCTTTTATCCCTGCCTTGATCGGGCTCTTCGCGTTGGCGGAGGTTTTCCGTGCATTTGAGAGCCGCGGAAACTCAGTGCAGGGCAAGGTAGGTCGTTACAATTGGCCTAGCGGAAAGGATGTGCGCCGTTGTGGCTGGACCGGCGTGCGCTCCGGGCTGATGGGCACAGCTGTGGGAAGTACGCCAGGCGCGGGAAGCGATATCGCCGCATTCATAGCATACAGCGTGGCACGTCAGCGCGCCAAAGCGGGCGATCATTTTGGTGAAGGTGAAGTCAAGGGCATTGCCGCTCCCGAAGCAGCAAAGACTGCTTCCATTTCCGGCTCCATGGTACCGCTGTTATCGCTGGGCATACCCGGCGATTCCGTTACTGCAGTAATGATCGGCGCCTTTATCCTGCACGGCGTGCAACCTGGCCCACTCTTATTCGAGCAACATGGGGGCCTGGCCTACTCGATTCTGATGGCTGTTTTCGCCGCACACATTCTCGTCTTCCTGGTGGCTATACTGGGTACCCGATTTCTTGTGCGGGTGGTCGCCTTCGACCGCAAATTTCTCCTGGCCTCGATCACTATCCTCTCGCTTCTCGGCGCTTTTGCCCTGCGAAACAATATTGCTGATGTCTGGGTAGCCATTACTTTCGGTATCATTGGTTATTTGCTGGAGAAAAACAATTATCCGGTTGCCCCGTTGCTGTTGGCGCTTATCTTGGGCCCGATGGTCGAGGAAAATCTGCGTCGTTCCCTTATCCTGTCCGAGGGCAGTTACACCATTTTTGTGACACAGCCCATCGCGGCCATTATCTTTGCCCTGGCCTTGCTGTCGTTGTGCTACGGTTTCCTCCGGCATTGGCGCAGCGTCACACTTGGAAATACTGAACGTTCAGCGCTATCGGATGATCGGAAACCGTGAACCGAAGCGCTTATAGAATCAATCGGCGTGTTTGCCCCGCCAAGTGCTGCCGAGCCGATGATTCCAGGCGGTACCCAGTGCAACTTGAGGATGAAAGTAGGGATTGTGTACTACTATGTCAGTGTATAAGGGAGGTACGTCAAAAAATATATAAGCCAAAATAATCTGCAGTTGAATTTACTATTTTTTACGACGTAGTATAATGCTTAGCTGGTGGAATTGAGCTTTGTACTGCTGAAAAAGAATTGGGCATGACTGAAAACTGTCATCTGAAAGGCGAAAAAAGTAACTGCCCTGCCTCCTAAGGCAAAAAGCTATTCTACGCAGTCAAAGAAGTGTTGTGAGACAAGCCTGTACACATTATGGGGTGCCATGAAATGTGCGAATTCCCTTTGCTGCACGATCCTGAAAATATGCAAGACCCCAATACCTGGTTTTGCAATATTCCCATTCTTGGAGATGGAATAGGTTATTGGAGGCAATGCAACAATGAACTGCGGCTGGTCAACCAGGCCGTTGAAAGAGGTCCTGTTCCTGAAGAGGCATGGGAAAAATACACTTACAACAAAGCTATCCGCAAAGAAATAGAACAAATCGTAATTGAACGCGCGTTTCCAGCAAAATCGCAATTTCACCCAGAAGATCCGATTGAATTAATGATGGTGCTGCGTTATGGCGATCTGAATGAATGGGAAATAATGATGCGTATTGACGATAGGTACGGCATAAAATTTACGGATGATCTCATCGATTGGCTAATTGATTCTCAAGTTACATTTATTGAGTTTATTAAGTACATCGAAAAGCATGCGATAAAATGACATGATTGGTACGCTCTAAAAGACTCAACCGTAAGGAGTAATCCTGTGTGTAATTATTTATGGATGATGATCTTTCTCTTGGTAGCCACGCCTACGATGCATGCGCAGGAAGAGGGCCGCACGCCGTCGGACCCGCCAGCGTACATCGGCCCAGCGGTCGGGGAACGGGCGGTCACCAACCGCGCACTGACCATGGTGTCGAGCTTGGCTGTATCGCCGGAAGGACGGCTTTGGGTGACGTGGTACGCCGGCCCTACCCCCGGTGAAGATGTACATAATTATGTGGTTCTGGCCACCAGTGGTGATGATGGCGAAACGTGGGAGGAAGTGCTGGTCGTCGATCCGGATGGCCCGGGGCCAATCCGGGCATTTGACCCAGAGATATGGACGGATCCGCTTGGACGGCTTTGGCTGATCTGGGCACAGGCTGCAGAGCATGGCATTGATGCCCAGACCTGGGTGATGGTTACTGACGAACCAGAGTCGTCGAGCGCTGCCTGGAGTGAACCACGCATCATAGCACCGGGAGTGATGATGTGTAAGCCGACGGTACTGAATGACGGCACCTGGGTGTTCCCTGTCTCCGACTGGGAGGGCCGCCGTCTTGAGACACCGGATGCCGCTACAGCCAGGGCCTGGATTTCGACTGATCATGGCGAAACGTTTACTTTACGTGGGGCAGCGCGGGTTCCAGTCGAACAGCGGACTTACGATGAACATATGTTCATCGAACGCAAGGATGGTGCGCTTTGGGTGTTGATACGTACGCGCTATGGTATTGGGGAAAGTATTTCCACCGACGGTGGCTTAACTTGGCCGGAGGTAACGCCGTCCGACATCCCGCATCCCTCAGCACGCTTTTTTATCACCCGACTGCAATCCGGAAATCTGCTGCTGGTCAAGCACGGGCCAATGGAAGAGCGAACCGGGCGCAGCCATCTGACAGCTTTTGTATCTCACGATGACGGACAAAGCTGGGAAGGTGGATTGTTGCTGGATGAGCGCAGCGGTATTTCCTATCCTGACGGGCAGCAGTCTGAAGAAGGAACCATCTATATCACCTATGACTTTGATCGGACCGGCGCCCGGCAGATTCTGTTTACCACGTTCCTCGAAGCGGATGCTTTGGCGGGGGAGGCGGTAACGGATGCCGTGCGGTTCCGTCAATTGGTCAGTCAGGGTTCTGGTGGACAGCAACCTGCACCGCCAACTCCCAAAGACCACGCGGATGGCGAAGTGCTGCGAAAAGAAACACCTGGTGTCTGGGCAGCGGGAGGCTTTGAAAGTACAGCGCTGATTACGGGAGCAAAGCTCTTCACAGATCGCGAATACCTTGCTGCGAATATTCCGGATGCACTGGACGGGACATGGATGCTGCGTGTGCCTATCGACGGCGAAAAAAACATCCAAGCCGCGCGTGCGGGAACCGTCTATTTACTTACTCCAGAACCAGATCGAAACCGGGATAGCCAGTCGCAACAATTGATGGAGCAAGGCTTCCAGAAAGTAGCCTTGCCAGAAGTGCCATTGTTCAACCCAGATTCAGCAGCGAATTTTTGCACGCTGTATCAAAAAGATGCAGTCGAAGGTGAAACCGTCACTGTCGGTAAATGGGCTGTACCGGTGTACTTTCCCTAACAATATAGAGAATCAGCGGCTTAATACGTAAACATGTCAATACACACAAGTGTAGAAGCATACAATGAAACATATTATGAATGCCTCTGGCTTATCAAAATGGATAGCCTGTAAGTTGTTGTTGATCAATTTTAATATGCCTGTATTGAAACACGGTATCAAAAAAAGGATGGTTAACGGATATTGAACAACCACAGCAGCGCATAGTTCACAAAGGATTCAGAGAAAATATCTCCGTGTTCTCTGTGTCTTTGTGGTGAACCCCCGGACGATGTGCAGCAAGTTCGATACCGGTAATCATCGCGGAACGCGGTACAGAAGGTCAGTCTCGTTTACGCCGTTGCCGATATCTGCGGAAGATAGGCTCACGCTCACCATTGATGTGAACATAGGCTGTATCAGAACATTTATGACATTTGAGGGGAGGAACCGACTCGTTACGGGTGTCTGTTTAGTGTGACTTGCGAGTTAGTCTAATGCTCTTTTTTGTTTTATCTAAGCATGATTTTGGGTTTGTATTCGTCATTAAAATGCGTATCCTTACACATTTCGGGGTATCATACCCGAAAATGGGTTAATTTGATTGCACTGTGTGACAATACAGGTAATCCCGTAAGTACTTGGGATTCAATGAGTTACAAATGGTGGAGATGAGGGGGATCGAACCCCTGACCTCATGACTGCCAGTCATGCGCTCTCCCAACTGAGCTACATCCCCATTTAAGAATTGTTGATAAAATGTGGCAAGTTTATCTTCACAGTTTACCTGTGAGAAGCTGAAATGTTACCAGATCGTATCAATCATTTGCAAGTTGTCAAGTTCTATGGATTGAGGTCATGAATTAAAACTTTATAAGTAGTTGTATTCAAGCAAAATTTTTGGTTTATTATCCGGTGCTTATGCAGTTTTCCTTGCATTAAAGTTGGCTTATTGTGTACACTACGCCCCGCTGTGCCCGGGTGGTGGAATTGGCAGACACGCTAGACTAAGGATCTAGTCCCCGATAAGGGGGTGCGAGTTCGATTCTCGCCTCGGGCACCATAATATATATAAATGAGCCCCTGTAAGTCCATGATTTGCAGGGGTTTATGCGTATTGGGAGGACTGTTGTGTGTCCAACGGCAGATGTGTAGAAAGGATATTTCTAATGAAGAAAAACAGAATGCTTGGAGTTTTAGGTTGCTCGATATTTCTGACATTATTTGGCTTTATAGCAAGCCCTTGGGCAGAATCAGTAATGACACCTCAATATCCGAACCCAGAACGTTTTGAAGAGGATATACTTGCTTTTGAAGCTGTAGACCAGGCAACGCAACCTCCACAAGGTGCAATAGTGGGCTTCGGAAGTTCCAGTATGCGTGGTTGGCATGGCACTATCCAAGAAGACTTGGCGCCGCTGACAATCATACCCAGAGGTTTCGGAGGCAGTACCATGTATGATGCGCTCCATTATGCTGATCGTATCGTGCTCCCCTATCGGCCGCGTGCAATTTTGCTGTATGAAGGCGACAATGATATGGCGGTGCAGATACCACTGGATGTATATTTAGAAACATTTAAGGCATTTGTCAATAAGGTTCATACAACCTTACCTGATACGCGTATCTATGTACTTGCAATCAAGCCAAGTATCAGCCGATGGGCTATCTGGCCACAAATGAAAGAAGCAAACAAATTACTGGCTGAAGCATGTGTTGAAGACGATCGGTTGATATACATAGACATCGCCGGGCCTATGCTGAATGAAGACAATGAACCTGATCCCGACCTGTTCTTAGCTGATAACCTGCATCTCAATGAAAATGGATATAAGCTTTGGACAGAAATTGTACGTCCGATTCTGTTAGAAGGTGAATTGGAAGCAGAAAAAGAACACATAACTGGCGACGAATAAAATACGCTATTCAGCCTGCGCATAATTCTTATGTTAATTTACTGTTTATAACGGTGCCAGATGCCTAAACCGGTGGATAATGTTGTCAGGATAAATAACCCCAACCAGCTACTGGCAGGTAAGAATTGCACTCCCAGTATTTCTGCAATTACAAATGGCTCTGACTCCACAAAGCTCCCGATAAAACTGAATTGACAGGTGTAAATACCAATATCATCTACTGAAACTTCATTAATGAGTAAAACGCGTGTGTCAACACCCGTAATTCGTACATCAGCAACTATCAGCATACCGTCTTTGAGCCAGGCATAATCTGTACCTCCATCACCGGCGCGTAATTCCAAGATGTCATTTACCTGGATCAAGTCAGCAGGAATATTGCTGGTAATACTCAGGTCTGGCTCTTCGATTGCTGGTTCCATGCCTTTAGATACCATCAAATCGACCTGTGTGCCAGATATCACGGCAAGACCTGCCTGGGGACTTGAAGCTACAACATTACCTGCAATGATGATGTCATCAAAGATCAAGGATACGGAACCCAAGAGTAAGCCGGCATCGGCAAGAAGGATTTCTGCTTCTGATTGCGGCAAGTCAATGAGATCGGGCACTATCGTCTCAAACGATGATTCACACCCTGCACGATAGGATGCTACCACATGCTTTATTTCACGAAGCGTTCGTGCATTGTCACCGTCGACCACATGCCCGGTGGGTGCATTAAAATGTTGCACCTGGGGATTAGAAAAATATGCTACCCGGTTGTGTGACAGGCCATCGGCGAAAAATCCTCCACTCTCGTACGTCATTACCGAGGCATACCGACCTCCATCACTACCCACCCAGCGCCATCCAGCGGAATAAGGAAACAATCCAGGACCGGGCTGGCTGTTTTGTTCTTTATGGTGGTGTGAACCCATGTTGTGTGCCATTTCATGGGTCATGGTAAAAGACGTACCTGCTTGCTGCACCCGTGTAATTGAGAATCCAAGTTCCGGTAAACCATCTTCATTTGTGAGCAACCAGGCCACACCGCCTACATCACTAACACGCGTTAGAAAAACCACCAAATCGGCACAGTACGCATCACGCCATTCATGTATCTCGTCCATATACCAGGGTGGTCCGTCTTCATAACCAAAGGGATCAAACCCTTCACGAAAGGAAAGTCGGTCCAAATCGGTCAACGAATCGCCGCTTTCCACATAGTCCACTTCAGAGCTGTGTACAAGTTCAAAAGTCAGACCAACCTCGCTGTTAATAGCAGTCAGATTGGCACGTGACATCGCCTGGGCTATGGTATTGTTGATGTTGGTTGACTGCCCCGCCGCATCTCCAGCCCAACTTCGCGCAGCCGGTGTATATACTACCATCACACCAACCACTGCCGGATCATCTTCAGTCACCGTTTCATGAATCTGGAAGGAACTCGCTGTGCCTGACTTGGCAGAAGATACAGCATAAGGCAAGTCGAGCGTCAACTGCTCCTGCTTACAGGTACCGATATAATCCAGAGCTTCCATATCAAGCTCCAGTAATTGATACATTTGTATTTTATGATCGAGAAGAATCAGGTAGTGTTGATTTAACTCAGGAATATCAATAGTAACTTTCATGGTGTCAGAACTGGTTGTTGCCACTAAAAACCCAAGGGGGAATCCATCAAGCGATGCACGAACCGTTGTTGTGCCCATAACGTTTGTGCCAACGGACTCAACCCAGGCATCGATCTGCACATCTTCGAACAAATTCAAGCGTATGGCTGTGTCCTTGGTCAATCCTGAGACATCACCCAAGGTTGGGTTTGGTTCAACTACCCGATAGCGCATGGCAGGGCGTAAAGGTTCAAAAGAAAAATCAGTAGATTTTACAGTGAGCGATTGTTCTTCGGAGATATCCAGCAGCAAAGCAGAGGCATTGGCTATTGAGAATGAGAAGAAGAGCGTAACGAAAACCATAAATAAGATACAACAGACTGCTTTATTTTCCTGATACCAGGCCAATTTATTTTTGTACCGTATGATCAATTAATTTCTCCGGAAAAATAATAATCATTAACAACATTATATGAAGCCATTACCATTATACATGCATAGTGCCTGAAACAGATGAATTCATTTAAGAACGCTATAAATAGCCAACACTCCTCTTGCTTAAACCATGTCTCTGTATAGTAAAAACGCAATTTGTATTTCGTATTTTTCACCACTATAATGGTCGAAATTCACAGGATTCCTATGTTTGGGCTGCTACAGTCGGGGTGACAAGATGGAAACAATACGCAGTGTGGTCAAGGTATTTACCTCCTTGTTTGTGGTGTGGGTGACTGTGGTCTCGGTTTTTGCCTATTTCTATCCGTCAGTTTTTACCTGGATCAAACCGTATATTGAGCCCGGATTGGGAATGATTATGTTTGGTATGGGTATGACCCTCATACCTGCTGATTTTACACGGGTGATGCGTATGCCGCGGGCGGTCATTTGTGGCATATTTGGGCAATTCCTGATTATGCCGTTAATTGCAGTAGCGTTGGTGAATATATTTCGACTGGACAACGAACTGGCAATGGGATTCATTATTTTGGGTTGTTGCCCGGGCGGTCTCGCCTCAAATGTTATCGCCTATCTGAGCAAAGCCGATGTTGCCCTTTCCGTAACCATGACAGCGATTTCCACCATTCTGGCAGTAGTGCTGACACCTGTTCTAATCCAGTTTTATGGAGGTCATTTTCTGCCAGTAGATGCTTGGAAGCTGTTTATCAGTGTAGTGAAGATAGTACTCGCACCGGTGCTGTTGGGCATTACAATTCGCTATTGCCTGGGAGACAGCACCCGCACTTTCCTGGAAATTTTCCCTGCTATTTCAGTGACAACTATCGTCATACTATGCGCTGCAATCATCGCACTGAGTAAAGACGATATCCAAGCTGCATTTGGAATTGCCGCATTACTGGTGATTCTGCACAATGCTTTTGGCCTGGCATTCGGGTATTCACTTGCAAAACTTTTCCGTTTACCCGAAACCGCCTGTCGTACCGTTGCTGTCGAGGTTGGCATGCAAAACAGCGGATTGGGTATGACTTTGGCCGCAACACATTTCACCTCTCTATCCGCTTTGCCATGCAGCCTGTTCAGTGTGTGGCACAACATAAGCGGTTCTGCCCTGGCAACTTTCTGGAGTCGCCGGGAACCCGCAGATTACATTGAGCCTGCTGATGCCCTTGCCACAAATGAAGATGAAGGCGATGAATAGATTTTAACCCAGATAATGCAATTGAGATAGCTGGTGCGTTAACGTCCTGCATTTAAAGGGCA